>QVQC01000038.1 GCA_003428585.1 Nioella halotolerans
TCGATTCCATAAGGGTCATCCTCTGAGAGTTTTACCCTCTCGGAAACCCGGGGCGGTTCACATAGCGTCGCAAGCATCCTCACGCAAAGCGCTATTGGAATGAATGATGGTCACAACGCGGTCTTGTTTCGTCCTCGTCGTGACGGCCATTTTGCTCTCGGCGGGGAGCGCAACCGCGCAGATGCCCCAGATCGGGCGGGGCGACGTGATGCAACGAGCCACGGCCGATGCGGTCGCGCAATGCCTTTTCGACAGGCGCGGGTCGGTTGAAGCGGGGCTCACCTGTCTCGACAGGCCGGACGTGTCGGACGGCGCCCGCGCGCTCGCACGGGCTGTCGCCACGGAAACGTCATTCGGGATGGTCGGCTTGCTACGACGGGTCACCGAGACCGGCAATGTCGATATCGCGCAGGTGGTCTTTCCCACCATGGCCAATACCAACTGGCAAACCGTGCTGGTCAACGGCGAGGGACCGCCGCGCATGGCGGCGGAGCTGAACTTCCGTCGCACGCCTCCATCGGTCGCGGGGACGCGCGCCATTCGGGCACGCTACCCCCAGGCTTTCGAATCCGGCCGGGTCAGCATTTCGGCGGTCAGGATGATGCCGGGCGGCACGCAGCTATTCGTCTTGACCGACGTGGTAACGAATGGGTGCCGGGCCTGTGAGCCCGTGGCGCAGTCGGTGCGCTACCACTACTTCACCAACGGGCGGTATGACGGTCTTCGCGAAATCGGCTGGCAACCGCTTTTCACGCATGAGGATCAGACGGCCTATTTCGAAGCGCTTGTCGGTGGCGACATGGCGTTGCTGCAGGCGCGGCTGAACGAACTGGGCTACGATGCCGGGCGCGTCGATGGCCAGGCCGGGCCGCAGACACGCGCGGCCCTCGGCGCGTTCCGCCGCGACTATTGCCTGCCGCAGGGGGGGCGCGTCGGGCGTGAGGACTTCAACATCATGGGCTTCACGCGCGACGTTTACGCCGGGGCGGATTGTGCGCCGGGGCAGGGCGCGTCGCCGCCCGACCTGCCCTTTGATGACGGGGTCTATGCCGCCGACCCGCGGCTGTGCCCGCCGGTCGCCGAGGAGGGTCGGGCCGAGCTTGGAGATCGCGCCCACGGTCTTGCGGTGCGGCTGGACGGGGCGCTCTGGCTTTGGGGCGAAAACCGCTGCACCATCCGCAACGCGGGAAACGGGACAGGCCGCATAGGGCTCGCGCTCGACTGCACTGCCGAGGGGCGGTCCTTTGAACGGGACCTGGACCTTTTTGACAATTCGGCGGAGGGCTTCACCCTCAATGGCCGCGCCTACCGCGCCTGCACCACCGGTGGTGCACCGGACGTGCACTTCCCGCTTTCCGGTCCCGAGGTCCGGATCACCGCGAATTTCGCGGCGCATGGCGCCGGCCCGCTCGATGATCCGGATGCCTACTTCGCCGGGCAATTCCATGTTGCGACAGACATCGCCGCACGCGCGGGGCGCACCGTCGTCGCGCCGGTTGACGGCGATGTGGTCTATTATCATCGCCGCGGGAACAAGAGCGCCGATCCCCTGTGGATGCAGTCCTTCATCGTCTTCCGGGATCGTGACGGACGCGACTGGATATTCGGACATGTCGCTTGCACGGTCTGCGAGGATCACCCGCCGGTCGGTGATGCCGACACTTGGCCCGACAGCCATGTCGTTCGGGATATCCGTGCGGGCACCCAGATCGGGCGCATCGCGAATCTTGCCCCCGAAGGCGGCGGGAACCACCTGCATCTGGGGCTTTCGACGCAGCCCATCGTCGAGACTGGCCAACTGCTGGCACCTTACCATGGCGGGAACTGGGCACGCTTGACCTACCCCGAAGGCGTCGAAGGGGCGGTCGACGCGGTCGCGGCAGAGGCGGACAGGCTTGGCTTCATCGACCCCATGCGCGTCCTGCCGCGCCCCTAGGGGCCTGCACCCGACGCAAGAGGCCCGCGTGACGGCAGGGGTGAGGTCAGGAGGCGCCAATCCCGATTGGATATGTCAGATGATTGCAGGCAGCCCCGGAGCTGCCGCCCGCATCCGCGACATTTGCGGTTGGAGCATCCGACACGATGGGCGGAAGAGCAGCTTGGCTGCAGGTTCAAAGATTGTAGCAAGTGTTGGCTGTTTGCTAGCCCACCTCTCGCTTTCCAACGGCTTGAGCGAGCTTTGAGCTTCGGTCGATCAGGGTGGCGATCCGCTCGTTGAGCTTCGCGATGAATTCGCTGGTCAATGCGACCTGCGCATTGCCACGTTGAATCATCGGCACGAGATTGAATACCTCGCCCTTGTCGTTCAGTTCCGGATGGAACCAGAACGGGTTGTGCGCCATCGAATTGCGAATGGTGCGTAGTTCGTTGAGATCGCCCTTCAGGGCCTTTACCTCTTCCGCTGTCATAAAGTGCGGCGCGATCAGCAATACCACTTTGATGCGCCGATCGTAGTTGAGCGTGGCCAGCAGTCCCTTATCGAACGCGGCTTGCACATCGTGTCGCTTAACGCGGTCGCCCAGCATGAAGTAGATAATGGCGGCGCTCATGTGCCGTTCAACAGTGCAAACACCGCCAAGCACCCCGCCGCGCACCTGCCTCACCCACTCGTAAATTGACTTCTGACGAGCTTCCATGTCGAAGCCGTCAGCCACAGGTTTGGATCCACCCTCACCCCAATTCGTTGCACCATCTTCGATCATCACTGTGTCCCTATCGTAAACTCGACGAACACCGAAAACGCGGCAGTTTATCCGATGAATGGCATCTTTAGGCCAAAAGCGCGACCACATTTCACAACTTTGCACCCCCCCTCCCTGCGCAAAGCCGTCGTTCGGACCATCTCCGAATGGCGGGGGCACACCAGCGGCGGGCTGGGACACTTGCGTCAGGCGCAGACCCCTAGCGTTCCGCCGCTTCCAGCTTTTCGGAGGCGGCAAGCCACATCGCCTCGGCGCGGTGCAGCCCCTCCATGACCTCGGCGTATTTCTTTTGCCAGGTCTCCAGCTCGCCCACGCGGGCCTGTTCGTAGAGGTCGGGATCGGCCAGCTTGGTCGCGAGCTTGCTGCGCATCTCCTCGATCTTGGCGATCCGCGCCTCGCATTTGCGCACCTCGGCGCGCAATTCCTGCATCTCGTCGCGCGAGGGGCGTTTCGGCTTGGGCGCCTGCGCCTTGGGCTTCGCCTTGGCCGGGTCGTCATCGCCCGCCAGCAGCATCTTGCGATAGGCCTCCAGGTCGCCGTCGAAGGGCGCCACGCGGCCGCCCTTGACCAGCCACAGCCTGTCGGCCACGAGGCTGAGAAGATGCATGTCGTGGCTGACGAGGATCACCGCGCCGGTATAGGCGGTCAGCGCCTCGACCAGTGCCTCGCGGCTTTCGATGTCGAGGTGGTTGGTCGGCTCGTCGAGGATCAGCATGTGCGGCGCGTCGAGCGTGGCCAGCAGAAGCGACAGCCGCGCCTTCTGCCCGCCCGAAAGCCGGCCGACCTCGGTGCCGGCCTGTTCGGCGCCCAGCCCGAAGCCCGCCAAGAGCCCGCGCAGCTTGCCGGGCGGGGTGTCGGGGCGTTCGCGGCGCAGGTGGTCGAGCGGGGTTTCCTCGATGCGCAGCTCGTCGACCTGGTGCTGCGCGAAATAGCCCACCCGCAGTTTCGAAGAGGTGGTGATGCGCCCGGCCAGCTTGTCGAGCTTTCCGGCCAGCAGTTTCGACAGGGTCGACTTGCCCTCGCCGTTGCGGCCCAGAAGCGCGATCCGGTCATCCTGGTCTATGCGCAGGTTCAGGTGGCTCAGAACGGCCTTGCCGTCATAGCCCACGGCGGCGCCGTCAAGCTGCACGATGGGGGGCGACAGTTGTTCGGGTTCGGGGAAGGTGAACTTGCGAAAGGCGCGCTCGGCGGGGGCGGTGATCGGTTCCATCCGCTCCAGCATCTTGATGCGCGATTGCGCCTGGCGCGCCTTGTTGGCCTGGTAACGGAAGCGGTCGACGAAGCTTTGCAGGTGGGCGCGGCGGGCCTCCTGCTTCTTGGCCTCAGACTCGGCCACCGCGATCTTCGCTGCTCGGGTGCGCGCGAAGGTGTCATAGCCACCCTGGTAAAGCGTCAGGCAGCGATCCTCCAGGTGCAGGATGTGGTTCACCGCGCGGTTGAGCAGCCCGCGATCGTGGCTGATCACCAGCACCGTGTGCGGGTATTTCGCAAGGTAGCTTTCCAGCCACAGCGCGCCTTCGAGATCGAGGTAGTTGGTCGGCTCGTCCAGCAACAACAGTTCGGGCGCCGCGAAAAGGACACCGGCCAGCGCCACCCGCATCCGCCAGCCGCCCGAGAAGGCGGAACAGGGCATGCGCTGTTCCTGCGCCGTGAAGCCGAGGCCGCGCAGGATGGTAGCGGCCCGCGCCTCCGCCGACCAGGCGTCGATATCAGCCAGCCGGGCATGAACTTCGGCGATGCGGTCGGGGTTGTCCGTTTCCTCCGCCATAAGGTCCGCGCGCTCGGTATCGGCGGCCAGCACGGTGTCCAGAAGCGAGGTCTCCGATGACGGCACTTCCTGCGCGACACCGCCGATGCGGGCGCGCGGGGGCAGGGTGATGGCGCCGCTATCGAGCGTCAGCTCGCCCCGGATGAGCCGGAACAGCGTGGTCTTGCCGGTGCCGTTGCGCCCGACGATGCCAACCTTGTGGCCTTCGGGGATATCGGCCGAGGCATTGACCAGCAGCGGGGTGCCGGCGATGGAATATGAGATGTCTTCGATGCGGAGCATGGGCGCGGTGTGGCCCGCCTGCGCGGCGCTGTCAATTGGCGGCTTTTCAACGCGCCCCCCCCATGCTACGGCCCGCGCCAAACACCAACCACATGCCCGGAGACACCCAAATGGCGCTGCAACGCACCTTCTCGATCATCAAGCCCGACGCCACCAAGCGCAACCTGACCGGCGCGATCAACGCCAAGATCGAGGCCGCCGGCCTGCGCATCATCGCCCAAAAGCGCATCCAGATGACGCCGGCGCAGGCGGGCAGCTTCTACGCCGTGCACAAGGAGCGCCCGTTCTACGGTGAGCTGTGCGAGTTCATGGCGTCCGAGCCGGTCGTGGTGCAGGTGCTGGAAGGCGAGGATGCCATCGCCAAGTATCGTGAAGTGATGGGCGCCACCGACCCGGCCGAAGCTGCCGAGGGCACCATCCGCAAGGATTTCGCGCTGTCCAAGGGCGAAAACTCCGCGCACGGGTCCGACGCACCGGAAACCGCCGCCGAGGAGATCGCCTATTTCTTCGCCGGGATCGAACTGGTTGGCTGACCCGCGACTATCCCGTTGAACGACGAAGGCCGCGCTGGATAAGCGCGGCCTTTTTTTCGGGTGTCTGCGCCGCCGATTACATCGGATCGGGCAGGGGGGTCTCAGAGGTGCGCGTCGGCAGGATCGGGTGGTCAACCTCCGGAATCTCGCCGGTCAAGGTGCGCAGGAAGGCGGTAATGTCGGTGATCTCCGAATCGCTCAGTTCCGTGCCAAGCTGCGAGGTGGCCATGATCGCGACGGCCTCTTCCAGTTCCCAGACAACGCCCGAGTGGAAATAGGGTGCCGTCAGGTCGATGTTGCGCAGCGGCGACGCGCGGAAGACATAGTCATCCACGACCGTTTCCGTCACGGCGAAACGACCGCGGTCGCCTTCGGGCAGGACATCCGCACCGGGGCGCTCCACCAGACCGAAGGGGAAGTAGGCTTCACCGCCCATGTTGACACCTGCATGGCAGGAGGCGCAGCCGGCGTTCACGAAGGAATCGAGGCCACGCAATTCCTGCTCGTTCAGCGTATTGGCGCCCATCAGGAACTGGTCGAAGGGGGAATTCGGCGTGATCAGGGTCGCCTCGAACGCTTCGATCGCCAAGGCGAAATTCTCGAACGTGACAGGATCTTCCTCGCCGGGGAAGGCCGAGGCGAAGGCATCGACATAGCCGGGCATGGAATTGAGCGTGTCAAGCACGCGCTGCGGCGTGTTGTTCATTTCCACACCGGCCTGCACCGGGCCGGTGGCCTGCGCGGCGAGGTCCTCGGCGCGTCCATCCCAGAACTGGGCGATGTTGAAGACGGCGTTGAACACGGTGGGCGAGTTGCGCGGGCCGTGCTGCCAACCATGCCCGATCGAGGTCTCGAGACCATCGACGCCACCGATACCCACGTTGTGGCAGCTTTGGCAGGAAAAGATACCGGAGCGCGACATGCGCGGATCGAAGAACAGCATGTGGCCCAGATCGATCCGGTCGGACGACAGGATGTTGTTTTCCAGCGTCGGGGGGCTGAGCGGGATGGGGTCAAAATACTCCTGCGCAAGCGCGCGCAGCTCTTCATTCGCCAAGGCGGGCGACGTCAGGGCTGCAAGGGCCGCAGAAGTGGCGAGGATATGCCGGAACATCGGGGATCCTTTCTGGTCAAGGTTTGGGTCAACCGAATACTATCCGTCTTGCGGGATCGTCGCTTGATCCAGATCAAGGAAATGCCCGAACCCTGTGAAAAAATCGTTTCAATTCAAATCTATATGTGAAATGTGCGTTTCCTTTTCCCGTCAGGGTGGAACACCTGTCGCTGATCTCACCCATGGATAATCCTTGTGACGCGCCCTTGGTGTTGCGCGCGGCATCGCGCTTGGACCTACCCACGCGCGGCGCGCACCCTGTGCGGGCCCGGACAAGGCGGTATCAGATGCTCGCCCAGTCGGTGAAGACGAAGCGCGGTTTTTCGCGCCCGCTGCGCTGCTGCTCGCTGCCTTTGGGGGTCGGGGCCTGTTTCGGTGTCTGATGCGGTTCTGGCATGGTGTGCTCCGCTCTGTCTTGTTGCTGCCTGATACAAGCCTGCGCGCTGAGTTCGGCGCTTTCGGGGCAGGCATCTGCCGAAGGCATGGGCTTTTCGTGCCGCCCGTCTGCGAGACATGTCAGTTTTCGAACACCGCACCCGCAGCGAGCATATCGAGACCAGAGCCGATTCTGCCAAGCGCGGGGATGATTCGACGCTGATTGGTTCGTAATGGGAACCAAAGAAGGATTTTGCGAGAGATTGAAAATGTGTCAAACTTGGCACGGTGGTGCCCAAATCTCGCCACGGTTAACAGTCCGTTTCGCGCAGCGTTTCAATCCATTGTCATAGCTATAGAAACAAACAAGGCGATTCCTGGCAGGTCGATGGGGCAGGCCACTCCCCCGGAAAACGTGGCGGGTCATGAATTTCGTTATATTGAAATATGTTAAGACCTTCTCCGGCGCGCATCCGCTGCGCAAGATTGTTTCCGTCTAGTAACCAAAGCCGCCCGGATCGAGACCGGGATTAACCACGAACTTGCCCATTTCTGCCGTGTTCTGCCGGGTTCTGGCCATGTTTCGAACAATTTTCGCTTTGTTGGAGACGCTGCTCAAGCTATCCAAGGGACAGCCCAACTGGGGGGCGATGTCTAACGGCCACGGGGGCGGCCGCACGATACCAACCGGTTCTCAGGAACCCGGAAGGTGGCATGCGTGCCGCGCAGGTTTGCGCGATCCACGCGGGGATGCTCTGCCAGGTATCCCGCCGGTGATCGAGAGGTCGCAGGTCCATCGCCCGCCCCGTTGGTCGTCGCGCGCCGCCCCCCGTCCGCTGCCATCGCTTCCCGTTTGGAACCAAGGTTCGACACCGTTCGCTCGGGGATATTCGATGGGTCTGGTTTTTCTGGATCCCACGCAGTCCCAGCAGGTGGCCCGCGCAAGGGTCGCCGTGCGTTCGATGTCACATTGAAGGCGATTGACGGCTGCGGCGCCAAGCGTTCCGGCCTCGGAAAAGGAGACGAAACATGGTTGGTACTGTAGATCCCGGTAGCGCGAACGGCGTCGTTGACGGCACCCCCGGCGACGATCTGATCGATCTGAACTATGATGGCGACCCGGAAGGCGACCGCATCGACAACGAGGATGCGATCCTGCCCGGCTTCGAGCCCAATGACGACGTGGTCCTCGCAGGCCCCGGCGATGATACGGTCGAGGCGGGTGTCGGTGACGATATCATCTGGGGCAACGACGGGAACGACGTGCTTGACGGCCAGGACGGCGATGACACGATCTACGGTGAAGGCGGCAACGACACGCTGATCGGCGGCGACGGCAATGACAGCCTGATCGGTGGCGATGGCGAGGAATACGTCGAAGGGGGCGATGGAGATGATTTCATCGACACCCGTGTTGATACCACCTTCTCCGGTCCTGACCGGGGGTATCCGGGCCTTTTCCCCGGTGATCCGGTGGTCGATGACAACATGGATACCGTGTTCGGCGGCGCCGGCGATGACACCATCTTCACCGGCGATGACGCCGACTATATCGAAGGCGGGTCCGGCAATGATGAAATCAACTCGGGCTTCGACGATGACACGGTCCACGGCAATGACGGTGATGATCTGATCACGTCCGGTGAAGGTTCCGACCTTGTCTACGGCGGGGGCGGCAACGACACCATCTATGGCGGGCTTGGCCCGGGTTTCCCCGACGAGTTGAACATCACGGATGACGGATCCGATGGCAACCCGATCGGCCCCGACGCGGTGCCCGACAATGGTCGCGACACGCTCCACGGCGGTGACGGCGATGACCTGATCTATGGCGAGGACGACAACGACCTGATCTATGGCGGCGCCGGCAACGACACGATCGACGGCGGCATCGACCAGGACACGATCTACGGTGGCGATGACCGTGATTTGATCCTTGGCGGCAATCCCGGCGACTATGTCGATGGCGGTTCCGGCGGCGACGATTTCGATACGCTCGACCTGACCGGCTCCGGCCCGCTGCGCGTGGCGCTCGACGATGACAACCCGGAAAACGGCACCGTCACCTTCTATGATGGCGACGGGTTCGAGGATGACAACATCACCGGCACCATGCGGTTCGAGGAAATCGAGAACGTCGTGCCCTGCTTTACCCCCGGTTCGCGCATCGCCACGCCGCGCGGCGAGGTGCCGGTGGAAAGCCTGAAGGTGGGCGACAAGGTCATCACCCGCGACAACGGCATCCAGGAAATCCGCTGGGTCGGCACGCGCACGCTGAACCATGCCGAGCTGCGCCGCGCCCCGAACCTGCGCCCGGTGCTTATCAAGGCCGGGTCGCTGGGCGAGGGCCTGCCGGAACGCGACATGCTGGTCAGCCCGCAGCACCGGATGCTCATGTCCGACGATCACACCCAGCTATATTTCGAGGAAAGCGAAGTGCTGGTCGCGGCCAAGCACCTGATCGACCACAAGGGCATCCGCTACATGGACACCCTGCGCACGACCTATATCCACTTCATGTTCGACCAGCACGAGGTCGTTCTGTCCGACGGGGCCTGGACCGAAAGCTTCCAGCCCGGCGACCAGACCCTCGGGGCGATGGGGATCGAGCAGCGTGATGAGATCTTTGCGCTGTTCCCCGATCTGCGCCAGCCGGCCGGGATCGGCAGCTATGCCGCCGCGCGCAAGGTTCTGAAAGGACACGAGGCGCGCCTGATCGTGCGCTGAACGAAACGCAGCAGGGACACGGGGCGAGAGGGGGCACATCCTTTCCCCGGACCCGAACTGGGGCGGTGCGAGAACGCGCCGCCCCTTTTTCTTGGCGCCTAGCGTCCGGCGCGCCAGTCGGCCCAGTCCTCCGGCGTGTCGAGGTCGATCAGCGCATGCTTTTCCGGCAACGGCACCAGATGCACCCGGGCCTCGTGCTGCGTCAGCACCTCGCGCGCGCCCTTGTCGCCCGTGATTTTCCCAAGCGCCCCCAGCAGGTCGGCGGGGAAAAGCACCGGGTTGCCCGGCGTGCCGTCCGCGCCCGCGGCACGCAGGATCGCCGCCGGCGCCTGCCGCGACAGGGCCATCATCAGGTGCAGGTCATGGGCGGTGACCTCGGGCATGTCCGCCAGCATCACCAGAACCGGCCCGCTAAGCCCTGCCACCCCGGCGGCGAGCGACTGGCTCTGGCTGCATCCGGGGGGCAGCGACGCAATCGTGCAGTCGATGCCGTCAAGCGCCGCCGCGCGGTCCCCGTTGCCCTCGGGCAGGGTCACGCGCAATGGTCCCGCTTTCGCCGCCCGCCGCGCCATGACGCGCAAAAGCGGGTCCCCGTTCACCTCCTCCAGCAGCTTGTCCCGCCCGCGCATACGGGCGGAGGCCCCGGCGGCCAGCAGCAGGATGGTCACCCCATCGCTCATCCCCGCATCCGCGCGCCATCCGCATCGAACAGGGGCTGCGTCACCAGCCGTGCCTTGCGCATCTCGCCCAGGATCTCGATCTCGACCTCCTGCCCCTCTTTGGCATGGTCACTCGGCACGAAGCCAAGCGCCACGGATTTTCCCGCGTAATGCGAATAGCCGCCCGAGGTGCAAAAGCCCCTCACCCGGCCATCCAGCCAAATCGGTTCGTAGGCGATCACATCGGCATCCCCGGCCTCCACGATGAAGGCGCACAGCTTGCGCGCGGCGCCGGTGTAGCGCTCTTTCAGGGCAGCTGCCTTGCCGATGAAATCCTTGTTCCAGCGGATGAAGCGATCCATCCCGGTCTCGAACGGGGTGTAATCGGGCGAGAATTCCCGCAGCCACGCACCGAAGAACTTGTCGAGCCGCAGGCTCATCATCGCCCGCATCCCGAAGGGTTTGAGGCCAAGCTCCTGCCCCGCCTCCCACAGCAGGTGCCATAGCGCCCGCTGTTCCATCGCATCGACATAGATCTCATAGCCAAGGTCGCCGGTGAAGCTGACGCGCTGCACGGTGGCCTGCATCAGGCCGAGGGGCAGCCGCTTGACGTCGAGAAACCGGAAGGCGTCGGCGCTGACATCGGCGCGCGTCACCTTGGCCAGCAAATCGCGCGCGCGCGGCCCGGCAATCTGGAACCCGGTCGACCGGTCGGAGATATTCTCGACCGCGACATCGCCCGTCAACTGGGCGTCGAACCAGCGCATGTGGACATCCTGCGCCCCGTAGCTGGCGGTCAGGCGAAACCTGCCCTCGTCAAGGCAGGCGACGGTAAAATCCCCGATCAGCCGCCCCGAGGGTGCCAGCATCGGCGTCAGGCTGATCCGCCCGGGCTTGGGGATCCTGCCGGCCATGATCCGGTCGAGCCAGCCCCGCGCACCCGATCCCGTCACAAGATACTTGCCGAAATTCTGCACCTCGTTGATGCCCACGCCCTCGCGCACCGCGCGCACCTCGCGCGCCGTGGCCTCGAACGCGTTGGACCGGCGGAAGGTCGGCGTTTCATATCGGGGCTCGTCGCCCTCGGCGAAGTAATTGGGCACTTCCAGCCCGTATTGCTGGCCCCAGACCGCGCCCATGCCATCGAAAATGTCATGCACCGGCGTGGTGCGGAACGGCCGCGCGGCGGGCAGTTCTTCGTTCGGGTAGGCCACGGAAAAGCGCATCCGGTAGTTTTCGACCACCTTGGGCAATGTGTAGCCCGGCGTGATCCAGCGTCCGAAGCGGGCCACGTCCATGGCGAAGACATCGCGCTCCGGCTCGCCCTCAACCATCCACTGCGCCAGCGTCAGGCCAACCCCGCCGCCTTGGGAAAAGCCCGCCATGACACCGCAGGCCGACCAGTAATTGCGCAGGCCCGGAACCGGCCCGACCAGCGGGTTGCCATCGGGGGCAAAAGTGAAGGGCCCATGGATCACCGATTTCACCCCGGCGCGTTCCAGCACCGGGTAGCGGCGATAAGCGAAGGCGATGCTGTCCTCGATCTTGTCATAATCATCGGGCAGCAATTCGTGCCCGAACGTCCACGGCGTGCCATCCACCGCCCAGGGCCGGGCCTTCTGTTCGTAAAAGCCGATGCACAGGCCCCGGCCTTCCTGTCGCAGGTAGCTTTCGCCGCCGGGGTCCATCACATGCGGGTGTTCCTGCCCGCGCTCGTAGATTTCGGGCACATCATCGGTGACGAGATACTGGTGCTCCATCGGGTGCAGCGGCAGATAACAACCCGCCATCGCGCCCACTTCCCGCGCCCAGAGCCCAGCCGCGTTGACCACGTGTTCGGCATGGATCGTGCCCTTGTCGGTCACCACGTCCCACGTGCCATCGGCGCGCGGGGTCGTCTCGCGCACCATGCAATGCGTTTCGATCTCGGCCCCTGCCATGCGCGCCGCCTTGGCATAGGCGTGGGTGGTGCCCGACGGGTCCAGATGCCCGTCAAGCGGGTCGTAAAGCCCGCCCAGAACCCCCTCCACATTGGTGATGGGGGCGATCGCCTTGATCTCGTCGGGGCCGAGGATCTCCGTCTCCAGCCCCATGAAGCGGTGCTTGGCGCGCTCGGCCTTCAGCATGTCCATCCGCTCGGGGCTGTCGGCCAGCGTCACGCCGCCCACGTGGTGCAGCCCGCAGGACAGGCCGGTCAACTCTTCCAGCTCTCGGTAAAGCCGGATCGTGTAGCCCTGCAGCGCGGCCATGTTGGTATCGCCGTTCAGCGTGTGAAACCCGCCCGCCGCGTGCCAGGTGGAGCCGCTGGTCAGGTCAGAGCGGTCCAGCAGCATCACGTCCGACCAGCCCAGCCTTGTCAGGTGATAAAGCACCGAACATCCCACGACCCCGCCGCCGATCACGCAAACCCGAGTGCTGGTCTTCATCGCTGGTCCCTCCCGTTTTGTCACCCCTGCAGGACAGCCTCGGCGGCCGCGTCGCGCAAGTCCAAAAACGACACGCGCGATCATCTTGATCAAAATACCTCGGGGGCGCCGCAAGGCGCGGGGGCGGGCCCCGTCCAACCCATCCGCCCGCGCCGGCGCCCCGCCGCGATGCCCGACGGCAACGTGGCGCGGCGATCCCGCTTACAAAAGCTTGCGGATCTTCAGCCGGGTCAGGCGGTTTTGATGACGGTCCGTGACTTCGAATCGAAAGCCGTGGAAAGAAAACACCTGCCCCTTTTCGGGGATCATCTGCGCCTCGTGGATGACCAGCCCTGCCACGGTATTGGCCTCCTCGTCGGGCAGGTTCCAGTCGGTCGCGCGGTTGAGGTCGCGGATCGTCATGCCGCCGTCGATCAGGTAACTGCCGTCGGCCTCCGGGGCGAGGTCGATCTCGTCCTCGACATCGAACTCGTCGGTGATCTCGCCGACGATCTCCTCGAGGATATCCTCCAGCGTGATCAACCCCTGAAGCGCGCCGTATTCGTCCACCACCAATGCGAAATGCGTGTGGCGGCGCAGGAACTGGCGCATCTGGTCGTCGAGTGTCGTGGTTTCCGGCACGAAATAGGGTTTCATCGCAACGTCCGTCACCTGGAACCCCGCCAGCCCGGCCGCCGAGGCGTCGGGCCCGCGCATCAGCCGGTCCATCGCGCGCAACACGTCCTTGGCATGGACCACGCCGACGATGTTCTCGGGATCGTCCTTGTAGACGGGCAGGCGGGTATGGGGGGAATGCAAAAGCTGGCTCAGGATCGTTTCGCTATCGTCATCCACGTCGATCATCTCGATGCTGGAGCGGTGCAGCATGATTTCCTCCACCGCGCGGTCGCCAAGGTCGAGCGCGCCCAGCAACCTGTCACGGTGTTCCTTTTCCACCGCGCCTTCGGAATGGCCCAGCGTGATCGCCCCGGCGATTTCTTCATGCGCGGACAGCACGGCGCTGTCGGGGTCAGCCTTCACACCGAACAGGCGGAGTATCGCGCGCACCAGTATCTGCACCATCGACACGACGGGCGAGAACAGAAGCACCACGACCCGGATCGCCGGGCTGACCGTGGCGGCGGCCTTTTCCGCATTGGTGATGGCATAGGTCTTCGGCAACACCTCGGCGAAGATCAGCACAAGCAGCGTCATCACAAGCGTGGCCATGGCGACGCCGCTTTCCCCGAAGGCCCGGGTAAACAACGCGGTCGCCAGCGAGGTGGCGAGAATATTGACGAGGTTGTTGCCCAGAAGGACGGATCCGATCAGCCGCTCGCTATCCTCGGTCAGTTTGAGCGCGCCCTCGGCCAGTTTCGATCCACGGTCGGCCTGCGCCCGCAGCTTGCCGCGCGAGGCCGCGGTCAGCGCCGTTTCGGAGCCGGAAAAGAACCCCGACAGCATCAGCAGGCCAAGAATGGCCGCGGCCGTGATCCAGAAGGCGGCGTCAAAGGTTGGCGCGATCTCGGGCATGATGTCTCCATGTTTGCAGGGCCGGGATTGCTTATGGCCGTGGCTGGGGGGCGTATCAAGCATCCACCCGCGGTCATGGCGAAATTAAGGCAGAACTTGGCGAGGTTGACCGGGGTCTCATCAGGCCTTTGGAAGCCTTGTTTCCGGGGGGTGGCGGGTCGCGTCGAGAGGGGTGGGCGCATCCGATCCGAATCGGATTGTGTCAAAAAAAGGCGGATTTGAGAACAATTTGAGCCGCCGCGCGCCTTTGTTTCGCCATAATTTGCAACCTGAAGAAGAGGGCTGATTGTCGGCGAAAAAAAGTGACGTGCTTCAAACACGTTGCCGGCCGTATTTTGCCCGATTTCTGCCATGAATGCGCGCCGTGCTGAAGGTGGAAGGTGAGCGCACGCGACCGCACATTCTGTTTCCGATTGGGTGGCCAAAACCTGACGAAAGGTACAGGTTTCGGTGGGTTGATCGCCCTATAGTTGAATTGATGTCGAGAAGCCGTTTCCAGAAAGACGACAATCTTGGATCGCGGCTCTGCCTTGTGCCTGTGGATTGTCTGAAAACCCTGAATTTTCATGTCGGGATTTGCCATGATTTTGAGCGTTTGCAAGGCACAACCATAACGAGAATGAGGCAAACATTAATTGACGAAATCTTGCCACAAATGCGAGTAGTGAGCCGTGCGAAGCGTGGATCGGCTACGACTTCGCGTGAGCCTTCGGCCCGCTGTCACGGGGCTGGCTTGCGCCAAGGTGGGGGTAGCCGGATCGCTGATCCTGGGGGGCCGGGTTCATAGCCAGCGTCTGATCGCACACGAATTCCGTTTGTCTTTCTTTTCCCCGCCACGGGTCGCTTGGCGAGGCAGGAAAGCTCTGTTTGTCGCGCCCGCCACGGGCGCCCCCCGAAGGAGGGTGTGCACATGTATGAGCGTTTCGGCCTGTATGCTGACGAAAAGGCGCCTCACCGCATTCTGCCGTTGCCACCGACCGGTCGGGGCAAAGCCTATCATCGTTACACCAAGCGCGGTCTGGATCTTGTCATCGTTGCGTTCGCTGCGCCGGTGGTGATGCTGATCGTCGGGCTGGCTGCGTTGGTGCTGGTTCTGCGCGAACGCGGTTCGCCCTTCTACCGGCAGGAACGGATCGGCCTGGAGGGGCGCGTCTTCGGCATGTGGAAACTGCGCACCATGGTGCCCAATGCCGAGGCGGTGCTGGACTCCTATCTCGACAGCAACCCCGAGGCGCGCGCCGAATGGGACCGCAACCAGAAACTCAAGAACGATCCGCGCATCACGCCGTTCGGTCGTTTCCTGCGCCGGACCTCGCTCGATGAACTGCCCCAACTTTGGAATGTTCTGACGGGGGACATGTCGATCGTCGGGCCACGCCCGATGATGCGCGACCAGAGGGTGCTTTACCCCGGAACCGAATATTACGTCATGCGCCCCGGCATCACCGGCTTGTGGCAGACCTCGGCGCGAAACGAGTCGAGTTTCCATGAACGCGCCGGCTTCGATCAGGCCTATTATCGCGCGCTGTCGCTGCGCACGGATCTCGCGATCATCTGGCGCACCTTCGGCGTCGTGCTGCGCGGCACGGGCTGCTGACAGCGCGCGCGGACCGGCCGATCATAGCAACCCGTCACGTCGGTCGCGCCGCGCGATCCCGAGGCAGGCGACCCACAGCAGGCTGACCGTCAGGTAGCTCCAGAACCCCCATGGCAGCAACAGCAGCGTCTCCAGCCGGGCATCCGTCGAGATACCGAACAGATAGCGGTTCACGTAAAGCGGCGGGATCAACAGCATGGCCGTCAGCAACCCCCGGATCGCCGGCGTCCTGATCCGGCACAGCACGTAGGCCGCCGCCGGCAGCGCGATGGTCCATTGGTAGTGGATGGCGCGCGGCACGATCAGAAGAAGAAGCAGGCAGGCCACGCTGAACAACAGCGGGTAGAGCCGCGCCGGGTCGCGCGTTCCCATTGTCAACGGCAGGCAGACGATCGCCGTGATACCGACGAGGCCGGCACAGACCGCCAGCCAGACCGTTCGCATGACAGCGGTCGGGAACGCGCCGGCGTCACTGACATAGGCGAGGATATTCAGGATGGATTGGTCATATGGGCTGACCGGTGCGCGATCAAACGCGACCATTTCGCCGACGATCTCCTGATACCGGGCTTGAAGCTCCGGGGCGAAAAGCGTTCCAGACAGGGTCAACACGACGATGATGCCAAACGCGGCGGCGACCAGCAGGATTCGCCTGGTCGAAAACGGCACGGCTGCCAGCGCCAACAGCGGCACTACCCAGATCTTCAGGGTCGCCGCCACCACCATGGGGATCAGCGCGCCGCCCGTCGACCGTCGTTTCAGCAGCGCGACGGCGCTCAGCATCAGGACGAGGATGATCAGCGTCACCTGTCCCGATCGCAGCACGGCCGCCAAGGTTCCATTGAGCCCGAAGGCGAGGCAGGGCAACGCCCAATGGGCCGGCACGTCCAGCACCCGAACGGTCGCAATGCAGACATAGGCCAGCGCCAGAACCTGCAGGCCAAGCCACACGCCGAATGCCACCGGGTAGGGCAGCATCGCCAGCGGTGAGAACGCGAACAGGATCAGCGGCGAATAGACGAAGGCCAAAGCGTGGTCGTGCAGGCCCTCCGACTCCGCCCAGGCAAGATGCGCGATGACCGAATAGGGGTCTTCGCCGATGGATCGCAGGAAGGGGCCCGAGTAATAGGCGCGGAAATCGTATTGGTAGAAGGTCCAGTCGCGCGCCACGAGATAGATTTGCACGCCGAGCGCCAGAAGCGACACGGCCCCTATGGCAAGCTGCCAGGCGCGCGCCTCCCGGATGGCTTGCACGGCCGCGTTCACCGCGCTGATCCCTGCCTGCCGTGCCGCGCGGTCCCGGCGCCCTGCACGGGCGCGTCACGATCATGCGCCGCGAGTCGCGGTCTGATCGGTCCCCGAAGGGCCGAGACCGTCGTGAAGGGCCATCTGAACGATCTGTCTTTACGCACGAGCTTTGAATAGCGAAGGCGCCTTTCGATAACAAGACGCTGTTGGCGGCGATGCCGCGGTTCTGACCTTCTGGCCGGGAAATCGCGCGTCAGAGCAAAATTTTGCCCCAAGTATCGGGTATCACACATTCAAGGCTGCCATGCCCGCGAGGATTCGGGCAAAAGAAAGACAAGGCGGCCACGGAGGATCGCGCGGAAGACGCCATGCCCAATGCAATCGCCACACTCGCGCTCGTGGCCTTCCCGGCCATCGCCGTCTGGCTGTTTGTCAGGCTGCCGCCGGGGCGTGCCCTTCTGGCGGTGCTGATCTCGGGCTACCTGTTCCTGCCGCCACCTCCGGCGGGGTTCAATTTTCCGCTGATCCCGCCACTGACCAAGGAGACGATCCCGAGCATCACCGCGCTGCTGATCTGCCTTGTCATGTATCGCGGACAGCTTGTCTTCCTGCCCTCCCACCGGCTGGGGCGCATCCTGTTGCTGCTGTTCGTCTTCAGCCCGTTCGGCACGGTGCTGACCAACATGGACCCGGTGCAATTCGGCGGCTTCAGCCTGCCGGCGCTGCGCCCGCGGCAGGCTTTGGGGCAAGCGCTCAACCAGTTCCTGCTGGCCGTGCCCTTCCTGCTGGCGCGCAATTTTCTGCGCACCGGCGATGACATACGCGACCTGATGTGGGGGATTATGCTGGCCGGGCTGGCCTATTCCCTGCCCATGCTGCTGGAAGTGCGCCTGTCGCCGCAACTCAACATCTGGATCTACGGCTATTTCCAGCACGTTTTTGACCAGATGATCCGGGGCGATGGCTTCCGGCCCATCGTGTTCCTCTATCACGGGCTCTGGGCGGCCTTCCTGATGATGACCACGGTGCTTGCGGCAGTCAGCATCGCGCGCGGCAAGGCAGGGCGCGCCGCCCTGCCGTGGTGGGGCGTTGCGGCCTATCTCGGGCTGGTGCTGATCCTGTGCAAATCCATGGCCTCGATTCTCTACGCGGCCGCTCTGGCGCCGGTGATCATCCTGCTTGGCCTGCGCATGCAGATGCGCGTCGCGGTGCTCCTTGCCTGCCTCGTGCTGGCCTATCCGGTGCTGAAAACGGCGGAGCTGATCCCGGAGGACCGCCTGCTCGCCGCCGCCGAAAGCGTCAGCGCGAACCGCGAGGCATCGCTGCGCTTTCGCTTCGACAACGAGAACGTGCTGCTCGACCGTGCCATGGAACGCCCGGTTTTCGGCTGGGGCACGTGGGGGCGCAACCAGATCTACAGCGACTCGGGCGAGCGTCTGACAACCACCGACGGGCGCTGGATCATCACCCTCGGGGTTTATGGCTGGGCCGGGTTCATCGCCGAGTTCGGGTTGTTGTTGCTGCCGGTCTTCCTTGTCTGGTGGCGGGTCGGGCGCGCTCCGGGCGTGCCTGCGCCGATCCTCGGCGGCGCGATGCTGATCCTTGCGGTCAACACGCTCGACATGGTGCCGAACGCGACGCTGACGCCGATGACATGGCTCTTCGCCGGGGCGCTGCTGGGCTATGCCGAACAACGTCAAACGGTGCGGCGGCAGGTGCCTGTCCCGTTGCGCACGGTCCTGTGAGGAGGGCGCGGATGCCGGGCAGGCCGAAGGTTCTGGTGATCGCGGAAGCCGCCAACCCCGACTGGGTCAGCGTGCCGCTGATCGGCTGGTCGCTGGCGCGGGCCTTGGGGCGGGTGGCCGATGTGCATCTGGTCACGCAGGTCCGAAACCGCGATGCGATCCTGCGGGCCGGGCTGGTGGAAGGCAAGGACTTCACCGCCATCGATTCCGAGGCTTTCGCGCGCCCGCTCTGGGCGCTGGGCGAGCGGCTGCGCGGCGGGGCGGGCAAGGGCTGGACCACGCTGCAACTGATCAATGCCCTGTCCTACCCGTATTTCGAGCGGCTGGTCTGGCGCCGTTTCGGCCCCGCGATCCGGGGCGGGGCCTATGACATCGTGCACCGCGTGACGCCCCTGTCGCCGACGATCGCGAGCCCCTTGGCGGCCAAATGCGCCCGCGCGGGCGTGCCCTTCGTTCTGGGCCCGCTCAATGGCGGGGTGCCGTGGCCCGCGGCGTTCGACGCCGCGCGCCGCGCCGAACGTGAATGGCTGAGCTACCTGCGCGACGCTTACAAGGCGCTGCCCGGTCGGCGGCGCAGCCTGCGCCACAGCGCGGCGATCATCGTTGGCAGCCGCCATACACAGGGGGAAATCCCGGCATCGCTTCAGGCGCGCACCGTCTATATCCCGGAAAACGGCATCGACCCCGCCCGTTTCACGCGGCGCGCCGATCCCGGCGGCCCCGGACCCTTGCGCGGGGTCTTCGTGGGGCGGATGGTGCCCTACAAGGGGCCCGACATGGCGCTTGAGGCCGCCGCACCGCTGCTACGCGACGGCCGGATGCGGCTCGACATGGTGGGCGACGGACCGATGCTGGCGGACCTCAAGGCACGCGCCGAGGCGCTGGGCGTAGCAGGGGCGGTCACTTTCCATGGCTGGCTGGCGCACGGGACGGTGCAGGACGTGCTGGCAGACGCACACCTGTTGACCTTCCCCTCCGTCCGCGAATTCGGCGGCGGCGTGGTGCTGGAGGCGATGGCACTGGGTCTGCCCTCGCTGATCGTGGACTATGCCGGGCCGGCGGAACTGCTGACGGAGGCGACCGGCTGGAAGGTGCCGCTGGGCGACCGCGTGGCCATCGTCGAAGGGGTCCGGGCGGCGCTGACACGGCTGGAGGCCGACCGCCCGGCCCTGGCGCGCGCCGGGCAGGCGGGCTTGGCGCGGGTGCACGACGCCTTTACATGGGATCGCAAGGCGGAGCAGATTTCGCAGGTTTACGATTGGGTCCGGGGCACGCGCGATGACTGGCCCGAGCCTTTGGTGCGGGACAGGTAGCAGGACAGGGGGCGACATGTGGCTCAACAGGATAGGCGCGGCACTGGCGATCTGGGGGTTCGTGGGATTGCCCGCGCAGGCCCAGCAGGACATCCGCGCGTTCATCTACGGCAATTCGCTGATCAACCACGTTTCTGACAGCGACGAGACGACGGTGCCCCACTGGCTGCACCATCTGGCGCAGGCCGGCGGGCACGGCTTTGCCGCCGACGGGATTTTCGGCTCGCCGCGCGAGGATGCCGAGCGGTTGCCGCCCGTCGCGGGCTGGTCTTTCGCGGAGGTGCCATCGGTCTGGGATCACGACCGGGTCGCCTTTCGCCGGGCGGGGTTCAACACGATCATCCTCAACCCGCTCAACTTCGTGCAGGACAGCCCGCCGGATGACCCCTACGGCTGGGACAACCCGCAAGACTACACGCCCGTTTCCGCCACCCTGCGGGTCTTTGACTGGACCGGCGCGCAGGCGCCCGGCGCGCGCTTCTTCATCTACGAGGGTTGGTCGGACATGGCCGCCTTCGCGCGTAACTTCCCGCCGAACCCGCGTGGGCTGCGCCGGTATCATGCGCATAACCGCGGGGAATATCACGACTGGTATGTCGATTACGTGGACCTGATGCGCGCGGCCCGCCCGGAACTGGATCTCACGCTTATCCCGGTCGCCTCGGTGCTGGCGGAGCTGTTCACCGAGACCGGGCTTTCGGCGCTCGACGCGAGCGATCTTTATACGGACGACGCGCCACACGGGACGCCGACGCTCTATTTCCTCGCGTCGCTGGTCACCTATGCCACCGCGTTCAACGAGGCCCCGCCCGCCGATCTGGCGCTTCCCGAAAGCATCCATTCGCTCGTGCGCGAAAACTACGCGGAGGCGGCGGGCTTCATCTGGTCGCGGGTGCAGGGCAGCGCGCTGGACGATCAGGCCGCGCTGCTGCCGGAAACCGGGCTTTCCGACCCGGCGCTGGCCGTCGGGCTGACGGGGCTGTCGGACTGGTCCACGCAACTGCCCTTCATCGACCTCATGCGGTCGGCCCGGCCATGGACCGGCCATCTGGAAGGACAATGGGGCGGAGTCGAGCCGGCGGAGTTGGAAGCAGGCGGTTTCCTGACGGAAGAAGGATGGCCGCGCCGCTTGCCCGAGGGGGTCGTTTCGCTGGAAAGCTTCATCCTGACCGATCTGCCAGAGGCGGCGCGCGGCACCATCGGGCGCTACCGGGTGACGTGGGCCGGGCAGGGCGATTTCAGCCTTGGTGGACGGGCGCAGAACGTCGCCATGGGTGATCACGAGGCATGGTTCGACTTCACGCCCGGCGACGGGCCGGTCGTCTTGCGCATCGCGGCGACCGAGGAAGATGACCCGATCCGCGACATCGTGGTGCTGCGCGAGGATCACATCCCGCTTCATGAGGTCGGGGCGCTGTTCAACCCCGACTGGATCGCGCGGATCCGCGACATGCGCGTGCTGCGCTTCATGAACTGGATGCCGGCCGAGAACTTGCCGCAGGAAAGCTGGGGCGACCGCCCACGGATGAGCGATTACACCTGGTCGCGGCGGGGCGTGCCGCTGGAGGTCATGGTGCGCCTGTCCAACTTCGTCGGCGCGGATCCGTGGTTCACCGTGCCGTTTACCGCCGATGACGACTACGTGCGCGCCTTCGCCGAATATGTCGAACGCCGCCTCGCGCCCGATCTGCGCGTTTACGCCGAGTGGTCGAACGAAGTCTGGAATTTCACCTTCACGCAGGCCCATTGGGCGGCGGCCCGCGCGGAGGAGCGCTGGCCGGGCGAGGAGGACGGGGCCTGGATGCAGTATGCCGGGCTGCGCGCGGCGCAAGTGGCCGATATCTGGGCCGAGGTTTTCAACGGACAGGAGGATCGCCTGATCCGGGTCATCGCCACCCAGACCTCTTGGCCGGGGCTGGAAGAGGCGCTCCTCGAGGCGCCGCGCGCGCAGGCCGAGGGGCGGGCGCCGCCCGCCGAAAGCTTCGACGCTTACGCGGTGGCCGGCTATTTCGGCAACGAGCTTGGGCTGGAGGACCGTGTCGAGGAGGTGCTGGATTGGGCCGGGCAGCCGGACGGCTTCGCCCGCGCTGCCGAGGAACTGCGCGCGGGCAGCCTCGCGCAGGCGGTGGAGGAGTGGTTTCCCTACCACGCGCAAGTGGCGCGCCGGCACGGGCTGGAATTGGTCATGTACGAGGGCGGTACCCATATCCTTGGTCTGGGCGAGGCAGTCTGGAACGACGACCTTGCCGCCTTTCTGACCGCGTTCAACTATTCGCCCGAGGTGGCCGCGCTTTACGCTGAGCTGCTGGAGGGCTGGCGCGACGCAGGCGGCACGCTGTTCAATGCGTTCGTCGATGTCAGCGCCGCCAGCCGCTGGGGAAGCTGGGGCGCGCTGCGCCACCTCGACGATGCCAACCCGCGTTGGGCCACGCTGATGGCCTATAACGCGACCGCCGGTGGATGGGAGGATCGCGCCGAGGGCACCTTTGCCCATGGTGTCATCCGCCGGGGCGGGCCGGGGGACGACCGCCTGGTCGGAACGCCCGGGCGCGATATCCTGATTGCCGGGGCGGGCGACGACCGGCTGCACCTTGGCCCCGGGGATCGTGCCCATGGCGGGCCGGGCCGCGACATCGCGGTGCTGGAGGGGCGCGCGGCGGATTACGCGCTTCTCGAGGAGGGCGATATCAGCCGGTTGAACGGCCCCGGCGGGCCGATCTGGCTGGTGGACGTGGAGCGGGCGGAGTTCAGCGAGGAGCCGGGCGTGCACTACGCGATCGCGCCGGGGGCAGAGTAGCATGGCGACGCGTCACGCCTTTTTGCACCCGCGTCGCCCTATGGGCGCCTTACCCCCAGATCGCCCGGATCAGCACCTCCGCCCCGCGCCCCGAATGGAACCCCTCGACGATGCGCTGCCGCCCGGCCTTCGACAGACGTTGCGCGCGCGCCGGGTCATCGGCGAGCGCGGCGATGGCGGAAGCCAGCGCGCCGGGGTCGCCGGGGGGCACCAGAAGCCCGTCCTGCCCGTCACGGATCAGCTCGGCCACGCCGCCCGTGCGGGTGCCGATGGTGGGGATGGCGCAACTCATCGCCTCCATCAGCGCCACGCCGATGGCTTCCTGAAGGCTGGCCAGCACGAAGAGATGCGCGCGCCGTATCTCGTCGCGCACCTTGTCGGCGTCGATCGCCCCCAGAAGCGTCACGCTGTCGGCAAGGCCCAACTCGGCAATCCGCGCTTCCAGCACCCGGCGGTAGCCGCTGCCGCCCGCGTCATCCTCGCCCGCGATGCGCAGCGCGACCGGGCGTCCGGCGTCGATCAAGGTGCGCGTGGCAGCCAGAAGGTGCACATGCCCCTTGATCACGTTGAGCCGACCGCAGCAGAAAAGGCGCAGGCGCTCGCCCTTCGCCACCGGCATGTAGGCGCCATCGGGGGCCAGCACATCGGTATCCACGCCCATCGGCTGCACGTAGACGCTGCCGGGCAGGTCGCCCGGCATCTCGGCCTCGACCGCGCGGCGCAAGGTCTCGGTGACGGTGGTGGCGAAGGCGGCGTGGCGCCACTTGAAGGGCTGACCCGGCCCGTAATCGGCCAGCAACCCGTGCAGCGAAAGCGAGTAGCGCGGCCCGCCCATGGCCTGCGCAATGGCGGCGACCAGCGCCGCGCGCCCGCAGGAATGCACGTGGACATGGCCGATGCCCCGTGCCCGGCAATGGCGGATCAGCCGCTGCGCCGCCGGGATCGAGACCGCGATATCCTTGAGCATCATTGCGCCACCCTGCCGTGCCTCGGTCAGCAGCGCGCCGAAGGGCAAGCGGGGCAGGGCGGCGAGCCCCGCCAGCACATCCGCCCGGCCCAGATACGTGGTGCGCGCTATGGCCGCCTGCGACCAGTCATGCGCCATGATGCCTGTCGGTGGCGGCCGGGTGGAGAGAAGATCGACGGTGATGCCGCGCTTTTCCAACTCCGCGATCTCGCGCCAGAAGAAGATATGCGTCTGGCCGGGAAATTGCGGCACGAGGTAGCCGAGCGTTCGGGGTGGGGTCATGGGCGGCCGTGCCTCTTTGCCTTTGGACGCACCTTGCGCAAGGCGCGCGGCGAGGTCAAAGCGAAATGGGGCCGTGCATGATCTCCGTCATCATCCCGGCCCATGACGAGGCGCGGTTCATCGGCGCCTGTTTGCAGGCGCTTTTCGCCTCGGACGCGCTGGCCGTGCCGGTCGAGGTGATCGTGGTGGCCAATGGCTGCACCGACGCCACGGCCGGGATCGCGCGCAGCTTCGCGGCGACGGCGCGCGACGCGGGCTGGAGCCTGACGGTGCTGGACCTGCCGGGGCTGGGCAAGCCGGGGGCGTTGAATGCCGGCGACCGGGCGGCGCGCTACCCGGCGCGGGTTTATCTCGATGCCGATGTGGTGGTGGACCCGGGGCTTATGGCGGGGCTTTGGGCCCATCTTGACCGGGCGGCGCCGGCCTTTGCCTCGGGCCGGGTGCGGATCACCGGGAAGGGTGCGGTGGCCCGCGCCTATGCGCGGCTTTGGGCGCGGTTGCCCTTCATGGTCCGCGGGGTACCGGGCTGCGGGGTCTACGCGGTGAACGCGCCGGGCCGGGCGCGCTGGGGGGATTTCCCGCCGGTGATCTCGGACGATACCTACGTGCGGTTGCACTTCGCCCCCGCCGAACGCCACCTTGCCGAGGCGGGCTATGACTGGCCGGTGGCCGAGGGGTTTGCCGCGCTGGTGCGGGTGCGGCGGCGGCAAGACGCAGGTGTCGTGGAGATCGCGCGCGCCTACCCGTCGCTTCTGGCCAATGACGACAAGCGGCCCTTGGGTCACGGCGCTGCGCTGCGCCTTGCGCTGTCCGATCCCATCGGCTTTCTCGCCTATGGGGGCGTTGCGCTGGCGGTAAGGATCGTGCCCGCGCCGAAAGCATGGAGCCGGGGACGATGATCGGGGCGATGCGCAACATCACGCGCGGCGACGGGCTGATGAACCGTGCGCTGCGCAGCGCCAGCCTGAACCTTTTCGGCTTCGGTTTCAGCCAGGCGTTGCGGCTGGCCTCCAACCTGATCCTGACCCGGCTGCTGTTTCCCGAGGCGTTCGGGATCATGGCCATGGTTTCGGTCTTCCTGATGGGGCTGGCCATGTTCTCGGACGTGGGGGTCGGCCCGGCCATCATGCAATCCAAGCGCGGCGACGATCGCGATTTCCTGAACACCGCATGGACCATCCAGATCATCCGCGGCGTCAGCCTGTGGCTGATCGCCTGCGCGCTGGCCTGGCCCATGGCGCGCTATTTCGGCGAGCCGGACCTCGTCTATTACCTGCCGGTGGCGGCGCTGACGCAACTGGCGCTGGGCTTCCTGCCCACGCGGCAGGAAACGGCCAACCGGCATCTCAAGGTGGGGCGGGTGACGCTGCTGGAAATGGCCACCAACCTGATCGGCGCGCTGGCCGCCATCGGCCTTGCCTGGGCGCTGCAATCGGTCTGGGCGCTGGTCATCTCGGGTGTTCTGGCCTCGGTGGCGCAGGTGGTGCTGTACGATCTTTTCCTGCCGGGGGAGCGCAACAGGCTGCGCTGGGAAAGGGCGGCGGCGCAGGAACTGATCCGCTTTGGCAAATGGGTGTTCCTGTCGACCATCGCGGGCTTTGCCATCGGGCAGGCCGACAAGGTGATCATCGGCGGCTGGCTGTCGACCCATGATTTCGGGATCTACAATATCGGGTTCTTCTGGGCCTCGTTCGCATTCCTGATGGGCTCTGTCGTGGTGCGCAAGGTGATGATCCCCGTCTACCGCGAAAGCCCGCCGGGGGAGAGCCGCGAGAACTTCCTGCGGCTGCGCAAGATGCGGATGCTGGCCACCGGCGGCATGATCGGGCTGGCCATGCTGCCGGCCCTGTTCGGGGAGTGGCTGATCGCGTTCCTCTACGACCCGCGCTATCTTGCGGCGGGGGGCATCGTGGTGCTGGTCTCGGTGGTGCAGATTCCGGCGATCATCGGCGTGACCTATGATCAGGCGGCGCTCGCGGTGGGCGACTCGCGGCGGTTCTTCGTGCTGGCGGCGACGCGAGCGGTCCTGGTGATCGGCGGCA
Organism: Nioella halotolerans; assembly: GCA_003428585.1. Taxonomy (GTDB): domain Bacteria; phylum Pseudomonadota; class Alphaproteobacteria; order Rhodobacterales; family Rhodobacteraceae; genus Nioella; species Nioella halotolerans. Next base: position 26,090 of record QVQC01000038.1, read on the forward strand.
TGATCGCGGGGATCACGTTCTACGGGTTGCCGGGCGCGCTGGCCGGGCAGGGACTGGCGATGCTGGCCGCGCACCCGGTGGTGGTCTGGCTTGCGACGCGCAGCAGGGCATGGGACCCGCTGCACGACCTGTTCTACTTCGTGCTGGGCGGCGGGCTTGGCGCGCTGGCGCTGTGGTGGAACTGGCCATTGATCGCGGGACTGGCGCAGGTGCAACCGGGCGGGTAAGGGGGAAAGTGCAGGCTTCTGTTGCCAGGTGCCTGCGGACCCCGCCTTACGCGGCTAGGCGCAAGGGCTTAAGTTTCGGCAACTGGAACAGCTTACGCTGCAACAGCCATTGCCGGAGCACGATTGTCGTTGGCAATTATGCTTAGTGAACCGATAACGGTGGTATCTCACCGGGACAAAGCTAACCCCTTTAGACGTTCGTCGATCCTGTTTCGGCCCCATGATCCCCCAACGACGGGATGTTTGGTGGAGCCGCCGGGTACCGCCCCCGGGTCCGATCCGCTTATTACGAGCGCGTTTATGTCCATAGTCCCCTTGGGAACACTTCGAATATAGGCGGCTTTTGCCGGCTTGCAAAGGGGGCGGGCAAAATCGGATCGGGAATCCGACGGTTTGCCCGAACCTTGCCACCGCGGTCTCACGTCACCGTTTGACAGCACGGTGATGATCCCGCATTGTCCCGCGACAAACCGGCAGAATGCATCTTCTCCGCATGACCGAACGTTTCGGCGTTCGCGGCAAGGCATGCACCGCGTCCGGGTTTCAGCTATGATCGCAAGGTGGAGGTGGGCAGTGTCAAAGCTTGTGGGTATCGCGTATTGTTCCAGCTCGACGGGGTTTTCCTTCGACGAGATCGACGGGATATTGCAGGTGTCGCATCGCAACAATGCGCGTGACGGCCTCACCGGGGCGCTCGTTTACGACAACAAGACATTCCTGCAATGGCTTGAGGGCGACGAGGTGGCGATCCGTGACGTGTTCGAACGGATCTCCGGCGATTCCCGCCACACGGACATCAAGCTTTTGACCGTGCGCAGGCTCGAGGATCGGTGGTTTCCAGATTGGTCCATGACGGCGGCCGTTACCGAGAGCCAGACATTGCGCGGTCTCAAGCTCATGCCGCACATTTCGCTGTCTGGCTTCGCGCCGCACGCGTGGTCGGAAAGCGATGTGACCACGTTCATGACCTCGCTGAGTGACTACCTCACCCGCAGGCCCGCCGCGAAATCGGAACGGTTGCACGCGAAGGTCGAGCCGCGCAAGCCCGCCGCCGACCCGATGGCAAGCCTCGACCGGTGTCTGCGCCGGGACGTCTAGGATCACTTTCCGCGCCTGGCGCGGTCCTCCATGATCGAACGGGCCAGCCCGACCGTGTAGCTTTCCAGCGCGCTCAACCCGTCGCAGGCCGCCGGACCATCGCGCACCTCGACGGCATCCGCAATCGCCCCGTGCAGCGCGACGATCGCCTCGCGCGAGCGCGCGGTGAAGGTGATCATGTTCATCAGGGGCTGCATCGCCTCGACGGCGCCGGCCAGTTGATAGGACAGTACAGGGTTGCCCGCCCCGTCGACCAGGGCCCGGTGGAAGGTGACGTCCGAGGCGCAGAACGCCTCGTCGGTCAGGCCGGGCTGCTTCTGGCGGAAAATCTCGGCGCGCATCGTGGCCAAGTGATCGGCGCTGCGCCGTTCCGCCGACAGCGGTGCACAGGCCCGTTCCAGCGCGAAACGCGCCTCGCAGGCCGTGTCGAACCGGACCGCGTTCATCGACAACAGAAGCGTCGAGGTGGTGATTTGCTGGCCATAGGCATCGGCGTAGGACAGCCGGTTGACGAAAGCCCCGCCGAAAGCCCCGCGCTGCGTGCGGATCAGCGATTGCGCGGCCAGCCGCTTCAGCGCCTCGCGCACCGTCGAGCGCGACACCGCGAACTGTTCGGCAAGCTCGGCCTCGGACGGCAGGCGTTCATCGACGATCAATTCTCCCGCGATGATTGCGTCGCGGATCGCCTTGGCGATCTGGGCCGAAAGGTCGGCGGGACTGGCAGGATCAATTTTCATTTGTCAGACATTTAAAAGTCTGACATTCAAATTGCAACGCTCGAGTCGGGGAGGGCCAGCGGTGATTGCAACACGCATCAGGGCGATGGGCGCGCCGCATTGGCTGGCGCTGTTCGCGGTCATCCTTGGGGCCTGGATAATCTTGTACATGATGTCCGCCCCGGCTGATCTGCGCGCCGCGGGGCAGGGTTACGGCGCTGGCTTCTGGCGCGACCTTTGCATGCTGACGCCCGATGCCGCGGGCTTTCTGAAGATGGGCCTGATGTGGGCGCTGATGGCGGCCGCGATGATGGCGCCCACGGCGCTGCCTGCCTTTGCCACCTATGACGAGCTTGCCAGCAGCGGGGCGGACACCCGGTTCGGCTTGCTGGTCGCGGGGTATCTTGCCGTCTGGCTGGGGTTCTCCGGCGTGGCGGCGGCGGTGCAGGTGGCGCTGTTCGGCGCCGGGCTGCTGGACCCGTTCGGCAGCAGCCTGTCGGCCCCGCTTTCGGCCGGGCTGCTTGCGATGGCCGGGGTCTACCAGTTCACGCCGCTGAAAGACGCCTGCCTGTCCAAGTGCCGGATGCCGCTGACCGTCTTCATCCAGCACTGGGACGAGGGCGCGTTTCGCAACGGTCTGCGCCTTGGCGCGGCCTGCCTTGGTTGCTGTTGGGCGCTGATGCTGCTCGCCTTCGTGGGCGGGGTGATGAGCCTTGGCTTCATGGCGCTCGCCACATTGCTGATGGTGCTGGAAAAGCTGCCCGAGATCGGGCGTTGGCTGACGCGGCCCCTTGGCGCCGCGCTGCTTGTGGGCGCGGGGTTTGTCGCGCTGAACGGATTGTGAGAGAGGAGAGAGACATGGCACTCGACGCGAGCCCCGATGCCGAGATCGGCACCATCCCATGGGCCATCAAGGGAGAGCTGATCCTGAACTGCAACTGCACGGTCTTTTGCCCTTGCGTGATCTCGCTCGGCAAGCACCCGCCGACCGAAAACTGGTGCCAGGCATGGTCGGGCGTGCGCATCGACGAAGGCCATTACGGCGACGCCGACCTTTCGGGCCTCAACGTTGGCCTCCTGCTGGAAATTCCCGGCTACATGGCGCGCGGCGGCTGGAAGGCGGCGGCCTTCATCGACGAGCGCGCGAGCGAGGCCGCCTATGACGGGCTGGTCGCCATCTTCTCGGGCGCGGCCAGGGGCACCACGGGGCTGTTCAAGATGCTGGTGGCCGAGTTCCTCGGCGCCGAGCGGGCGCCGGTGACCTTCGAGACCGAGGGCAAGGCCCGCCGCCTGATGGTCGGCAAGCAGATCCAGGGCGAGGTGGTTCCGGTGCCGGGCCACGAGGGCAAGGATATCGTGGTGACCAATTCCGAATACTGGATGGGGCCGGATATCACGGTGGGCACCGCCACGAAGGGCCGCGTGCGCGCCTTCGGCCGGGTCTGGGATTTCGAGGGCAAATCGGCCGAGATCTGCCAGATCGACTGGAAAGGGCCGGGGCGATGATCACCGCGCGCTACGTTCAGACGATGGCGCGCTACAACGCGTGGCAGAACGGCCAGGTGATCGCGGCGGCCGACACGCTGGACGAGGCGGCGCGGCGGGCCGACCGGGGGGCGTTCTTCGGGTCGATCATGGGCACGCTCAACCATGTGCTTTGGGCGGACGAGATGTGGATGCACCGGTTCGCGGGCTGGCCCAAGCCCAAGGCCGGCATCTCCGAAAGCCCCGCGCTGCACGACGACTGGGCGGTGCTGAAAGCGGCGCGGGCCAAGGCCGACAGGGGCATGCTCGACTGGGCCGGCCATGTCACCGATGCCGCGCTCAGCGCGGATCTGGCGTGGTATTCCGGTGCCATCGGGCGTGACATGGTGCGGCCCATGGCGCTGTGCGTGGCGCATGTCTTCAATCACCAGACCCATCACCGTGGGCAGGTGCACGCCATGCTGACCGCCGCCGGGGCGCAACCGGGCGATACCGATCTCGCCCTCATGCCGGAAGAGGCGTGACGAGCGAGACATCACATCCGGCGGAAAGACGGCCGGACGACAAGAAGGAGACATCCGATGAAGGCACTCGTGGTGCGCAAGGAAGGCGACGAGAAACCCGTCGCGCAGGTGGAAGACATTGCCGAGGACATGCTGCCAGAGGGCGAGGTGACGGTGGCCGTGGACTATTCCACGGTGAACTACAAGGACGGGCTGTGCATCGGACCGGGCGGCGGGCTCGTGCGCAGCTACCCGCATGTGCCCGGCATCGACTTCGCCGGCACCGTCGAGGCGTCGGAGGATGACCGTTACAAACCCGGCGACAAGGTGGTGCTGACCGGTTGGCGCGTCGGTGAAAACCGCTGGGGCGGCCATGCGCAGAAGGCGCGGGTGCCTGCCGACTTCCTCGTGCCGCTGCCCGAGGGGCTGACGACGCGGGCTGCCATGGCCGTGGGCACCGCCGGGTTCACCGCCATGCTGGCGGTGATGGCGCTGGAAGATCACGGGCTGACACCGGGGGACGGCCCGGTTCTTGTCACCGGCGCGGCGGGCGGTGTCGGCTCGGTCGCCACCGCGATCCTTGCCCATCTGGGCCACGAGGTGGCAGCGGTGACAGGCCGCCCTGAACAGGAAGCGTATCTGCGCAGCCTCGGCGCCAGCCGGATCGTCCCGCGCGACGATCTGACCGAGGTCACCCGCAAACCGCTGGAGGCCGAGACATGGGCGGGCTGCGTCGATGCGGTCGCGGGCGCGATGCTGGGCCGGGTGCTGAAGCAGATGACATATGGCAGTTCCGTCGCCGCGATCGGGCTGGCCGGGGGCGCGGCGATCGAGGGCGCGCTCATCACCCCCTTCATCCTGCGCGGCGTCAACCTGCTGGGCATCGACAGCGTGATGCAGCCCTACGACAGCCGCTTGCGCGCGTGGCAGCGGATCGCCTCCGACCTGCCGATGGACAAGCTGGAGGCGATGGTGGAGCCGGCAACGCTGTCCGACCTGCCGGGGCTTGGCCGGGCGATCCTGAAAGGCGGCGTGCGGGGGCGGGTCGTGGTCGACGTCAACGCCTGAAAGGGCCCGCCGTGCAGGCCCGGACTGGAAAGACGGGACGCGCGCCGGTATCCGATCCGGCGCGCGCCCTTGGTTTTACTGGCTCGTCGCCCGCATGAGGGCACGGCGCCCCTTACAGGTGCTTGCCCATGGCGGCGGCGGTGTCCAGCATCCGGTTGGAGAAGCCCCACTCGTTGTCATACCAGCTCAGCACCCGGGCCATGCGGCCCTCCATCACCTTGGTCTGGTCAGTCGCGAAGGTGGAGCTTGCCGGGTCATGGTTGAAATCGGACGACACGAGCGGCTTGTCGGTCACCGCAAGAATGCCCTTGAGCGGCCCGTCCTCGGCGGCGGCGCGGATCAGCGCGTTGATCTCCTCTGCCGTGGTGTCGCGGGCGGCCTCGAAGGTGAAATCGACGACCGAAACATTGGGCGTCGGCACCCGGATCGCGGTGCCGTCAAGCTTGCCGTCAAGCTCCGGCAGCACCAGCCCCACGGCCTTGGCGGCGCCGGTCGAGGTCGGGATCATCGACAGCCCCGCGGCGCGCGCGCGGTAAAGGTCGGAATGCATCGTGTCCAGCGTCGGCTGGTCGCCGGTATAGCTGTGGATCGTGGTCATGAAGCCCTTGGCGATACCGATTCCGTCATGCAGCACCTTGGCCACCGGCGCGAGGCAGTTGGTGGTGCAGGAAGCGTTGGAAACGTGGATATCGGCGCTGCTCAGCGTTTCGTGGTTGACGCCGTAGACGATGGTCTTGTCCGCGCCGGAAGAGGGCGCCGAGACCAGCACCCGGCTGGCGCCGTTTTCCAGATGCACCTTGGCCTTGTCACCCTTGAAGATGCCGGTGCATTCCAGAACGATATCGACATCCTTCCACGGCAGGTCAGCGGGATTGCGGATGGCCGTGACCGCGATCTTGCCGCGCCCGGCGTCGATCCAGCCCTCGCCATGGCTGACCTCGGACGTGAAGCGCCCGTGAACCGAATCGAACTGCAAAAGGTGGGCATTGGTTTCCACCGGGCCGAGATCGTTGATCGCGACCACCTCGACATCCGTGCGTCCGGTCTCGATGAGGGCGCGCAGCACATTGCGCCCGATCCGCCCGAACCCGTTGATGGCAACTTTCACGGTCATGGCATTTCCTCTCGTCTGTGGACCGACCCCGCCGGGCGGGGCCATGTTAACGCTAACATGGCTGCGGTCTAAAGGATTCCCCGTCAAAAAGGAAGCGGGAATCCGGAGGCGGTCAGCGCCAGAAGGCGACCCATTCCAGCAGCCGCAGCAACTCGCGCCCAAGCGCGATATGCAGATCCCACCCGAACCAGACGAGATCGGCAAGGAAAATCGCGGCGACGAAGGCCACGAGCCAGATGGCGATGGTGTTGGTCATATGGGAATGCTTATGAACACGCGGACCACAGGACAAGCACAGTGTTGCGAGATCCCCAAAAGGCAGCGCGCCGCAAGGATCAAGCCATGCTACGCGATCGGGCCGGGCCGGCGTTCGACGAGGTCTTCGATCAGCAGGCTCAGGAATTCACCGCGATTGCCCACCTCGGCCTTGCGGTAGATCGCGTTGAGCTGCGACTTCACCGTTCCCCCCGCCGATCCGCGTAGTCCGGCGATCTCGCCGATGGAAAGGCCCTTTATCGTGAAATGCGCCACGTCCTTTTCCGCCCTTGTCAGCCGCCATTCGTCAAATCGCGCCTCCACAAGGTCGTGAAAGGCGCGCGCGGCGAGGCTGGCTTGCTGTTCCAGATGAGCCTTGCGACGAAGCAGCCGGGTAAGGATGCGGATCTCGAACAGGATGCCCCCGATCAGCGCAGCGGTCGCTGCGGCCTCGATCCCGAAATGCAGGTCAAGCTGCCCGGTCGCGGAATGGACCAGACCATCTGCCGTCACGTCCCACAGGAAGAAGGCCGCGCAGGCGGATTGTGCCGCGATCAGAAGCGCCACGATGGCCGGTTGTTCGACGAACGGTCTCTTCATGCTTCGATCTTTATCTCCTCGGGAACCGTCTTGACACCTGACACCATGGCGCGGGGCAGGTTGACCCCGGTGCGACGGCTTTCCCAGATCACCGCGCCGACATGGGCGACGATGGAGAACTCGGCCCACAGGACAAGGGTCTCGTGCAGGTCCTCGACCCAGCCGAGGCCCCAGAAGGCATCCGTCGTCATCATGTAGCCCGTGGCACCTATGGCGAGGATCGTGAGCAGCAGGTTGTAGATCATGAGCGCGCCAAGCGGCGTGTGGCCAAGATGCACGCGCTTGCGACCGTTGGCAATGTCGGACAACTGTTCCATCGCGCCGCTTGGCGACGGGGGGAAACTGCTGAAGCGCGCGTATCGCGTGCCGACAAGGCCCCACAGGATGCGGAGCGCGATCAGCCCCGCCACGGCATAGCCGACAAGTTCGTGCAGGGGGCTGTCATCCTCGGTCAAGAAGGCATTCGCCGTGAACCCTGCGACAAGGGACCAGTGAAAGACCCGGACCAACGGGTCCCAGACCTTGTGCGTTCTGGCGGGCATGGGCTGTCCTTTCATCTTGGGGCCGCCGGGCCGGGGCAGGGCGCCCCGTCCCGGCAGGGCGGGGTCAGTCGTCCATCTCGGTGCGCACGATCCTCATGTCGCGGTCGATATAGACCTCGTAGCGATTGCCGTCGCGCAGGGCGTAGGCCTCGTACATCCCGTCTTCCATCTCGATGGAGCGCACCTCGTAGCCCTTTTCGCTCAACAGGGTGCGAATCTGGGTCTGCATCTCCGCGCTCACCACGCCATCGCCCGAGGCGAAGGCGGTGGAGGCGGGCAGAACAAGGGCGAGGGCGATTGCAAAACGTTTCATGGGTCAGTCCTTTACTGGGATCGGTACGGGTCGTGTTGGGTCTTGCGGCGGTCCGTTGCCGGGGCCGCGCCTTTCACAAAGCCGATCCCGCCGGCCCATGCTATTGGACCGGGGTTTGTTTCGATGTCCATGGATCCGGGGTTTAGTGGCGTGAACCACGGTTTATGGTGTCACGATCTGGTACATTCAAACGAAGACGCCCGGCCTGATGGCCGGGCGTTTGATGTGTCCGAATGTCAACCTTGGTCAGTGCAACATGCGGCCCATATGGGCAGCCACATCGGCCATGCGCGCCGAAAAGCCCCATTCGTTGTCATACCATGCCAGCACCCGCACCAACCGCTTGCCCGACACCTTGGTCTGGTCGGGCGCGAAGATCGAGGATTGGGTGGTGTGGTTGAAATCGATGGAAACCTTCGGTTCCGGATCATAGGCCATGACCATGCCCATGTAGCCATTGGCGGCCTCGGCCACGATCTCGTTCACGTCCGCTGCTGTCACGTCCTTGCCCGCGATAAAGGTCAGGTCGACCGCAGAGACGTTGGGCGTCGGCACCCGGATCGCGGTGCCGTCGAGCTTGCCGGCCATTTCCGGCAGAACCTCGCCCAAGGCCTTGGCGGCGCCGGTGGAGGTCGGGATCATCGCCATGGCGGCGGCGCGCGCGCGGTAAAGGTCGGCATGGCGCCGGTCCAGCGTCGGTTGGTCGCCGGTATAGCTGTGGATCGTGGTCATCAGCCCGCTTTCGATGCCGATGGCGTCGTTGAGAACCTTGGCCAGCGGGGCAAGGCAATTGGTGGTGCAGGAGCCGTTCGACACCATCCGTTCCTCGGGCACGAGGTCGCGGTGGTTGACGCCGTAGACCACGGTGCGCTGCACGTTCTTGGCCGGGGCCGAGATCAGCACCGATTTCGCGCCGCGCGCCCTGTGCACATCGGCCTTGCGGCCATCGTTGAACTTGCCGGTGCATTCCAGCACGACGTCGCAGCCCGCCCAGTCAAGCTCGTCCGGCTCATAGGTGGAAAACACCTTCATCGGCCCGCGCCCAAGGTCCATCGTGTCGCCATCGGTGGTGACGCTGCCGGCGAAGCGGCCATGCACGCTGTCATAGCGCAGCAGGTGAGCATTGGTCTCGATCGGGCCGGTGGCGTTGATCTTGACGACCTGCACATCGTTGCGGGCACTTTCGGCGATATGGGCGAGGGTGCAGCGGCCGATGCGGCCGAACCCGTTGATGCCCAGGGTGACGGTCATGGCGTGCTCCTGTCTGGCGCTTTGGCGGTTTTATAGGTCGCAAGCCGGCATTGTGGAACCTGAAAAACCCAGATTGCGCAGCCTGTTAGCGATAAAACCCACTGTTAGCGCATGACAGGCGCCCCGCCTTTCCGGCGGCGCCAGCACGTGTCACGCGCTAACATCTGGCCAACGGCGGGTGCAGGGGAACATGGGCCGAATCTGTCCGATCCGACGGGCAACGTGCGACGGCGCCGTCACGTCACCCGGCACGGAACCCGCCGAGCATACTGGTCAGGTTATCGCCCAGCCCATCGCAGATATAGCCGCCCTCCTGTACGAAAAGCGTCGGCCGCCCGAGCGCCGCGATGGCCGCGCCGATCCGCGCGAAGCCGGGCGTGGTGATGGCCAGCCCCTGGAACGGGTCGCCCTCAAACGCATCGAGGCCGAGCGCCACGACGATGGCATCGGCCCCGAAGGACGCCACCCGGTCGAGCGCGGTATCGAGCGCGGCGAGGTAGGCGTCGTCCCCGGTTCCCCGCGCCAGCGGCAGGTTGAGATTGGCGCCGACGCCGTCTGCCTCGCCGCGCTCCTGCGCATGGCCCCAGAAGAACGGGTAGAAGCGTTCGGGATCGGCATGGATCGAGACGGTCAGCACGTCGCCGCGCCGGTAGAACATGCCTTGCGTGCCATTGCCGTGATGCACGTCCACGTCGAGGATCGCGGGGCGCAACCCCGCTGCGCGCAGCCGCTCCGCCGCGATGCCGGAATTGTTCAGGAAACAGAAGCCACCCGCAAGGTCGGCGAAGGCATGGTGCCCCGGAGGGCGTGAAAGCACATAGGCCGCGTGCGCGCCGCCCGCGACCAGATCGGCCCCGTGAATCGCCGATTGCGCCGACCAGTATGCTGCCTCCCATGTGCCGTCCGAGATCGGGCAGGAGGTATCGGCCTGATGGTAGCCCGCTTGCCCGACCGCCGATTTCGGGTAGCCGTCGGTGCGCGCGGCCGGGTGGATGTTCGGGATCACCTCCTCGCCCGCGCCCTCGATCCGCCGCCAGCGGGGGTAGATGTGGCGCAGGAAGCTCAGGTATTCGGCGCTGTGCACGGCAGCGACGGGGCCGAGCCCGGCATCGCCCGGCGCCTCGAAAACGCAGCCCGCCGCCTCGGCCCCCGCTTTCAGGATGTCGATACGCGCGGGCTGTTCGGGGTTGGGCAGGATCGCCCCGTTGGCCATGAAATGCCTGGGATCGTGGCGCCATTGCCGGTCGTCGAAGATCGCTCTCATGCCTCACCTTTCAGTCTGTCGAAGCCGTCGCCGGCAAGGGCCAGCGTGCGCTGCCCCGCCATGGGGGCCAGCCCCAGTCTGTCGTAGAACCCTTGCGCCCCGGCGCTGTCGTCATAGACGTCGAGCCGCAGGTAGCCCGCGTTCCAAAGCCGATGCGCCCGCGCGGCCGCCGCTGCCAGCAGGCCCCGCCCCAGCCCGGTACCGCGCGCGGCCCGTGACACCCAGAGGTCCGACACGTAAAGCCCTGCGATCCCGCGCACGGTGGAAAAGCAGGGCGAGAACAAAACCGCGCCGCGCGCCGCGTCGCCCGACACCGCCAGCAGCGCGTGAAAGGCGGGGCAGGGGCCGGTTGCGGCCGCGCACAAGGCCGCGACATCGGCGCGATGCGGGTCGCCCAGATCCTCGGACAGGGCGCGCAAGGCGGTGTCCAGCAGCGGCATCTCCGCCGCGCCGACGGGTCGGATCGTGACCTTTTCCATGGCTCAGATCGCCGTCCGGTCGCCGCCCTTGAGGTCCAGCATCGCGCGGGCCTCTTCGGGGGTGGCGACGGTGCGGCCCAGATCCTCCACGATGCGGCGGATCTTGGTGACCTGTTCGGCGTTGGTCCTGGCAAGCTGTCCGCGCGCGATTGTCAGGCTGTCTTCCAGCCCGACGCGGACATGGCCGCCCATGGTGGCGCCCATGGTCACCAGCGGCATCTGGTGGCGCCCGGCGGCCAGAACGGAAAAGGCGTAATCCGATCCGAAAAGCTTGTCGGCGATCATCTTCATATGCATCAGGTTTTCCGGGTCCGGGCCGATCCCGCCGAGGACGCCGAAGACGAACTGCACGAAGACCGGCGCCTTGACCAGCCCGCGATCCACGAAGTGGCGCAGCATGTAGAGGTGGCTGACGTCATAGCATTCGAACTCGAACCGTGCGCCGCGTTCCTCGCCCATTTCGGTCAGGATACGGGCGATGTCGCGGGGGGTGTTCTTGAACACCAGATCGTCGGAGCCGCGCAGGAAAGGCTCTTCCCAATCATGTTTCCACTCGGTGATCCGATCCGCCGCCGGATAGAGCGCGAAATTCATCGTGCCCATGTTGAGGCTGCACATCTCGGGTTCGGCCCGTTTCGGGGCGGCCAGTCGCTGATCCAGCGTCATCACCGCGCTGCCGCCGGTGGAGATGTTCAGCACCGCCTCCGTCGCCTGCTTGAGGCGCGGCAGGAAGCCCATGAAGTGATTCACCTCGGCCGAGGGTTGGCCCGTCGCGGGATCGCGGGCATGCAGGTGCAGGATGGAAGCGCCGGCCTCTGCCGCGCCGATCGCGTGTGTCGTTATCTCTTCCGCTGTCACCGGCAGGTAGGGCGACATGGAGGGCGTGTGGATCGAGCCCGTGACCGCGCAGGTGATGATGATCTTGGACATGGGGCCTCAGGCGGTTCTGGGCAGCTTGTGGTGGATTTCCTCGGTGAACTGCCGCAGCGAGAGGTCCAGCATATGGGTGATCTCGTCGAGATGGGTCTCGGTCACGATCAGCGGCGGGCAGACGAGGATATGGTCGCCCTCCGTCCCGTCGCGGCTGCGGCGGGAATAGACGATGAGGCCGTTGTCATAGGCGATTTGCACGAACCGGTCGAAGGCGCGCAGATCCTTGGGCAAGGGGGCCTTGGTGCGGCGGTCGGCCATGAATTCAAAAGCCAGAAGCAGCCCCATTCCCCGCACATCGCCGATTATGGGATACCGGTCCATCAATCCCTTGAGCCGCGCTTTCAGGCCCATGCCCAACACCTCGGCATTGTGGCAGAGTCCGAGCCGTTCGATTTCCGACAGCACGGCCACGCCAGCGGCGCAGGCCAGCGGGTTGCCGGCATAGGTGAACCCGTGCTGAAAACCGCCATCGTCCAGAACCGGTTCCACCAGCCGCCGATGGGCGACCATGGCGCCAAGCGGGACGTAGCCCGCCGCGTATCCCTTTGACATCACGATGATATCGGGGGTGATGCCCCAATGATCCCCGGCGAGGAACCTGCCCGTGCGGCCCGCGCCGGTCATCACCTCGTCAAGGATCAGCAGCACGCCATACCGCGTGCAGATCTCGCGCACCCGCTCCATGTAGCCCGTGGGCGGCACCAGCGCGCCGGTGGAGGCGCCGCCGACCGGTTCCACGATGAAGGCCAGCACGCTTTCGGCGCCTTCCTTGAGGATCTTGGCCTCCAGCATGTCGGCATAGTGGTGGCCGGTCGCCTCCTCCTGCGGGTCCAGACCGTCAAGATAAGCGCGCGGGGCGGGGATCTTGGGCATGGCCTGCATCATTGGCGCGAAGGCCCGTGTCAGTGGGGTGTAGCTGGTCACGGCGAGCGCGCCCAAGGTGCAGCCGTGGTAGGAAGGCGCGCGGCTGATGACCTTCCAGCGGCTGTCCGTGCCCGTGGCGACGGCGTATTGCCGGGCGAGCTTCATCGCGCTTTCCACCGCTTCGGACCCGCCGGAGACGAAAAAGACCTTGTCCAACCCCTCCGGCGTCAACTCGGCCGTCTTGGCGGCCAGCGCCTCTGATGCTTCGGTTTCGAAATGCAGCCGGTAGCCGAAGGTCGACCGCTCCATCTGGCGGCGCATGGCGTCGAGCACGGTTTCGTTGGAATGGCCGATATTGCAGACCATTGCGCCCGAAGAGCCGTCGAGATAGCGCTTGCCCTCGGTGTCCCACATGTAGACGCCGCGCGCCTGGTCGAGCACCGGCTTGCGCCCGCGACCCTGATAGAACAGGTGGCTTTCCTCCCTCCCGGCCATCGGCTCAGGTTCCCGGCAGGGCGGCGCAGTCGCGCGGGCGGAACTGCACTGTGACGCGGTCGCCCTCGGCGAAAGGGTGGGTGTCGATCATGTTGATGGCCTGTAGCTGAGTGTCGCCGGCGCGCACGAAATAGCGCACCGCCTGTCCCTGGTAGTCTACGGTCTCGACAACCGCGTCGTTGGCGATCCGGCCGTCTTCGGCCCCGCCTTGCGCAACCAGTTCAAGCTTCTCGGCCCGCAGAACCAGTTTCGCGGGGCCCGGGCCGGGCACGTTGGGGGCCTTCTCGGCGGGAACGGGCACAGTGCCGAAAACCGGCGCCTCGATTGCCACGGTGCCGTTCTCGCGGGCCCTGCACTGCCCGTGCAGGATGTTCGAGGCGCCAAGGAAATTGGCTACGAATTCGCTGGCCGGCGCATTGTAGACCTCTTCGGGCGGGCCGACCTGTTCGACGCGACCGTCCGACATCACCACGATCCGGTCGGACATGGCCAGCGCCTCGGCCTGGTCATGGGTGACGAAGATCGAGGTGACGCCGATGCGATGCTGGATCTTCTTGAGTTCGACGCGCATGTTCTCGCGCAGGTTGGCATCGAGCGCCGACAGCGGTTCATCGAGCAACAGCACGTCGGGTTCGATCACGATGGCGCGGGCCAGCGCGATGCGCTGCTGCTGTCCCCCCGAGAGGGCGGCGGGGTATCGGTCGCCCACATCGGGCAGTTGCACGAGTTCCAGCGCCTCGCGCACGCGGCGCGCCGCGTCGTCCTTCGACACGTCGCGGTAGCGCAGGCCGAAGCCCACGTTGTCGGCAATGGTCTTGTGCGGAAACAGCGCGTAATTCTGGAACACGATCCCGAGGTTACGCTTGTGAATGGGCAGGTCGTTGACGCGCCGGCCCTTGATGGTGATTTCGCCGCCCGTCGGGTCCAGCAGCCCCGCGATCATGCGCAGCGTTGTCGTCTTGCCGCAGCCCGAAGGGCCCAGAAGGGTGACGAAGGCGCCTTCGGGAATGTCCAGCGACATCGGCTCGACAGCGGTGAAACTGCCGAATTTCTTCTCGATATTGGTCAGGGTTACGGCGCTCACGGGCAGGCGTCCTTATGCGGGAAGGGGTGGGGCGGCGCCGTATCGACGCCACCCCCCTTGGCAGTCTCAATAGCCGCGCTGCACGCGGCTGAAGGTTTCCGACCATTCCTGTTCGTTGCCGTTCCAGTAGTCGGGATTGGCGAAGGTCAGGTGGTCGAGCGTGCCGGTCGGGTCGAAGGCCGGCAATGTCGGGATCTTGGCCCCCAGATCGACCCGCGTCGGGTCAAGCGCGGGCGGGTAGTTCTGCCCCTCGGCCACGGCGATCGAGGTGGCCGGTTCCAGCATGAAGTTGAGCAATTCTTCGCAGGCCTCGATGGGCGATCCCGCGATCACGAACAGGCATTCCTGCCAGCCGAACCCGTTTGGTGGGTCAATATAGCCGATGTCGTGGCCCTGTTCCTGCAACGCGAAAATGCGGCCAGACCAGCCTTCGGTGACGTGGATCTCGCCCTCGGCCAGCAGGTTCATCAGTTCGGCCCCGGAGGTCCAGTAGCGCAGCGCGAGGTCGCGGTGCTGGCGCACGGCGTCCCAGACGGCCTCGATATCGGTGATGTTGTTGGGGTCCTGCCCGGTTTGCAACGCGCCGTACCAGATCCGCGTGCGCCAATCGGACCAGCCGCCGATCTTGCCCTCGTAATCGGCGTTGATCAGCAGGCCTGCCCCTTGCGCTTGCGCTTCCTCGTCCGAGATATGGGCGCGATTGTAGGCGATGCCGGTGGTGCCGTAGTTGTAGGGCACGCAGGACAGCGGCCCGCCGCTGATGGCGCGGAAGGCCTCGGACAGCGCGGGCATGCACAGTTGCAGGTTGGGGATGTTGTCCTCGTTTAGTTCCACCGAAAGCTCTAGGTTGTGATACCGCGCGTAGTCGAACACGCCCGACAGGTGGGCGATGTTGTATTCGCCGGGCTGGCTGGTGCGCACGCGGGCAAGGTATTCGTCGCCGCCCCCAAATGTGCCGTCGACCACGTCGATGCCGGTCGCCGCCGTGTAGGGATCGAAGGCATGTTCGCGGAACGCCTCGGAGACGACGCCGCCCCAGCCGTCGAAGCGAACCTGAGTGACCTCCTGCGCGGCGGCGTAGCGGGCGAAGGGGGTCTGTAGGCCATAGGCGAGACCGGCCGCCCCGATCAGGCCCAGAAAGCTGCGCCGGTCGAGGTCGCCGTTCTGGTAACGCTCCAGAAGTCTTTGATAACGTGTGGTATTGTCCATTTTGTCGATCTCCCTGTTGGTGAGGTCCGAGGTGAAGTTATTGTTATGGTTGTTATTATTTGGTCATGTCCCGTTGTCGCGCCGCAGCGCCAGCTTGCGCGATATGGCCAGCCCCAAGAGGGGCAGGCCGGCGGTGATCAGGATCATCAGCGTGCCAAGCGCGTTGATCTCGGGGCTGATGGAATTGCGCAGCATGGCGAAGATCTGTGTCGGCACGGTTTCCACGCCGCCCGGTTTCCAGAACAGCGTGCCGGTGATGTCGTCGAAGCTGATCGTGAAGGCAAAAAGCGCGCCGGCCGCGACCGCGGGTGTCAGAAGCGGCAGCGTGATGGTGAAAAAGGCCTGGCGGGGCGAGGCGCCAAGGCTCATCGCCGCTTCTTCGACATCGCGCCGGATGCCCACCAGCCGCGCCTGCACCACGAGGATCACGAAGGGCAGCGTAAAGATGACGTGGCCGAAGAGCAGCAGGGTAAAGCTCTTGTGGATGCCGAGGAATTGCAGGAACAGCAGCAGCGCGACCGCCAGCACCACCTCGGGCACGAGGATGGGCGCGATCAGGATGGTGGAGATCGTGTTGCGCAGCGGGATGTTGTAGCGCACGAGGGCAAGGCTGGCCAGCACGCCGAGGGTGGTGGAAATCACCGCCGTCAGGGCGCCCAGGGCGAGCGAGGTGCGCAGCGCGCGCAGGATCGCCTCGTTCTGGAACAATTCCTCGAACCAGCGCAGCGACAGGCCGGTCATCGGGAAAGCCCCGAACTGGTTGGCGTTGAAGGCCAGCAGCACCACCACCGCGATCGGCAGGAACATGAACAGGTAGACCAGAATGGTCCAGAACCGGATTGCCTGCCACCCCATCAGCCCAGCCCTTTCATCAATTGGCCAAGGCCGAGGAAATGGTTGTAGATCATCACCAGCACCCCGAGCACAGCCAGCAAGAGCAGCGACAGCGCCGCGCCGAGCGGCCAGTTCAACTGGATGATGATGGCCTCGTAGACAAGGTTGGCGAACATCGCGTCGCGCGGCCCGCCCAGGACGGCCGGCGTGATGTAGGTGCCCGCGCCGAGAACGAAACACAGCAGCCCGCCCGCCGCGAGGCCGGGCAGCGACAGGGGCAGGGTGACCTGCAGGAAGCTCTGCCACTTCGTGGCGCCAAGCGACCCGGCGGCATCCTCCAGCGTTTCGTCGACGCCGTCGAGGCTGACATAGACATTGAGCACCATGAACGGCAGCAGGAAATGCACGAGGCCAAGGATCACCGTGGTTTCGTTATAGAGCATCTGGATCGGCTCCGCCGTGATCCCGAACCATTGCAACGCGGTGTTGAGCGCGCCGTTGCTGCCGAGGATGTAGATCCAGCTCATCGTGCGGATGATGTAACTGATCCAGAACGGCAGCATCAAAAGCAGCAGGAGCAGGGCCTTGTTGCCCTTGGCCCGGGCGATGAAATAGGCCGCCGGGTAGCCCATCAGCGCGCAGATCAGCGTGGTGACCGCCGCGATACGCAGCGTGGTCAGCAGGATGTCGCGGTAGAACCGGTCGGTCAGCGTCGCGGTCCAGTTGTCGAGGTGAAAGCCCGGCTGCACATCGCCCACGGAGGTGCGAAGCCAGAAGGAATAGACCACGATGAACAGCACCGGGATGATCAGCAAAAGCGCGATCACCGTCAGGGTCGGCGATAGCAGGATCCAGGGCTGGCGGGCCTCGCGGGCTTCGATGGACATGTGGTGTCTCTTGCATTTGTGCTTGGCGAAAGCATGGAAAGTCGATACCCATAGATCAAATAGATAATTGATATTATAACTATAGGCCAAACCTCTGCATGGACGATCCACGCCCATCGCCCGAGCGGATCCTGCGCGATCTTGACTGGAACCTGTTGCGCACTTTCGTCGTTCTGGCCGAGGCGCGCTCGATCACCGACGCGGCGCGGCGGCTGAACCTTGCGCAGCCCTCCGTTTCGGCTGCGTTGCAGCGCTTGGAGGACCGGCTGGGCCGGCGGCTGATCGACCGCAAGCCGGGGCATTTCCAACTGACCGAGGCGGGCGAGCGGCTGTATGCCGAGGCGCTGGATATCCAGGGCTCTATCCTGCGGCTGACGACGCTGATGCGCGACATGACCGACGAGATCCGGGGTCATGTGCAGGTGGCGCTCGCCAGCCACGTCGTCTGCCCGCTTTTCGACGAGGCGCTGGCAGAATTCCACGCCGCGCATCCGCGCGCCACGCTGTCCTTCGACGTGCGCACCAGCGCCGAAACCGTCGCTGCCGTTACCGCGCGCAGTGCCAGTTTCGCGCTCTGCCTTGTGCGCGAACGCGATCCGAAACTGGAATACCGGCGGCTTTACCGGGAGTTCTTCGGCCTCTTCTGTGGCCCCACCCATCCGCTTTTCGGACGCGAGGGGTTGGCCCGCGCCGACCTGCGCGGCCATCCGACCGTCAGCTTCCAGACCGACCGCCTTCAGGACGTGCTGAAACCCGTGGCGCTTTTGCGCGCGGAATCCGATATCGGCGAACAGGTGGTTGGCACGTCGAGCCACCTTGAAGAAGTGCGCCGGATGATCGTCGCCGGGCTGGGCATCGGCCCCCTGCCGGTGCATGTGGCGGCGCGCGACGTGCGCGACGGTTTGCTCTGGCGGCTGCCCCCTTATGAGAATCCGCCGGCCGTAGACGTGCACGTGGTCTGGAACCCGCGCACCCGCTTGAACCGTGCCGAGGAATCGCTTCTGACCCGGGTCCTCGACAAGATCGAGGCGACCCCCATCGAGGCGCGCACCTACCGCTGAGGCGGGACGACAGGTGCTGCTTGCTGGCGACGGCACCGCCGCGTGGGCCGGTCAGGGGGTCGCTCCGCGCGATGGTATCAGGGGCCCCGGGTCCGGCCGGTGGCCGTCTGCAACCGGGGATTCGCGGGCGCAAGGTTGTCCGTCTACCGGATCGCCGGTGTCTTTTCCGACCGGTGCGCCTGTCAATGTCGCATCAGAAGACAAAAAGCGGCATGCCACGTCGCCGATCAAGCGGTCCGGTCAACGGCCGCTTCCGCGCGCCGGATGCCGCCGTCGCCACAGGCGGACGGTGCCATTATACGCGCATATAGCGTGCAGTGCGCATTCCGACCCCTCCCGAGGCGAAAGGTGATTTCGACCGGGGCGGAAAGATGCATTGCTTTGCAAAGTGAAAAATCCTCATGAAATGTCGCAGACAAGACTTGAACAGTCGGTGTTGATTTGTGCATGTTGTCCATGCAGCAGATCCGTTGACGGATTGCTTCGTTACCCAAAGGGTCTATAGGCCGCGACCGAAACGGATCGCACGGGGGGCGAAGCGTGACAGGGGCGGCGCGTCCGGACGACGCGAGGCGCCGGCAAGCAGCGAAACGAATATTGGGGCAGCGATGCGCGATAGGTGCGGTTGCCCGGAATGCTCGACGGCGCGATGCGCCGAACGGGCGGACTCAGATTGCGATGTGGAGAGCGACATGAGGGATCACAGAGGCGGCAACGCTGAACTTACCATGACCGAGCAGTCCTATAGCGAGGATCCGCTGGCCGACCGCGAGACCGATCACTACCGCAAGGAATACGTGACGACCTTCGTCAACAAGTGGGATGAATTGATCGACTGGGAGGGCCGTGCCGACAGCGAGGGCCAGTTCTTCATCGACATCCTGCGCGCCCGTGGCAAGGAACGCGTGCTCGACGTGGCCTGCGGCACAGGGTTCCACTCGGTGCGGCTGACAGAGGCCGGGTTCGACGTGACCGCCTCCGACGGATCGGCGGCAATGGTGGCCAAGGCATTCGAGAACGGCCAGAAGCGCGGGCTGATCCTCAAGACGACACAGGCCGACTGGCGTTGGCTCAACCGGGACGTACACGGCAAATACGATGCCATCGTCTGCCTCGGCAATTCCTTTACCCACCTGCACGACGAAAGCGAGCGTCGCCGCGCGCTGGCCGAGTTCTACGCCGCGCTCAAGCATGACGGCATCCTGATCATTGATCAGCGCAACTACGATACGATGCTCGATCGCGGGTTCTCGACCAAGCACAAGTATTACTATTGCGGTGATCAGGTGACGGCAGAACCTGACCATGTGGATGACGGTCTGTGCCGGATGCGCTACAGCTTCCCCGACGGGTCGTCCTACACGCTCAACATGTTCCCGATCCGCAAGAACTACCTGCGGCGCCTGTTGTCGGAAGCCGGCTTCGAACGGGTGCGCACATATGGCGACTTCCAGGAAACCTATGCCGAGGACGATCCGGATTTCTTTATCCACGTGGCCGAGAAATCCGCGCTTCACCTGGTGCGCTGGGGCAGTGCTGCCTCGGATGACAAGCCCGACATCCGCAACGTCACCGAGACCTACTATGACAGCGACGACGCGGACACGTTCTACTCCACCATCTGGGGGGGCGAGGATCTGCATGTCGGCCGCTACGCGACGACCGCCGACATTCGGACGGCAAGTGACCTGTCGATCGAGGCGATGATCGAGCGGTTACCGCCGATCGACGCGCAAACCCGCGTTCTCGACCTTGGCGCGGGCTATGGGGGTGCGATGCGCACCCTGGTGCGCAAGACGGGCTGCGAGGCGGTGGGCCTCAACATTTCCGAGACCCAGAACGAATACAACCTCGGCAAGATCCGCGCCGCCAAGCTGGGCAACCGGATCAGCGTGCGCCACGGTGCCTTCGAGGATGTGCCGGAACCTGACGCAAGCTTTGACGTGGTCTGGAGCCAGGACAGCTTCCTGCATTCCGACCAGCGCGACACCGTTCTCGCAGAGGCGTGGCGCGTGCTCAAGCCCGGCGGGCATCTGATTTTCACAGATCCGATGCAGGCCGACGACGCCGATCCCGCGCAGCTTCAGCCCGTCTATGACCGGTTGAGCCTCAACAGTCTTGGATCGCCGGGGTTCTACCGCGCGGCGGCCGAGGCGCTTGGTTTCGAAACGCTGGAGCAGGAAGAGGCCGTCAGCGATCTGCGCACGCATTATGCCCGTGTGCGCGAGGAGTTGCTGGCAAATTACGACCGGCTTCGTGAAAACGGCGCCTCGCAAGAGTATCTCGAAAAGATGGCGGTCGGGCTGCAGAACTGGGTAACGGCGGCCGATCAAGGGCATCTGGCCTTCGGGATCCAGCATTTCCGCAAGCCGGACTGATCGACCGCGGGGGGCATCGGTCCCCCGCGCCCTCACCACATGTCAAACAAGCATGGAGAGCGGCCATGACCGGGACATCCCCCGATCACCCCCTGCCTGTATCGTTCGAACTCTTCCCGCCCAAGACCGAGGCGGGCATCGCCCGGTTGCGCGACACCGCCGAGCGGCTCGCCGCCGTCGGGCCGGAGTATTTCTCCGTAACCTACGGCGCGGGCGGCAGCACGCGCGACCGCACGGCGCGGGTGGTGGACATGGTGGCCCGCCACACGCACGTGCCGGTTGCGCATCACCTGACCTGCGTGGGCGCCAGCCGCGCCGACATAGACGCGCAGGCCCGCGACCTCTGGGCGCGTGGCATCCGCCGGATCGTCGCGTTGCGCGGCGATCTGCCCGAGGGCGAGACCACCCCACCGGACGGCTACCGGGACGCCGCGGAACTGGTCGCCGGCCTGCGCCGGGTGGCGGATTTCGACATCTCCGTCGCCGCCTACCCGGAAGTGCACCCCGAGGCCGCGAGCCCGGAGGCCGATCTCGATCATCTCAAGCGCAAGCTCGACGCCGGTGCCGCGCGCGCGATCACGCAATATGCCTTTGATACCGACGGTATCCTGCGCTTCATCGACCGCGCGCGCGCCGCCGGGATCGATGCGCCGATCGTGCCGGGGATCATGCCGGTGGCCAATTTCGCAAGCCTCAAGCGCTTCTCCGCCAATTGCGGCGCGTCGATCCCCGGCTGGTTCGCCGCGACCTTCGAGGGGCTCGACGATCAGCCCGCGCTCCGCGACATGGTCGCGACCAGCGTCGCGACCGAGCAGTGCCGCCGGCTGATTTCGGGTGGCGCGGGCGCGCTACACATATATACTCTCAACCGTGCGGAAGTCAGCCTTGCGATCTGCCGCGCGCTCGGGGTAGCGTCCGAGCTTCGGGCGGAGACGGCTGCATGAGGACCGACAACATGACCAGCACACACGCGATTGAGGATCATGTCGCAGAGCGCATTCTGGTTCTGGATGGGGCGATGGGCACGATGATCCAGCGCGAGAAGCCGGACGAGGCCGCCTATCGCCGCACCCGATTCGCCGATCACCCCTCGGATGTGGGGGGCAACAACGAATTGCTGAGCCTGACGCAGCCGGACATGATCCGGCGCATCCATGCCGATTTCCTCGAGGCCGGCGCGGACATCCTGTGCACCAACACATTCGGCGCCAACGCGATCAGCCAGGCCGATTACGGCATGGAGCATCTCGTGGCCGAGATGAACGCCGAGAGCGTGCGCCTTGCGCGGGAGGCGGCGGAGGCGGTCGCGACCCCCGACCGGCCGCGCTGGGTCGCGGGCGGGATCGGGCCGACGAACCAGACGGCGAGCATTTCGCCGGATGTCAACGACCCCGGCTTTCGCGCCGTCACCTTCGACGATCTGGCGAAAGCGTATGGCGAGGCGGCGCGCGCGCTGATCGAGGCGGGGGTGGACCTGATCCTTGTCGAGACGATCTTCGACACGCTCAACGCCAAGGCGGCGCTGTTCGCCATCGACTCGTTGCGCGACGAGGGGCTGGACGTTCCGCCGCTGATGATTTCCGGCACCATCACCGACCGGTCGGGCCGTACGCTGACGGGACAGACGCCGGAGGCGTTCTGGGTGTCGATGAGCCATGCGCGCCCGTTTTCCATCGGGCTAAACTGCGCGCTCGGTGCCGGCGAGATGCGCCAGCATGTGCGCACCCTGAGCGAGGTCGCCGATACCCGCGTCAGCGCCTATCCCAATGCCGGCCTGCCGAACGAGATGGGCGGCTATGACGAGACGCCCGAGGAAACCGCGGCGCATCTGGGCGAATGGGCCGATGCGGGGCTGGTCAATATCGTGGGCGGGTGCTGCGGCACCACGCCGGATCATATCCGCGCCATCGCCGAGGCCGTGGCAGGCAAGTCGCCGCGCCCCATCCCGCAAAAGGTGCGCCGCATGCGCCTGTCAGGGCTGGAGATGTTCGAGGCGGCGGGCGCCGACACGCAGGAGGGTGCGGCATGACCGGGATCGCCAACTTCATCAATATCGGCGAGCGTACGAACGTCACCGGCTCGGCCCGTTTCAAGAAACTGATCATGGAGGGCGACTACGCCACCGCGCTCGACGTGGCCCGCAGCCAGGTGGAAAACGGCGCCCAGATCATCGACGTGAACATGGACGAAGGGCTGCTCGACTCCAAGGAGGCGATGGTCACCTTCCTCAACCTCGTCTCATCGGAACCCGACATTTCCCGTGTGCCGGTGATGCTCGACAGTTCGAAATTCGAGGTGATCGAGGCGGGACTGAAATGCGTGCAGGGCCGGGCCGTGGTCAATTCCATCTCGCTCAAGGAGGGCGAGGCGGCCTTTCTCGAACAGGCGCGCACCATTCGCCGCTACGGCGCCGCTGTCGTGGTCATGGCCTTCGACGAGAACGGCCAGGCCGAGACGGCGCAGCACAAGTACGAGATCTGCCGCCGCTCCTATGACCTGTTGACCGAGAAGGCCGGGTTCGAGCCTTGGGACATCATCTTTGACCCCAACATCTTCGCCGTGGCGACGGGCATCGAGGAGCACAACGACTACGCCAACGCCTTCTTCGACGCGATCAAGCTGATCAAGGCGGACATGCCCGATACGCACATATCGGGCGGGCTGTCCAACGTGTCGTTCAGTTTCCGCGGCAACAACGCGGTGCGCGAGGCGATGCATTCGGCCTTCCTCTATCACGCGATCCCGATTGGCATGGACATGGCCATCGTCAACGCGGGCCAGATCACGGTTTACGACGACATCCCCGAAGAGCTGCGCGACGCGGTCGAGGACGTGCTGTTCAACCGCCGCGATGACGCGACCGAGCGGTTGCTCGACATCGCCGACAAGTACAAGGGCAGCGGCGAGGCGTCCAAGAAGGAAGACCCCAAGTGGCGCGAACTGGCCGTGGAAAAGCGGCTGGAACACGCGCTGGTTCACGGGATCACCGATTTCGTTGTGGACGATACCGAAGAATGCCGGCTGCGCGCCGACAAGCCGCTCGATGTGATCGAGGGGCCGCTGATGGACGGCATGAACGTCGTCGGTGACCTGTTTGGCGAGGGCAAGATGTTCCTGCCGCAGGTGGTGAAATCGGCGCGCGTGATGAAGACCGCCGTGGCGCATCTTCTGCCCTACATGGAAGAAGAAAAGCGCCTTGCCGGCGATACCTCGGCCAAGGGCAAGGTGCTGATGGCGACGGTCAAGGGCGACGTGCACGATATCGGCAAGAACATCGTCGGCGTCGTTCTGCAATGCAACAATTACGACGTGGTGGACATGGGCGTGATGGTCCCGACCGAGGACATCCTCGCCAAGGCGAAGGAGGAAAAGGCGGATATCATCGGCTTGTCCGGGCTGATCACCCCGTCGCTCGACCGCATGGTCGAGGTGGCCGGCGAGATGAAACGCCAAGGGTTCGATCTGCCGCTGCTGATCGGCGGCGCGACCACGTCGAAGAAACACACCGCGCTCAAGATCGCGCCGGAATACGATCATGGCGTCATCCATGTCGACGATGCCTCCAAGGCGGTGGGGGTCGTCTCGAAGCTGCTGTCGAAGTCGGACCGGCCCGACTATCTTGAAACGGTGCGCACCGGTCAGGACGAGATGCGCAGCGGTGCAGCGCGAACCGGTGATCGCCCGACGACACCCATCGCCGAGGCGCGCGCCAATGCCCTTGATGGCGGCTGGTCCGACTATCACCCGCCCGCGCCGCAATCGCCGGGGCTTACCGAGATCGACGATATGGGCGCTGCAACGCTGCGCCAGTATATCGACTGGGGTCCGTTCTTCGACACGTGGCAGATGCGCGGACGCTTTCCCGATATCCTCGACGATCCGGAGAAAGGGCCGACGGCGCGCGAACTTTACGACAACGCGCAAAAGATGCTTGACCGGATCGAGGCCGAGGGCTGGTTCACCCCGCGCGGTGTGGTCGGGCTGTGGCCCGCGAATGCCGAGGGTGACGATATTCTCGTCTGGGAGGACGAGACGCGGCAGACGCTGCGCGTCCGGATGCCGCAACTGCGCCAGCAGGGAAAGAAGTCGGGCAACAAGCCGCATATGTCCCTTGCGGATTTCATAGCGCCGCAGGGCACGCCCGATTGGATCGGCGGTTTCGCCGTCACCTCCGGCCCGGAGGTTCACGAGATCGCGGAACGCTACAAGGCAGACGGGGCCGATTATGACTCGATCCTCGTCCAGTCGCTTGGCGACCGTCTTGCCGAGGCGTTTGCCGAGGCGCTGCACGCCCGTGTCAGGCGCTCGCTTTGGGGCTACGCGCCCGATGAGCGGCTTGAGAATGCCGACCTCGTCGCCGAGGCCTATCGCGGGATCCGGCCCGCGCCGGGCTACCCCGCCTGTCCCGACCACACCGAGAAGCGCACCTTGTTCAACCTGCTCGACGCGCCGGAACATACCGGCCTGCGGCTGACCGAGTCGTGTGCGATGTGGCCGGCTGCGGCGGTGTCCGGGCTCTACTTCGCGCATCCGGACGCGGCCTATTTCGGCATTGGCCGCATCGGCCCCGACCAGGTGGCCGACTACGCCGACCGCAAGGACATGGAGATTTCCGAGGTGGAAAAATGGCTTGCGCCCAGCCTCGGATACACGCCGGGCCGCACGGGGCGCGAAGACGCGGCCTGACCCCGGATGGCCGCCCGGCATCGGCCGGACGGCACACCGTAACGACAACCCCCCGAAAGGAGTGGAACGAGATGAGTGACAAGACTTGGCTCTTCACCAGCGAATCGGTGTCCGAAGGGCATCCCGACAAGGTCTGCGACCGGATCTCGGACGCGGTTCTCGATGCCTATCTGGCGGCCGATCCGCAGGCGCGCGTTGCCTGCGAGACGCTGGCCACCACGGATCGCGTCGTCATCGCCGGCGAGGTGCGCGGCCCCGGCGAGGTGCGACAGCATGTCGAGGAACTGGCCCGCGAGGCGATCCGCGACATCGGCTACGAGCAGAAGGGGTTTTCGTGGAAAACCTGCGCCGTCGAGAACCTGCTGCACGAGCAATCGGCAGATATCGCCATGGGCGTCGACGAGGGCGACAAGGGCGAAGAGGGCGCCGGTGACCAAGGCATCATGTTCGGCTATGCCTGCAACGAGACCGACGAATTGATGCCGGCGCCGATCCAGTTCTCGCACCGGATCCTCCGGCACATGGCCGAGGACCGCAAGTCGGGCGCCCAGCCGGCCTTCGGCCCCGACGCGAAAAGCCAGGTGACGCTGAAATACCGGGGCGGGGTTCCGGTGGGCGTCGATACCGTCGTGGTCTCCACCCAGCATGCCGAGGATGTCACGCAGGACGACGTCCGCGAGATGGTCAAACCCTATATCGAGCGGGCCTTCCCGCCCGGCTGGTCGCTGCCCGACGAAAAACTGATCGTGAACCCCACGGGCAAATTCGTCATCGGCGGCCCGGATGGCGACGCCGGCCTGACCGGGCGCAAGATCATCGTCGATACC
>QVQC01000042.1 GCA_003428585.1 Nioella halotolerans
ACGCCCCGCGCATCCTCGGGCTGCGATGCGCACCCCCCCAGACCCAGAAGCACAAGCCCTGCCATGGCGATCATCCGCATCGTGCCCAACCTCGTTTCAGCGCGTTTTCAGAGGGTTTACCACCATTTGGAAGGTTTCGCCACAAAGCCCGCCGCGCTTTCCAGCGCGTAGGCGGTGTTCAGCAAGTCACCCTCTTCCCATGGCCGACCGATCAGTTGCAGGCCAAGCGGCAGCCCCTTCGCGTCAAGCCCCACGGGAACCGAGATCCCCGGCAGACCGGCAAGGTTCACGGTGACGGTGAAGACATCGTTGAGATACATCTCCACCGGGTCGGACACGTCGCGGCCCAATTCGAAAGCGGCCGAGGGGGTGGCGGGCGTCAGGATGCTGTCCACCCCGGCGGCGAAAACCTCCTCGAAGTCGCGCTTGATCAGGGCGCGCACCTTGCGGGCGCGGTTGTAATAGGCGTCGTAGAACCCCGCCGACAGGACATAGGTGCCGACCATGACGCGGCGCTTGACCTCGTCGCCGAACCCCTCGGCGCGGGTCTTTTCATACATCTCGGTGATGCCGTCGCCCTGCGCAAGCTGCGCCCGGTGGCCGAAGCGCACCCCGTCATACCGCGCGAGGTTCGAGGACGCCTCCGCCGGTGCGATGACGTAATAGGCGGGCAGCGCGTATTTCGTGTGCGGCAGGCTGATATCGCGGATCTCGGCGCCGGCGTCCTTCAGCATCTCGGCGCCCTGCGACCAAAGCGTTTCGATCGCCTCGGGCATGCCGTCCATGCGATATTCCTTGGGGATGCCGATGACCTTGCCCCGGATGTCGCCGGTCAGCATCGCCTCGAAATCCGGCACCGGCATGTCGGCGGAGGTGCTGTCCTTGGCGTCGTGACCCATCATCGCCGCGCCCATGATCGCGGCGTCGCGCACCGTCTTGGTCATCGGCCCGGCCTGATCGAGCGAGGAGGCGAAGGCGACGATCCCCCAGCGCGAACAGCGCCCGTAGGTCGGTTTCAACCCCACGGTGCCGGTAAAGGCGGCGGGCTGGCGGATGGACCCGCCGGTATCGGTGCCGGTCGCCGCAAGGCACAGGTCGGCGGCCACGGCCGACGCCGACCCGCCGGAGGATCCGCCGGGGGTCAGCGGCGCGTCGCCCACCTTCCACGGGTTCACGGCATTGCCGTAAACGGAGGTTTCGTTGGAACTGCCCATGGCGAACTCGTCCATGTTGAGCTTGCCCAGCATGACGGCGCCGGCCGCCTTCAACTTGGCCGAGACGGTGGATTCGTATTCCGGCCGGAACCCTTCGAGGATCCTCGAGGCCGCCTGGCTCGGGACACCCTCGGTGCAGAAGAGATCCTTGATGCCCAAGGGGATGCCGCACATGGCCGGCGCCTCTTCGCGGGCTTTCAGCCGATCATCGGCGGCTTTCGCCCGCTCCAGCGCGATCTCGGGGGTCTTGTGGGCCACCGCGCCAAGCGCATCGGCGCGATCGATCGCTGCAAGGCAGGCCTCGGTCAGGTCTGCGGACGTGGTCTCGCCCTTGCGCAGCGCATCGCGTGCCTCGGCGATAGTCAGCGTGTTCAGGTCGCTCATCATTCAACCACCTTCGGAACCGCGAAAAAGCCTTCGCGCGCATCGGGCGCATTGGCCAGCACCCTTGCCTGCTGGTGGCCGTCGGTCACCTCGTCCGGGCGCCGCTTGAGACGCATCGGGGTGACGGAGGTCATCGGTTCCACGTCGTCCACGTCAAGCTCCTGCAATTGTTCGATGAAGCCGAGGATCGCGTTGAATTCACCGGCCAGCGCGGGCAGGTCGTCGTCTTCCACCTTGATCCGCGCGAGCTTGGCGACGCGGGCGGCGGTTTCGATGTCGATGGACATGGGGCGGGACACCTTCGCAATGGGGCTGTCTTGATCGGGGCCGGGTTTAATGCCCCGCGCGCCCGGCCGCAAGCATTCGCAGGATATGGGCCGGCGAATCCGGTTGCCGGGCCGCAGCGCGGCGTTAGGATTGGACCAGACGCAGCCAAGGGAGGCATGACATGAACATCATCTGGCTCGGGCACGGCAGTTTCCGCATCGAGATCGCCGGGCAGGTCCTGCTGGTCGATCCGTGGTTCACCGGCAACCCGGTCTTTCCCGAGGATCGACGCGACGAGGCCACCGAGGGCGCCACGCATATCCTGCTGACGCATGCCCATTTCGACCACGTCGCCGATACGCTGGAGCTTGCGCGCAAGCTCAAGATCCCGGTGGTGGGGCAGTTCGACCTGATGTCCTACTGGGAAGAGCATGAGCAGATCCAGACAATCGGCTTCAACAAGGGCGGCACGGTCCGCTTGGGCGATGTCGCGGTGACCATGGTGAACGCGGTCCATTCGTCCAGCTTCGGCACGCCGGACGGCCCCAAATGGGGCGGTACCGAATGCGGCTACATGATCGCGGGCGAGGGGCGGACGATCTACCTGTCCGGCGATACCGATGTCATGGCCGATATGGGCATCTGGAACGATCTGCATGCGCCGGATATCGGCATTCTCTGCGCCGGTGGGCATTTCACCATGGACATGGCACGCGCTGGATATGCGGCGAAGACCTTCTTCGATTTCAAGACGGTGATTCCCTGTCACTACAAGACCTTCCCGATCCTCGAACAATCGGCCGAGGCACTGGTGCAGGCGCTGCCCGGGGTCGAGGTCATCGAGCCGGAGGTGATGACCGCGATTGCGCTGTAGGGATTTCGAATGACCCGCGGCCATCCGACCGGTGCGAGGGGCGCTGCCCCTCGCGCTCCCCGGCATATTCGGACCAACAAGGCGGGGCTATCGACGTCTTGCGAAGAAGGTTCTGAGCAGCCCTGACGCCTCCCGTTCGCCGATACCGGGGTAGACTTCCGGCTTGTGATGGGCCTGCGGGTGGTCGAAGACGCGCGCACCCTGCGCCACGCCACCGGATTTCGGATCCGCCGCACCATAGTAAAGCCGGGCAATGCGGGCGGCCGAAATCGCCCCCGCGCAGGCCGGGCACGGTTCCAGCGTCACGTAGAGATCGCAGCCGGTCAGCCGTTCGGACCCGAGCGCCGCGCAGGCGGCACGAATGGCCAACATCTCGGCATGCGCGGTGGGATCTTTCAATTCGCGCATCCGGTTGCGGGCGCGGGCCAGAACCGTGCCATCCGGGCCGATGATGACCGCGCCGACGGGCACCTCGCCGGCCTCTGCCGCTGCGCGCGCCTCGTCCAGCGCCGCCACCATATGGCTGGTGAACCCTGTCATGTCGTCCCGATACCGCTTTCCAAGCTGCTGTCAAACCGCTAACCGGGGCGCATGAGCACCGAGACCCCAAAGGGCGAGCGCATCGCCAAGCACCTGTCGCGTGCCGGCATCGCCAGCCGCCGCGAGGCCGAGCGCATGATCGAGGCGGGCCGCGTCGCCGTCAACGGCAAGCGTATCGCGAGCCCGGCGTTGAAT
Source organism: Nioella halotolerans (assembly GCA_003428585.1). Classification (GTDB taxonomy): domain Bacteria; phylum Pseudomonadota; class Alphaproteobacteria; order Rhodobacterales; family Rhodobacteraceae; genus Nioella; species Nioella halotolerans. The sequence continues at coordinate 3,475 of QVQC01000042.1, forward strand.
GTCACCGGGTCCGACAGCATCATGGTCGATGGCAAGGAGGTCGCCGCGCCCGAGCGCCCGCGCCTGTGGCTTTACCACAAGCCGCTGGGCCTCGTGACCACGGCGCGCGACGAGAAGGGCCGCGAGACGGTGTTCGACGCCCTGCCCGAGGACATGCCGCGGGTGATGAGCATCGGGCGGCTCGACCTCAATTCCGAGGGGCTTTTGCTGCTGACCAACGATGGCGGGCTGAAGCGGCGGCTGGAACTGCCCGCGACCGGCTGGCTGCGCAAGTATCGCGTGCGCGTGAAGGGCACACCGAAGGATGAGGATTTCGCCCCGCTGCGCAAGGGCCTCACGGTGGACGGCGAGCGGTTTCAGCCGATGGACGTGACGCTGGACCGGCAGCAGGGCGCGAATGCCTGGCTGACGGTGGGGCTGCGCGAAGGGCGCAACCGCGAGATTCGCCGCGCCCTGGGCGCGGTCGGGCTGGATGTGAACAGATTGATCCGGGTGAGCTACGGGCCCTTCCGGCTGAACGAGCTGAAACCCGGCGCGGTGGAGGAAATAAAGCCCAAGGTTCTGCGCGACCAGCTGGGGATCGCCCTGCCCGAGGGCCACGCGGCGGCGAAGCCGAAACCCGAAAGACCCGGCGCGCGGAAGGTCCGCAAGGCGCCCGCGCGGCCCGGCCCGAAAGGCAAGCGCAGTCGATGACGGATGGGGCGGGCCGCGCGATCCGCCCGGCGCGGCCGGACGAGGCGTCGAGCCTTGCCCTGCTGTCGCTGGAAGTCTGGAGCCACACCTACCTGCGGGACGGGGTGAGCGGCCGCTTCGCCGATTACGCGCTGTCCACCTTCACGGGCGCGTCCTATGCGCGGATCATCACGGACCCGCGCGAGCGTCTCCTCGTATCCGACAACCAGCGAGGACTCGACGGGTTGATCCGGGTCACGCGCGGCAACCCTGGGCCCGTTGCGGGGTGTTCCGACATCGAGATCACGTCGCTCTATGTCCAGCCTCGCCATCACGGGCGCGGCATCGGATCGGCGCTGCTGCGGGCCGGGATGGGGGTGGCCGTTTCCATGGGCGCGGCGTCGGTCTGGCTGACCGTGAATGTGCAGAACGCGGGCGCGCTTGGCTTTTACCGCGCGCATGGGTTCGAGAGCCTTGGACAGACGGCCTTCAAGATCGACGGCAAGGCCTATCCGAATGAGGTGCTGCGCTGTCCCCTGCCGGCTTGACGCGGGGCGTGCGGGCCGCATCAGCCGTTCTGCGGGTCGTCCCGGTTTCGCGGATAGCGCGCCGCGACCGGAAATTCCGGCAGCCATGGCTCGCGTCGCGATGTCCAGCATTCGTAATCGGGGGCGAACCGGCCCGGCTCATCAAGGGCGCCAAGGTGCAGCTCCACCTCGTCGCCCGTGCGCGCGAAGACGGACCCGCCGCAGGTGGGGCAGAAGGCCCGGCCCCGGTAATCCTGCACCGCGCCGGTGATCTCCACCGCCGCCGCCGGGAAGATCGCCGCCGCGTAGAACGGGGCGCCGTGGTGCTTGCGGCAATCGAGGCAATGGCAGATGCCGACCCGTAGGGGGTCCCCATATGCTATCACGCGCAATTGCCCGCAGGTGCATCCTGCGGCATGCCGCACCATGGGCCTACCCCTCGTCCTTCTCGACCATGTACCGTTCGAACAGCTTCGCCTGGAACATGAAGACGACGAAGAGGAACCCGGGCAGCACGAAGGTCTCGAAGGTCACCCAGAACTCGGTTGTCTGGGTGCGCCAGACGATCTCGTTGGCCAGCGCCATCAGCGCGAAGGCAGCAACGAGGCGGCGGGTCAGGATCATCCAGCCCTCGCGCGCCATCGGCATCATTTCCCCCATCACGAATTCCAGCCAGCTTTCGCGGCGCAGAAGCCCGATGCCAAGGACAATGACGAAAAAGGCATAGACCAGCGTCGTCTTCATCTTGAAGAACCGCTCGTCGTCGAACCAGACGGTGAGGCCGCCGAAAACGACGACCAGCACGGCGGTGAAGATCTGCATCCGGCTGAGCTTGCCGGTCAGCCACCACAGCGCCGCGATGGAGGCCAGAAGCAACGGGATGAACCCCGCCGTCGCCACTATGAAGCCGGAATAATCGTGGCCCGCGATGGTAAAGGTTTCGTCCTTGATCCAAAGGTAGACGATGAAGAACAGGATCGGCGGGCCAAGCTCCAGCGCGCTTTTCAGGTAGGGGTTGATCGTCCGCTGTTCCATCGCCTCGGGCCTTTCCTAACCGCCCACCTGAACTATCACCGCGCCCGTGGCGATCAAGCCCATAAGCGCCAGCCGGCGCGGGCCGACCCGCTCGCCCAGCATCAGCCAGCCGATGAGCGCCGCGAAAACGGTGGAGGTTTCGCGCAACACCGCCGCCTGCCCCACCTGGTCGAGCCGCGTGGCCAGCATGACCGAGCCGAAGCTTGCCAGCGCCACCAGCCCGCCGATCATCCCCCGCAACACGAGCGGGCCGGCCGCCGGCGGGTCGGCCATCCGCCGCCACGCGAAATACGCCACCGGCGGCATCGTCATCCCGTCGAGAAAGAAGAACCACGCAAGGAAGGTGAAGGGATCGGCGCTCGCCCGGATACCATAGGCGTCGAAGGTGGTGTAGGCGGCCACGAACAGCCCGGTCAGCACCGCAAGCCATAGCGCCGGCACCATCGTCTGGCGGTCCACGGTGATGGTGCGCAGGTTGTAGATCGCCAGCCCGTAAATCCCCGACAGCAGCACCGCGACACCCAGCCATTGCAGGGGCGTGAAGACCTCGCCAAAGAGCAGCCACGCCCCGATCACGGCGAAAAGCGGCCCGGTGCCGCGCATGACCGGGTAGACGACGGTATAGGCGCCGCGCTGATAGCTGGCGATCTGCGCCGCCTTGTAGCCGATATGGATAAGGACGACCCCGGCGAAGATCGGCCACATGTGCGCCTCGGGCCATGGCACCACGAACAGCGCCACGGGCGCCGCCATGAGCCCGTAGCTGGCGTCGATCACCCCGCGTGACAGCAAGGGGGAATGCCGCCCCTTCTGCAGCGCGCCGAACACCGCGTGCAGGATCGCCGCCAGAAGCGCGAGGACCGTGGCCATCGCGGCGCCGGCAGGCGTGCCGGCATTGGCGATGATCCAGTCGCTCATGGGGCCGTGACCGGGGCGCGCCCGGGCTCGGTGCTCATTCCGCCCCGGTCAGGGCGCGGGCGAACTCCTCCGGGTCGAAGGGCGCGAGATCGTCGATCTGTTCGCCGACACCAATGGCATGGATCGGCAGGCCGAACCGGTCGGCCAGCGCCACCAGCACCCCGCCCCGCGCGGTGCCGTCCAGCTTGGTCATCACGAGGCCCGAGACATCGGCAAGCTTCTGGAAGATCTCCACCTGGTTCAACGCGTTCTGCCCGGTCGTGGCATCCAGCACCAGCAGCGTGTTATGCGGCGCCTCCGGGTCCTTCTTGCGGATCACGCGCACGATCTTGGCCAGTTCTTCCATCAGGTCGGCGCGGTTCTGCAAGCGCCCCGCCGTGTCGATCATCAGAAGGTCCGCACCATCGGCCTCGGCCTTCGTCATCGCGTCATAGGCCAGGCTGGCCGGGTCGGAGCCTTCGGGCGCGGTCATCACCGGCACACCCGCACGTTCGCCCCAGACCTGCAATTGCTCGACGGCGGCCGCGCGAAAGGTGTCGCCCGCCGCGATTACCACCGATTTGCCCGCCGCACGGAACTGGCTGGCCAGCTTGCCGATGGTGGTGGTCTTGCCCGACCCGTTCACGCCCACCACCAGCACCACTTGCGGTGATTTGGGGTAAAGCGGCATGGGCCGCGCCACCGGTTCCATGATCCGCGCGATTTCCTGCGCCAGCAAGGTCTTGATGTCGGAGGCCGTCATCATCCGGCCAAAACGCCCCTCGGCCATGTTCGCGGTCACCCGTGTCGCCGTCTCGACGCCCATGTCGGCGGTGATCAGCAACTCCTCCAGTTCCTCCAGCATGTCGTCGTCGAGCGCCCGGCGCGGGCCACTGCCGCGCCCGAGGATGCGGCCGAACAGGCCGGGCTTTGCGGCCGGCGCATCCTGAGGCGCCGGAACGTCGAGGGGCTCCGGCCCCGCCGGCTGCGCGTCGCTGTCCGCCTGCGGCGGCGCCGCCTCGGCGCCGTCCTCGATGATCGCCTCCAGCCCCGCGTCGAGCTTTGACGAGGATTTGAACATCCTGTCCTTGAGTTTCTTGAAGAACGACATGCGGGCAACTCCTGTCTGGCGGCAGTGCGTCTCCCCTAATACGCGGCGCGCGCGAGGGGAAGGCCCGAGGCGCCCGCGCCACCGCCTGCGGCGCCCACCTGTTCCTCGATCCCTTCAACCGGACCCCATCTTGTCGGGCCGGGCGCGACAACAGGCCCATTGCGCCCGCGCGCGCGCTCTGCTCCGCTGGTCAGAATTGCCCGACCCGTCCCGAGGCCCCGATGATCCCCTGGCGCTACGCCCTTGCCACCCTGCCGCCGCTGGCCTGCCTGCTGGCCGGCGCGTTCTGGGGCGGCTGGTGGGCGGCGGCGGCGCTGGTCTGGCTGACGGGGCTGGCGGCGGGGCTGGATCACCTGCTCTCCCCGCCGCGGGGGGGCGCCGCGCCTGCGCGGGGCGCCGATACGCTCTCGGCCGTTCTCGCGCTTGGCCACCTGGCGCTGCTGGCGCTCGCCGCGCAGGCCTTCGGCGACCCCGCGCGCAGCATCGGCGAACAGGCGAGCCTGCTGCTGGCCGCCGGCTCGTTCCTCGGGCAGGTCAGCCACCCCAACGCGCACGAGTTGATCCACCGCGCGCCGCGCGCCCTGCGCCGCCTCGGCGCCGCGGTCTATGTCTCGATGCTGTTCGGCCACCACGTCTCGGCCCACCGGCTCGTGCATCACGCCTTCGTCGGCACGCCGCAGGACCCGAACACCCCGCTGCCGGGGGAATCCTTCTGGGCCTACCTGCCGCGCGCCTGGGCCGGCTCCTTTCGCGCCGGCCTCGCGGCGGAACGCCGCCGCGATGCGCGCCGCACCGGCCCGAACCCCTACGCCTGGTATGTGGGCGGCGCCGGGCTGACCCTGGTCTTCGCCGCGCTGATCGGCGGCCCGGGCGGTGTCGCAGGGCTTGTCGCCCTCGCCGCGCTCGCGCATCTGCAGATCCTGCTGTCGGACTACATCCAGCATTACGGCCTGTCGCGCCGCCGCCTGCCGGGCGGCAAGTGGGAACCGGTCGCCGCGCATCACAGTTGGAACGCGCCGCGTGGATTCACTTCCTACCTGATGGTCAACGCGCCGGCCCATTCGGACCACCACATGCACCCCGACACGCCCTATGACGCGCTCACGACGCCGAAAGGCGCCCCCGTGCTGCCGTGGTCGATGCCGGTGATGGCGGTGCTGGCCACGATGCCGCGCCGCTGGCGCCGGGTGATGGACAAGCGCGCCGCGAAGGTCATGGGCCACGCGCCTCCGTGAGTCGGGGCCGGGTCAAGGGGCGCGTAAGCGCCGGCCGCAAGGCCGCTTGCCCTTGACGCGGCCGCGACTCGCACAAAGCCTCGGCAAGGTCCTGTTGACGGGAACACCCCGGCAACAGGACCTCTCAGCGAACAGGCACCGACCTTTCAACCGAGGCCGCCCTCGCACGCGACACCCCGAACCCGCCCGATGTCTCGTGGCAACGCGTCCCGACGAAGGCCCCGCCGGGGCCTGAGGAGGGGCGCCCCGGGCGATGCCGCAAGGCAGCGCAATCCCGGCTCAGAACAGGCTCCCCTGCCCCGGCTCGTCCTTGCCGCCTCCACGCTTCACCCGCGCCGGGCCGCCCTCGGCCAGCACGCCAAGCTTGCCATCGGAAAATTCCACCTCCAGCCGCGCATGGCCCGCCGCCTCCGCGCGCGTCGTCACAACGCCCGGCCCCGCGCGCACCACGGCATAGCCGCGCTTCAGCGTTTCGGTATAGCCCAGCGTCTGGCGCAGCCGCTCCAGCCCCGCAAGACGCTCGCGCCGCTGCGCCACGCCTTGTGCCGCGACACGCGCAAACCGCGC
>QVQC01000061.1 GCA_003428585.1 Nioella halotolerans
ACGGACAACCCTTCGACGAAAACAAAATCCCCAGAGCGCAATAAACACAGTTGCCGGAGGCGTTCCGCCCGCTCGGCATCTGCGCCGCCCGGAAAGGCGCGCGCCCGGCGCGGCGAAACCGCGATGTGTCTGCACGCGGGGTGCACGACGGGTGCACGCCCGGTGCATGAAGGGCACCCCCCTGATTTCGCGGCGCGAATGCCGCTACGGAACCCCTCTTTTTGTCGCCTGCCCCCCCTTGCACACCACGACACCGCCCCGCAGTCTCGCCGGAAAGCGCGAGGGAGGAATCGCCGCATGACAAGAGTGAAAGCCGCCGTCTGCCACGCCTACGGCGCAGAGTTGACGATCGAGGGAATCGACCTGCGCGCGCCCGGGCAGGGCGAAGTGGAAGTCCGGCTCGATGCCGTGGCGATCTGCCATTCCGACATTTCCTTCATCGACGGCGCCTGGGGTGGCGACCTGCCGGCGGTCTACGGGCACGAGGCGGCGGGCCGCGTCACCGCCACCGGTCCCGGCGTCACCGCCTATGCGCCGGGCGACAAGGTGTTGGTCACGCTAATAAAATCCTGTGGCTCTTGCGGCTCCTGCGCCTCCGGCGCGCCGGTCTATTGCAGTGATACCGCGCCAGCGGAGCCGGCCATGCGCCTCGCCGACGGGACCGTGGTGACCAAGGCGATGAACTGCGGCGCTTTTGCCGAGGCGGCGATCGTCCATCAGAGCCAGCTTGCCCCGCTGCCCGATGACATTCCCGCTGACGTGGCAAGCCTGCTGGCCTGTGGCGTGATCACCGGCGTCGGCGCCGTGGTCAACAGCGCGCAGGTGCGCCCGGGCCAGACTGTCGTGGTGATCGGGGCCGGCGGGGTCGGGCTCAACGCCATTCAAGGCGCGCGCATCGCCGGCGCCGCGCGTATCATAGCGGTCGACTTGTCAGAGGAAAAGCTGAACGATGCCAAGGCCTTCGGCGCCACTGACGGGGTGCTCGCCAGCGTCGACAAACCGTGGCAGGAGGTCGAGCGCGTGACCAGCGGGCGCAAGGCGGATGCCGTCTTCGTCACCGTCGGCGCGCTTCCGGCCTATATGCAATCGCTGCGGTTTCTCGCGCGCGGCGGCACGATGTACGCCGTGGGTATGCCCCATAGTGGCGCCACGGCGGAATACGAGCCGGTGATCCTCGCCGCGGTCGGGCAGGGCATCAAGGGGTCAAAGATGGGCGACGCGGTGCTGGCGCGCGATATTCCGTGGATGGTGGACATGTACCGCCAAGGCCGGCTCAAGCTCGACGAGTTGATTTCCAACCGCTGGCGACTCGACCAGATCAACGAGGCTATCGCCGATACCAAGGCCGGGAACGCCCGCCGCAACGTGATTGTGCTGTCATGAAACTGCAAGACCTTGAAATCTTTGTCATTGCCCCGCCCAACCCGGGTATGGGCGGGCGCTACTGGATCGTGCCGAAACTGACCACCGCCTGCGGGATCGTGGGCTACGGCGAATGCTATGCCGCCGCCGTGGGGCCGCAGGCGATGCGTGCCGTCATCACGGACGTGTTCGGACGCCATTTCGAGGGTGAGTCCCCCGAAGACATCGAGCGGATGTTCCGCCGCACCTATTCCTCGGGCTTCACGCAGCGCCCCGACCTCACGGTCATGGGCGCTTTCGCGGGGCTGGAAATCGCCTGCTGGGATATCCTTGGCAAAGCCCGCGATCGCCCGGTCTGGGCGCTGCTTGGCGGCAAGATGAACGCGCGTCTGAGGGCCTATACCTATCTCTACCCGTTGGACCATCACGACCCGGTCGACTTCTGGATCTCGCCCGAGATGGCTGCCGAAAGCGCCACCGATTGCGTCGCGCGCGGCTACACGGCGGTGAAATTCGACCCCGCCGGCCCCTACACGATGCGCGGCGGGCACATGCCCGCGATGTCCGACATCACCCGCTCCGTTGCCTTCTGCGAGGCGATCCGGGAGGCTGTGGGGGACAAGGCGGACCTGCTCTTCGGCACCCATGGCCAGTTCACGCCGGGCGGCGCGATCCGCCTTGGACAGGCGTTGGAGCCTTACAGCCCATTGTGGTTCGAGGAACCGGTGCCGCCCGACAATCCCGCCGCCATGGCGGAGGTCGCGCGCGCCGTGCGCATCCCCGTCGCCACCGGCGAACGACTGACCACGAAGGTGGAATTCGCCGAGGTGCTGCGGGCCGGCGCGGCCACCATCCTGCAACCGGCGCTTGGCCGGGCCGGCGGCCTGTGGGAGGGCAAGAAGATCGCCACGCTGGCCGAGGTGTTCGGGGCGCAGATGGCGCCGCACCTGTATGCCGGGCCGGTGGAATGGGCGGCGAACGTGCATCTCGGGGTGACGTGCCCCAACCTTCTGCTGGTCGAGACGATCGAGACCGATTTCCACCGCGACCTGATCGGCGGCACGATCGGGGTGGAAAACGGGTTCATCCCCGCGCCGGAGGCGCCGGGGCTTGGCATCGCCTTCAACGAGGATCTGGCCCGCGCCCATGCCTGCGACCGTGACGGGCTGCACCTGGAAATGCAGGACGCTCCCTGTGATTGGCAGAACGGCAACGCGTTCGCGGGGGGCTCGCCGGAATAGGGGGCGCCAACTGGCAGACCGGTTGCATCCTGCCGCTCTCGTGCCGCCGGTCGTTCGGGTGAATGTGTGAAAGGCAGGCGGAAGGGATGGCGGAGTGAGGTGGCACGGCGCCATGCGTGGATGACCATGCGCGGTTGACGCCGCAGGCGCCGCGCACCGTCCCTCGATGCAGGGCTTGCGCCAACCGTCCGCCATGGACCTCAACCCGGCCCCGGGCCGTTTCGATCAACCGCGGCAGCGCGCCTACCGTTCCTGTTCGTGGGCGTAGCGCCGCCGCGCGATCTCCTCGTTTCTTGCGATCTTGTGCTGCAGGGCAAGCGCCTCTTCGACGAAGTTCAGGTGGGTGGTGACCGCCGCGCGCGCGGCCGCCGGGTCGCGGGCCTGTATGGCGTCGTTCATCGCGCGGTGATGCTCCAGCAGGATATCGCGGGTGTTGCGCTGCTTGAACATGATCTGCCGGTTGAAGAACACGCCTTCTTTCAGCAGGTCGAACATCGAGCGCATCATGTGCAGCATGATCACGTTGTGGCTGGCCTCGATGATGGCAAGGTGGAACTGCGCATCAAGGTCGGCCTCGGCCTCGGGGTTGCGCTTGGAATGGGCGGCTTCCATCTTCTGAAACAGGGTGTCGATGATCTTGAGGTCGGTTTCCGTCCCGGCCTCGGCGGCGCGGGCGGCGGCGACGCCTTCCAGATCGCGGCGAAAGGCGAGGTAGTCGAAGACCGCCTCCTCATGGGCCGCGAAAAGCCGGATCAGCGCCGGCGAAAAGGCGCTGCCCAGCACATCGGCCACGTAGATTCCGGCTCCCGCGCGCGTCGCCAGCAGCCCACGGTCCTGCAACTCGGCGATCGCCTCGCGCAGCGAGGGCCGGGATACACCGAGACGCTCCGACAGTTCGCGTTCCGATGGCAGCCGTTCGCCCGGGCGCAGGATTCCGCGCAGGATCAATTGCTCGACCTGGCGGACGACACTCTGTGACAGCTTTTCGGCGTCAATGCGTTGGAACGGCATGGCTGAACCTCCCTCTGATTGGTCAGATTAGGTGACCAGATCGAGGGAAGTCCAGTAAAACGCGCGCCTTAGTTGCGCGTTGGTCGGATGAAGATTTCCACCCGGCGGTTCTGCTGGCGGCCTTCTGGGGTCAGGTTGGTGTCCACCGGTTCACTCTCGCCGCGGCCGAAACTGCGCACGCGCGAGGGCGCGACGCCCTGTTCCAGCAACACGCCGGCGACCGCCGTGGCGCGCCGCGCCGACAGGTCCTGGTTGTATCCGGCGGAGCCAGTGTTGTCGGTATGGCCGACCACGTCGATGGTCGAGTCGGGATAGCGCTGCACGTTGCGCGCAAGGGCGCGCAGATCGGATTGCAGGCTGGCGCGGATCGCGGCGCTGTCGGTGTCGAACAGGATGCCCTGCGGCATGGTCACCAGAAGCTGATCGCCCTGGTTGTCGATGACGATGTTTTCATTGGACATCTCGTTGCGCAGATCGGCAGCCTGCTGGTCCAGCGAGTAGCCGATCGCACCGCCCGCGGCAGCCCCGGCTGCCGCGCCAAGCAGCGCGTTGCGTCCCTGGTTGTCATCATCCGCATTGGCCCCGAGGAAGGCGCCGAGCATGCCGCCGATGATCGCCCCGTCGCGGGTGCGGTTCTGGTTCGGGTCCTGCATGTAGGCCGGTTCGCAGGCGGCCAAGCCAAGCGTCGACACGAGGCCGAGAGACATCAGACGGATACGGGTGTTCATGTGGCTGCCTTTCCCAATGCATGGTGGCCCTGTCTGGCGCGGGCCTGTTCGCTGCGAACCCTATCAGCCTTCGGCCAGCCGGGCAGCGGAAAAATGCCGTGCGGCGAAATTCTGCCGGTCAGGCGGGGGCGCCGGCATCCTCCTGCGCCGCCTCGTAGGCAAGCATGGCGCGTTTCACCGGTAGGCCCCAATGATAGCCGCCCAGCCCGCCGGATTTGCGCAACGCCCGGTGGCAGGGGATCAGCCAACTGACGGGGTTGCGCCCCACAGCTGTCCCCACGGCGCGGATCGCCCTCGGGGTGCCGATGGCGCCGGCGATCTCGGAATAGGTGGTGACATGGCCCGACGGGATGTGCAGCAGCGCCTCCCAGACCTTGATCTGGAACGGCGCGCCGATAAGGTGCAGCCGGGGCGTGCCGCCGGTCGCGAACGCCGCCTTGGCCCACGGCGCAAGCGCGGCGGGGTCTTCGCGGAAACGCGCGTCCGGCCAGCGGGCGCACAGATCCGCCATCGCCGCCTCCGGGCCGGTTTCGGAGGCAAAGGCCATGCCGCAGATGCCCTTTTCGGTGCCCATCACGAGGGCCGGGCCGAACGGGCTGTCCGTCCAGCCCCAGACAATCTCCAGCCCCGCACCGCCCTTGGCGTAGTCGCCGGGGCTCATCGCCTCCCATGTCACGAACAGGTCGTGCAGCCGACCCGCGCCCGACAGCCCGACCTCGTTTGCCGTGGCCAATGTCGTGAACCGCTCGCGCAGCAGGCGGCGCGCGTGATCGAGGGCGAGGTATTGCTGGTAGCGCTTGGGGCTGACGCCGACCCAGCGGGAAAACACACGTTGCAGGTGTGCAGGACTCATGCCAAGCGCGGCGGCCAGGTCCTCCAGCGAGGGGCCGGGGGCGGGGGCGGCGTCAATCACGTCCAACGCGCGGCGGATGACATTGTAGTGGTAGGCGGTGTCGGGGGTGTCGGTCATGGGCGTCTCTCCTGCCCGGACAGGTCTAGCGGCCGGAAAGCCGCGCCGCGACCCGATTCCTGCGCATCCTGCCACTGTGACGATTTATCATGTCAACAATTGCCCTTGGCTCGGTTTGTGTAGCGGCACCGCGCTATTCTGCGCGGGTCCGACCATTCATAGAAGGATGATCCCGATGCTTTGGAAACATGCCGCCGCTGCCGCCCTTGGCCTTGCGCTTGCCACGCCCGCGCTTTCACAGGAGGCGCCCGACCTCGTGACCGTGGTCACCTCCGACCAGCCGCAGGTGCAACTGATGTCGATGGTTCTGACCCTGCAGGCGGTCGAACAGGGGCAAAGCGCCCATATGCTGCTTTGCGGTGCCGGGGGCGATCTGGCCCTGTCCGACGCGCCCGAAAGCGCAACCGCCCCGCAGCCGCCGCGCGATGCCAGCCCGCAGGGCCTGATGACCATGCTGATGGGGCGCGGCGTGACCGTGGAAGTCTGCGCGATCTACCTGCCGGGCCTTGGCGCGGATGAAAGCGTGCTGATCGACGGTGTCAGCGTGGCGCAGCCCCCGGCCATGGCCGGCGCGATGCTGGGCGACGACACGCAGGTCTGGTCGTTCTGATCCGCTGCTGCGCCCCGGCGTGGATGCCGGGGCGCTTGCCCCCGGCGGCCTCCTTGGGCATAGGGGCGCCATGGCCAAGCAACTGCCCTATCCCGTGCTCAAGCAGATCTTCACCCGGTTCCGGACGGCGGAGCCGGACCCGAAGGGCGAGCTTCACCATACCAACGCCTACACGCTGCTGGTCGCGGTCGCGCTGTCGGCGCAGGCGACGGATGTGGGCGTGAACAAGGCGACGGCGACGCTGTTCAAGGTCGCGGACACGCCGCACAAGATGCTCGACCTCGGTGAAGAGGGGCTCATCGAGCATATCAAGACGATCGGGCTTTACCGCAACAAGGCCAAAAACGTGATGAAGATGGCCCGCATCCTCGTTGATGACTACGGCGGCGAGGTGCCATCGAGCCGCGCGGCGCTGCAAAGCCTGCCCGGCGTGGGCCGCAAGACCGCCAACGTGGTGCTGAACATGTGGTGGCACTACCCGGCGCAGGCGGTGGACACCCACATCTTCCGGGTCGGAAACCGCACCGGCATCTGCCCGGGCAAGGACGTGGACGCGGTGGAACGCGCCATCGAGGACAACGTCCCGGTGGAATTCCAGCAGCACGCTCATCACTGGCTGATCCTGCATGGCCGCTACAAATGCAAGGCGCGCAAGCCCGGCTGCGCGACCTGCCTCATCAACGATCTCTGCGCCTACGAGGACAAGACAGAATGACGAAAAGATACGACGTGGTCGGCATCGGGAACGCGATTGTCGACGTGATTTCGCACGGCGATGACGGGTTTCTGGAGCAAATGGGAATCACCAAGGGCATCATGCAGCTGGTGGAACGCGAACGGGCTGAACTGCTTTACGACGCGATGCCGGACCGGTTCCGGGCGCCCGGCGGATCGGTCGGCAACACGCTGGCGGGGATTGGCACGCTGGGGCTGTCCACGGCCTTCGTGGGGCGGGTGAAGGACGACGCGCTTGGCCACTTCTACGCCGAGGCGATGGTCGAGGAAGGCACCGCCTTTCCCAACCCGCCGACGCCCGATGACCCGGAGCCGACCTCGCGCTCGATGATCTTCGTCAGCCCGGATGGCGAGCGGTCGATGAATACCTATCTCGGCGCCGGGGCGGAATTCTCTTCCGATGACGTCGATCCCGAGGTGATGGAAAACGCGCGTTACCTGTTCCTTGAGGGCTACCTCTATGACAAGGACAAGGGCAAGTCCGCCTTCCGTGCCGCCGCCGCTGCCTGCCGCCATGCGGGCGGGCAGGCCGGGCTGACCCTGTCGGACCCCTTCTGCGTCGACCGGCACCGCGAGAGTTTCCGCCAGTTGATCGAGGACGAGATGGATTTCGTCATCGGCAACGAGGAGGAGTGGCTGTCGCTTTACGAAACACGCGACCTTGCGACCGCGTTGCAGGAGGCGGCAATGGTCTGCCCGCTTGTGGTCTGCACACGGTCGGGCCACCCGGTGGTGATCCGCGCCGATGATCAGGAAATCCACGTGCCGGTAACGGAAGTCACGCCCGTGGACGCCACCGGGGCGGGCGACCAGTTCGCCGCCGGGTTCATCTACGGGCTGGCGACGGGGCAGGACCTGAAGACTTGCGGGCGCATGGGGGTCGCGGCGGCCTCGGAAGTGATCGGCCATATCGGGCCGCGCCCGAAACGGCCGCTCAGCGTTGTCTTCGCCGAGGTGGGACTGCGCTAAGCGGCCCGGTCAGTCGCGGCTGTCCACGATCTCGAACCCATGCGTCACCTCTGCGGTCTTGGCCATCATGGCCGAGGCCGAACAGTATTTCTCGACCGAAAGCTGGATGGCGCGGTCCACCTTGGCGGCGGACACGCCCCGGCCCGTCACGATGAACTGCATGTGAATGCGGGTGAAAACGGCGGGCTGGGCCTCTGCGCGGTCGGCGTCAAGCTCGACCACCACGTCCTCGACCGGCTCGCGCCCCTTTTCGAGGATCGACACGACGTCATAGGCTGAACAGCCCCCGGTTCCGATCAGGACAAGCTCCATCGGGCTGGGGCCGGGCATGCTGCCATCCTCGTCTTTCGTGCCGAAGACAAACTTGTGCCCGGTGCCGGACTCGCCGATGAAGGTTCGCTTCTCGGCCCATTTCACGCGTGCTTTCATCGGGATCTCCTGTCAACTGTCGCGGCCTGATAGCGCAGGCCGGCGTGCTGTCACAGGGTCAATCGCCCAGTTTCGCGTGCACTTCGTCCAGATCGATCTCGCCCACCGGCATCTTGTTGGCCGGATCCTCGAAATCGTATTTGAAGAGATCGAAGTCGCGCTTGTACATCTCGTAGACCAGATGCATCGACAGGTCGTCGAAATACGCCTCGACCGGGTGGAGACGCTTCGGCCCGTGGCCTTCGGATTCGTTGAATCGCGGCACCTTGGCAAGGTCGACCGGGTGCGCCGCCTCGATCCTGTCGAGAACGCTTTGCATCCCCTCGTTGAACCGCTCGGTCCAGAAGATGTTGTCGTAGCGCCCGCCATTGACGATGAAGGTGGAGATGTGACCGGACATCGCCGACCAGTGGATGTCGGGATCCATCGGGCGGCGCCAGCGGATGGTATCGCGCGCGAACAGCAGGAACCGGCGGAAACTGGCGATCTGGTCGAACTCCTGCTTGCCGTCCTCGCCGCCGACCTCGATCCCGTATTTCTGGATCAGAAGCGGCACGAGGTTGCCGCGGTAGCGCTTGCCATTGCGCTGGATGCCGCAGATCTTGTCGAAGAAGCTTGACAGGATGCGGGTATAGGGATTGCGCACGCAGGTGAAGGAATAGGAGGTGTGATCGCGCACATTCGCCTCGATCAACGGCTGGGAGGCCTCCAGCGCCCACTTGTGCAGGCCCTCCTTTGCATCATGGATATCGCCATCGTAGAAGGTGCCGTGGTCGGAATAGTGCATGATCTGCCCGATGGTCGAGCAGGCGCATTTCGGCACCACCCGGTAAAGCACGCTCTCGCTTTCCGTCATCCACGTTCCGGGGAAGCCCATCTTGCCTGTCCTCTGCCTTTTTTGGCCGGATACATGGATTGAACCGGCTTTTCCGAGACTCTACTCTGTCTTAAGCTGTTGTTAGTCAGTAATGGCACAACAATAAGGAAAGTTTGAGGCCCCTGTTTCACATATGGCAAAAATTGCCTTCATCTTGTTGTGCCACAAGGATCCCGACGCGATCATCCTTCAGGCGCGTCGCCTGACGGCAGCGGGGGATTGCATCGCGATCCACTTCGACGCGCGTGCGGGACAGGAAGCCTATGCCCGCATTCGCGGCGCCCTCGACGACAGCCCGAACGTAACTTTCGCGCGCAAGCGCATCAAGTGCGGTTGGGGCGAATGGAGCCTCGTGGAGGCGACCCTGCAAGCGGTCAAGGCGGCGGTCGCGGCCTTCCCGGACGCGACGCATTTCTACATGCTTTCGGGCGATTGCGACTCGATCAAGTCGGCGGCCTATGCGCATGAGGTTCTGGATACCCATGACCGTGACTACATCGAGAGCTTCGATTTCTTCACATCGGGCTGGATCAAGACCGGCATGCGGGGCGAGCGGCTGGTCTACCGGCATTTCGTGAATGAACGAAAGCACAAGCGGCTGTTCTACTGGCTACTGGACATGCAGAAACGCCTTGGGCTGGAACGCGCCATTCCCGACGACGTGCAGATCATGATCGGTAGCCAGTGGTGGTGCCTGCGCCGCGCCACGATCGAAAAGGTTCTGGCCTTCTGCCGCGACCGGCCCGACGTGATGCGTTTCTTCCGCACCACGTGGATCCCGGACGAAACCTTCTTTCAGACTGTTGTGCGCCATCTCGTGCCCGAAAGAGAGATCGAGACGCGCACGCTGACCTTCCTGATGTTCACCGATTACGGCATGCCGGTGACCTTCTACAATGATCATTTCGACCTTTTGCTAAGCCAGGATTTCCTGTTCGCCCGCAAGATCAGCCCGGACTCGACCGAGTTGAAGGAGCGGTTGGGTGCGCTCTGGGCGTCGGACCGGCGCGATTTCGTCATTTCGGACGAGGGCAAGAAGCTGCACCAGTTCCTGACCGGTCGGGGCCGGATCGGACGCCGTTTCGCGCCGCGCTTCTGGGAAAGCGAAAGCACGCTCGGGCAGGATCGCGAACTTCTCATGCTGGTGTGCAAGAAATGGCACGTGGCAAAGCGGCTGCTGTCGACCGCCCGCCGGGTCACGCAGACGCGCGGAATAGAATACATGTTCGACGAGGCCGATTGCGATATCCCGCATCTCGGCGGGTTGGAACGCTCGCTGGAAAAGCGCAACCGCCACCGGCGCGCGGTGATGCGGCTACTGTTCGACTATTACGGGGTGGACCGGCTGATGATCTGCCTTGATCCCAACAATGTCGACCTGATGCGCGATTTCATGTCGGACAAGTCGAACAACCGGATCCTCGAAATCCAGTGCAGCTTCGATGACGACTACCTGATCGGCCATGCCCACCGGGTTGGACTCGCGCGCGAGGAAACACCGCCCGAGGTGCTCGAACAGCTTCTGCCCACGCTGCGCCATGAATTCGAGTATGAGGGCACGCGCATCCGCGAGGCCGGGTTCGCGCGGCACTACCGCATCCACCAGACCCGCGACCGGGAGGACAACGCCGCCGTTCTGGCCGAATTCTTCAACCTCGACATGGACGCGGCCCGCGAAATCGCCGATACCCCCCATCTCTTTGCCGGATAAGGAGCGCTCGCATGCCCTACGCCTATGACGACCAGAACATCTTTGCCAAGATCCTGCGTGGCGAGATCCCCAATGACACGGTGCTGGAAACCGGGCACACGCTCGCCTTCAACGACATCGCCCCGCAGGCGCCGCACCATGTGCTGGTGATTCCGAAAGGCGCCTATGTGACCCACGACCATTTCGCGGCGGAGGCGTCGGACGCCGAGATCGCCGATTTTACCCGCTGCGTGGGTCGCATCTGCGCCGAGCTGGGCCTCAATCCCGGCGCGGGCGGCGATGGTTACCGGCTGATTTCCAACGCGGGCGAGGCCGGCGTGCAGGAGGTGCCGCATTACCATGTGCACATCCTGGCCGGCCGCCCGCTTGGCCGGATGCTGCAAAAGGCCGGTTGACCGCGGGCCGCTCCGAGCCGGGGGCGGTCTACCATTGGCCGGGCTTTCCTGTCGGCGTCCCGGCGCGCGCGGATCGGCCTTGCCGGGGGCGGGCCGATTTGCCATATGTGACTGGATCACAAGCCAATGCCTGACGCGAAGGATCGCAAGCCATGACCATCGAAGCCCCCGAAACGGAAGTCGTGACCAACTGGCGCGTGTGCTGCGACG
This sequence comes from Nioella halotolerans, assembly GCA_003428585.1. Classification (GTDB taxonomy): domain Bacteria; phylum Pseudomonadota; class Alphaproteobacteria; order Rhodobacterales; family Rhodobacteraceae; genus Nioella; species Nioella halotolerans. The sequence continues at coordinate 11,249 of QVQC01000061.1, forward strand.
GCGGCGGCGGCGCGCTTGGCCATCCGCGCGTCTGGCTGACCGTTGACCGCGAATCCGGGGAGGTGGAATGCGGCTATTGCGACAAGAAATTCGTCCACGCCTCCTTCGCTGACACCGCGCAAGGCTGACTTTCGCCGGTACTGCGGGCTGACTTCGCGTCATCCTGTTTCGAAACCGCCTGATCGCCTACACTATCCTCCATGGTGCAGTCCACGGATCCCACCCCATTACCCCATGCCGGCCGGTTCTACAGTCGGGCGGAGTTGTTGTCGGATGCCATCTTGCATATCGCGGCGCTCGCGCTTGCCATCGGCGCGGTGCCGGTGCTGATCACGCTGACCGCGCTGTGGGAGGACGGGGTGCTTGGCACGATCGGGGTGTCGGTCTACGGTGCCACGCTGATTGCCATGCTGGCCGCCTCGCTGGCCTATAACCACCTGCCGCGCGATGACTGGCGCGACCGGCTGCTGCGCTTCGACCAGTCGGCCATCTACATGAAGATCGCGGGCACCTACACGCCGTTCGCGCTGCTGTCCGGCGCGGGGCAGACGATCCTCGCGGTGATCTGGGGGGCCGCGGTGCTGGCCACGGTGGCCAGCTTCGCAATGCATCGCCGCCCGACATGGGCCGGCGTCGCGATCTGCCTTGCCATGGGCTGGGCGGTGCTGATCGGCGGGCGTGACCTGATCGCGGTGCTGTCGACCCCGGTTCTGGTGCTGATGGTCGTGGGCGGCGCGCTCTATTCCATCGGTACGGTGTTCCTGCTGTTCCCCCGGATGCGGTTTCACAACACGATCTGGCACGGCTTCGTTGTCGCCGCGTCCACGGTCTTTTTCGTGGCGATCTTTCTGCACGCCGCGCAGGCTGCCTGACCCTCGCCAAAGCTTGGCGTCCGCGCTAAACAGGCCGCGACGCAAGCGAAGAGGGACGGCACATGGCATTCGGCAAAGGGCATCACCTCCATCTGGTCGACGGATCGGGGTTCATCTTTCGCGCCTATCACGCGCTGCCGCCCCTGACGCGCAAATCCGACGGGCTGCCCATCGGCGCGGTGTCAGGCTTTTGCAACATGATGTTCAAGCAGATCGAGGCGAACGAGGGCCCCGACGCGCCGACCCATGTTGCGGTGATCTTCGACCATTCCGGCAAGACCTTCCGCAACGACCTTTACGACAAGTACAAGGCCAACCGTCCGCCCGCGCCCGAGGATCTCGTGCCGCAATTCCCGCTGACGCGCGAGGCCACCCGCGCCTTCAACATCGCCTGTATCGAGGTCGAGAATTACGAGGCCGACGACATCATCGCCACGCTGGCCCGGCAGGCGCGCGAGGCTGGTGGACGGGTCACGATCATCTCTTCCGACAAGGATCTGATGCAGCTTGTCGGCGGCGGGGTCGAGATGCTCGACGCGATGAAATCCCTGCGCATCGACCGCGAGGGCGTGGAGGCCAAGTTCGGCGTCGGGCCGGATCGCGTCGTGGACGTGCAGGCGCTTGCCGGTGACAGCGTCGACAACGTGCCCGGCGCGCCGGGCATCGGGGTCAAGACGGCGGCGCTTCTGATCAACGAATACGGCGATCTGGACACGCTGCTGGAACAGGCCGAGACAATCAAGCAGCCCAAGCGCCGCCAGACGCTGATCGACCATGCCGACCAGATCCGCCTGTCGAAGCAGCTGGTTCAATTGGACGATCAGGTGCCGATGGAGGTCACGCTCGACGATCTCGACCTGCGCGCACCGAAGCCGGAGGAACTGCTCGATTTCCTTGCGCAGATGGAGTTCCGAACGCTCAGCAAACGGATCGCCGCGCAGCTTGGGATAGCGGCGCCGGAGATCCCGGAACCGGCGGCCGCCCCGGCCGATGATGGTGGCGACCCGCCCGAAGAGGTGCCGTTCGACGCCGGGGCGTACACGTGCCTGCGCGACGCCACGGAACTGGCAAAGTGGATCGCCAAGGCCCATGCCCGTGGATATGTCGCCGTCGATACCGAGACCACCGGCCTTGACGAGATGACCGCCGATCTCGTCGGTATCTGCCTGTCAGTGGAGCCGGGGCAGGCGGCCTATCTGCCGCTGCAGCACAAGGAAGGGGAGGGCGACCTTTTCGGCGGGGCGCAGGTGGCAGAGGGGCAGATGGCGCTTGATGAGGCGCTCGAGCTTCTCAGGCCGATGCTCGAGGATGAAAGCGTCCTCAAGATCGGGCAGAACATGAAATACGATGCCAAGATATTTGCCAATTACGGCATCGCGGTCGGGCCGATCGACGACACGATGCTGATGTCCTACGCGTTGCATGCCGGGCTGCACGGGCACGGGATGGACGCGCTTTCCGACCGCTACCTGAATCACGAGCCGATTCCGATCAAGACCCTGCTGGGCAGCGGAAAATCGGCGATCACCTTCGACCGGGTGAAGATCGCGGAGGCGCTGCCCTATGCCGCCGAGGATGCCGATATCACCCTGCGCCTGTGGCAAATGTTCAAGCCACGGCTTCACCGCGAGCGGGTGACCACCGTCTACGAGACGCTGGAACGCCCGCTGGTGCCGGTTCTGGCGCGCATGGAACGCCACGGGGTGAAGGTGGACCGCGAGACGCTGTCGCGCATGTCCACCGCCTTCGCCCAGAAGATGGCCGGGCTGGAGGCGGAAATCCATGAGCTTGCCGGGCGGAGCTTCAACGTCGGCAGCCCCAAGCAGTTGGGTGAGATCCTGTTCGACGAAATGGGCCTTTCGGGCGGCAAGAAGGGCAAGACCGGGGCCTATGCGACCGGCGCCGATGTTCTGGAGGACCTCGCCGCCGAGGGCCACGACCTGCCGGCGCGGGTGCTTGATTGGCGGCAAGTGTCGAAGCTGAAATCGACCTACACGGACGCGCTTCAGGAGCATATCAACCCCGATACCGGGCGCGTGCACACCTCATACCTTCAGACCGGGGCCAATACCGGGCGGCTGGCCTCGTCAGATCCGAACCTGCAAAACATCCCGGTGCGCACCGAGGAAGGCCGCCGCATTCGGGAGGCCTTCGTCGCGGAACCCGGGAACGTTCTGGTCAGCCTCGATTATTCCCAGATCGAGTTGCGCATCCTTGCGCATATCGCGGGGATCGAGCAGCTCAAGCAGGCGTTCAAGGACGGGCAGGATATCCACGCGGCGACGGCGTCGGAGATGTTCGATGTGCCGCTCGACGAGATGACGCCGGAGGTGCGGCGGCAGGCCAAGGCGATCAATTTCGGGGTGATCTACGGCATTTCGGCCTTCGGTCTGGCGCGCAACCTGCGTATTCCGCGCGACGAGGCCAAGGGCTTCATCGATCGTTATTTCGAGCGCTTCCCGGGCATCCGCGACTACATGGACGAGACCAAGGAGTTTGCAAAATCAAAGGGTTACGTGCAAACGCTGTTCGGCCGCAAGATCCACACCCCCGAGATCAACGCCAAGGGCCCGCGCGCCAGTTTCGCCTATCGGGCGGCGATCAACGCGCCGATCCAGGGGACGGCGGCGGACGTGATCCGGCGCGCGATGATCCGCATGGATGCCGCGATCGCCGACCTGCCGGCGAAGATGCTGTTGCAGGTGCATGACGAGCTGATCTTCGAAGTGGCCGAGGAAGCCGTCGACCCCCTTGTTCGCAAGGCCCGCGAGGTGATGGAAGGGGCCGCGGAGCCGGCGGTCAAACTGGTCGTGCCGCTGACCGTGGATGCCGGGCAGGGGGCGAACTGGGCCGAGGCGCATTGAGCCGATAAAGGGGGGTGCCCCCCGTACACCCGCCGTGCACCCCCCGTACACCCCCCGTGCAGACGAGATGCGGGTTCGCGTTGCGGGGGCAGCGCCGCCTCCGTACCATCCGCCCTGTGCCGCCCGGGAAGGTCGATGCGCCCCGCCGATGAGCGCAGCGAAGAGGCGCGGATCGGCGCGCGCAGCGCGGCGAGGCTACCGGCGCCCTTCGCGCATCCATGCCGCCAGCATCAGCCCTGCCGCCAGCAACAGGAACAGCCAGCCGGATACCAGCGGCACAACCCTTACATCCACCGTCAGGTAGGCGTCGCGCGGGGTCAGCCCGATCCAGCCGCGCCCGGCGGCGTTACGCCCCTCGGCCACCCGGCGCAAGTCCGGCTGGCCCTCTTCCAGCCGCGGGGTGCCGCCGCGCCGTGCCGCGACCGGTGCCTCCAGCGGCGCGCCGCTGGCCAGCGTCTGGGTGAATTCGCGCGGCGCCGCCGGGCCAAGGGCGATCACCGCCTCCTCGTCGCCCTCGCGCAGGCGGTAGAGCCCGATTTCCGGGCCTGTCACCTCTGCCGTGAAGCGCCCCGGCGCCGTTTCCTCCAGCGGCACCGCGCGCTCGCTTCCGTCGGGGTAGGTCACCGTCACGTCGCCGACCGTCTCCGATAGGCTCTGGCGGGTGATGAAGATGGATCGCCCGTCCGCCTCGGCGCGCAGCGCCTCTTCCTCCAACTCCGGCTCGCCCATCATCCAGTGGGCCAGACGGCGCAGCAGTTCCAGTTGCGGCCCGCCGCCCTCGTAGCCGCGATCCCAGAGCCACGCGTGATCGGAGGCCAGCATCGCAACCCGTCCCTCGCCCACGCGGTCGAGGATCAGCAGCGGCCGCTCGCCCATCCCCGTCATGACGGTCTGGCCCGAATCCTCGGTCAGGTCGATCTGGCGCAGCCAGCGGCCCCATGGCGCGTCGCTGTCGGGCGGGGCGGTGTGCTCGCCCGCCAGCCCCTGCGTCACCGGGTGGCGTTCGCCAAGCCCGGATATCAGCGGCAGGTAGGGGCGTTCGATCACCTGCGCGGTGGGGCGGCCCGGCAGGATGTCCTCCAGCGGGGTGCGGTAGAGCGAGGCGGCGGAGGCATATTCCGGCCCGGCCGCCATCAGGAGTGCGCCGCCGTTTTCGACATATTGGCGCACGTTGTCGAGATAGACCATCGGCAGGATGCCACGTCGCTCATAGCGGTCGAAGATCACGAGGTCGAATTCGTCGATCGTTTCGAGGAACAATTCACGCGTCGGGAAGGCGATGAGGCTGAGTTCGGTCACCGGCACGCCATCGTTGCGGTCGGGCGGGCGCAGGATGGTGAAATGCACGAGGTCCACCGAGGGATCGGATTTCAGAAGATTGCGCCATGTCCGCTGGCCCGGATGCGGCTGGCCCGAGACCAGCAGCACGCGCAGCCGGTCGCGCACGCCGTTGATCTGCACCACGGCGGCGTTGTTGCGATCGGTGATCTCGCCCTCCGCCTCGGGCAATTCGAACTGGATGACGTTCATCCCCGCATGCGGCAGGGTCAGGGGCAGCTCCATGTCGCGCCCGACGGGCACCATGAAGCTTTGCGGCGCGCCACCGTCGATGGAAATGCGCAACTCCGCCCGATCGGGCAGGTCAGCGGGCACCGCGCCCTCGTCCTCCACCCGCAGGGTCATCTCGAATTCCTCGTCGAGGATGGCAAAGGAGGGCGCGTTCCGCACGATCAGGCGCCTGTCCCAGTCGCTCTGCTGCCCGGTGATCAGCGCGTGCAGCGGCGCGGGCAGGTCGGGGGCAAGGTCGAGGTCGTGGATGCGTCCGTCGGTAACAAGGATGGCGCCGGCGATGCGGGCGCGCGGTTCCTCTGCTATCAGGTCGGCAAGCGCCGTCATCACCAGGGAGCCACGGTTGTCCGCGGCATCGTCCACGCGCGCCTCGCGCAGCTCCATGCCCAGCGCGTCGACCTCCGCGCGGATTGTTGCAACGGCCGTCTCGGTCTGCGCCGGGCGGTCCGCGATGCGCTGCGACGCGCTTTCATCGACCACCATCAGCACGATATCGGACAGCGGCTCGCGCTCCTCGCGTTGCAGGGCGGGGTTGGCCAGGGCCGCCAGCAGGGCCAGCGCCGCCAGTCCGCGCAGCCACCAGCCGGGCAGACCGCGCCAGACTTGCAGCGCCAGAAGCGCCAGCGCCGCGCCGGCCAGCGCGCCGATTACCGGCCATGGCAACAGGGGATCGAAGAGGATCGTATCGGCCATCGCTATTGCCCCAACCGTTCGAGCAGGGCCGGCACGTGCACCTGGTCGGATTTGTAGTTGCCGCTGAGCACGTGCATCACGAGGTTCACGCCGAAGCGCAGGGCGATCTCGCGCTGCCGGTCCCCGGCAAAGCCGCGCCCGACGGGAAACATCGGCTGGCCCGAGGGGGTCATCGCCCAGGCCGCGGCCCAGTCATTGCCGCCGATCACCACCGGCGTCACCCCGTCGTTGAGGTTGCGAAACGGCATCCCCTCCACCTGCTCGGCATCCGGCGGCGCGGCCTCGACCCAGACATCGCGGCCGGCATGGCGGCCGGGGAAATCCTGCAACAGGTAGAAGGCGCGGGTGAGCACGTGATCGTCCGGGATCGGTTCCAGCGGCGGAATGTCCAGCGGGCGGGCGAGGTCGCGCAGCCGGCGCCCGTTCGGGGTGCCGGTGCCGAAACCACCGAGATCGGCGTCGCGGCTGTCGAACAGGATCATGCCGCCGCCACGCAGATAGGCGTTCAGCCGCGCATAGGCGGCATCGGACGGGATCGGCTGGTCCGCGCTGATCGGCCAGTAGAGGAAGGGAAAAAAGACAAGCTCGTCGGTTTCAAGGTCAACGCCGATCGGTGCCGCCGGTTCGACGGAGGTGCGCCGGGCCAGCGTCTGGCCCAACCCCCAGAGCCCGGCGCGAGACGTGTCGTCAAGCTGGGCGTCGCCGGTCAGCACGTAGCCGAAGGTGATCTCCGAACTCGCCAGCAGGGCGAGCGTGTCCTCGTCGGACAGGTCCTGCGCCTCGGCGGGGTGGACCAGCGTGGCGGCAAGCATGATCGCCGCCCCGCGCGCGATCCCGCCAAGCCGGCCCGAAAGCCACAGCGCGGCCAGCGAATCGACCAGCAGCGCCAGAAGGGCGGCGGTCAGGAAATAGGGCGCGAGGCTGCGGGTCTCGACCCGGCCCAACCCTTCCACCGGCACATCGGCGGGCCAGCTTGCGGGTGTGAGCGTCGCGTCGGGGCCGATCACGTTGCGCGCCACCCGCCGCTCTGCCCCGGCATAGAGCCCCGGCAGCAACTCGGACGAAAGCGGCGCCCCGGCCAGCGCCGCGCCGGTCACGCCCGGCCGGCTGCCCGCGTCGCGGTCTTGGCCGAACCCGTCGAGCACGACCTCAGGCACCCATGTGGTGCCTTCCAGATCCTCGGCATCCGGCGCGACCGGCCGGGTTGAGATGGCCAGCCGTTCCAGCATCTGCACGAACAGGCCCGACAGCGGCAGCGAGGACCACTCGGCATTGGCGGTGACGTGGAACAGCACCACCTGCCCCTGGCCGCGCCGCGCGCGGGTGACGAGCGGCGTGCCATCGGCCAGCGCGGCGATGCTGCGCTCGGCCAGTTCCGGGTCGGGCTGGGCCAGCACCTGTGCGGTGACCCGCACATCACCCGGCACCGGCAGGCCGTAGAAGGGCGACTCCTCGTCGAAGGCGCGCAGCGCCTTGGGCTCCCCCCAGCTCATCGCGCCGCCGACCGTGCGCCCGCCGACCCGCAGGCGCACCGGCATCAGCGGATGGCTGCTGTCGCGGGCAAGGTCCGACCCCGCAAGGCGCGGACCGGCAAAGCGCAAAAGCAGGCCGCCGCGTTCGACCCACTCCTGAAGGCCGGCATCCTCCTCGGGCGACAATTGCGCCACGTCGGCAAGGATGATCACGTCGGGGCTGGCCAGCAGCATGTCGGTCAGGCCCACCTCGATCAGGTCGGCGGTGGGGGCGAGCGCCTGACGCAGGTAATGCAACGGTGACAGCAGGTCTTGCCCTTCCTCTTCCGCCGCGCCGGAAATCAGGCCCACCTGCCGGCGTTGCAGCGCGTCATCGGTAAGTGCCACGGCGCCGGCATGGCGTTCGCCGGCGATCTCGAAGCGGCGGATGCGGTTGCGCAATTCCGGCGGCAGGTCGAGCGCCAGTTCGCTCAGCGTCTCGCCCGGTGCAAAGGTCATTTCGCCGCGTGCCAGTTCCCGTTCCACCCCCGCCGGGTCGAGGCCGAAGGCGCGCACGGTCAGCGCCCGGTCGGCGGTGTCCTCGACGCGCAGGCCGGGCAGGCGGATCAGCCCGTCCTCGAACCGCGGGGGGCCAAGCGCCAGAACGTCGCGCCCGCCCTCGTAGGCGGTGACCGGCCCGGCCGCCTGCAACACCGAAAGCAGGGCGTCGCGCCCGTCATGGGCGAGGCCATCGGAAAACCAGAACGTCTCGAACCCCTCACCCGATAGCCGCGCCGTCGCGGCGCCCATGTCGGGGCTGTAGGGCGCGGGCGTCAGCCCCTCCAGCCGCGCGATCCAGGCGTTTGCCGACTGGAACGGGATCTCGCCTTCCGCCGGCAGGTCGGTCAATGGCATCACCGCCACCCGGCGCCCGTCGCGCCCCGCCTCTTCCAGAAGGGCGCGTGCCCGCTCGACCCGCGCCGGCCAGTCGCGCGCCGAGGCCCAGGAGGCATCCATCACCACCAGAAGCGGGCCTTGCGTGGCGCGTTCATCCTGCGGGTTCAGCAACGGCCCGGCAAAGCCGATGATCGCGGCGGCCACGGCCATCATGCGCAGCAAAAGCAGCCACCACGGCGTCTTGTCGGACTGGCTGTCGTCATCGCGCAGCCCGATGAGCAGCGCGATCCCCGGGAAGCGCCGCCGGATCGGGGCGGGCGGCACAGCGCGCAAGAGCCACCACAGGATCGGCAGCGCCAAGAGCGCCAGCAGCAGAAGCGGGGAGGTGAAGGCGAGGGCGCCGATCATGCCATCGCCCCCTTTTCCAGCGCCCGGTAAAGCCACAGCAGCGCCGGGTCCGCCGGGTCGTTGGTGTGGTGCAGGTGATAGCGCCAGCCGCTGCGCGCCGCCATCTGGCGTAGGTGATCCTTGCGCGCCGCAAGCCGTTTCAGGTAGGCCGCGCGCAGGCCGCCCGCTTTCAGCGTCTCGAACCGGATCGCCCCGGACATGCTTTCAAAGACGGTGCGCCCATCGAAGGGAAAGCGCTCCTCGTCGGGGTCCAGCACCTGCACCAGTGCCCCCTTGACGCCGCGGTCGGCGGCTTGGCCAAGCGCCTTTTGCACCGGCGCGAGGTCACCGAGGAAATCGGACACGAAGACCGCGCGGCTGCCCACCGGCAGCGCCTGCGGGGCGGGGGCGGCATAATCCGCGCCCGCGCCGTCCTCCAGCAGGGCCGTGGCAAGCCGCATCACCTGCGCCTCGCCGCCGCGCGGCGGTTCCGCCAGCCGTGTCAGGCCGACCCGCTCGCCGCCGCGCAGGGCGAGGACCGACAGCGCCATCGCCAGCGTCTGGGCGCGGCGCAGTTTCGTCGGGCGCGATTTGTCGCCCGAATAGGTCATGCTTTGCCCGTCATCGACGCCGATCATCACCGATTGCGCCGCCTTCCATTCGGTCTGGCGCACGAACAGCGCATCGGCCCGCGCCGAGCGGCGCCAATCGATGCTGCGCAGGGGGTCGCCCGCTTCGGCGCCGCGGTATTGCCAGAACTCGTCGCCGGTGCCGTGGCGCTTGCGGCTATGCGCGCCCAGAAGGATCGTCGCGGCGAGGTGCTGCGCATCGGCCAGAAGCGCCGGCAGCGCGGCGGCTGCCACCTCTGACCGGGCGCGCAGGCTTGTCGGGCTATGTCGGGTGGCGTCGGTCAAGCCGCCGCCTCGACCTGCGTGACCTCGGCCGTGACGGCGTCGATGACGTCTTCCAGGGCGATCCCCTCTGCCCGCGCGGCAAAGCCCAGCGCCATGCGGTGCGACAGGACGGGGCGGGCCAGCGCCGCGACATCCTCGACCGACGGCGCCAGCCGACCGTCCAGCAGCGCCCGCGCGCGGACCGTCAGCATCAGCGCCTGCGCCGCGCGCGGCCCCGGCCCCCACGCGACGTGATCGCGCACCAGCGCCGGGGCGCCGGCATCCTCCGGGCGGCAGGCGCGCACGAGGTCGAGGATCGCCTCCACCACCGCCTCGCCCACCGGCATCCGGCGCACCACGGTTTGCGCCGCCATCAGCGCCGCGGGGTCGAAGACCTGCCGCGCGGCGGCCTCCTCCACCCCGGTGGTGGCCAGAAGGATGCCGCGCTCGGTCTCGCGGTCGGGGTAATCGACGTCGATCTTGACAAGGAACCGGTCAAGCTGCGCCTCGGGCAGGGGGTAGGTGCCTTCCTGCTCGATCGGGTTCTGCGTGGCCAGAACGTGGAATGGGGCGGGCAGCGCGTGGTGCACGCCCGCCACCGTCACCTCGCGTTCCTGCATCGCCTGCAGAAGCGCCGATTGGGTGCGCGGGCTGGCGCGGTTGATCTCGTCGGCCATCAGAAGCTGGCAGAAGACCGGCCCGGCGATGAAGCGAAAGGACCGCGTCCCGCCGTCGCCGGTTTCCAGCACCTCGGAGCCGAGGATATCGGCCGGCATCAGGTCCGGCGTGAACTGGATGCGCGATTCCGACAGGCCCATGACGGTCGAGAGCGTGTCGACCAGCAGCGTCTTGCCCATCCCGGGCAGCCCCATCAAAAGCGCGTGGCCCCCCGACAGCATGGCGGCAAGCGCCAGCGTCACGACCTCCTCCTGCCCGATGATGCGGGTGGCGATCTCGGCCCGCGCCTCGGCCAGTTTGCCCCCCAAGGCTTCGATCTCTTCGACGAGGATTTCGGGGTCAGACATGGCAAAGCTCCGGTGAATGGTTATGTTCCTGCAATAAAGACAAGTATTGCAGCAACCTCAAACGGCAAAAGGCATGACCGGACAAAAGAACGTGACAGCCACCCCCGAAAGCCTGATCGAGGCCGCGAAAGCCGCCCAGAAAGAGGGCAGGCATCCCCCGGTTCACCTCTGGACCCCCGAATTTTGCGGCGATCTGGACATGGAGATCAAGCGCGACGGCACGTGGTTCTACATGGGCACGCCGATCGGCCGGTTTCCGCTGGTCAAGCTGTTCGCGTCGATCCTGAAGGTCGAGGACGGCAAGCATTACCTTGTCACCCCGGTGGAAAAGGTGGGCATCCGGGTGGAGGATGCACCCTTCGTGGCGGTGGACATGGAGGCCGCGGGGACGGGCCGCGACCAGGTGATCACCTTCACCACCAACGTGGAGGACGTGGTGATCGCCGGCCCCGAGAACCCGATCCGGGTGGTGCGCGACGAAAGCGGCGAACCCTCGCCCTACGTCCATGTGCGCGCCGGGCTGGAGGCGCTGATCGACCGCAAGACCTTCTACCGCATGATCGAGCTTGGCGCGGCGCACGAGGTGGATGGCGTGGACATGTTCGGCATCTGGTCCTCGGGGGCGTTCTTCGCGATCATCCCGGTGGCGGAGTTGGAGGGGTGAGGCCGGCGGGCGGTCAGCCGTAATCCGGCGCCCGGCCCTGTATACGCGCCATCACCGTTTCCACCTGATTCGGCGCGCCCATCAGCGCCGCCTGCAATTCGGCCTCCAGCCGCAGGCCCTCGGCGGTGCGGTTGGCCCAAAGCGCATCGACCAGCGTCTTGGCCGCGCGCACCGCATCGGGCGATTGCCCGGCCAGCGTTTCTGCGAATCCAATCGCCGCCGCGTGGGGCGCATCCGCCAGCCGCGTCACCAGCCCCTCGGCCAGCGCGTCGTCGCCGGTCATCACCCGTGCCGTCATGATCAGCGCCTTGGCCCGGTCGGCGGGCATCAGTTTCGGCAGGCTGAGCGAGATCCCCATGTCGGGGATCAGCCCCCACTTGGCCTCCATGATCGACAGTTGCGCGCCGGGGGCAGCAATGCGGAAATCGGCGGCCAGCGCCAATTGCATCCCGGCCCCGAAGCAGACGCCCTCGATCGCGGCGATGACCGGCACCGGCAGGTCATGGAGCGCCTTGGCAGGGGCCTGAAAGCGGTTGGCGTCGCCATCGCCGGCCAGCATCTCGGCCTTCACGGCGTCGAGATTGCCGGCGAACCCCATCAGCACCGCGGTATCCATCCCGGCGCTGAAATCGCCGCCCGCGCCGGAAAGCACCACCGCGCGCAGCCCCGGTTGGTCTGCCAGCCGCGCGCAGGCCGCCACAAGGGCTTCCAGCATCTCCAGCGTCACGGCGTTCTTCTTCTCGGGCCGGTTCAGGCGCAGTTTGGCCACCGGACCGGGGGCGTTCAGGATCTCGACAAGGTCTGGCATGGGCTCCTCCTGCGGGTGGCGGCAGCGAAGACGCAGTTGCGCGCGCCGTCAAGCCTGACCGCGCGTCCCCGCCGCTTGACGCGGCGGCCGGCCGGGTGTCCCTTGCGGGAAACCGAAACCGGACGGGGAACAGCATGGCACCGGATCTGAGCGAGGGCGCGGCATGGATGAAGGGCAAGGTCATCCCGATATCCGAGGCAACCCTTGGCGTAACCGATTGGGCTTTGACCCATTCCGACGTGGCCTATGACGTCGTGCCGGTCGTTCAGGGGGCGTTCTTTCGGCGGGATGCCTATCTGGATCGGTTCATGGCCTCGATGGCGGCGACGCGCATGGATGTCGGCCTCACCCGGGGCGACATCGCCCGCGCGTTGCACGACATGGTCGCCGCCTCGGGCTTGCGGGACGCCTATTGCGCAATGGTCGCCGCACGCGGCACCCCGCTGATCCCCGGCAGCCGCGATCCCCGCGACTGTGGCAACCATTTCTACGCATGGGCGGTGCCCTATATCCACGTGATCACGCCCGACCGCGTCGAAGCCGGTGCAAGCGTCTGGGTCGCGCAACACAGCCGCCGCATCCCGGCCGATAGCGTCAACCCCCGTGCCAAGAATTACCATTGGGGCGATTTCACCCAGGGGCTATTCGAGGCCAAGGATAACGGGTTCGAAACCGTCGTGTTGCTGGATCACGCGGGCAACCTGACGGAGGGGCCCGGGTTCAACATCTTCCTTGTCGAGGGCAACACCGTTTTCACCCCCGACACCGGCGTGCTGGAGGGGATCAGCCGCCGCACGGCTTTGGAAATCTGCGCCGAGATGGGGCTGCGAACCCGCGTCGAACCGGTGCCCCTGTCGCGTCTCGACACGGCGGACGAGGTGTTCCTGACCTCCTCGGGCGGGGGGATCCTGCCGGTTACCAAGGTGGGGGAGCGGATCTACGGCAACGGCACCCCCGGCCCCGTCGCCATGGCGGCGCGCAAGACGTATTGGCAATGGGTCACGCAGCCCGCCTATCGCACCGAAATCGCCTATCCCGGATAGGATCTGCGGGCTTGTTCTGTGCCTGACGCAAGTGTCCCGGCGCGCCGCTGATGTGCCTTCGTCGTTCGGAGACGGTCGGAACGACGGCTTTGCGCAGGGAGCGGGGTTTGCAAAGTTGGGGCGACTTCCCGAAAGCCGCTGTTCAGGCCGGACGCGGCGAATGACCGGATCGAGCCCACTGCGGACGGTCAGGCCCACTCAACGGCCTGAGCCACATCATGCTACGACAAACACGTAGAACGCTGATACTTGTTCCATCCCGGATGATCACATCAGCCCTCGGAGGTCAGCGCTGTTCATGGCAAGATCGGTTCTGAGGGACGTTCGGGACGAGGTGCGACCATGTTTATCCATCTTCACGGCCAAGCGACGACGACACCGAAGATCCGGGCTGCGATCCAGGCGAGCGCGGAGCCTGCGCCGGTGTTGGCGGAGCGCTTCGGCGTCACGGAGCAGACCGTCTACAAGTGGCGCAAGCGCGACAGCGTTGAAGACCGCAGTCACACGCCGCATCGGCTGCAGACGACGTTGACGCCCGCGCAGGAGGCTGTCGCGGTGGCGCTGCGCAAGACCCTGCTGGTATCGCTCGACGACCTTCTGTCCGTGGTGCGCGAGTTTCTGAACCCGAATGCCTCGCGCTCCGGGCTGGATCGCTGCCTGCGTCGGCACGGCGTCGGCAACCTGCGCGATCTCAAGGCCAGGACACCGCAGCCGAAGCGCAGCGCCTTCAAGGCTTATGAGCCGGGCTACATCCACATCGACGTGAAGTATCTGCCTAAGATGGCGGATGAATCCTCGCGACGCTACCTGTTCGTGGCGATCGACCGCGCGACCCGGTGGGTCTTCATCCGCATCTTCAAGGCCAAGACAGCGGCCAATGCGCGGCGCTTCCTGCGCGACCTGGAACGCGCCTGCCCGATGCGGATCCGCACGATCCTCACCGACAACGGCAAAGAGTTCACCGATCGGCTCTTCGGTCTGCGCAAGCGCGCGGCGACAGGCACGCACGAGTTCGACACGCTTTGCACCGACCTCGACATCGAGCATCGCCTCACGCCGCCGAAGTCACCCCAGACCAACGGCATGGTCGAGCGCTTCAACGGCCGCATAGAAGAGGTGTTGCAAAGCCACCACTTCCGGTCCGGCGAGGAGCTCGAGACCACGCTGCACCGTTACGTCTGGCTCTACAACCAGCAGCTCCCGCAATCAGCCCTGGACAGCAAGACGCCCTTGCAGGCGATGAAAGACTGGCACAAACTCAAGCCAGCGCTGTTCAAGAAACGGCCATACTACCTTCCGGGATGTGACAGATACTCACAAGGGTGACAGATTACAAAAAACTGCAGATTATTTCAGATAGTTAACTCAAATTCAGATAAGCTTGAAAAGCTTTATGACCAATTAATCTCTCTCTCGCTGTGTCGGACCAAGGCAGTTCAAGCATTGTTAGCTGGATGCATAGGGCCTCCACCGCAAAAATAGCACGTGCGACTTCGTCAATATCATCGCTTTTCTTAAGATCAATATCACTGTGCGCCGCTTTGCCTCGAAGGCTCTGCGAATTACTAAGATCTCGAACGAATCGGTCGACTTCGACTCTCTGAAAACGAGTGTCTGTCGATATGATACTCTCGACCAATCTCTCAAACCGAACTCGATGACTTTCATTCTGAATGACCCTAACGGCGCCAATAATTCTATTCTCGTCAACATCTAGCTTATAATATTTACTCTTCTCTAAAATCTCTTGCAACCAATCATTATATGCAACTTCATCAATAATTTTCTGATGATTTGCAGTCTTAATACTTTCGAGCCACTTGCAAGCAGATAGCAGTCTTTCAGATGACAACTCACCCCTCAGCATAAAACATTTTTCCATATGAGCATACGCTTCTTTCCAATCATCTAACCGTTCAACCCAAGCAGCTAGATTCTGTTTCATGTTCTCTATTTCTTCATTGCTATCACCTTTAACTGGAGAAGCCCAAATTATTCCAACTCCGTCATCCACAGCATTCTGAATTTCTTCATCGTTCGGACCCGAAAGCTCTACATGTTCAGGAGCAAAACCTTTGTTTTCTATCTCCTCTATAAATTGCTCAATAGTCAGTCTATTTATCCGTAGGGCAAAAGCATTGAAAGACTTACCCAAGCATCCTACGAAGAACCATTTGACCGCAGCGACAAATTCATGGTGCTCACCGAATGGGACTCCTTTAGTGAGTTCAATCTGAAATTCACAAGAGAAATCAGTAAAGCCCTCTGACCAACTCATTTGTTTCGCTGTAAAATAACAGCTAATGTTCATTTTTGACGTTGAGACGGTGAAAATTTCGAAATCGCTTTGCCTAAAATTCGCGGCTTCTATCGATCTAAATCTTGTAGGATTCCAGAACAAGCGATCTACAGGGAGCTTGAAATTTATTCGTCTTACTTTGTGTTCCGGGCGCCATCTGTCATCGCCAATGATCGCAAAATTGGACTGAAATTTTTGAATATAGAATCGATCTCCGGTTGAGCCACTGCTGTTATCGCTTCGGTAAAGGCATACACTATGATACAAAGAAATGTTACTCATGCGCTCAGATAGTAGAAAAATTGGTTCATTTTCATTTATTCTCGGAGGGTGTTCAAAATCAAAAATATCAAGAAAAATGCCATTCTTTTCGTGCATGAAGGTGCCATGGTGCCGGTTGCCGCTCACCAGTTCTCTGCACCTTAACTGTTCCATCCCGGATGATCACTTAGACCCTCGCCGGCGGGCGCTTTTTGTGGCACGTTCCATC
>QVQC01000017.1 GCA_003428585.1 Nioella halotolerans
GCGTGTCGGCCCCCAGCCCGCCGACCAGCGTGTCGTCGCCGGCCCCGCCGAGCAACGTGTCATCGTCGCCGCCACCATAGAGTTGGTCATTGCCAGCGTCGCCGCGCAGCATGTCATCGCCGTCGCCGCCGCGGAGCAGGTCATCGCCGTCGCCACCGATAAGGGTGTCAACGCCACTGCCGGTCATCAGCGTGTCGTTGCCCCCGCGGCCAAGCAGAAGGTTGTCGCCGGCAGGACCGACCAACACGTTGTCCTCGTCATTGCCGTAGAGCGAGTCATTGCCGCTATATCCGGTCAGCCCTTCGATGCTGACATAGGTGTCGCCCGCCGCATCGCCGGTATTGGTGCCGGTGTAGATGAGGTCTGCGCGGAACCCCGTCGCAGCGCCCAGATACGAGGCGGTATCGAAGCCGTCTCCGCCGTCGAGAACGTCCGCGCCGGCGCCCCCGACCAACTCATCGTCATCGGCGCCACCGCGCAGCGTGTCATCCCCCGCGCCCCCGATCAGCGTGTCATCACCGTCGAGACCTTGGAGCTGGTTATCGCCGCTGTCGCCCCTCAAGTCGTCATCATGGGCGCTGCCGACCAGCCCCTCGATGCCGATATAGGTGTCGCCCGCCGCATCGCCGGTATTGTTGCCTGCGTTTCCAAGATCCGCGGTGACGCCGCCGTCGCTTCCCTGGTAGTCGGCGATATCGTTGTCACCCGCGCCTCCGTCGAGCAGGTCGGCACCGGCACCACCGTTCAGGATGTCGTCGCCATCGCCGCCGCGAAGCGTATCGTCGCCGTCGAGACCGTAGAGCTCGTTATTCCCGCTGTCGCCCCTCAGATCGTCATCATGGGCGCTGCCGACCAGCCCCTCAATGCCGATATAGGTGTCGCCCGCCGCATCGCCGGTATTGTTGCCCGCGTCGCCGAGATCCGCCGTGACGCCGGTTTCGCTTCCCCGGTATTCGGCGATGTCGTTGTCACCCGCGCCCCCGTCGAGCAGGTCGGCACCGGCACCGCCGGTCAGGACGTCGTCGCCGTCGCCGCCGCGAAGCGTATCGTCGCCGTCCCCGCCAAAGAGCGCGTCATCGCCGTTGCCGGCCTCGAGCAGGTCATTGCCGGCATCGCCGAACATCTGGTCCGCACCGTCGCCGCCGAGCAAGGTATCGTCGTCGTCGCCGCCGACCATGACGTTTCCGGTATCGCCGCCAACCAGGCTGTCGTTTCCGGCATCGCCGAACATCTCGTTGAAGCCGGTCCCCCCGATCAGCGTGTCATGTCCGTCGCCGCCGTTCATGGAATTATGGAGATCTCCGCCGCCGACCAAGCTGTCGTTGCCGGCATCGCCGAACATGACGTTGTGCCCGGCCCCGCCGATAATCGTGTCATCGCCGTCACCGCCGAACATGGCGTTCTCGCCATCACCGCCGACCAGGCTGTCGTTGCCGGCATCGCCGAACATCTCGTTCATGCCGGCGCCGCCGATAAGCGTGTCGTCGCCGTCTTCGCCGAACATGAAGTCCGCTCCATCGCCGGCTTCGATCAAGTCGTTGCCGGCACCCCCAACAAGGTCGTCGTCGCCCGCGCCGCCATAGATCTCGTCATCGCCGTCATTGCCAACAAGAGTGTTGTGACCCGCATCGCCACGCAGCGTGTCGGCAAGATTGGTTCCGGCGACCGCCTCTATCCCGGTCAGGCTGTCGGTGTCGCCGAAGGTGTCGGTTGCGACGCCGGTGGCGAGATCGACGTCAACCCCGTTGGGACCCTGTTCAAGATCGTACCGGACAAAGTCGAAGCCACCATTCCCATTGATGGTGTCGTTGCCGCCTTCCCCGACCCAGGATTCGACCTCTCCATTCGAGCCGCCATCAGACCCGTTGAACGTGTCGGCCTCATTCGTGCCTTCGAAGTGGTCGGCGTAGGTGAACGTGTCGTTGACGACACCCGGCGTGCTGCTGACCGCCGTTCCCGTTCCATCGGCGCCAACAGTTATGGTGAGGCCACCGGTGCCCGCGACATTTTCATAGATGACATCAATGCCGCCCCCAATGACGGTGTTGAACGCGTCCATATGCCCGATCATGGTGTCGCTTCCGGTGCCCGGCAGCATGATGTCGCCAGTACCTTGCGAACCCGCATCCCCACCGGAACCATCGAGCGTATCGTCGCCAATGCCGCCATCAAGAAGGTCCCGGCCATTGCCGCCGATCAGCATGTCGTTTCCGTCGCCGCCGTCCAGCGTATCGTTGTCGCCCGCCCCGTCGAGCGTATCGTTCCCCGCGCCACCGACGAAAAGGTCGGGGCCATCGGTGCCGGTCCAGCTGTCATCCTGCGTCACCGTCGCGGTCGGGAAAGCCGTCGGGTCGATCGGGGTGCCCGGGCCGTAGGCGCCGCTTGCTGGGTCGACCGTATTGGCCGGATCGAGGCTTGCAAACAGCGCATCAACCTCCGCTTGGTTGGTCGGCGCATCGACGGAGCCGTCGAGGAAAAAGATGTAATCTTCACCCGTAACAGTGTCGTAGACATTCAGCGCGACGGCGCTGCTGCCATCGGCGAAATTCAACTGGACGACGTAAACCTCATCGCCGGGCAAATTGCCGAGATTGGTCTCGAATCCGGCGGTTGCCGTGAACTCAGCGGGCACCAAGCCATCGTCGTTGGGCGGAATGCCGGGGATCGGCTCGTAGCTGATCGTCGCGTTTTCCGAAATCGCTATCGTGAATACGCTCGAACTGATGAAGACAGGGCTGGCGCCGCTGCCGTCGATAATGAAACCTTGCAACTCAACCATAGGCATGTCTAATCCCCCTTCGCAGTTTTCAAAGCTGAATATCGCATATAGCAAATTGCGATGTGCAATATTCGCCCGTGATAATAGTTACAGGGATAGGGATAGGGTATCGCCGTTTTGTCAAGCGGATTCGTGGTGGCATGTGCGACATGTCGCACAAGCGCATGGCCATCGGCCCGGAAGGAAAAACACGATATTTCAGAGGGATGGCGTTACATTCCGTATCGGGCCCGCAGGGTGCCCGTGACAGGATGAGGCGGTCGGGCAGGTCGCGTGATCGGTGGCGCGCCTGCCGGCGATTCCGCACCCGCCGGCTTTAGCGGGGCACGCAAGCGCCCGGCGACCGAGGTGACCGATCCGGTGACAAGGGGTTTCTGCGGGACCGCCGCGCGCCTCGGGTCACGCCCGCCGCGCGCCCCGTGCCGGCTCGGCAGGATCGAGGAACGCGTCGAGCCGCCGGCATTCCGCGGTGTGGAAGGCCGCTTCGTCCTCCTCCTCGGCCGGGCCGCGTGACAGCGCCCGCGCAAGATCGAAGAACCCCTTGCCGGGCAGCTTGTCCCGCCCCCGCCCGACAGCGCGCGCGGCGATGAAGGGGCGGCCCGCGGTGGCATCCTCGCGCATCGTTGCTTCCAGCGCGCCGGTGATCTTGCGCACCGATCCCGGCGCCCAGTACCCCAGAGAGCGGGCGAGGGCACCATAGGAGATGGGGCCATCCTCGGGGGCGCGCGCGGCGAGGGTGCGGCGCAGCCGGTCGGCAAGCGCCGTCTGCTGCCCGGCCGCGGCCTCGGTGGCGCGGGGCGGCGGGATTTCGCGGGCGCTGCCATCGGGCAGGATCTCCGCCGCCCATGCCCGTCGCGGGGCGCGCAGGATGACGCGGGTTTTCCCCGCATCCCGGCCGCTGCCTTCCTCTGTCACGCCCATTACGGCGCCCGATTGCAGGCCCTTGCGCAGAGTCTCGGGCGTCAGGCCCAGTTTTGGCGCGATATAGTCCGGATCGACGGTCACCTGCCCGTCCTGCCAGCCCAGCACGTCCGGCGGGACCGGGCGGATCAAGGCCGGGCTTGGCCCGGCATCGCGGCTGTAGAAGGGGTTTTCGCCGGCGTCGTGGTCCGTCACATCGACGATGTCGCGCAACGCGGGCAGCGCGGCGCGCAGCGCTCTTTCCACTCCCTGCCGCAGGGTCGCGGCGGAGGCGGCGCAGCCTTGGCAGCCACCCGACATGCGCAGGTAGGCGATGGCGTTCTCGACTTTCTCCACCGCGATATGGCCCCCATGGGCGGCGATGGACGGGTTGACCTGTTGTTCGAGAATCTCGTGCACCTGCCGTTTGAGCGACGCGTCGGGATCCTGCGCCTCCCCGGCATGCCCAAGCGGGCGTCCGGTCTCATCCAGCACTTGCCGGATCGCGGCCGCGATCGCCGGTTTCAGCACCGCCCAGTCGGCCCCATCCGTGCGGCGCACGTGGATCGTGGCCTCCGCCACCCGCACCGCGGCGACGCCCTCGATGGCGAAAAGCGCGGCAGCCAGCGGCGCGGGGTCGCCGGGCCCGTCGTAGCGGGCTTGCGCGCCGGGCTGCACCGGCGCGTCCAGAAGGAAGGTCATCACCAGCGGGTCACTGGCCGAGGCTTGCGCGCGGATGCGCCGGCGGGTGGCGGTTTCAGACATCCTCCATCTCCGCGTCCTGCATCGCGCGCAAGGATTTGAACGTGTAGATGCCGGTGTCGTGCCCGTCGCTGAAGGCCATGCCAAGCGCGTAATTGCCCACGCTCCAGATCCGGGTGATGGCAATATCGAGCGGCACGTTGTCCGGGTCGAGCAGCCGGTCCCCCGACACCTCGTCGCGGCAACTCGCGCAGCGGCAGGCCAGCCGCAGGTCGCGCGGCGCCAGTGTCTGGGCCTCGCCATTGGCCCATGTCAGGCGCAGCCCGCCGGCCGCCTGGTCGAGCGCCGCAAGACGGTCGCCGGGCGCCCCGGGCGTCTTGGGGGCCGGGGCGGGGCGCCCGGTTTCTTCGGTCAGGGTCCAGGCGAAGGGCGTGGCGATCCCGGCCTGCGATCCGGCGCTGCCGGCCAGTGTCGCGGCAATCTGGCGGTAGGCGATGCCGGCGGGGCTGGTGGGCGCGGCCTTGGCAAGCGGGATGCCGTCATCGCCGGAATCGACGATGCCGGGATCCAGCGGCACCTTGCCCAGGAAAGGCACGCCAAGGTCGTGCGCGATCGCCTCGCCCCCGCCTTGGTGGAAGATATGCGTGACGCTGCCGCAGGACGGGCAGGTAAAGCCGCTCATGTTCTCGACCACGCCGAGGATCGGCACGTTGACCTGTTCCATCATCCGCAGGCCCCGCCGCGCGATCTTGAGGCTGACATCCTGCGGCGTGCTGACCACGACCGCGCCATCCAGCGGGAAGGCCTGCGCCAGCGTCAGCTGGATATCGCCGGTGCCCGGCGGCAGGTCCAGCAACATCAGGTCAAGCGGCCCCCAGTCCACTTGCCGCACGAACATCTGCAAGTATTTCGTCACCATCGGCCCGCGCAGGATGGCGGGCTTGTCATCCTCGGTCAGCATCGCCATCGAGATCACCTTGACCCCGTGCGCCTCGGCCGGGACGACCTTGCCGCTTGGCAGCTGGCTGGGCTTCTGCCCGGGGGGCAGGCCCAGCATGCCGGGGATCGAGGGGCCGTAGACATCCGCATCGACGACGCCGACGCGCAGCCCCGTCTCGGCAAGGGCCACGGCGACATTGGCGGTCACGGTGGACTTGCCCACGCCGCCCTTGCCGCTGCTGACCGCGATCATGCGCGGCATGTCCTGTGCGCTGTCGCTTTCAGGCTGGTTCATCGTCGTGTCCTTCTTTCGTTTGCGGTGCCTTCTGCGTGGTGCGTCCCGCGTAGCTGGCACATAGCTGATCGATCTCGCCGGCGCCAAGCTCGCCCGCCATGCAGGCGCAGTAGCCGCTGGTGTCGCCGGGGGTGAAATGGGTGCAATCGCCGCACGTTCCGAAGGCGCGCGCGCCCTTGAACAGGGCCAGCGATGACGACAGTCCCGACAGGGTGTCGAGGAAGGCCGCGCGCTCCTGCGCCTCGAGCTTTTCGAGCAGCGCGATCAGGTCGCCCAGCGGGTCGTCGACAAGGCAGGCGCGTCCGGCCTCGGTCAGGTCGAAGCGCACGCTGCGCCCGTCGCTTTCCGATCGTCGGCGCACGATCAAGCCACGTGTCTCAAGCCCCTTGATGATTTGCGAGGCGGTGCCGCGCGTGGTGGCCTGAAAGCTGGCGAAGGCCGATGGCGTGCGCGTGCTGCCATTGGCCCGCGCGAAAAAGCGCAGGCAGGTCCATTGCGCCGCCGTCAGGTCCGAGGTGCCATCCTCGTTGCGGCAAAGGCGCCCGACATGGACAAGCAGTTCGGCGATGCGGTCTGCGGTGAGCGCGGTCTGTGTCATGCGGAAGAAGTAGTGAATCGAAATCGCTTTGACAAGCCGCTGCCATCCGCTTTAGTTTCGATTCAACATTAAACTGCACGTTGCCCGAAAGCTGCCGTCATGAACAAGCCGATCCTGAACTGGCCCCGAGATCAGCGCCGCGCGCGGCGCATTGGCATGTTGAGTGCGGAGGACGAAAAGCGGCTTATCGCGGCGTGGCAGCGGGATGGCGACAGCACGGCGCGCGACCGCTTGCTTGCCGCGTTTCACCCGATGGCGATCGCCATGGCCAAGCGCCATACGCCGCAGTCGTCGGAACCCGACTGGGACCTTGTCC
This sequence comes from Nioella halotolerans, assembly GCA_003428585.1. Taxonomy (GTDB): domain Bacteria; phylum Pseudomonadota; class Alphaproteobacteria; order Rhodobacterales; family Rhodobacteraceae; genus Nioella; species Nioella halotolerans. Next base: position 6,530 of record QVQC01000017.1, read on the forward strand.
AGCAGGCCAGTATCGGGCTCATGAAGGCGGCGGACCGCTTCGACCCGGAAAACGGCGCGCGGTTCTCGACCTATGCCGCGTGGTGGATGCGCGCCGAGATACAGGATTTCAAACAGGCTAACCTGTCGGTGGTGCGGCGGCCCAACTCCGCCCAGTTCCGCAAGGCGCTCGGCAATCTTGCGCGGCTGGAGGACGACCTGCTGCACACGCAAGGGGTCGACCGGGCGGAGGTTGACGCCCATCTGGCGCGCGCGCTTGGCGTGTCGACGGAGCGTGTCGGAATCCTGCGCGAACAGGTTTCGGGGCGCGACTCCTCGCTCAACGTGCCCGCGTCGGGCGAGGATGGCGAGGAGCGGCAGGCCCTGCTGGTCGACCCGCGTAGCGCCGAGGCGCCGGGGCGGATCGAGCGTCTGGATGTCGGCGCCCTGCGCGGCGCGCTGGCAACGGCCCTCGCGGCGCTGCCAAGGCGCGAGCGCGAGATCGTTGTCGCCACGCAGTTGCAGGATCCGCCGGCGACGCTGGAAGGGCTCGGCGCCCAGCTTGGCATTTCCAAGGAACGGGTCCGCCAGTTGCGCGAACGCGGGTTCGAACGCCTGCGCGACACGCTGCGCAAACGCGACCTCACGCCCGAGGATATCCTGTAGCGGCGGCGTCTTTTCGCGGTTCAGCTTTCCAGCCGTCGCGCCGCGCCCACCTCGACCTCCTGCCCTGTGATGCGCGAGCGCACGGCGGCAAAGGCAAGCGCGAGGCTGTCAAGGTTGTCGCGGGCATTGTTCGACGGATCCCGCCCGTCCTCTATCGCTGACAGAAGTTCCCCCATCGTGCCGCGAAAGCCGTCGTTGAACCATTGCCCGGCAAGCACCGGGCGGGCGATGCCGGTTTCGGTGGTCAGCGTCACCGACTGCGAGGACAGGTCGCGCCCGTCGGCGACAAGGCTGCCGATTGTGCCCCCCACGAAACTGGTGTCGCGGGGGCCGTGCGGCACGCTGCCATCGAAGATCAGGCTTGCCTGCCCGCCGTCCAGCCGCACCAGCGCCTGCGCCAGCAGCGGCACCTTGTTGGCCTGACCCTTGGCATGGGCCGAGGTTGCAAAGACGCTGCGCGCCCGCCCCGGTGCAAGGGAGGCGATGAAATCGAACCAGTGCACCCCGAAATCGTAGAGGATCAGATCCTCGATCTCGTCGAACGGGGTGCCGGCGGTCCAGCCATGGGTCCAGTGGATCGCCACATGCGCCGAGACGAGATCGCCGATCAGCCCGGCGCGCACCGCCTCGCGCATCCAGGCCATGTGCGGCGCCCATCGGGCGTTCTGGTTGACGGCGAGCGTCACGCCGCTGTCCTCGGCCAGCTTCACGAGGTCCTCGCCGGTGTCGAGGTCGGTGACGAAGGGCTTCTGGCTGAGAACATGCTTGCCCGCCCTGAGCGCCGCCTCGATGATCGGCGCCCGGTGGTCCGGGTGCAGGGTGACGTCGATCACGTCGATGGTGCTGTCGGCCAGCATGTCGTGCCAGTCATCCTCGATGCGTGCCTCGGGGCAGTATTCCGCCGCCTTGGCCTCGGCCTTCGCGCGGGTCCGGTTCCACAAGGCCGCCACCTGCCAGCCCGCCGCCCGGTAGGCGTCGAGATGGCTGCCCGAAATGCCGCCGGTGCCGATCACGCCGATCCGAAAGCCGTCCGATTTCGGCATCGGCGGGCGGTAGGGCAGGGCGGGCGCCGCGATCTTCGGCAGGTCGCCGGCCTTCAGGGCATAGGTGTCGGCGGTGCCGGAATCGCTCGTCTCATCGCTCATGGCAGTAACTCCAATGTGCGCTTTTCTTGGGCCGAGCGCATCGCGGTATCGACGATCCGCTGCGCGGTGAGGCACAGCGCCGGGTCGAGCGGGCCACCCACCGCCTCGCCCCGCGCAATGCAACCCACCACATGCTCGATGGCGTTGCGCGACCCTTCTGGCAGCGGGTCCACCGGGATGTCATGGCGGTCGGGGCGGGCGCGGGTCTGCACTGTCACCGCGGCGGCGTAGTCGGGCGAGGCGAGTGTGCCGTCCGTGCCCACGAAGGTGAAACCGCAGGTCGGCTGCGGCTGGTGCGCCCACGGGTCGGTGAAGGTGCCCCAGCGGGTTTCCAGCCGCGACAGCCCGCGCGCGTAGCGCAGCACGGCGATGGCGTGCTGGTCGACCTCGATTCCGGGCGTGTCGTCCACCGTGCAGGTCACCTCAAGCGGCGCCTCGCCGCCCATGAACCACGTGCCGAGCGTCGCGCCATAGCCCATGTAATCAAGCAGCGAGCCACCGCCCGAGGCCCGCTTGTACCACCACGATGTCGGCTTCTGGCGCTCGACCTCCTCGGGCGAGACCTCGACCTTGTCGGCAAGGTGATAAAGCGGCCCGCGATTGCCGTCGTAGAAATGAACCTCCAGAAGGTCACCGATCAGCCCCTCGTCGATCAGCCGCTTGGCGGTGACATGGCTTTCCACCCAGCGCAACGGCCAGTTGATGACAAGCTGCCGTCCGGTGCCCGCCATCGCCGCGATCATCCGCCGCGCGTCACCTGCAGAGGCCGCGAAGGGCTTTTCCACGAAGACATGCATCCCGTGCGGCGCCAGACGCTCGGTGTAGCGCGCGTGGTCCGCCGGTGCCGCGCAGAGGATCGCCACGTCATAGGGGCCGGCGGCCATGCAGGCATCGAAATCGGTGAAGACGCGCGCCTCGGGGATGGCGAAGGTCTCAACCGCGTCCTGCATCCGGGCGCGATCGGGGTCGAAGATGGCGGCGATCTCGGCCTCCGGGTGGTCGTGGACCTGCCGTAGCAGATCGCCCATATGCATGTGGTCGAAACTGATGCCGACGATGCGGATCTTCGCCATGAAAACCTCCCCTACCGGGTTTCGGTGAAGCGCACGTAAAGCGCCGTGACAAGCAGGATGATCAGCCCGAAAAGCGCGATGCGCGCGCCCTCGGGCATCCGGGCAAGGGTCAGCATCGTCTCGATCACCCGCAGGATCAGTGCACCGACGATGGCCCCGGCAAAACTGCCGCGCCCGCCGAAGATCGACGTGCCGCCGATCACCGCCGCCGCGACCGAGGGCAGCATCAGCGGCACCGCCAGCGAAAGCGACGGCGTTCGGATCATGCCAAGGTAAAGCAGCCCCGTCAGCGCCGCGATCATCCCGGAGAGAACGTAAAGCGCGATCAGCACCTGCCATGACCGCACGCCCGACAGCTTCGCCGCCGTCTCGTTCGATCCGAGCCCGAACAGAAGCCGCCCGAACCCGCTCAGCCGCATCAGCCAAAGGATGAAGGCCGCGAAGGGCAGGAAGAGGAAGATGCCGTTGGGCAGCCCCGCGGTGCGCCCCGTCCCGAGCCATTCGAGGATATCGGGGATGTCGCTGCCGGTGGCGATCACGAAACGCTGGTAGACCTGAAGGCAGCCGGTGGCGATCAGACCGGTGCCCAGCGTCATGATCAGCGGATGCACCCGCGCGATGCCGGCGCCGAAGCCGTTGACGAGCCCGACCAGCGCACCGACCGCCATAGCCACCGCCATTGCCGGGGCCGGGCCGATCAGCGGCGTCAGCGTCGCCGTCACGAAGGCCGCCGCGGTGGCGACGATCCCGACCGACAGGTCGATGCCGCCGGTCAGCATCGTCAGCACCTGCGCCGCCGCCAGCATGGCCAGCGGGATCGCGAACTTGATCAGGTTGCCCGCCCAGTAGGGCGACAGGATGCCGGGGCGCATGGCTTCGAGGATCCCGATCAGCAGGATCAGGAACCCGATCAGCGGGATGACGGGGTTGTCCTTGAGAAAACGACCGACCCGCAGAAGCGGCGGCACGTGCTCTTCGGTCTGGGGATGGGTGTTGCTCATGCTGCTTGCCGCCTGCTGCGCTGCACGAGGAAGGCGCCGAACATCACGACGCCGACCATGATCGTGCCTTCAACGATGGTGGTGACGTTGGGGTCGAAGCCTGCCAGCGTCAGGATGGTGCGGATGATCCGGAGGATGAAGACCGCGATGATCGGGCCCAACAGCCCGCCGACCCCGCCGCCGAGGATCACGCCGCCGAGCACGACCGAGGCGACCGCGGCCAGAAGGTAGGGGCCGGGCACGGGTTCCCCCACGCCGGTCAGCGCCAACAGGCTGAGCCCGCCACAGGCCGAAAAGAGCCCGGTGATACCATAGGCCATCGCCTTGGTGCGCCCGGTGGCGACGCCGGAGCGGAAGGCCGCCGTCTCGTCCGAGCCGGTCGCGTAGATCGCAAGCCCCAGCTTCGACCGCCGGATCGGGATCCAGACCGCGGCGACGGTGACCGCGACGATGATCAGCGCGTTGGGCAGGCCGGGAACGATGAAGGAGCCGGTAATGGCGTTGCGCATCCACGGGGTGGCCGCGCCGCCCGGCGTTTCGAGGATCAGAAGCGCGGTGCCCTGCCAGACGAAGAGCATGGCCAGCGTCACAACGATGTCGGGCACCCGCGTCACCACGACAAGCGTGCCGTTGATCAGCCCCATCAGCGTGCCGACGGCCAGCGTGATCGTGATCGCCGGCACCCCGCCGATCCCTTCCATCAGCACCGCCGCGGTGACCGAACAGACCGCCATCATCGAGGCGACCGACAGATCGATGCCGCCGACGATGACGGCGACGGCCATGGCGGCGGTGGCGAAGGCGAAGGGCAGGGCGGCGCGGGCAAGGCTTTCCAGCCCGTTGACCCCGAAATTCGGCTGGATCAGCTTGGTGACCAGCAACAGGGCGACGAACAACCCCAAAAGCCCCATCACCCAAGCCTGTTTGCGGATGAGGTTCATGCCGCGCCCTCCGTTCCTGTCAGGCCATAGGCGGCGCGCATCAGGCGCGCCTCGTCGGCCTCGGTCGCCTCGACGATATCCACGACGCGGCCGTTGAAGATCACGATGGCCCGGTCACAGGCCAGCGGCACCTCTTCAAGCTCCGAGGTATAGTAGAGGATCGCCGCGCCCTGTTCGGCCAGATCGCGCACCAGCGGATAGATCTGGCGCTTGGTGCGCACGTCGATGCCGCGCGTCGGGTCGAACAGAAGCAATGTCCGCACCCCGTGCGCCAGCCAGCGCCCGATGGTGACCTTCTGCTGGTTGCCGCCCGACAGGCGCTGCACCTCGCCCTGCGCGCGGGTGTCGATCTGAAGCCGCCCGATCGCCTCGGCCACGCGGGCCTTTTCATGGCGCAGTCGCAGCGGCCCCCATCGGCGCATCCGCGCCGAGAACGGCATCGCGATATTCTCGCGGACCGAACGTTCGCGGAACAGCGCCTCCGCCCGGTCGCCGGGCACGAAACTGAGCCCGGCGGCGATGGCATCGGCGGGATGGCCGAACCGGGCCGGCGCGCCGTCGACCTCGATGCTGCCCGCGGCGGGCTGGCGAAAACCGGCGAGCGCCTCGAACAGCTCGTCCTGACCCTGTCCTTCCAGTGCCACGACGCCGAGCACCTCGCCGGGATGCAGCGTAAAACTGGCATCGGTCAGCTTCGGCGCCACCGCAAGGCCCTGCACCGACAGACGCGGCTGGCCCGCGGGTTTCGGCCGCGCAACCTCGGCGGCGCGTTTTTCAAGGTCGATCTTCGCGCCCAGCATCATCTCGACGACGCGTTCCTCGACGCCCGGTTCAATCCGGGCCTCGCCCACGGTGCGCCCGTCGCGCAGCACCGTGGCGCGGTCGCAAAGCGCCGCGATCTCGGCGAAGCGGTGCGAGATGTAGATGACGCCGCGCCCGTCCTCGGCCTGCGCGCGTGCGACCTCGAGCACACGCTCCACAAGGTCGGTGGGCAGGGCCGCCGTGAGTTCGTCGAGCAGAAGCACATCGGGCTGCGCGGCAAGCGCGCGGGCAAGATCGACAATGCGCAGGGTGGCAAGCGGCAGGTCGCGCACCAGCGCGTCCATCCTGAGATCGGGCAGCGACAGCGCCTCCATCCAGTGGCGAAAATCACCCCGGTCGGTGCCACCAAGGCGCAGGTTGTCGCCGATATCGAGATCGGGAATGAGCGACGGTTCCTGGTAGACCGGCACGAGCCCGGAGCGTCGCGCCGCGGCCGGCGACCCGACGCGTGCCTCGGCCCCGCGAATGCGGACATGGCCGGCATCGGGCTTCAGCGCCCCGGTCAGGATCTTCACGAAGGTCGACTTGCCGGCCCCGTTGGCCCCCAGAAGCGCCACGACCTCGCCCCGCGCGACTGACAGGTGCGCATCGGTCAGCGCGCGCACCGCGCCGAAGCTCTTGGCGACGCCGCGCGCATCAAGCAACAGGTCGGGGTCGGTGGTCATGTGCTCGCGCCCTCATGTCATGCAGATCGTGCAGAAAGCGGCCCCCGCACCGCGATGGATGCGGGGGCCGCGCGTGTCGTGACGCTCAGCCCTGGCCGGGGCCGTCGCAGGCGATGATCTGCTCCAGCGTGTAATCCGTCCAGCCGGGGATCGTGGTCGAGACCGGCCATTCGGGGTCGAGGTCGGGGTTCTGCGCCGCCTCGATGGTGGCGCGGCCCTCCTCGGTGGTGTTCTCCCAAAGCACCGGATCGACCAGCACGGTGCGATCCTCCGGCGCGTCGCCGTTGAGGATGTCGACGGCAAGGGCGATGCCCGCGCCACCGACGGAACCCGGGTTGGTCACCGCCGCGCCCTCGAGCCCGTCCACTTCCAGAAGCTGGCTGACGAAACCGGCATTGTCGGCACCGACGACCGGCACCAGCGGCGCGCCCGATTCAAGGAAGGCATCCACGATCACGTTGTCGATTCCGCTCGTCCAGACCCCGTCGAATGGGATGCCGGTGGCGAGGAAGTCGAACATCTGCTGCTTGCCCTGATCCTGCTGCCAGCCGGTAAAGACCTCGTGCACGATCTCGACATCCGGGTATTCCTCCAGCGCGCGCTGGAAGCCGTTGTTCCGGTCGGTATCGGCCGAGACCCCGGCAATGCCGCGCATGTAGACGACATCGCCTTCGCCGCCGATCTGTTCGAACAGCCAGCGGGCGCCGAGATAGGCGTATTCCTCCTGGTTGTTGGACAGGATGTAGGCACCGTCCGCCGTCACGCCGGCATCGACCGCGACCACGACGATGCCTTGGTCGATGGCCGTTTCCAGCGCCGAGTTCAGAGCATCGGGGCCCGACGGATTCAGCACGATGGCATCCACGCCGGCCTCGATCAGGTTGTTGAGGTCTTCAAGCTGGCCGGCGCTGTCGGTGTTGCGATGCGCCACGATCAGGTCGGTGACATCGCCTTCGACCAATGCCTGCGCGCGCATGGCGCAGATCATTTCCTCGCGCCATCCATTGCCCTGCACGGTGTTGGAAACGCCGATGGTGTAGCCGCCATGGGCTTCGGCAAATGCCGCGGGCGCAAAAGCCACGCTCATTGCCAGCGCCGCGGCGCCTGTCAAGAATCTTGTCATTGTCAGTCCTCCCGATTGGGTTTCAACGTTGGTATCGTGTCGGGGCTTCGCGCCCTTCTCGTTTGGTGCCTGCTCACTTGATGAACGGCGCAAGCACGTCGCGCGCAAGGCAGAAGCCGCGCTTGACCTTCTCGTCGGTGCCTTCGAACAGCCGGTCTTCGTGTTCGATCACCACCGGGCCATCATACCCCGCGCGGTAGAGCGCCGAGAAGAAATCCGGCCAGTTCACGTCGCCCAGCCCGCACAGGCGCGGGATCTGCCAGCCCATGCCGACCGACATGGTGCCGTTCTCGTAGAGCCCGTCGCGGTCGATCATCACGTCCTTGGCGTGGACATGGCCGAAGCGTGGGCCGAATTCGTTGATGAAACGGGTCTGGTCGATGAACTGCCAGACAAGGTGCGAGGGGTCGAAATTCATGCCGACCGCGTCGCCCCATTCCTCGAAGATGCGCCGCCAGATGCGGGGGCTGTACGCGATGTTGTGCCCGCCCGGCCATTCGTCGTAGCTGAAAATCATCGGGCAGTTCTCGAAGCACAGAAGCACCCCGGCTTCTTGCGCCTGTTGCACGACCGGGGCGAAGATGTCCTGCGCGCGCGTCCAGTTTTCGTCCACGTTCAGCGACCGGTCGCCGCCGATGAAGGTGTTGACCACGCCCACCTCCATCGTCGCTGCGGCGGCAATCACTTTCTTGAGGTGCCCCAGCACCGCCGCGCGGTGGTCGGCGTCGGCGTGCAGAGGGTTCGGGTAATAGCCAAGGCCGGAGACCGTGACGCCGCGCGCCGCAAGCTCGCCGGTGATCTGCTGCGCCTTGTCGCGGGTCAGGCCATCGACGTCGATATGGCTCGTCCCGGCATAGCGCCGCTTATCGCCGCCCGAGGCGGGCCAGCAGGCGACCTCGAAGGCGGAAAACCCGTTGGCCCCCGCCCAGTCGGCAACCTCGATCAGCGGCGTATCCTCGAACGGGGCGGTCATAAGGCCCAGATGCATTGTCTTTCCTCCCTCAGATCTCGTCGAGCCGCACCCAGCGGCTTTCGCGCGCCGAGCGCAGGACCGCGTCGCACAGGCGCATTTCCTCGTGGCCGTCCTCGAAGGTGGCCCATGTCGCGCCCGCCTGCCGCCCGCCCGCGGCGACGTCGCGATAGACGGCGCGGAAGAAGGCGAAGAACGAGTCCCCGAAGCCCTCGACATGGCCCGGCGGCAAGGTGGCCGCCGCCGTTCCGGTGGCGTTCATCAGGGTGAAATCGCGCATCAAGGTCTCGTTCGCGCGATCCCGGTGGCCGATGAACAGGTGATCCGGCGTCTCGCTGTCCCATGCGGCGCTGGCCTCGGCTCCCGCCACGTCCCATTGCAGCGAATTCTTGCGCCCGAGATTCACCTGGCTGGTGCTCATCACGCCGCGCGCGCCGCCTTCGTAGCGGAGCAGGATCATCGCCGCGTCGTCGGTGTCGATGGTCACGGTCTCGGACTCTCCGGCGCCGCTGGCGAAGGTGGCGACGGGGCCGACGGGCTTCTGCCGTTCGGGGATGAAGGTCGCCAGTTCCGCCATCACCGCCTCGGCCTTCAGGCCGGTGACGAAGCTTGTCAGGTCAAGCCAATGGGTTCCGATATCGCCCACGGAGCGCAGCGCGCCGCCCCGTTCGGATTGCAGCCGCCAGTTCCAGTCGGTCGGCTTGGCCATCCAGTCCTGGTGGTAGTGACCGCTGACAAAGCGGATATCGCCAAGCGCGCCGTCCGCGACCATGGCATGCGCCTGCTGGTTCAGCGGGTAGAAGCGGATGTTGTAGCAGACCGCGGCGAGCTTGCCGCTTGCCCGCGCGATCTCCACCATCTCGGCGCTTTCCGCGCTGGTCATGGCCAGCGGTTTTTCGCAGATAACGTTCTTGCCCGCGCCGAGCACGGCCTTGACCTGCGGGTAATGGGCGTGGTTGGGCGAGGCGACATGCACCACGTCCACGCTGTCGTCTGCCAGCAGGTCGTCAAGCGAGCCGTAGGCGTGCGCGACGCCCATCGCCTCGGCCTGTTCCGCCCCGCGCTCGGGCGAGGAGCCGAGGACGCCCCGGACCTGCACGCCAAGCCGGCGCAGCATCTGCACATGCACCCCGCCAATGAAGCCCGTGCCGATGACGGCCGCCCCCAGTTTCGTGAATTCGCTCATCTCTCCTCCTGTTCAGACAACCGAGTATCCCCCGTCCACGGGCAGGCAGGTGCCGGTCATGAACCCGGCGGCGGGCGAGGCGAGGAACAGGGCCACGCCGGTGATATCGCCCGGCTGGCCCCAGCGGCCCGCGGGGGTGCGCGCCTCGACGCCCGCGACGAAAGCCGGGTCTTGCCGGGCGCGCGCCGATTGTTCTGTCTCGATGAAACCGGGCGCCAGCGCGTTCACGCGGATGCCGTCCGGCGCCCAGGCGATGGCCAGCGATTTCGTCAACTGCTCCACCCCTGCCTTGGACGATCCATAGGCCGGGTTGCGGGGCGACCCGAAGCGGGCATACATCGACGCGATATTGATCACGCTGCCCGACGCGGCCATCAGGGCGGGGTGAAACGCTTCCGCGCAGCGAAACGACCCGGTCAGGTTCACGTCGAGCACATGGGCAAAGAACGCCGGATCCATTTCCGCGCCGCGCTGCGTGATCGCGGCACAATTGACCAGCACGTCAAGGCGTGGCACCCGGTCGGCGAAATCGCGCACGGCATCCGTGTCGGTCACGTCAAGCTGGGCATAGGCAAAGCGCTCGGCCTCCTCTGGCATCGGCTCCGGCTCGGCCCCGGTGATCTGCACCTTTGCGCCCGCATCCGCGAAACCATGCGCGATGGCGGCGCCGATCCCGCCGCGGCTGGCGCCGATCACGACGACCGCCGCGCCTTCGAACGCGAAGGATGCGGCGGGCATCAACGGCCCTCCCGTGGGTGGCGGAACGGTTTCACTTCATGACCTCCCTACGCGTCTTGCCTGCACGTCATTCCGGCGCTGTAATCGTTTTCATGTCCGGAAAACCCCCTTCCCAAGAGATGAAAACGATTACATGATCGAAGCATGAAACGAGTCGAGTCAACCCCCGATTTGAGGCCCCGGCGATGAGCGGCCCGGTGCGCAGCCCGCGCGCACAACGGTCGGTCACCATCCAGGACGTGGCGCGCGCCGCGGGCGTTTCGACCGCCACGGTCAGCCGCGCGCTCAGCAATCCCGACCTGCTGACCGACCGCACCCGCGACGCTGTGCTCAGCGCGGTGCGCAGCACCGGCTACCGCGTTAACCGGGCGGCGCGGAACTTTCGCATGCAGCGCGCGGGGGCGGTGCTGGTGTTGGTCCCCAACCTTGGCAAACCGTTCTACTCGCGCATCCTTTCCGGGATCTCCGATGGCTTCGCGGATGGCGAATACGCGGTGCTGATTGCCGATACCGAAAGCCGACCGCTCGCCGAGGGGGAGCTTGCGGGCTATTTCCTCGATGGCCGGATCGACGGCGTCATCTCGCTCGACGGCGGGGTGGGGCGGGGCGCCCTCGCCGCCTGCGAGGAATTGGGCGTCGCCGACCGGATCGTGTTCCTTTGCGAATGGGTCGAGGGGACCGGGTTCCCGGTAATCCGGTCCGACAATGCCGAGGGCGCGCGGCTTGCCATCCGCCACCTGCACGGGCTGGGCCATCGGCGCATCGCCCATGTCACGGGACCGGAGGGCAACGTGCTGACCGCGGCCCGCCGGGCGGGGACGCTGGAGGAACGCGCGCGCCTTGGCCTGCCGGCGCGGGACGAATGGATCATCCGGGGCGATTTCTCTCTGGACTCGGGGCGTAATGCCGCGCGCCTGATCCTTGCGATGGCGGATCCGCCCACGGCCGTTTTCTGCGCCGCCGACATGGTCGCCTTCGGCCTCATCGCCGGGCTGGCGGCCGAAGGCCTGCGGGTGCCGCAGGATATTTCCGTCATCGGCTTCGACGATATCGACATGTCCGCCTATTACGTGCCGGCGCTGACCACGATCCGGCAGGATCGCCACCGCCTCGGGCGGCGGGCCGCGGCGGCGCTGCGCCGCAGGCTGGAACCGGAGGCGCCGGGCGATGTTGCCGGGGACGACCTGATCGAGGTCGACCTTGTCGTGCGCGACAGCACCGCGCCGCCGCCCGGCTGACCCCGCCCCGGCTCAGGGTGCGCCGGTGATCTTCTGTTCCAGATCGAGGCTGACACCGGTCATCGGCGCCGAGGCGGGGCTGAGCAGCCAGACCGCCTGCCGCGCGCAATCCGCCTCGCTGACGAGCCGCCCGAGCGGCTGCGCTCGCGCCTGCGCGTCCAGCCAGTCGGGCCCCTTGCCGAGTGTCACCGCGTGCAGGTGGCGTTCCGTTTCCGTGTCGACCCAGCCAAGGTTGATGCCGTTCACCCGGATGCGGTCGGCGAGACAGGCATTCGCCGCGTTCTTCGTCAGGGTTTGCAGCGCCCCCTTGGTGGCGGAATAGACCGACAGGTCCGGCGCGCCGCAATGGGCGTTCATTGACTGGATGTTGACGATGGCGCCGGGGGCGGCGCGCGCGCGCATGTCCGCGATGGCCCCGGCCATCAGGAAGAACGGCGCGCGGGCATTGACCGCGAACACCCGGTCCCAAAGGGCCCGGTCGGCATCCTCGAACCCGCCGCGCGTCGTCAGGCCCGCGGCATTCACCAGCCCGTCGATCCGCCCGAAGCGGGCCAGCGTCGCGTCGATCGCGCGCCGCGGCGCGTCCGGGTCGGCAAGGTCGAGCGTCAGAGCCTCCGCCGGGCCGGGCAGCGCGGGCGTCACGGCGTCGCGGTCGACCAGTATCAGCGCCTCGGCCCCCGCCTGCGCCGCCGCCTGCGCGATGGCCGCCCCGATGCCGCGTGCGGCCCCGGTGACCAGCACCACCATCCCGTCCAGCCCGGCCCTCATCCGCGCGCGCCGGTCACAGTTGCACCTCGACCTCGCCGTCGACGACGCGGGCGGGATAGGTGGCCAGTGCCACGCAGACCGGGCTGCGCAGCGGCGCGCCGGTCTTGTAGTTGAAGCGCCCGTTATGCTTGGGACATTCGATCGTGTCGTCCATCACCAGCCCGTCGGCAAGGTGCACTTGTTCATGCGTGCACAGGCCATCGGTGCAATAGACGCCGCCGTCGAGGTCGCGGTAGACGGCGAAAGTGCGCCCGTCATGGTCGAAGCGGATGACATCCTCCTCGTCTATGTCGTCGAGCGCGCAGACGCGGGTCCAGTCGGCCATGATGATCCTCCCTGATTTTTCGATATGTGATGAAAGGGGGGCGCTTGCGTCAAGTCGTGAGCGTCATGAAGGTCGGTTGGTGGTCCTTCGCGGGGCGCCTCTGGCTCTCTGCGCGCGAAGGACAACCAACCACCCGCAAACCGCTGCGACCTGTCACCGGGCATCTGCCCGCGACGTTGCGTTTCACTGCCGCTCGCCGTCGAGCGCGTGGAATTCCGCGCGGAAGGGCTGTGCCGTCGGGGGCAGTGCCTTGGGGATGTGGTGGCCCGGCGCGTGCCGTTGCCGGATCAGCGCCGGGATCATCTCCCGGTAGGCGTCGAGGAGCGAGCTGTTCGCCGGTGGCAGGTCGTGCTTGATCAGCGCGTGCAGCCGGGGAAGCGCGTGATAGGGGACCATCGGGAACATGTGATGTTCGACATGGTAGTTCATGTTCCAGTAGATCCACCGGCTGACCGGGTTCATGTGCAGGCTGCGCGAGTTGAGCCGGTGGTCAAGCACATTCTCGGCAAGGCCGCCATGCTGCAGCAGCCCGGTCATCACCATGTGCCAGCAGCCATAGATGCGCGGCCCGCCGATCAGCATCAGCGGCAACAGCGACCCTGTCGCCAGCGCCCCCGCCACCGCCGCGAGGTGGATCGCCACGAAAACCCGCGCCCACCGGATCGCCTTGGGCCGTTCGCTTTCGGGGATGTAATCACGTTCATCGGCGCTGAAGCGGCCGGCGGCGTTTCGCGCGAGGATCCAGAACTGTTCGAACACGTCGGGAATGCCGATGAAGGCCAACGACTTGCGCGCCAGATTCGGCGGGCGCATCAGCGCGATTTCCGGGTCGCGGCCGACGATGATCGTATCGGTGTGGTGGCGCGCATGGCTCCAGCGCCAGCTTGTCGGATTGCGCATCACCATGAAACTGGCCAGCACGTAGACCGCGTCGTTCATCCAGCTTGTGCGGAACGCCGTGCCGTGCCCGCATTCGTGCCAGCGAGAGTCGCAGGCCGACCCGTAGAGCACGCCGTAGACGGCCCAGAACGGCACGGTCGCCCATGTGCCCCATGTCGCGATCCCGCCCAGCGCCGAGAGGATCAGCAGCCCGATCCAGAGGGCGGTGTCGCGCAGGGCCGGGCCGTCCTTGCGCCGCATCAGGTCTTTCATCGCCTTGCGGGGGATGTCCGAATGATACCACTCGGCCGAGGCGAGGCCGGTTTCGATGGCGGCCCGCGCCTGCGGGCCGGTGAGGCTGTAATCGCGCGCCGCGCGCGGCCTCGAATGCCGGTCCGTATCAGCGAGTGTCATGCTGTGTCCATCCTCCCCTCGCCCCGAGGACCCACCGCGCCGCGCGCGTGCCCCCGGTCACCCGTGTTTGGCCAATCGACGCGAATCGAGGGGCGGGAGTCAATGCAATTGTCCGCTCAGTCGTGTTGGCGTCAGAGTCACAGCCGTCCCGGGGTACGTCTGGCGCAGGTGGCGCCGCGCGCTAGCCGATAGGGGGGGCAGGCTTTGCCCGCAGTGTCGGTGACTTGCCGGAATTCATGGAGCGGGTAACGGGAATCGAATCCGTAACTTAAGCTTGGGAAGCTCATGATTGAATGAAAATTAACTCCGTTTTTCCAAGAGGTTACGCGAACATCGCGTCAAGTATTGTCAGAAATATGTCGGAAAGTGTCTTGGAGCGGGTAGCGGGAATCGAACCCGCACGACTAGCATGGGAAGCTAGGGCGCTACCATTACACCATACCCGCGCACTGGTAGACGGGTTATTTGATGGTCCCTCGGACGTCAAGTCTCTCCGATAAGCCGACAGGGCAGGGACGTCTGCTGGGCGATAAGCGTCGCCAAGCGCGCCCGCGACAGACTTGATTGTACAAAACCGCCATATCCATTCCGTCAGCGTCGATGAGCCACGCTGCAGCATAGGGTAGTCAACTTCGGTGACATCTCAGGTCCGTCCATCTCCTCAACCGTCAGAATTGCCGGCCGCCGCGTCCAGCTCGGCAAGCCTGGCCCGGAGGCGCCCGGCCATGAGGTCATCGCCTGTGCCGCGCCCGGCGAGGGTGCGCAATTCCTCCGTGGCCCAAGCCGCCCGGCCGGCCGCGCGGCTGGCGGCGATGGCGTGATCGATCGCCGCGTCGATGTCGCGCGGGCTTGCATCGTAGCCGCGGCCGGCGAGCAGGTGCGCGACGGCGTGGAACGCCACCCGGGTGGCGAAGACGGGCTCGCTGGCGGCGAAATCCCGCGACGCCCGGATGAGGGTGGCCGGCGCGGCTTCGGGCTCCGCAGCGCAGTCGAGCGCGATGTCGAGGTATCCGGCGCTCTTGGCCGCGGCGAACCATTTGCCCTTGCGGCCATGCCACTCGATCAGGTCTTCCAGAACCTCACGGGGATCGCGCGCGGGGTAGCGCTTCACCAGGTCGCGCCACATGGCCAGCCAGGTGTTACCCGAGGCCGACTGCAGGCCGAAGCGCCGGTAGGCTTCCTCGGGCCGTCCCTGTTGTTGCAGGACGGTCTCGCAGAACCGTGCAATGGCGTGGCGGCCCCAGGGCTCCCGGTCGCCTTCGAGCAGGGCCGCGGCGCGGGTGAGCGCAGCCTCCGCATGCCCTTGGCGCAGCAAGGCATCGGCGGCGAACTTTTCGTGGAACCAGAGCCGGGTTTTCTTTTCGTCGAGGAGGGCCAGCACCTCCTCGTGCCGCCCCGCCTCCAGCAGGCAGGACAGCGTGAGCGTGGCGGTCGGACAGTGGGAAAAGCGCGCGTGGTCAGACCAGGCCGCGCGGATCAGGTCGAGATCGCGCTCGGCATGGTCATTCATCAGCGCAGGGAAAGCCGCGATCTCGCCGAACCGCTCCGAGATGGGGGCGAGGTAGTCCACCCCGTCGTCGAGGATCGCGGTGCGCAGGCGGTCCAGCCATTCGGCACGCGCCGCCGCGTCGGCAGGGGCGTCGATCAGAACCGGAAGCAGCGTCTCCAGTGTCCGGTGCACGGCGGTGCCCAGGGCCCCGGACGAGGTGTTGATATGTTCGAAAGCCGGCCAGATGCGTTCGGCAAGGGCCACCACGCCCTCGGCCGCCGTCACCGGGTCGCTGCGACGCACCGCCCGGATCTCGCTGCTGGCCGATTTCAGCCGTTCGATGGCCTTCGCCGAGCCGCGCCACCCGAAGGCACCCGCGCGCAGGCCGGGCTTGAAAGCCCATTTGTGGGACGATTTGCGGGCCATGGCTTCTCCTTTTCGCAATCGTAGTATGGCACGCGAAGCGGTGGTCATGAAGCGCCCTGAACCGCTGTCGGCAATGACATCCGGCGTCCGCGTGCTTGACCTTGCCCGCGGCTTCGTCTTGGTGGCGCCGGCGGAACGGAGGGACAACCATGGCAGATGACACAGAGATGCGCGAGAAGTTGGCCAAGCTCGAGGCGCTGTTCGCCCGCGGCGCGACTGAAGGCGAGCGGGCGGCCGCCGGCGCGGCCCGCGACCGGCTGCAGGCCCGGCTCGCCCCAGAAGCGGATGGCCCCGACGCGCCAGAGGTCGAGCTGCAATATTCCCTGCCGGACGTCTGGTCGGTCCGGATCTTCGTTGCGCTGTGCCGCAAGCACGGCATCCGCCCCTACCGCTATCCGCGCCAACGGCGCACGACCGTGATGGTCCGGGTGCAGGAAGCCGGTTTCGAGCAGACAGTTGGCGCCGAGTTTCGCACCCTGCACAAGGAGCTCACGGCCTATTTCAACGCGACCGTCGAGCACCTGATCGCGGATGCCATGAAATCGGACGGAAGCGACGAGACGCTGGAGCAGCGCCAGTTGCCCGGATGACGCCCGCCACCAGCGCTGGCGCCGCCCGGAGCCGGTCAGCCTGCCGTGAAAACTCGGAACGGATCGGACCGTCCGCGTGGTGACGCTGAGGTGAGCTCCGGGGACAGGGCGGCCCCACATCGCGACGCCTCGCTTGTCCTGTGTTACACACAGGGAGGCGGGCCATCCCGTCGCGGCCACCCCACGTTGACTCCTTGCAACCAACGCGCGCATGATCGACAGTCTCGAACGAGGTTTGTAGCGGTTTCCGGGACTTGCATGAAGATTTCAACCATACTCGACCACATCGACACCGGGCACATGGCGCTGCCCGAATTTCAGCGCGGCTACGTCTGGAGCCGCGAACAGGTGCGCGGGCTGTTCACCTCGCTCTACAAGCGCCATCCGGTTGGTGGCCTGCTGGTCTGGGCCACGAAGGCCGAGACCGCCGCGCATCGCGGGGACAGCGCGCTCGCGCCCGGGGTGGTCAAGCTCCTGCTCGACGGCCAGCAGCGGATGACCTCGCTCTATGGCGTCGCCCGCGGCCAGCCGCCCGCCTTCTTCGACGGCAACGCCGGTGCCTTCACCGGCCTTCGCTTCCATCTCGCCGACGAGGTTTTCGAGTTCTGGCAACCGGTGAAGATGCGCGATGATCCGCTCTGGGTCGATGTCTCGGCGTTGATGGTCGCGGGCCAGGAAGGCCATGAACGGATCGTGGAAGAGCTGGCCGAAGATCCCGAGATCGGCGCGAAGGCGGTCAAGTATTCCAGCCGCATCTCCCGCCTGCTCGGCATTCTCGACATAGACCTCCATGTCGAAGAGGTGACCGGCGAGGACAAGACGCTGGACGTCGTCGTGGACATCTTCAACAAGGTCAACAGCGGCGGCACGAAGCTTTCCAAGGGCGACCTTGCGCTCGCCAAGGTCTGCGCCGACTGGCCCGAGGCCCGCGACGAGATGAAGGCGCGGCTCAAGGCTTGGGGTGACGCGGGATACGACTTCAACCTCGACTGGCTGCTGCGCTGCGTGAACACCGTGCTCACCGGCGAGGCGAAGTTCTCTTTCCTGGATGATCAGCCGCCCGAGGTGATCCGGGATGGGCTGCACAGGACCACCCGGCACATCGACCACTGTCTCAACATGGTTGCCGGCCGGCTCGGGCTCGATCATGC
Source organism: Nioella halotolerans (assembly GCA_003428585.1). Lineage (GTDB taxonomy): Bacteria > Pseudomonadota > Alphaproteobacteria > Rhodobacterales > Rhodobacteraceae > Nioella > Nioella halotolerans. The sequence continues at coordinate 24,118 of QVQC01000017.1, forward strand.
GCGCGTTTTCTTCGGGCGCTTTGCCGTTCCAGTCATGGTCCGCTACCTCGAGCTCAAGGGGGGCAAGCTGGATCACGCCGAGAGCGACAAGCTGCTCTTCTGGTTTACCCAGGCCGGCATGTGGGGGCGCTATTCCGGCTCCACCGAGACCTTCATCGACCGCGACCTCGACTGCCTCGAAGGGCCGGAGGGCGGCCTGGACGCGCTGCTCAGGGAACTCCGCTTGTGGCACGGGGGCCTGCGCATCGAGGCCGAGCATTTCCGCGGCTGGAGCCTTGGCGCGCGCTTCTACCCGGTCCTCTACATGCTGACCCGCATGGGCGAGGCTCAAGACTTCGCCAGCGGCCTGCCGCTTCGGGCGAACATGCTGGGCAAGATGAGCGCGCTGGAGGTGCACCACATCTTCCCCAAGGCCCAACTCTACAAGCGCGGTTACGAACGGGCGCAGGTCAACGCGATCGCGAATTTCTGTCTGCTGACCAAGGACGCCAACCTCGGCATCCGCGACCGCCTGCCGGAGGACTACTTTCCCGAGATCGAGGAAAAGCACCCCGGGGCGCTTGCCTCGCAGTGGATCCCGATGGACCCCGATTTGTGGCGGGCGGATCGCTATCCGGATTTCCTCGAAGCGCGTCGCGCGCTTCTTGCCGAAGAGGCCAACCGCCGCCTCGGCCGCCTGTTGCACGGCGAGGCCGACTGGTTGAGCGAAAGCCCGACGGCGGATGGTGCGCCGGTCCAGCAGATCGTCGGGGGGATCTCTGGCCCCGAAGAGGAGGCGCAACTGCACGAGGTCAACGCCTGGGTCGCGGAACAGGGGCTCAAGCCCGGCGAGATCGGTTACGACTTCGCCGACCCGCAGACCGGGCGACAGCTTGCCGTCTTCGATCTCGTCTGGCCCAACGGGGTGCAGGAAGAGTTGACCGAGCCCGTCGCGCTGCTGCTGAACGAGGAGGAGGCGACTTTCGCGCTCGGACGGGAGGCCGGGTTTCGATGCTTTGCGTCGCCCGAGGCTTTCCGGCACTACGTTCTGGGGGAGATCCTTCATGCCCAACCAGAGGACGATTGGGCCGCGGCCGCCATGACCTAGCGAGGCCGCACCGTCATCATGGAGCGCGCACCACGTCCTTCGGCCCCGGTATCACGAGTTGCGAAGCCGTTGTCCGAGCAAACTCCAACCCTTACCGCGAACCGAAGTTCGGCGGCTTGGATACTCGGCGACCGGATACCCTTGAACCCAGATCGGCCGCCCCGATACGCCGGATCGTGTCTACGAGCCGATGGAGTCGCATGTTTGCAAAGACCATTGGCTTCTTGTGTTCCATCTTGGATGGTAAGCCTACGGGGAAGGCCGCCTTTCTGGTTTGAGGCCGGTGGTATAGGTCCGGCACTATATTCGACCATAGATACATACCGGAAGTAGAGATCCTTTCTGTCACCGATACGGGGTGCCGTCGGCGCTGGACGGATGAGGAAGAGCTGCGCATCGTTGAAGAGAGCCTTGGCGTTCGCGGCCGCGTCGCCGATACCGCCCGTCGTCATGATATCGGTCGCACTCTTCTGGTACGCTGGCGTCGCGAATACCGCGAAGGCAGGCTCGTTGCGGCCACCGAGGACTGTCCACGGTTCACCGCACTGGCCATTTCCGGGGCCAAGCTTGCCCTTGCCGCAAGGGCGACCTTGAGGCGCGGCCCTTGCCTGGCCAGTCCGGCGGATCGCAGAACCCCAACGCGCCCCGGTGGCAGGCGAAAGCTTCAAACGCAACGCAGCCGCGCGCCCGCTTAACCCTTCCTCAATCAACGTCTGAAACCGCGCCCGCAGCGCATCCGGCAAAGGTGCTGACATCATCCATCCTCCCAAACAAGATGAACCATAGATCAGCAGCTATGGGAATCCCTCGCGATTCAGGTTTTCAGCCGGATGCTTTAGATCACCCGGAATTCAACAACGGACGGGACGCAAGCAGTGCAGGATGGGTTACACTGGCCAATCGGAAACCGCACGGATCGAGGCGGCCCAGAAGACCGATCCGCTCACCCGGCGCCCGGCGAAGATCCCGGGTCTCGGCGCCATTAAAGCGAGCGCCATCGCGGCCACGACGCCGGAGGTCGGCAATTTCCGGAGGGCCCGCCACTACGCCGCGTGGCTCGGGCTCACGCCGCAGCCACACTCGAGCGGCGGCAAGGAGCGGTTGGGCCGGATCTCCAAGGCCGGAAACCGGTATCTGCGGCGGCTACTCTATCTCGGCGCGATGGCGCAGATCAGCGCACGGCGGTGCCGGCGACCGGGCGACGACTGGCTCTGGCGCATGCTGGAGAGGAAGCCGGTGAAAGTCGTCGCGGTCGCCCTGGCGAACCGCATGGCGCGGGTCGTTTGGGCGCTGATCCGAAGCGGCGAGAGCTACCAGGCCACCCCGGCCTGACAGGACACGCCGGCCGCTCCCGGCCGGCATCGAGACGGTGAGGCGCAACGTGAGGTGATGGCGAACGGACGGCGACACGGCAATCGGGTTATCCAGTTCGGACCGGAGCACCTGCGAGTGCGTGCCATTGATTTGGACCCGAGCGCCGGCGGACTTCATCAGGGCGCGCAGCCACCGTGCTGCAAAGCAGACGCCGTACACATGGCCGCGACCGACCAGATGCCTGACCCGAACAAAGCCCTTGCCCGGCAGGAGCCATCCACACATGGTCCGAGCGACAATGTCGACGCGGCAGACGACCGGGTTCGTCGAAAGCCTGTTGCGGCTGGTCGGGCGTGGCTGGTCGGTGCCCGACTTCAGCACGCTGTCTCGCCGCCATAAGACGCTCGCCGTGAACACCCCGTATCGCGGCTCCAGAGGGCCGTTGCACCTGCTGATCGACAGCACCGGCATCAAGGTCGAGGGCGAAGGCGAATGGCATGCACGCAAGCACGGTGGCCCGAAACGGCGCGTCTGGCGCAAGATCCATTTCGGGATTGATGAGGAAACACTGGAGGTCCGCGCTGTCGAGATCACCGGGAGCCATATCGGTGATGCGCCGGTGCTACCCGACCTTTTCAGGCAGATACCGGAGGGCCAGGAGATCGGCAGCGTCACCGCCGACGGTGCCTATGACACACGCAAAGGCCACGACGCCATTGCCGAGCGCGGCGCTCATGCCGTCATCCCGCCCCGCAAGAACGCGAAACCGTGGAAGACCGTCACCGCCGGGGCCGTGGCCCGTAACGAGGCCCTGCGCACTTCGAAATACCTTGACCGCGCGCTCTGGCGGCGATGGAGCGGATACCACCGCCGAAGTCGCGTCGAAACGAAGATGCATTGCGTGAAACTGATGGGCCAGCGGCTCAGGGCACGGGACTTCGACCGCCAGATCGCGGAGCTTCAGGTCCGGATCGCCGTCCTGAACGGCTACACCGCGCTCGGAGTACCTGTCACAGAGGCCGTGGGATAAGTCTGTCCGGGAAAGCGGAGCCTCGGCCATCAGCCGATTTGTGCAACAGAGCCCTCCGCCGTTAGCAATTTCATAAGAAATTGAAATGGATTGTATATCATGGGAGCGAATAGCAGGCCCAAGAATAATGAATTTGACTGAGTGCAGACGCTGCCAACAAATTCGGTGCAATGTCGTATCAAGGAGTGACGGGGCCTGCCCTCGGCTTCAAGCGATCGAGGAGATCAGTCATCGCTAATTTTTAACACGGGGAGAGGAACGCATGAGTAGGATTTTCGGGGGCATTCAGCAATCGGGTTACGTCGTCCGGGACATCGACGAGAGGATGGCGTTCCTGTCGGCCAAGGCAGGGATCGGACCTTGGTTCGTGGCGCGCAACCTGCGATTGCCCCTCTGCATCTACCGGGGCAAAGAAATTGAGCTTGAGTTGCATGCGGCTCTGGCCAACAGTGGTACGCACCAGGTCGAACTGATCCAGCAGATCAGCCCGGAGGGGAGCATCTACACCGAATGGCTAGAGCTATACCCGGATGGCAGCCCGATGCAGCATGTCTCGTCCTGGGAAGAGGATTTCGACGGTGCAGTGAGCCGGGCGCAAGCCGTCGGATGGCGCTTGATCCAGGAAGGTCGTTCAAGCTATGGCCCCTTTGCCTATCTCGAACACCCCGATGACCCGAAACTGGTCTTCGAAGTGACCCGCAAGGGACCGGAGCGCGCCTCGATCTTTCAGCAGGTCGCGACGGCGGCCGAAGGCTGGGACGGTACCGACCCGATCCGCGAAGGCTGGCCTATTTACTCAGGCTGACTGAATCGCCTTTCAATAGCTTGGGCCCGGTGTGGTTTCTCACGAGGTTGTTCACCGCAGAGAACGGTGAGAGGCCTTTGAGTGCGGAGTGTAGTCTTGATCTGTTGAACCATCCAAGCCATCGCGTCAGGTCGGCATTTCGGGCGTCGGGTGACGGGTGTTCGAGCCCGTAGGCCTATTCTCGGAGAAGGGACTGGATGAACCTCTCGGCCTTGCCGTTGGTCTTGGGGGGGCAGGGCCGGGTGTCAATATGGCGGATGCCCAGCAATCGCAGCGCCTTGCGGAACCGGCGGGGGCGGTAGGCGTTGCCGTTGTCGGTCATCACCCGTTCGACCCTAGATGCCGCGCCCCAGGAACCAGCGTAGGGCACGCATCAGGAAGGCCGTCGTGGAGGCCTTGCGCTCGTCCGGCAGCACCTCGACATAGGCCAACCGGGTCGCGTCATCGACCGCCACATGCACGAAGTCCCAACCGGGACCGCGGTTGCGGCATCCCCTGCGCGTGCCGGTGACGCGGTGGCCGGGCCTGTCGAACCGCCCGAGCTTCTTGATGTCGAGATGGATCAGCTCGCCCGGGCGGTCGCGTTGATATCGGCGCACCGGCTCCGGCGGATCGAGCTGCGAGAGCCTGCCCAGGCCCACCCGCGCAAGCCATCGCGCCACGGTGGACCGCGCCAGGCCCAGCTTGGCCGCGATCTCCGCTCTGCTCAGCCGCAGGCTCCGCCGCAGATGCACGATCATCACGACCAGGAGATCCGGCAGGCGTCCGGCCAACGGGGGCGGGCGCGCTTGCGCGATTTGAGAGCGCCGCGCGCCCGCCCGCCCTGAACCGTGCAACCCATTTGCGGATGGTCCTGACCGAGACGCCGAAGGCCTCGGCAACCTCGCGGGCTATCTGTCCCGACGCAATCCGGGCATCGATCTTTTCTCGACTGAAGACGGTGAGACCGGCATTCTGATGCAGGTTGTTCATCCTTCGGGGTCCCCGGCTGAAGTTTGGCGATTGCAGCCTAACACCGCTTCGGGTGAACAACCTACCAAGGCCTCACACTTAAGTATCGAAAAAGCAGATACCAGGGCCAACGATATTGAAATTGACCATATCCTACCGCTGCGAAAGACTACATGGGACAAGAGCTCGGGGAGGGAGCTTGAAGGGGTGCTGGCAGTGGCTCCGCAGGATCCGCGCCATTACGATCACCATTCGCAACCATCCCCAGCAGACGCCCGGCAGCACAAGCTGTCGGAACGTACAACTGCCTACGAGGAGGCTTTCATGGGTGGCCAAGTCATAACCGACTACCACGAGATTATGCGTGTCCTTACGGACCGTTCGATGCGTCAGGCGCTATATGACGAAGGCGGCGTCGTTATGAACGACGTATTGCTGACACTGCATGGAAGGGAACATCACAAGAGGCGCGTGCTGGAATTTTCCGTGCTGCGCAAGGATTTTTTCTCGATCTACGAGACAGAGATTTTCCTGCCCGCCCTGGCGCAGGTCATCGGGCCGCTTTCTGCGGATGGAAAGATGGATCTGATCGAATTTGGCTATCGCGTCACGATGAACCTGACAGCCGATTTCGCGGGCCTCGACCGGCCCGAGAAATCGCCCGAAGAAACCGAGCAGTTGTTGAAATTGGTCAAGATCTTCTCGGAATGCGCGACCTTGGTCCATTCGACCCGCGACAAGGAAGAGGTGCGTACAGGGGCTCGTGAGGCGCTTGAAGAACTGCGGACGGCCTTCCTTTCTCCCTCGGTCGAGCGGCGCAAGGCCCTGATGGCGCAAGAGAACGTCGAGTTACCGCGCGACGTTCTGACCCTGCTGTTGCGGGACCAAGAAAAGCTGGGGATCACCGACGAGGTGATCCTGCGCGAAATGGCTTTCTTCCTGCAGGCCGGGTCGCATTCCACCGCCAATTCGATGGTTCACGCGCTGCACGAGATCTTCACCCGTTGGCCCGAGCCGGACGCGCGCAAAGAGCTGCGCGAAGACCGCCTGTATGTTCAGCGCTGCGTCCACGAAAGCTTTCGTTTGCATCCAGCTAGCCCGGTCGCATGGCGCAGCCCGGAAACGGCTTGCCCGATGTCCAGCGAGGGGCGTGTCGAGCTAGACTTTGCGAGTGCCAACCGGCAGCGCGATTTATTTGGCGCGACGGCGGATGTATTCGACCCGGATCGGGCCTTGCCCGAAGGGGTGCCGATCTGGGGCCTGACCTTCGGCTATGGCATGCACATGTGCCTTGGCCGAGATCTGGACGGGGGGCTGCCGGCCGGGCCGGACACCGATCCCGAAACGCATCAATACGGGATCGTGACGCGGCTGGTCCAGACGCTGCTGGACCGCGACGTGCGCCCCGATCCCGACCGTCCGCCGGTGCAGGATACGAACACCTCCCGTATGAACTTTTCGTCTTATCCCGTCATCCTGACCCCCGAAATCGAGGCATGAGCATGGAATCCGTAATCGTGACCGGTGCCGCCGCTGGCATCGGGGCTGGTGTTGCCGCAAAATTCGATGCCGAAGGCTATCGCGTCGGGGTCATGGACCTCGACCCCGAGCAGACACGCAAGACCGCCGCATCCCTTTCCAATGGATTGCCGTTGGTCGCGGATGTCACGGACCAGACTGCGGTCGAGGCTGCATTTGCAGAGTTCGGCGCTCTGAATGTTCTGGTAAACAACGCGGGGATCCTGTCGACGGGGCTGCTGTTCGAACAGAGCGCCGAACAGTTCCGGCGCGTGATGGACGTGCATGTCATTGGTACCTTCGTTTGTGCGCAGGCCGCGGCCAAGTCGATGGAAAAGAGCGGTGGTGTCATCGTCAACTTCACCTCGATCAACGCGGTCACGCCCGGCCCCGGCGCAGGGGCCTACCCGGCGGCCAAGGCAGCGATTGCCAAGCTGACTGAACAGATGGCGCTGGAATGGGGTGGCATGGGCATCCGCGTAAACAGTGTCGCGCCGGGGTTCATCGACGGCGGCATGTCCGCGCCGTTCTATGCCGACCCCAAGGTCCGTGCCGCGCGCGAAGGCGCAGTGCCGAACGGCGGTCTGGGCAAGATCGAGGATATCGCCGAGGCGGTCTGGTTCTTGGCCTCGCCGCAGGCCCGCTACGTCAATGCGCATCAACTGGTCGTGGACGGCGGAGTCTGCCATAGCCTGCTGCGCTCGCTGCCGCGGGAATGAAGGAAATGCGTGTGGTCATCCTGACAGGCGGCATCTTTCACGACTTCGGTCAGATGACCGCCGCGACCGTGGGCATTCTGGCTGCGGCGGGCATGGAGACGGAACTGGTCGGCACTCCGGCAGACCTAGTCGCCGCACTCGACCGTGCTCCGGCGGACCTGGTCGTGGTTCAGGCGCTGCGGTTCCGGATGCTGGGTAACGAAAAATACGCGCCCCACCGCGCGGAATGGGCCTATGAAACCGACCCGGATCTGATGCGCGCGCTAGAATCACATGCCAAGGCCGGACGGGGCATAATCGCGCTCCACACGGGGTGCATTTGTTTCGACGGCTGGCCAGGCTGGCACGACCTGCTGGCAGGCGGATGGGTCTGGGGGCAGAGCTATCACGCGCCGGGGCTGGAAACCGTCGATGTCACACCTGTCGGCGATCATCCCGTGACAGAGGGTATCAGGCCCTTTTCCGTGACCGATGAGCACTACCGAGATCTCGATATCCATCCAGAGGCGATCGTTCTTGCACAGGGCCGGACCGGCAAAGCCGTGGATCATCCCGTCGCTTGGGCCCGCGATGGCGGCGAACAGGGCGGGCGGGCGGTCACGCTGACCTTCGGTCACGATCTCGCCTCGATCGCCAACCCGGGACAGGCGCGGTTCATTCAGCAGGCCGCGCTCTGGGCGGCTGGCAGGAACGGAGAGAGCAGCATATGAAACCCATGAACGAAATGTCGGTCCTCATCACGGGCGGAGGCTCCGGAATCGGCGAGGGAACGGCACGTTACTTCGCCCGACACGGCGCGCGGGTAACGATCTGCGGTCGCCGCGAGGAAAAACTCAACGCGGTGGCCGAGAGCATTGGTGACCTTTGCCGTTATGAGGTCGCGGACATCTCAGACGACGCCGATTGTGCCCGCATCGTCGAGACGGCGGTGGCGCATGGCGGCGGGCTTGACGCGCTGATAAACAATGCGGGCAACATGTTGCGCGGACCCATCTCGGAAATGTCGCGCGACCGGCTCCGTGAGGTTTTCGACACCAATGTAGTCTCGGGCATGATCCTCACCGCGCTGGCGCTGCCGCATCTCGAAGAGCGCGAAGGCGCGGTGGTATTCCTTGGCTCGGTGCACACCCGTCGCGCCTATCCCGGCGCATCGCCCTATGCGGCGACCAAGGGCGCGGTCGAGGTGCTGGCGCGGGTGCTGGCTGCGGAACTGGGCGAACGTAAGGTTCGGGTGAACTGCATCATTCCCGGAGCGGTCTCGACAGAGCTGAACCTGCGCGCGGGCATTGTGACCGAAGAGGAGCAGAAGGTGCGCATGAAGGCGCTTGAATCCTCACATGCCCTGGGGCGGATCGGCACGCCCGAGGAACTGGCCGAGGCCATCGCGCACATGTCCTGCGCCGAGTGGACCACAGGCACCTCGCTTGTGGTCGACGGCGGGTTGTCGCTCGGGATCTCCAATCTCTGACGCAGGCCGGAAGAAAAGAAACGGGAGGACGAAATGCACACGGTAAACGATTACGCAAACCTGGAGCCGACGCTGCGCGTGCCGGACCTGAAGCAGGCGCTTTACGAAGCGGACCCGCTGTTCCTGACATCTGCAGTCGTCAGCCTGCATGGCGATGAACACAAGCGAAAGCGCAGCGTGGTGCAGAGCCTGTTCACGCGTGAGTTCTTTCGGCAGTATCAGAACCGCGTCTTTCCCGAGGCGCTGGAAGAGACGCTGGCCCCCGTCGTGGTGGCGGGGAGCGGCGATCTCAGCACCTTTGCCTACCGGGTGCTGGTCAACCTCGTGGCCGATGTGGCCGGACTCGACCGCGACCGGACCGAGGAACAGACCGACCGCATGCTGGAAATCATTGGCAAGCTGGGCAAGGCCCCGGTCATCGGCCAGATGCTGAGCGGCAGCCCCGACGAGGCGCGGGCCGAGATCCAGGAGGCGCTGGACCTGTTCAAGGTCTCTTTCTATGAACATTCCGTGGCCCGGCGCCGCGCACTGATCGCGAAGAAGGTCGAGGACCCCTCGGTTGCTCTGCCGCGCGACATGATGGTGTGCATGCTGCAGGCCTATGACGGCGAGATCGAAGAGGACCAGCTGGTCCGCGATACTGCTTTCTTCATCCTCGCCGGAGCCTTCACGCAGGCCAATGCGCTGCAAAACACGATCTGGGAAATCCTGACCTGGTGCGAGGCGCACCCTGAAACCCGTGGCGAACTGCTGTCTGAACCGGCGCTCTTGCAAAAATTCATCTGGGAGTCGCTTCGCCTGCATCCGGCCAGCCCGGTGGCGCGGCGCAAGCCGCTCTGCCCGATGGACCTACCCGACGGCGCCTCGGTCGAGGAAGCCGAGATCGTCGACGTGAACATCGCGATCGGCAACCGCGATACCTCGGTCTTTGGCTCGGACGCGGCCAGCTTCAACCCATATCGGGAAGTGCCGCGCCGGGTGCAGCTCTATGGCGCCACCTTCGGTGCCGGGGCCCATGCCTGTGTCGGACGCATCCTTGCCGCCGGGATGCCAATGGCGAGAGCGGGCAGCGAGGAGGAACCGGAATACGGCACGCTGTATCAGGTCGTGCGCGCGCTGCTCGAGGCCGGTATCGACTTCGACCCCGACCGGGCACCGACCATCGACGAAAGTACGGAGCGCAAGCATTTTCAGGCATTTCCCTTTGTCCTTCAAAAGGGGGCTGCATGATGGGTGCCGCAGATATGAATTTCGAACACAGCGCGGATATCGTCGTCGTCGGCTTTGGCTGTGCCGGACTGGCTGCCGCGATTACCGCCTGGCGCGCGGGCGCCGAAACATTGATACTCGAAAAGCAGGCGCAGGACGCGCATACGCCCAGCACCCGCATGTCGGGCGGCATGATGATGGCGGCGACCGATGTCGCCGGAGCGACGGGCTATCTGGACCGTTGTGCTGGGGGCATGGTGCCCCGCGATATCAGCGCGGCCTGGGCGCGCCGCGCCATGACACTGATCGACTGGCTGCACGACATCGCGCCGGAACTGGACCTTAGGAACGTTGGCGGGGCAGAGCACCCGGAGTTCGAGGGCGCCGAAACGCTGGGTGTCTACCAACCCGGTGGCGCCAAGACACGGCTGGACCTGAACGGCAAGGCGGGCCCCTTTCTCTGGGAGCGGCTGTCGGCGAACTTTCACGACAAGACCGGGGTGCCTGTACTCTGGAATGCGTCGGCTGACCGGCTCCTGCGTGACGAGACGGGCCGGATCATCGGGGTCGAAACGTGCGACGGCCGCCGGATCGAGGCCCGGAAGGGCGTCATCCTGACCTGTGGCGGTTACCTGCACAACGCGCAAATGAAACAGGATTACCTGCGGGCCTGGCCGGTCTTTTTCTACGGCAATCCGGGCAACACCGGCGACGGGGTGCGTATGGCGCAAGAGGTGGGCGCGGATCTCTGGCACATGAACCAGATGATTGGCCGGGCCATCGGCAATTTCCCGATGGAGGATGGCAGCGACTTGTCGGTGATGCTGTTCCTCAACCCGCCGGGCTATGTCATCACTGACCGCAATGGCAAACGCTTTGCCGACGAAAGCGCGCAGGCGGACTTGCTGCACGGTTTCTACTATCATCTGCTGTCCTATGACCCTGCCACCGGCGAGACACCGCGAAATCCCTGCTATTGGTTCTTCGATGAGAAGCGCCGCAAGGCGGGAATGCTGACGCTGCCTTCTGTCGGGGCGCATGCGGTTGGGCTCTATCGCTGGAGCGAGGACAATAGTGCCGAGATCGAGCGGGGCTGGATCGCCGCCGGCGCCACCATAGCCGAGGCCGCGGCCGCTGCCGGGGTCGCGGACCCCGAGGGGGCCGAGGCTGAGGTGGCTGCCTATAATGCAGCCTGCCGTAACGGCATGCCGGACCCTATGGGCCGGCCAGCCGAAACGATGCTGCCGCTGGACGAGGGGCCTTTCTACTGCGTGCGGCTATATCCCGGTGGGTCGAACACCACCGGCGGCCCGCGCCGCAACGCGCGCGCCGAGGTGCTGGACACGCGTGACAAGCCGATCCCGGGTCTTTTCGCTGCCGGGGAGTTGGGGCAGGCAACCGGGATGCTTTATCCCTCGGATGGTTGCAACCTGTCGGAAGGCTTCTGCTTTGGCCAGATTGCGGCGGTATCCGCCCTCGGACTGCAGGAGGGCGCAGCATGACCGGAGTCGTTTCCCAGGAGCTTGCGGGCAAGGTTGCGCTTGTGACCGGCGCCGCCTCGGGCATGGGCCGGCGCGAGGCGGAACTGCTGGCAGAGGCCGGCGCGCAGTTGATCCTTGCGGATGTGCTGAGATACGAGGGGGAGGCCGTTGCAGAGGCCTTGCTTGCGCAGGGACATGCGGCGCGTTTCGTCGAACTCGACGTCTCCGACAGTAGCGGCTGGGGCAAACTTGCCACCGAGATCGCCGCACAGGAAGGCCGGGTCGATATTCTGGTCTGCAACGCGGGCGCCAATGGGTCTGCCGCGCCGGATGTCCTAGCCTCGGACCTGATGGAAAAGCTCATTGCGATCAACCTGCGTGGCACCCTGCTGGGAGTGCAGGCGATGCGGTCGCTGATGGGCCGAGGCGGGTCGATAATCACCATCGGGTCGATCTGTGCCCGTGTCGGCACGCCAGGCGTACATATGGCCTATCACGCTACTAAGGGCGCGATCATGGCCTTTACCCGCGCGGCGGCAGCGGAATACGGCCCGGATGGCATCAGGGTGAACTGCGTTCATCCCGGCGTGATGCCCCCCATGCGTGACCGGCAAGGCGCCAGCCATGCCACCCGTGACCGCCTGATGGAGAGGATCCCGCTGCGCCGGACCGGCGACTGGGACGATGTCGCGCAGGTGGTCCTTTTCCTGGCGTCTAACGCCGCAGCTTATGTCACTGGCACGGATATCCCGGTTGATGGCGGATTTTTGGCGACCTGAGATGGCAGTGGAACAGATATCCACCCTCCAACATGAGGTGCTCGCCAGCGGTTTCGACCTAGGCGGCCTGCGCCTGCGCAACCGTATCGTCATGGCCCCCATGACCCGGGAATGCGCGCCCGACGGCGTGCCCACCGCAGAGATGGCCAACTATTACGCCCGCCGGGCCGAAGGTGGAGTGGCAATGATCGTGACCGAAGGCGCAGCCCCAAACGAAGAGGGGCGGTTCGGGCGCAACGTGCCCCGGCTTTACGGCGCCGATGCGCTGGCGGGCTGGGAGCGGATCGTCGCGCCGGTCAAAGCCGCGGATGCCGCGATCCTGGCGCAGGTCTGGCACGTGGGCGCCTTCGTGCCCTCGATGATCGGCATGACCGACAGTCTTGACGTCACGCGGGTCAGCCCCTCGGGGTTGGCGGCGCCGGGCCGGTTGATCGGCAAGGCGATGACCACCCGACAGATCGCCCGGACGGTGCGTGACTACGGGCAGGCGGCCCGAGAGGCCCGCGAAGTCGGCTTCGACGGGGTCGAGATCCACGCAGCGCATGGTTACCTGCCGGACCAGTTCTTCTGGTCGGCAAGCAACCTGCGTGAGGACTGTTACGGCGGCAACATCGCGGCCCGCTGCCGGTTCGCCGCCGAAATCATCGCCGAATGCAAGGCACAGGCCGGATCGGATTTCATCGTCACCCTGCGCCTGTCGCAGTGGAAACAGCTGGATTTCCTGGCCCATGTAGCGGAGTCCCCCGAGGAGCTGTCCGACTGGTTGATGCCGCTGATGAAATCTGGCGCGGACGGGTTCCATGTTTCGACGCGGCGGTTCTGGGACCAGGCCTTTCCGTCCAGCGAAGCCAGCTTGGCGTCATGGGTGCGCCGCCTGTCGGGGCGCCCTGTGATTGCGGTGGGTTCGGCGCTGATGGACCGTGATTTCAAGGCGGAGGGTGGAAAACAGCGAGGCGATCTGGTGCCGCGCACGCTGCGGTGGGCTGCAGAGGCGATCGAAGACGGAGAATTCGACCTGATCGCATTTGGGCGGGCCCTACTGGCCAATCCCGACCTTGCGCAACGACTGGTGTCCGGCGATGTGACCGGCCTCCGGGACTATGACCGCGGCTACCTAGATGAATTGAAATGAGGAGACGGCAAGGATGATCGTCGAGGAACGCATCTACACCTTTCACCCGGGAAAGCTCCCGCAATTCATGGAGGAATACGAAGCGGTGCGCGAGCTGCAGAGCCGCACTCTAGGCCAGTTGCTAGGGTATTTCACCTCGGAGTTCGGGTTGCAGAACCAGACGGTCCATCTCTGGGGTTATGACAGCCTGGAGGATCGGAATGCGCGACGCGCGAAACTGGCCGCCTTGCCGGAGTGGCGGGCCTTCTTGGGCCGGATCCTGCCGCTGCTCGATCGGCAGGAAAACCGGATCCTGACACCGCTGTCGTTCTCACCCTTGGGTAACCCGAAGTGACGGTTTTGATACGCTAATCAAGGCTGGGCCCAAGGCCTAGCTATACGGCTGGTGCCAAGGTTTGGCTATCCAGCATGGGAGGATAGAAATGCTGCTGCAACAATTGTTGAACGGGCTGGTCGTCGGGGGGGTCTACGCGTTGTTCGCGGTGGGCTTCAACCTGATCTTCGGCGTTCAACGGTTCCTGAACCTGGCCCATGGGGCGGTCTTCATGACCGGCGCCTTCGTGGCCTACTACACCGTCGAGGCCGGCGGGCCACTGGTCCTCGGTTTCTTGGCGGCGGTCGTGAGCGCCGGCTTGCTGTCAGTGCTGATCGAGATCGTCTGTTTCCGCAGGCTGCGGAAATCCGGTGATGCCGAGTTCGGCGCGATCCTGTCGTCGATGGGGGCCAGCCTTGTCATTATGACGGTCTGGCAGTGGATCTCGCAAACGCAAGTTGTGCGGTTTCCGTTCGACACGGTGCCGGTTGTCATCTTCCGGTTCTGGGGGCTGCGCGTTTCGCTCTTGCAGGTTATCATGATCGTGGCCGCGGTCGTGATCGTGATGATAATGGCTTGGTTCATCTACCGCACCTCCTTTGGCCGTCAGGTCCGGGCCGTCACCGACAATGAAAAGGCAGCAATGCTGGTGGGGGTGAACCCGAACCGTACCTACAACATGACCTATTTCATTTCTGGTGCGCTGGCCGGGGCGGCGGGTGTGCTTGTCGGGCTGGCCTTCAACAACATCAACTACATGATGGGCGAGCCCTACCTTCTGTTCGGTTTCGCGATCATCATCCTGGGGGGGCTCGGCAGCATACCTGGTGCGCTGCTTGCCAGCCTGATCTTCGGCATGGTGCAGACCCTGTCCATCGCCTACCTGCCGTCCGGTCTGACCACGGCGTTCATCTTTTCCGCCATGTTCCTGATCCTTCTCGTCAAGCCCACGGGCCTGATGGGACGGGAAGAGGCAGGCAGCCTGCGCGGCCGGAGGTAATTACATGACAAACGTACTGTTGGGATATCAGCCGCTCTTCGACCTGTTTCTGCTGCACCTAGGCATGGCCTATAGCCAGTGGCTAGTCCTGCGCGCAGGGGTATTTTCGCTGGCCACGGTTGGGTTGGCCGCCGTGGGCGCCTACACTGGCGGCATTCTGGTGGTCACACTCGGGTTCCCGGCACCGGTGGCGCTTCTGGCGGCAGCGCTTGCAGGGGGGATCGTGGCCCTTGGTCTTTCTGTGCCTTTGGCGCGCCTGCGCGGGGTCTACCAGGCCATCGCGACCGTGGCTTTCATCCAGATCGTCCTGTCCTTGAACATCTATGCCGCCGGGCTGACCGGTGGGCCTCAGGGCCTGAACGGGATTCCCAAGACCGTGGGCACCTTGACGCTGCTGATCGCGGGCATCCTGACCGTCTACCTGATGTATGCCATCATGAGCAGTCGCTTGGGTCGTGCCTTTGACGCGATACGCCAGAACGAGGCCGTCGCCGCGTCGCTGGGCGTGTCGATCGTTCGGCACCAGACGCTGGCCTTCGTGATCTCCGGTGCGCTGGCCGGGACATACGGCGCGCTCGAGGCCTTTCATTCTTACGCGCTGGCGCCGTCGCAGTTCGCCTTTCCCTTCCTGATCGCCGTGCTGTCCTACGTCGTTCTTGGCGGGCGTAACACGATCATCGGACCGATCATCGGTACCGCGATCCTGCTGATCCTGCCCGAAATCGCGCGGCCGCTCGCCGAGGCACGGATGCTCGTCTATGGCCTGCTACTGATCCTAGTCATCAACTACCTTCCCCGCGGTATCGCGGATACGCTGATCGAACGCGCCCGCGCCCGCAGACTGAGCGCCCGGCTGGCCAAGTCCGACACCGCTCCGACAACCGCCGCGAGGAGCTGAGCCATGTCCCTGACACTCAACAATGTTAGCAAGCGTTTCGGCGGCGTGGTCGCGTCGGACTCGGTGAACATCACCGTGCCCAAGGGCAAGATCACCGGCCTCATCGGCCCCAATGGTGCCGGCAAGACCACGATCGTTAACATGATCACCGGCATGCTGGCGGTCAGCGATGGGCAGATCACGGTTGGCGACCGTGATATCACCCATTCTTTCGCAGACGAAATCTGCCGCGCCGGGCTGGCGCGGACCTTTCAGAACATCCGGATCCTGCCGGACAACTCGGTTCTGGAAAACATCCTGATCGGCTTCCACCGGCACGAGGAATGTTCGACCCTCGCGGCGATGCTGGGCCTGCCCGCGGCGCGCCGGGAATCGGGGAAGATCCGCGAAATGGCGATAGCCATGCTGCGACGTTTCGGGATGAGCGCGCTGGCAGATTTTCCCGCCGGTGGTCTGTCCTATGGCCACCAGCGCAAGCTAGAAATGATGCGGGCGCTGGCCTCGGAGCCAGAGTTCATGCTGCTCGACGAACCCGTCGCGGGCATGAACGACGTCGAGTCGGACTCGCTGGCCGAGCTCTTTCGCGAACTGGCATCGACCGGCATGGGCGTCCTGCTGATCGAACATAATATCCGCTTTGTCTCGAAGCTTTGCGAACATGTCTACGTTCTGGACGGCGGGCGCCTGATTGCCGAAGGCGCACCCGGGGTTGTCCTGCGCGATCCCGAGGTCATGGCGGCCTACATCGGAGGCGAACATGCTTGATATCAGTGATCTGGAAGTGCACTATGATGGAATACACGCTCTGCGCGGCGTCTCCCTTAACGTAGGCACGGGGGAGGTCGTCGCCCTGATCGGACCGAACGGCGCCGGCAAGTCGACCCTCATCAACGCCGTCTCCGGGCTGGTTCCGGCCGCTTCCGGCGCCATCCGCGTCGGAAACGACGATTTAACCCGTTTCAAGCCCTGGACCGTTTCCGCCAAGGGCGTGTTGCAGGTGCCCGAGGGTCGGCAGGTCTTTTCCGAGATGACGGTGCTGGAGAACCTGCAACTGGGGGCCACGGCCTTGCACGGCAGGCCCCGGGACGCTGGCGTGGAGGACGTCTTCGAACTGTTCCCTATCCTCGAGGAACGCTCCTCACAGCTTGCCGGGTCGTTGTCTGGCGGCCAGCAGCAGATGTTGGCCATCGGTCGCGCGCTGATGGGTTCGCCCAAGCTTTTATTGCTGGACGAGCCGAGCTTGGGGCTGGCGCCGGTCGTGATCTCGCAGGTCTTTGCTGCGCTGAAAAAGCTTAAGGAACAGGGGATGACGATCCTGCTGATCGAACAAAATGCGACGCTCGCGCTCGAACTGTCGAACCGAGCGTACATCCTCGACCAGGGCCGGATCGTCCTGTCGGGAGACAGTGCTGATCTCGCCGCCGACGAAGGCGTGGTGGCACACTATCTTGGCGTTGACGCGGAGGAGTGACACGCCATGACAAAAGACCTAGTCAAATCAGGGAGGAAACCATGACTGCTCTTGGAAAATTGCTTTCAACGTCGCTTTTGGCGGCAACCACGGTGTCGGGAACGGCGCAGGCCGATGAGGCGAACATTGCCGCAATCTTGTCCACGACCGGCACCTATGCCTTTGTCGGCGTGCCGCTGGTCAACGGCATCACGATGGCCCACGAGGAATTCCGCGCATCCGGCGGCTACGGCGATCACACAGTGTCGCTGCAGTTCGACGACAACCGCTCGGACCGGCAGGAAGCGATTTCGTTGCTCACGCGGCGGGCGAATGCGGGCGACGTCGACATGATCCTTGGGCCCATCGCTTCGTCCGAGGCGATGGCGACGGGCCCGGTCGCGGTGCAACTCGAGATTCCAATGTTCACCGTGGCGATGACCAACGAGGTGCTGCCGCTGGGCGAGTGGATCTTCAAGACTACCGAAACCGCTGCGACCTACATGCCGCCGCTGGCCGACTACATTGGCGAGACCCTGGCGCCGGACAACTGCTATCTGGTGTCGATCCTCGACAACCCCGGTTATGTCATCCAGAAGGATGTCTTCCGTGACACGCTGGCCGCGCATGGCGTCGAGATCTTGGCGGACGACGGTATCCTCGCCACCGACACCGACTTTACTGCTCTGTCGACCTCGATCGTCAACGCGGACCCGCAGTGTCTCTTCGTGACGACACCGCCGGAACAGGCGGCCAACGTGATCTTGCAGGCCAGGCAGGCGGGCCTGCGCCAAGACACGATCATCGCGGGAGATACCGGGCTGGGGTCGTCGCAGTTCATCGACGCGGCCGGGTCGGCGGCGGACGGGGTGCTATTCGTGTCGATCTTCGTCGAGACCTACTCGGACGAGACGCGTGATTTCGCCAATCAGTACGAAGCCGAATACGGCGTCTCGCCGGACCACTGGGCGGCCACGGGCTATTCGATGATGTCCGTGATCGCCGCCGCGGTGCGCAGCATCGACGGTGACATCAACCGCGACACCCTGCGCGAGGCGCTAACCAACACCGAGGACGTGCCCGTCCTGATGGGTACGGGGTCGATGACCTTCGGCGAAGGCCGTCTGCCGTCGCATGGCAGCGTGGTTATGCGCATCGAGGACGGCGCTTGGGAAGTGGTCGAGTAAGACAATGACCCCGGTTCACGAGCTCAAGTCCACGCCCGGCGTATCGCCCGGCGTGGATCATCATTGTGATGTCCTCGTGGTCGGCACCGGGCCGGGCGGCATGGCCGCCACGGCTGCGGCGGCCGCCACCGGCGCCGAGGTGCATGTGGTCGAGGCGCTGGACCAGATCGGCGGCAACTCCGTCTGGTCGACAGGGTATATGGCCTTCGTCAATTCGCGCGCCCAGCGGGAAGCTGGTATCGAGGACAGTGCCGCGGCCTTTATCGCCGATGCCGAGGCTAGTATCGACCTGCTGCGCGATCAGTACCCCGTAATCGCCGATCCGGCGCTGCTGCGGCTTTTCGCCGAGCACAGCGCCGCAACTTACGAAATCCTCCTCGCCAGGGGCTTGCGCTTTTCGCGCTTTATTCCAAGACCCCTTCAGCACCGGACCACCCGGATGCTGGCCGTCGAGGACATGATGGATTTTCGCCGCGCCTTTGAACCGGAGTTTTCACGCCCGAACGTTCGCCTCTTTACTGGGACAAGCGCCGACCGGCTGCTGACCGGGGACGGGCACGTGACGGGGCTGGTTGCTCGTGGACCGGAAGGCGAGGAACTGCGTTGGACCGCGCGGAAGGGCGTTGTCCTTGCAACCGGCGGCTACCAGTCCAACCCGGAGCTGCGTGCCCGGCACGTGCCGGGATACCTCGCTCGCGCACCCTATCTGGGGGTCGACACCTGCCGTGGCGACGCACATCTTATGGCCGGCGCCATCGGGGCCGACCTGATCAACATGGGGCTAGTTCTACCGCTGGTGATCGTGTCGTCCTCGTTCGTAGAGGACTGCATTGCCCTGAACCGCGACGGCAAACGGTTCCATGACGAGGCTGGCCCCTACGAAAACCGGGTTGCGGCCTTGCAGGCCCAGCCGGAACGCCGCGCGTTCTACATCTTCGACGACGAAACCTGCCAGGCCAAGGCGCAGTTGCTTGCGCAGATGCCAGAACCCGCAATGTCCGCCCCGGACCTGGGCCAACTGGCCCGGAAGGCAGGCCTGGATCCCGAGGGCCTGCGGGTCTCCGTGGCGGAGTGGAATGAATTTCTCTCCGGTTCCTCGGACAAGGATAGGAGTTTCGGACGGGTCGTTTTACCCGCCGGACGCCGCCAGATCGTCAAAGCGCCGTTCCACGCGGTACCGATGGTGGTCGGGTCGAATTTCGTCAGTGGCGGAATGCGGGTCAACGATGCCCTTCAGGTCATGGATGTCTATGGCGATCCGATTGGCGGGCTTTACGCTGCGGGGGATGCAGTCGGCGGGTTCAACCCGACGGCAGAGCTGGGCGGCATGCGCCTATGCGGCGGCTTCACGCTGGGGCGTCTTGCGGGCCTTTCGGCGGCCGAGGGGCGCAGCGGAAGTGTCCTTGACGCTTCACCCCCGAAAGGAGCCCACATGCCGAGCATGATCGGCAGCCGGATCGCGTTGCAGGACGTGCGCGGCTAGTGTCACGGACGAAAAAGGCAGTGTCCCGGGAAGTGGCTTAGGAACTGGCGTCCACCTGATTCTTCATAGCCGTTGCCGCTCGTTCACTGGGCGGCGATCATCGTCGCCAC
Source organism: Nioella halotolerans (assembly GCA_003428585.1). Classification (GTDB taxonomy): domain Bacteria; phylum Pseudomonadota; class Alphaproteobacteria; order Rhodobacterales; family Rhodobacteraceae; genus Nioella; species Nioella halotolerans. The sequence continues at coordinate 44,052 of QVQC01000017.1, forward strand.
TTCCCCAGTGTTGCACATGGCGGTCAGTTTGAACTGATGCGGTTGTCTAATCGCTGTTGTCGCGTCAAGCCCTGCTCACCTGCATGCGCTCCTGCCGGATGCATGGTTGTCTCCGCGGTCGGCATGTGCCGCCGCATGTTGGGCGTCGCGGGAAGAGCCTTCAATGTGGATGACGGTAACCGCCCGGTTCGAACCGCCTTGTAAATTCAGGCGGCTTCGTTTTCGAGCGTCGCTGCC
>QVQC01000031.1 GCA_003428585.1 Nioella halotolerans
GACGGACAACCCTTCGACGAAAACAAAATCCCCAGAGCGCAATAAACACAGTTGCCGGAGGCGACGCCCGGCATCCGCCCGCACCGGGCGCCGGGTCGACGCGCGCCCCGTCCCGGCAAGCCGTGGCAACGCGGCCCGAGGAGGGCCCCGCAGGGGCTTGACGAGGGGCGCCCGTGGATCGGCGCGCGACGCGCGGCGAAACCGCTTTTCGTCTGCACGCCCGGTGTACGGGGGGTGCACGGGGGGTGTACGCCCGGCACCCCCCATTCTCAGGCCGCCAGCAGCCGCAAGCCTTGCGTGACATCGGCGCGCACCGCCAGCCGCAAGCCCGGCTCGTCGCCCGCCCTGAGCGCGGCGAGAATCAGCTTGTGATGGCGCGGCGGCTCGGTCGTGCGGCGCAATTTGCCGTAAAGCGCGCGCATCGTCGGCCCCATCTGCAACCACACGGTTTCGGCCAGCGCCAGCATCGCGGGCGCCTGCGCGCGCAGGTAGAGCGTGCGGTGAAATTCGAGGTTCGCGCGGATATAGGCAACCGCGTCGCGTTTCACCACGGCCTCCGCAACCGATTGATTCATAAGCTCCATCCGGTCGATCAGCGCCGGGTGGGCGCGCGGCAGAGCGCGAGTGGCCAGTTCGGGTTCCAGCAGGGCGCGAATGGCCGCCAACTCCTCGATCCGGTCATTGCTCAACTCCGGCGTCGCCACGCGCCCCGAGGACGACAGCGACAGCGCCCCCTCGCTGACCAGCCTCCGCACCGCTTCACGCGCGGGCGTCATCGACACGTCGAACTCCTTGGCAATGCCGCGCAGCGTCAGCGCCTCCCCCGGAAGCATCTGCCCGTGCATGATGCGGGTGCGGATCCGGCGGTAGATGCGGTCATGCGCGGCCAAGGTCGCGGTCGGCTCGGCGGCGGTTTTCTGCGTTAAAAGCATGGGGATAACCAGATCACAGCGCCCCCTTCAAGGCAAGGGATCAAAGCGCCAGGCGAGGATCTCCCCGCCCCGTTCGCGCAGCCATCGGCGCGGGCTCTCATAGCCGGGGTAGAGCCGCTCACACGTGGCCCAGAAGGCGGGCGAGTGGTTCATCTCGACCAGATGCGCCACCTCATGCGCGGCGACGTAGTCCAGCACCTCGGGCGGCGCCATGATCAGCCGCCAGCAAAACATCAGGTCGCCTTTCGACGAACAACTCCCCCACCGGCTGCGCGTGTCACGCAGGGTGATCCGGCCAAAGCCACGCCCCAGTCGCCCGGCATGATGCGTCGCCCGCTCTGCCAGTCGTTCGCGTGCCATCTGTTTCAGCAACGCTGCCATGCGCGGCCCCTCTTGCCCCTCGGGCAATTCCACCCGGCCCTCCCGCAACCGCGCCGCGCGGCCCGCGCCGGTCACGATCTCGCGCGCCACGCCCTCGATGGGGATCTTTCCGCCGATGCGCGGCGCCTGTCCTTCTGGGCGCCTTGCCAGATGCTTGCGGACCCAGTCGGCGCGCGCATCCAGAAAGGCCAGCGCCTCGGCCTCGCGCGCGAATTCCGGCATCGACAGCGTTACCCGCCCCGAACTACGCGACACGCGCAGGGTAAAACGCCGCGCACGCGTCGATCGCTTCAGCGCGACCTCCACCGGCGGTGATCCGCCTAGAATGTGGACCTTCGACCCCATGCGCACCGCGCCGCCCGTCCCGTTGCATTCGCGCCGATCAAGGGCTTTACAGCCTGCCGGTATTGTGGCACCTGACCGAAATTCCTCGATAGCGATGATTGAAGGGGGTGTCATGCCCAAAGAAGAATGGGGCGTCAAACGCGTCTGCCCGACCACCGGCAAGCGGTTCTATGACCTTGGCAAGGATCCTGTCGTAAGCCCCTATACCGGTGACGTCGTCGAGATCGATACCGGCAAGGGGTCGCGCACGCTGACCGCCGACAAGGCCGAAAAGGCGAAAACCAAGAAGCCCGAGGCCGAGAAGGCCGTCGTCGAAGGGGCCGATGCGCTGATCGACGACGATGAAAACGACATCGAACTGGACGACGATCTGCTGGAAGACGATGCGGACGAAGACAACGTCCCGCTCGACGACCTGAAAGACGTCGCCTCGGACGACGACGACACCTGACGAGGCGACCAAGCGGTGTGGCGCGATGGAACGGGCACCCCGGTGCCCGTTTTCTCCTCGTGCAACCGGCCAGGTTCCGCGCCTTGCCAACGGCGGATTTTTCCCCCGGTGCGACGGATTTTTCGCTTGAACATGCCAGCCCCGTTTCATAAACCGCCTGCACCGTCACGATCGTGGCGCCCGATGGGGCCTTAGCTCAGCTGGGAGAGCGCTTGCATGGCATGCAAGAGGTCAGGGGTTCGATCCCCCTAGGCTCCACCATTCCCCCCAATGGCTTGGTCGCAAGGCGTATCGTAGCGCGCTCTCAAGGATTTGCTTGCACGAAGGTGCGGGGTGGCTAGCGTAGTGCCCCGGTTCCAATGTTCCATCAGGTGCGTCAGATCATGAAGCTGCTGTTCATCCATCAGAATTACCCCGGTCAGTATCGGCAGTTGGTGCAATGGCTTGCCGCGCAAGGGGACCATGAAATCGTGTTCCTGACGCAGCGCAAGGAGGTTCCGCCGTCTCCGGGGATCAAGGTGGTGCGCTACGATCGGCATCACTCGCCCACCAAGGACGCCTACGCGCTCTCTCGTTACTGGGAGGAATGCGCCGGGTCGGGCTATGGCGCGGCACTGGCCTGCCGGAAACTGAAAGAGGCCGGGTTCACCCCGGATGTCATCATCGGACATGTCGGGTGGGGCGAGTTGACCTTCACCAAGATCGTCTGGCCAAGCGTGCCGGTGCTGGGCTATTTCGAGTATTACTTCCTCGCCGAAGGCGGCTCCGTCGGGTTCGACCCGGAATTTCCGCCGACCGAGGCGACCCCCTACATCATGCATGCGCGCAACGCGGTGAACTACATCAACCTGGAAACCGTGGACATGGGCCAGTCACCGACAATGTGGCAGCGCAACACTTATCCCGACAGTTTCCACGACAAGATCTACACCTGCCATGACGGGATCCGTACCGACCTGCTGCGGCCGAATCCCACGGCTTCGGTCTATCTCGACCGGCTCGGTCGGGGGGTGACGCGGAAGGACGAGATCTTCACCTACATGGCGCGCAACATGGAACCGACGCGGGGGTTCCACACCTTCATGCGCGCGCTGCCCCATATCCTTGAGGCGCGGCCGAACGCCCGCGCGCTGATCATCGGCGGCAACGATGTGTCCTACGGCAAGAAAAGCGACGAGGCCGGCGGCTACCGCGCGGTGATGGAACGCGAGGTCGGCGATCGCCTGGACTGGAGCCGGGTACATTTCCTGGGCCGCGTCGCCTATGCGGACTATCAGACGGTGATGCAGGTGTCGCGCTGTCACATCTACCTGACGGTTCCCTTCGTTCTGTCTTGGTCGCTTCTGGAATGCATGTCGATGCAGGCAACCATCGTCGCCTCGGACGTGGCCCCGGTGCGCGAGGTGATCACCCATGGTGAAAACGGCCTGCTGGTCGATTTCTTCGACCCGGAGGCCTTGGCCGCACAGGTGGCGGAAATTCTGGCGCGGCCCGGCGATTTCGCCCATCTGGGCCCGGCCGCGCGCGCCCATGCGGTCGCGTGTTACGATTTCGAAACGCGCTGCTTGCCGGTGCATCTCGACCGGATCAACCGCCTCGCACCCGAGGCAAGGCCGATCGGGCTGGCCGGCTGATCATCCCCGGTTCAGTCGGGCCAATCAATCAGAGGCGTTGGCGACGCTGCTTGCCAGTCCGAAGGCACTTCCGACGAGGCTGAACACCGTCTGGACCGAGTTGATCGGGCTTTCCGTTGCCAGCACGAGATCCCCGGACTGGATCCGGAAATTGCGGGCCGAGAACAGGCCATCCGATGACGTCAGGTCGAGCGTGAAGACGACACGTTCCTGCCGCGGGCCGCGTTCGCCGGACCGCAGCGCCGAGGCGGGATATTCACGCAGGATCAGCACGCCTTCCGGGTCCGCCCGACTGGAGGACACGCCGCCGATGATGGACACGGCGTCAAGCGCGCTGACGATATCCTGTGTGAAAGGATGCTGGTCCTGTTGACCCGCCGCCCCGAGCGACAGGAAATACCGGCGATCCTCCTCGACGATCACGCGGTCCCCGCCGCGCAAGCGGGTATCAAGCTGCGGTTCGGAATAAAGCCGGGTGATCGAGGTGCCAAAGACATGCCCGCCGCGCATCAGGCGGATCTGGGGGTTCTGCAGACTCGACGAGACGCCACCGGCCTCGGCGATCAGGCTGAGAACGGAATAGGATTGATCCGGCATTGGGTACGTGCCGGGCGCGCCGACGCCACCGACCAGATCGACGGAATTGTTCCGCCCCGCTTCGATCGCAATCTGCACCTGCGCCGAGGAGACGATGGCCTCAAGCTCCGTTTGCAGGCGCTCGCGCGCCGCCTGCGGGCTCATTCCCGCGATCCGGGTATCGCCGATATACGGCATGAAGATGGTGCCATTCGGCGCCACCTGCATCGCTTGTAGGTTGACCGCCCGTTCCCCCGGCGCCGACAGAAGCGAATTGTCGTTGCTGTCCCATACCGTGATGCTGACAGTGTCGCCGGCGCGGATGATATTGTTGCGCGCGCCCGCGCTTGCGGTGATCCAGCTCAGCTCCGGCTCGCCCACCACGGGCCATTCCGCAAGCGTCGGCAGGAAGGATCGGGTTACCGGATAAATCGCGAAATCCGCCCCGGCATCATCGCCGCCGCGCAGGATTTCCTGCTCCACCCCCGCGCCGCGCGGCAGGGAACAGGCCGCAAGGACAAGGCAAAGCCCGAAAATGCCTATGGTGCGAAAAATGCGGCCCATGCTTGTCCCTGTCGCCCTAAGTCGGTTTTCATGTCAAATCAGTCGGGGGCAAGATACGTGTCGCAAGCATGGGGTCAACGCTTTCAACCGTGAAAGGCGAATAAATGCGGGTGTTATGTCTTGGGGCAACAGGTCGGCTTGGGCAGATATTGCGCCGGGCGTGGCGGGACGACCCACGCCTGGCACCCCTCTGGCACGGGCGGCGAGCCCAGCCGGGCGCCGGCCTGCTGCGGTTCGACATACTGAGTGACACAGCGGCGCTGCACGACGCGGCGCAGCGCGCGGATGTTGTTCTGTGCCTTGCTGGTGTCACGCCTAGCTCGGACGCGGCGCTGTCGCTCAACCGTGACCTTGCCCTCGCCGTTCAGGCAGCGGCCGGCGCAAGGCCGCTTTTGCTTGCATCGTCGGCAGCGGTCTACGGGCGGGCGGAGGGGCTTTGCCAAGAGGAGGCCCGGGTCCGCCCGGTCGCGCCTTACGGCCGCGCCAAGATCGACATGGAGGAGGCCGTTCTCGCGCGCGGCGGACGGGTGACCTGCCTGCGGATCGGCAACATCGCGGGCGCGGACCAGATCCTCGGACGGGTCACATCCTGCACACCGATCACGCTGGACCGATTCGCCGATGGTCGCACCCCCGTGCGCAGCTATATCGGCCCCGCCACGCTTGCCGCGCAACTTGCCGACCTGTGCCTTGCCGCTGGCCGGGGCACTGCCCTGCCCCCGGTTCTCAACGTGACGGCCCCCGGCGCCGTCGAGATGGGGGCGCTGCTGGATGCCGTGCCCTACCCGTGGCAGCCACGCCCGGCCCCGGCGGAGGCCATTGCGCGGGTTGTGCTGGACACGCGACGCCTTGAACAATTATTGACGCTCGACCCGGCAACGGGAACCCCGGAACGGCTTGTCGCGGAATGGCGGGCGGATCGGGAAAGGGCGGGACAAGACCAATGACCTGGCGCAAGCGCATCTTCGACCTCTTCTTCGCCAGCCTGCTGGTGATCATCCTCGGCCCCATCATCCTGTGGCTGATCTGGAAAGTCTGGCGCGAACAGGGCCGCCCGATCTTCTACGCGGCGGAACGGATGAAAACACCCGACAAGGCATTCCACTTGCTCAAGTTTCGCACCATGACCGTGGTCGAGGAGGACAGCGGCGTTTCCGGCGCCTACAAGGCTGCGCGGATCACCCCCACCGGGAAATGGCTACGGCGCAGGCGGCTGGACGAGTTTCCGCAGCTTTGGAACATTCTCAAGGGCGATCTCAGCTTCGTCGGCCCGCGACCGCCGCTGCGCGAATACGTGGAACGCTACCCCGAGGTCTATGGCGAGGTGCTCAAGAGCCGCCCCGGAGTCACCGGGCTGGCCACGATCACCTATCACAAGCACGAGGAACGTCTGTTGGCGCGTTGCACGACGCCCGAGGAAACCGACGAAACCTATTGCCGGTCCTGCATCCCGATGAAGGCAAGGCTCGACCTGATTTATCAACGCCATCAAAGCACGTGCTACGATTTCGATCTTGTCTTTCAGACCATCGGCAACCTGTTCCGGCGACAGTCCTGAAGCGATCCCGCTTCCCGCACGGCGCGCCGGCTGATGCAGGGTGCATCCGGTGTCTTCCATCATGACGCCAATCAGAAAGATCGACGGTGCCGATATGACCGCTCATTCGTTCATCGCTCAAACCGGATTCGAACCCGTCGGCGATGCGAACCGCCACTCTGCCATGCGATGAAGGACGGAGCGCCGCCCGGGCAGATCACGAAAAGATGATGTCCTTGTGGTAGCGTCGCAGGAACAGCAAGCCAAAGACGGTCAACACCAGACTGAGACCGAAGACATATAAGGGGTCTACATAGCTCGCTTCATAGCTGACATAGAACGCGCCCCGCAGTTCCCCCGTCACATGCATAAGCGGATTGTACCAAATATAGCCGCGATAGGGTTCGGGTATCGAATCGTAGAGAAAGATAACCCCCGAGACGAGGAGCAATGGGCGGGTCACGATGCTCCAGACCTGTAGCCAGACCGGGAACCGTGCCATCAGGAAGCAATTCATCACGCCGAAGCCGATTGCCAGTGATATTGCCATCGCATAGCCCATCAGGATGCGGTCAACCTCAAGCGTCGTGCGCGTCTCGAATAACGAAAGGATCGCGTAGAGCAGGATATAGCTGACCAGCAATTGCGTCAGCGTGTTGAGCACGAAGCGCGCGATGAGCGCATCCATGAAGGTGATGCGCGGATAGGCGAGAAGCTGGCGCGAAAAATTCAACGACATGCCCAGCTTGCCAGCGACGTCTTGGAACAAGAAGAACGGCAGAAGCCCGGTCGCGTAGAAAATCGCGAAATTGTTGCCAAGCGGCGGGGTCCGAAAGCCCGTCGAGAAGATGGCGACCAGCAGAAGGATACCGCCGAGGGGCTGAAGCACGGCCCAGAGATACCCGCCCGGGGACCGGCCGTAGCTGGTGTTCATTTCACGCAGGATCAACGCACCGATCGAGCGCAACGCCGTGAACCGCGGGCGCAATCGAACCGATTTCAGGGGCTTCACGCTATCTGTGTCGGAAAAGAAAGCCATGCTACCGATCAACGTGAGCGCTGGAAAAACATCTGGTCATTCGCTAGCAAGTAGTCACAGAGTTTGCCAACACGCAAGGTTTTACACCAAATGTCAGAGCCTCGGAAGACCCCCCCTGCCGCCGGGCAGACCGCTGAGGCACCTGAAAAGGGGGCCGGTTCGCGGAAAGACAATCCCGGGCAAGACAAGGGCCCCGGGCGCGATAACGCCGCGAACCCGGACAAGGCTGGCAACAGGCCGGACAATGCCGGCAACAAGCAGGCGGCGCGCAGCCCCGGTGGCCAGAATCCGGGTGCGCAACACAAGGAACAGGGCGGGCAGAAGGCTGCCGGCGCCGCGGCCAAACCGGACGGCCCGAAAGCACAGACACAACCCGCGCCGGCACCGACGATCAAGCGCGCGGGATGGCAGTTGCGGCACAGTCTGGTTCTCTTGTCCTTCATTGTGATGGTTCTGGCCCCTTGCATTCTCGCCGGGTATTACCTTTGGAACCGCGCCGCCGATCAGTATATTTCCCGCGTCGGCTTCTCCGTGCGCACCGAAGAAACCAATTCCGCGATCGAGCTTCTGGGCGGCATCACCAACCTGTCGGGATCCAGTTCCTCCGACACGGACATTCTTTACGAATTCCTGCAAAGCCAGGAACTGGTGGAGCGCATCGACCAGGAACTGGACCTGCGCGCCATCTGGTCCCGCGTCGACCCAAGCGAGGACCCGATCTTCGCCTATCATGCGCCGGGCACGATCGAGGACCTCGTCGACCATTGGCAGCGCGCCGTGCGCATCTACTACGACGGTGGCACCGGGCTGATCGACCTCGAGGTGTTGGCCTATGACCCGCAGGATGCGCGCGCCATTGCCCAGTTGATCTTCGAAGAGAGCAGCGAGATGATCAACCAACTCTCCGCGATCGCACGCGAGGACGCCATCAGCTATGCCCGGGATGAACTGGAACAGGCGGAGGAACGGCTTGCAGACGCGCGAATCGCGCTTGCCGAATGGCGCAACGAGAACCAGACCGTCGATCCGACCGCGGACACTGCCGGACAGATGGGGCTGGTGACAAACCTGCAGGCGCAATTGGCCGAGGCGTTGATCGAACTGGATATCCTGCGCGATACGACGAACCGCGAAAACGACCCGAGATTGACACAGGTTGAGCGTCGCATCACCGTGATCCAGAACCGGATCGAAGCCGAGCGCGCCGTGCTGGGTGCGAACGGATCGGGCCGCACGGCCTTTGCCGACCTTGTGGGACAATTCGAACGGCTTGTCGTCGATCAGGAATTCGCCGAGCAGGCTTACACGACCGCATTGGCCTCGTTTGATGGGGCGCGCAACGATGCCAGACGGCAAAGCCGTTATCTTGCCGCGCATGTGCGCCCGACACTGGCCGAGTCCTCGCAATATCCGGATCGTCCGATGCAACTGGGCATCCTGACCCTCTTTGCCTTCCTGATCTGGACCGTCGTCGTGCTTGTCGCTTACAGCTTGCGGGACCGCCGCTGACAGGGGTCGGACGATGATAGAATTTCGCAACCTACGCAAGGAATTCGCCCTGCGCGGTCGGCGAATCACGGTGATCGATGACCTGAACATAACGTTGCCGACCAATGCGTCGGTCGGCTTGTTCGGGCGCAATGGCGCGGGCAAGTCAACCTTGCTGCAGCTTATCTCGGGCGCGATGGAACCGACCTCCGGGGAAATCCTGTCTTCGGGCACGATCTCGTGGCCCGTGGGCTTCGCCGGGTCGTTTCACCCGGAACTGACCGGCTACCAGAACACCAAGTTCATCGCGCGCGTCTACGGCGTCGACACCCGCGAACTGGCGAAGTTCGTCGAGGATTTCGCCGAACTTGGGCCAAGCTATCACCAACCGTTCCGCAGCTATTCCTCCGGCATGAAATCACGCCTGTCCTTCGGTGTCTCGATGGGAATCCCGTTCGACACCTACCTTGTCGACGAGGTCACCTCGGTCGGCGATGCGGCCTTCAAGGCAAAAAGCCAGCTGCTCTTCAAGGAACGCTTGAAACACTCCGGCGCGTTCATGGTATCGCACAACACGGAACAGATCCGCGCGGTATGCGAGGTCGGTGTCGTGTTGGAAAAGGGCAAGGCGACGTTTTTCGATGACATCGAAGAGGCGATCGAGCAGCACTTTCGGAACATGAAGGTCAGGTAAGCCGGTCAGGGGGCAACGCGCCGGGCGGGTCAAACCTCCAGGTCGGCAACGAAGATTCCATCGGCCCCACCGGCGCAGGCTGCCACCAGCATGCCGCCGGCCCGGACATGGTCGGGGTGGCGTTCATAGGCGAGATGCGCGCTACGGTCCTCGAAGATCACCGAAAAGCCATACGCGTAGCGCTGTGACTTGCCCTCGTAATCCCGGTTTGGTCCGTGGCTGAAGCCGGACGCGCCCTGCAAATCGGCGCAAAGCCGCGCGAGGATCGGCATCGCCGCCTCGATCTGGCGCAGGTCTTCGCGGGTGGCGGGGTCCATCAGGACGATGTGGTGCAGCATGGGGTCAGCCTTCTGTCTGGTCGTGGCGGGGTTTCGGCGGTCTGTCTCGTGGGTCCGTGGATCTCATGCCGCCGGCCCGAGGCTGGAGGCGCGCGCCACGAGGTGCACCGGACTGCGCAGGTCGCGCGCAGGGCGGTCCCCGCCCGTCATCCACGCCAGCAACCGCGCGGCGGTGTCGCGCGCGAAACCCGCGATATCGCAGGACACCGAGGACAGTTGCGGCCAGCTTTGCGCGGCCTCCTCGATGTCGTCGAATCCGACAAGGCGGAACGCGTCGCCCACGGGCCGCCCGGCACGGGCGAACCCCGCCATCAGGCCAAGCGCAACCAGATCGTTGAAGCAGACCGCGGCGTCGACCTGCGGATGCGAATCGATCAGGGTTTCGGCGGCCTCCAATCCGAAGGCACGGGACGATTTGCCATGTAGCGCAAGCCTGTCCAGCCCCCCCGCCGTCAACACCTCGCACCAGCCGGACTTGCGTTCATGCGTGATCGGCGCCCCGGGCAGCCCCCCGACAAAAGCGATCCGTCGCGCGCCCCGCGCGATCAGGTGGCGCGTCGCCTCGGCGCTACCGGCGGCGTAGTCGAAACTGGCAAAGGGAAACAGGTCGGTCCGCGCATCCACCCGGCGCAGCACCTGCAACACGGGCAAGCCACTCCGCGCCAACTGGTCGAAGGTCTCGCCGGTTTCCCCGTAGGCGGGCGAGATCACCAGCGCCGAAATACCATGCTCGATCATCGAGCCGACAAGTTTCTCCTGAAGCGCCGCGTCCTCGTCGGCATTGGCGATGATCGTCGCGTAACCCTCGCCGGCCAGCGTCATTTGCAGCGTGGTGGCGAACTCGGTAAAAAACGGGTTCCTGAGATCGTTGATCACTAGTCCCACCAACCCCACCGAGGCCGACCGAAGGTTGGCCGCGGCCCTGTTATAGACGTAGGCGAGATCGGCCATCGCCGTTTCGACCGATTTGCGCGTCTCCGCACGAACCTGTGGGGAACCTTGCAGGACGAGCGAAACGGTGGACTTGGAGACGCCCGCGCGGGCGGCGACATCCATGATGGTGGGGCGACGTTTCATGCCCCCGTGTTACCCGTCGATCCCGTGCAGCGCCAGAAGGCTGCGCATCCTGCCCTCGGCCAGATCGGGACGGGCCAACAGGCGGGCACGGTCGGCAAGGCGGTAGACGTTTGCATAGTGCACGATCTCGCGCGCCGATTGCAGACCGCCGGGCATCACGAAATGGTCCTGCGTTCCGTTCAGCCAACTGACCAGCGCGATACCGGCCTTGTAGAACTGCGTCGGCGGTTTGAAAATCTCGCGGCTCAGCGGGACGGTCGGCGCCAGAAGCACGTGGTAAGTCTCACGGTCCTCCCGCGCGAGCGCCTCCAGCGCCTGCGCCGCGGCGGGGGCGATGGCGGCGAAAATGCCCAGAAGCGCGTGTGAATGATGCGTGCCATCCCCCTCGATCAACGCGGCGTAATTGAAATCATCCCCGGTATATAGGCGGACGCCCTCCGGGAGCCGGGCGCGAAATGCTTCCTCGTGGGCCTGATCGAGCAGGCTGATCTTGATCCCGTCAATCTTGGCGGCGTGGCGGGCAATGAGGTCGAGCACGATACCGTTCGTCTCGGCAAGGTCCGTGCCCCCCCAGTAACCGGCGAGCGCCGGGTCGAACATCTCGCCCAGCCAATGCAGGATCACCGGTTCGGCCGCCTCCGAAATCAGCGTGTCATAGACCCGTGCATAATCATCGGGGGTGGCCCCGATCGCCGGCAGCGCGCGGGTGGCCATCAGGATGACCTGTCCGCCCGCCGTCTCGATCACCTCCATCTGGGTTCGGTAAGCCGCGATCACGGCGTCGACGCTTGTCAGCTCCGCCGCCGTCTTGTGATCCGTCCCCGCCCCGCAGGCGACGCGCGGCCGCATCGGGTGCGCCCGCGCCTCCGCCATCGTCCGTTCGATCAGTTCTTGCGCGGTCGCCCAATCCACGCCCATGCCACGCTGTGACGTGTCCATCGCCTCGGCCAGCCCCAATCCCTGATCCCAAAGCCCCTGGCGAAAGCGCAGCGTGGCGTCCCAGTCGATGGCCGGCCGGCCCTGCCACGGCGCCCGTTCCGCCATCGGGTCGCTGATCACATGCGCGGCAGCGAAGGCGGTGCGGGTCAGCGGGCCGCGCGGCGCGCGCGGGATCAGCGGATCGCCGGTCAAGCGGTAATCCTCAAGCGTTCCCTCGTAGGTCGGTAGCAGCATGGCCTAGCCTTTCGCGTCCTCGCGGATCATGTCGGCGGCCTTTTCGCCGATCATGATGGCCGCGGCATTGGTGTTGGAAGAAATGACCGTCGGCATAATCGAATTATCGACCACCCGCAGCCCCGCGATCCCGTTGAAGCGCAGGCGCGGGTCGACGACGGCCCCGCTGTCCGCCCCCATCCGGCAGGTGCCCGCGCAATGGTGCGCGGTCTTGGAATGGTCGCAGATGAACTCGAAATAGTCCCGATCGGTCTTTACCTCTGGCCCCGGCAGCCGCTGGGCCTTGATGAAGGGCGCAAGCGGGGCCTGCGCCATGATCTCCTGCGTCAGCTTGAGGCCGCGGATCGACATCTCCCGGTCCTGCGGATCCTGCAGGTAGTTCGGGTCGATCAGGGGCGCCTTGTCCGGGTCGTCCGATTGCAGCCGCACGCTGCCGCGCGACCGCGGGCGCAGGTAGCAGGAATTCAGCGTCACGCCCCCCTGCGGCATGGCGGCAACGCCCTTCTCGATCCCGGTGCCGAGCCCAAGATGGAACTGAAGATCGGGGGAGCGCGCATCCGGGTCCGCGTACCAGAATCCCCCTGTCTCGAACAGCGACGAGGCGACCGGTCCCTTGCGCGTCAGAAGGTATTGCAGCCCCGCAAGCGCGGCCATGTGCGGCTTGGCAAAGCGGTCATAGCTGTGCGGGCCGGTGAGTTCGCAGATGCAGTAAAGATCGAGGTGATCCTGCAGGTTTTCCCCCACTTCCGGCTGGTCAAGCACCACGTCGATACCGAGATCCTGCAGGTGATCCGCCGGGCCGATCCCCGACAATTGCAGCAGGCGGGGGGAGCCGATGGCGCCGGAACACAACAGAATCTCCTGCGTGGCGGTGATCTTGGCACCGTCCAGCATTTCGACGCCGGTGGCGCGCCCGGCCTCCACCACGATACGGCGCACCTGCGCACCGGTCTGAACCGTCAGGTTCGGGCGGCCCATGTTGGGCGCGACATAGGCCATCGCCGCCGAGGATCGGCGCGCGTTGCGCTGGGTCAGCTGGTAATAGGCGACACCGTCCTGCGCCTCGCCCGCGACGTCCATGTTGCGCGGGATACCAAGGGCCGCGGCGGCTTCGAAATAGGCCTCGCAGATCGGCAGGGGGGCGATGGGTTGCGACACGCCCAAGGGGCCGCCCTTGCCGTGATAGCGGTTGTCGAACGTGTCGTTGTCCTCCGCCTTGCGGAAATAGGGCAGAACGTCCTCGTAACTCCAGCCCTCGCAGCCCATCTGGCGCCATTCGTCGTAATCGGCCGCGTTCCCGCGGGTATAGATCTGCGCGTTGATGGCCGACCCGCCGCCGATCACCCGGGCCTGCGTGTAGTTGAACACCCGGCCTTTCATGTGGCGCTGTGGCACGGTTTCCCAGCCCCACGACCCGATGCCCTTGGTCATCTTCGCAAAGCCCGCCGGCAGGTGGTAGAACGGGTGCCGGTCGCGGCCCCCGGCCTCCAGCAGCAGAACGCGCACGGCGCTGTCCTCGCTCAGCCGTCCGGCCAGAACGCTGCCGGCGCTGCCGCCGCCGATGATGATGTAATCGTAGCCCTCAGCCATGTCGTCCCCTCAGAGCCGGTGAATGGAAAGCCCGCCATCGACGGGAATGACCGCCCCGGTGGCAAAGGCGAAGTCGCCCCGCACTAGCGGCAGGATCGCCCGCGCCACATCGTTCGGCCGGCCCCAGCGGCGGGCGGGCACAAGGCCGTCCGCAATGCGGGTCTCGTAGCGGTCGGCGACGGGCGCGGTCATCGGTGTCTCGATGATGCCGGGGCGGATGTCGTAGACGCCGATCCCGTCCCCGGCCAGCCGCGCGGCGAAGGCCTGTGCCATCATCGCCGCCCCCGCCTTGGAAATACAGTATTCCGCCCGGTCGGGGGAGACCATCGCGGCGCTGACCGAGGTGACGAAACTGATCGACCGGTATGGCGCCTCCGGCAGGGCCAGCATGCCGCGCGCGACCGCCTGCGCCAGGAAGAACGCGCCGCGCAGGTTGATGGCCATGCAGCGATCAAAGCTTTCCGGCGTCATGTCCAGCAACTCGCCGCGTACCATCGCCGGTACCCCGGCATTGGAAACCAGCGTCGTGACCGGCCCCACCGCGTCCAGCAGCGCGGGGATCGCGGCAACATCAGCCAAGTCATGGCGGTGATAGCTGGCACCGGGCATGGCGGCGAGCGCATCCTGCACGGCGGGTGCGTCGGCCGGTTGCTCGGCGGCAAGGATCACCTGCCAGCCCGCGGCATCCAGCGCCTCGGCGATGCCGCGGCCGATGCCTTGCTGGCCGCCAGTGACAAGGGCGGTCGGGGTCATTGCGCCACCTCCTCTTTCAAACGGTCTGCCTGACGCAGGGCCAGGGCCGCGATGGTCAGCGACGGGTTCACCGCCGCCGATGTCGGCAAAAGCGAGGCATCGCAGATCCACAGGTTGGGATGATCGTGGCAGCGCCCAAAGGGGTCGGTGACGCTGCTCTCGGGGTCGTCGCCCAAACGCGCGGTGCCGCATTGATGCGAGGGGGTCGACCGGTCGAAGGGCTTGGACAGCACGACGGGGAATCCGGCGCGGCGCAAGGCACGCTTGAGCGTTCTCACCAGCCGCAGATGCGCCTCCCAGTTCGACCGGCGCCAGTCGAGCACGATCTCCTCCCCCTTCAGGGTCACCCGGCTTTCGGGTTGTGGCAGGTCCTCGCCCATCACGTAGAAATCGACCGACCTATCGGCAATCAGTTTCGCCAAAGGCCTCGGCAGCCCGCCTTGCGCGGAAAGGATCGGGGCCGAGACGCGGCCAAGCAATTGCACGTTGCCAAGCGGTTCCCCGTTCGGCCCACCCGTGAGATACCAGTCATTGAGGTGCAGGGTTTTCTGATAGATGGATCGGTTGCGCCGGGGCGACAGCGCCAGCAGGGCGGAGGCGTTGTGGTTCATGAAATTGCGCCCGACCTGATCGGAGCGGTTGGCAAGGCCCCGCGGATGATCCGCATTGGCCGACCGCAGCAGGAGCGCCGCAGTATGAACCGCCCCGGCGGCAAGCACGATCCGTGGTGCCGTGAAACGTCCGGCGGTCGTCTCGACACCGGTGATCCGGTTGCCTTCTGTTTCCAGCCGCTTCGCGCGCGCACCCGTTTTCAATGTCACATTCGGATGGTCGAGGGCCTTGGCCAAGGCCGCGGTTTCGGCATCGAGCTTGCCGCCCGTGGTGTCGGGAAAGGCATCCCAAGGCGTCGACGCGCGGGCCAGCCACCGGTCAAGGTCAAGCGCGAGCGGCAGTGGCGCAGGGTGCAAGCCGACAGACCTGAGGCGGCGCGCGAGGTCGGCGATGGCCGGCTCATGCGGCACGGGCGGGTGCGGATAGGGCGCCGTGCGCGGCGGTTCGGTCGGGTCCTGAGTGGCATCGCCGCGCACTTGGTAGAGCGCCTCTGCCCGACTGTACCACGGCGCCAGCGTGTCATAGCCGAAGGGCCATCCCGGGGTGACGCCGCCCATATGGTGGCGGGGCGCAAAATCCGCCTCGCGGTAGCGCATCATCACGGCGCCGTAGAACTTCGAATTGCCGCCGACATAGGCATAATTGCCGGGGTTGAACCGGGCACCTCCGGGCGTCAGCCACGTCTCATCTGGGCGAAAATGGCCGCGCGCGAAGATCGCCTCGGCATCGCGCGCCTCCGGGCAGTCCTCCAGCCGGGTGCCGCGTTCGAGGATCAGGATGCGCAACCCCGTCGGCGCCAGCCCCGCGGCCAGCGTCGCGCCCCCCATGCCGGAGCCGACAATGATGATATCGGCATCGCGCAACGCCGTCCTCCCTTGCCTTCCTGATACCTTTTGGATCGTTCCAATTCCACCGAAAAAATCAACCCGCGGCCATCTGGCGCGCGGGCTGCATGTGTCAGGCGATGCGGTCCTCGGTTTTGGGATCGAACAGAACGGCCTTGTCCATGTTCACCGCGAAATCGAAGGGCTGGCCCGGATGCACTTCGGCATCGGCGCGCATGCGGGCGATGCAATCCTTGCCCGACAGCGCCATGGTCACGAACGTATCGGCCCCGGCAGGTTCGGTCACGCCGACGGTGTTGGTCATCGGTCGGACGTTGCGCGCGTTGCGGTCGGCGCCATCCGGGTCGGTGATCGCCTCGGGCCGGATGCCGAGCAGAACCTCGCGATCCTTGTAGGCGGCGTAGCTGGCGGGCGCGTTTTCGACACGCAGCGCAAGTTCCCGCCCGTCGGAATCCGACACGAGGACATGTAGCGCGCCGTCGCGCTCTACCAGTTTCGACGGCAGCACGTTCATCGCGGGGGAGCCCATGAAGGTCGCCACGAACAGGTTGGCGGGGCTGTCATATATATCTTTCGGCGTTCCAAGCTGCTGGACGTAGCCGTCATACATCACCGCGATCCGCGTCGAGAGAGTCATCGCCTCGATCTGGTCATGGGTGACGTAGACGATGGTCGTGCCAAGCTTCTGGTGCAACTTCTTGATCTCGGTGCGCATGTCGACGCGCAACTTGGCGTCGAGGTTCGACAGCGGTTCGTCGAACAGGAACACGTCAGGGTCACGCACAAGCGCCCGGCCCATTGCCACGCGCTGACGCTGCCCGCCTGAAAGCTGCCCCGGCTTCCGGCCAAGCAGGTCGCCGATCTGCAAAAGCCCTGCCACACTCGCCATGGCCTTTTCGCGATCCGGCTTGGGGATACCGTGCATTTCCAACCCGAACGTGATGTTCTGAGCGACCGTCATGTTGGGGTAGAGCGCGTAGGACTGGAACACCATGGCGATGTTGCGCTTGGACGGGTGAACCCCGTTGACGACCTTGTCGCGGATCGCGATTTCACCGCCGGTGATCCCTTCCAGCCCCGCGATCATGTTCAGCAGCGTTGACTTGCCGCAGCCAGAAGGGCCGACCAGAACCAGGAATTCACCCTCCTGCACCTCGATATCGACCTGGTGAAGCACCTCCACCGAGCCATAGGATTTGGTAACGTTTCGGATGTCGAGGAAACCCATGGTGTTTATCCCTTCACGGAGCCGGCCATGAGACCGCGCACGAAGTAGCGGCCGGCGACGATATAGACGAGGAGCGTGGGGCCGGCGGCCATGATGGCGCCGGCGAAATGCACGTTGTATTCGCGCACGCCCGTGGACGAGTTGACGAGGTTGTTGAGCGCCACCGTCATCGGTGCGGAACCGCCGCTGGCAAAACTGGCGCCGAACAGGAAGTCGTTCCAGATATTGGTGAACTGCCAGATGAAGCTGACCGCGATGATCGGTCCGGAGGAGGGCAGCAAGATACGCCGGAAAATCTGGAAGAACCCGGCCCCGTCGATTTGCGCCGCGCGCACAAGCTCCGTCGGGAAAGCGGCGTAGTAGTTGCGGAAGTAGAGCGTCGTGAAGCCGATCCCATAGACGAAATGCACCAACACAAGGCCCGGCGTCGTTCCGGCGATCTGCAAGAGCCCGAGAATGCGCGCCATCGGGATCAGCACGATCTGGAACGGAATGAAGCACGAGAACAACAGCAGGCCAAAGACGATGGTCGATCCGCGGAACTGCCATTTCGTCAGAACGTATCCGTTCAGCGCCCCGACAATGGTGGACAGCAGCACCGCAGGAACGGCCATCATGATAGAATTGATGAAATAGGGCCGCAGCCCGGTCGGCTCCACCCCGATCTGGGCGGTCGACCACGCGCTGAGCCATGGCTCTATCGTCCAGGTCCGCGGCAGGGCGACCATGTTGCCGCCGGTGATTTCCTCCAGCGGTTTCAACGAGTTGACCAGCATGATGCCAAAGGGCAGCAAGTAGAACAGCGCGAACAGCAGCAGCACGAGGTAGATCAGCATCCGCGACCAGTTCGAGGAGCGGATCGCGGTGTCGGTGGATGCAACAGCCATCACGACTTCTCCCGCAATTCGGCATAGAGATAGGGAACCATGATCGCGGCAATGGTCATCAGCATGATCACCGCCGAGGAGGCGCCGATCCCCATCTGGTTGCGCGTGAAGGTGTAGGAATACATGAAGGTCGCAGGCAGCGCCGTAGCATTGCCGGGGCCGCCACCGGTCAGGGCGATGACAAGGTCGTAGGACTTGATCGCAAGGTGCGACAGGATCACGAAGGCCGACAGGAAGGCCGGGCGCAGTTGCGGCAGGATGATCCGGCGATAAAGCTGGAAATTCGATGCCCCGTCCATCTGCGCGGCTTTCAGGATCTCGTTGTCGATGCCGCGCAGCCCGGCCAGGAACATGGCCATCACGAAGCCCGAGCTTTGCCAGACGGCGGCGATGACGATGGTGTAGATCGCCATGTCGCGATCCTTGATCCAGTTGAACTGGAAACTGGTCCAGCCCCAAAGGTGCATGGTGTTTTCCAGCCCGATCGCGGGATCCAGAAACCATTTCCACGCGGTTCCGGTCACGATGAAGCTGAGCGCCATGGGATACAGGAAGATCGGGCGCAGCACACCCTCGCCGCGGATCTTCTGATCGAGGAAGATCGCAAGCATCAACCCGATGATCGTCGAGATCACGATGTAAAGCGAAGAGAAGATCGCAAGGTTGTTCAGCGCGATGTTCCATTCGCGGATCCGGAACAGGCGGTCGTAATTCTGCCAGCCGACCCATTCATAGGACGGCAGCATCCGGCTGTCGGTGAAGCTGATATAGATCGTGAAGGCGATGAAGCCGTAGACGAAGATGAGCATCACGGCGAGGGATGGCGACAGCACAAGCTTGGGCAGCCAGTTCTGAAGGCGCGTGCGGAAATCCACGCCGGTATCGGACGATGCGGCCATCGGGGCCCCTCCCCTGGTATGATTGCTGACCCCGACCCCGTTGGCCGGACGGGAAGGGCCGGCCCCGATCATCGAGGCCGGCCCGGAACGTGGTGTTTACTGCGCCAGTTCGACGGCGAGGACGAGTTCCTCTGCCGCGGTTTCGGCGTCGAATTCACCGTTGAAGTGCGCGGTGATCACGTCATACATCGCGTTCTGCACGGACGGGTTGTTGGCATGGCCATGCGCCATCGACCCGAAGAGCGTGCCGTTCGCAGAGGCTTCGGCCAATTGTGCCATCCCCAGCTGACCGCAGGCATCGAAGTCATCCGAGGGGATGTCGGTGCGCGCCGGCACGGAGCCCTTGACCATGTTGAAGGCAACCTGGAAATCCGGGCTCATCACAGCCGAGGCCATGGCAAGCTGGGCTTCCTGCGCCGAATCGTCCGACACCTCGAACATGGCGAACTGGTCGGAGTTGAACATCACGGTGCCTTCGGTGCCCGGCACGCGGAAGCACTGGAATTCGTCCCCAGCGGTCAGGCCCGCATTGACGAATTCGCCCTTGGCCCAGTCGCCCATGATCTGGAACAACGATTCGCCGTTGATCACCATCGAGGAGGCGAGGTTCCAGTCGCGGCCAGAGAAATTATCATCGACGAAGCCGCGAAGCGTATCCATGCGTTCGAACGCCTCGACCATCATGTCGGAGCCAAGCGCGTCGGGGTCGAGGTCGATCATGGAGTCCTGGTAGAATTCCGGGCCTCCGACCCCCATCACCATGGAGTCGAAAACCGTCGCTTCCTGCCACGCCTGCCCGCCATGAGCCAGCGCGGTGTAGCCGGCATCCTGGGCCGCTTCCATCGCGGCGACGAACTCCTCCCAGCTTTCCGGCTGCTCGAGTCCGAGCTCTTCCATCAGCGCGGTATTGGCCCAGACCCAGTTCACCGAGTGCACATTCACGGGCGCAGCGACCCAGTCACCTTCGTAGGTCGAGAAACGCTGAAGCGCTTCGGGCACCACCTCGTCCCAGTTCTGTTCCTCTGCCAGCGCGTTGAGGTTCGCAAGGGATCCCTCGGCCGCCCAGTCCTGGATCGAGAAACCAAGCATCTGCACCGCGGTCGGCGGATCGCCGGCGCTGACGCGGGCGCGCAGGATGGTCATGGCGTCCGACCCGCCGCCGCCGGCCACGGGCATGTCTGTCCAACCGACACCGCCCTCCGCGAGGTTTTCACGTAAAACGTTGAGCGCCGCAGCTTCGCCGCCCGAAGTCCACCAGTGCAGCACCTCGACCTCTTGTGCCACGACCGACGTGGTCGAAAGCGCCAGCACAGCCGCCGTCATTTTCAGTTTCTTCATCATGGTCATGGTTAGGTTCCTCCCTTTGAGACCAGCGCCCTTGAGGGCTTGCAGTAATTAAAACGTTATAAATTCCTCCCTCGTCAACCCAAAACTTGCAGATCGTCATACCTTTTGATCACTCAAGATATGGTAAACACAGGATTATTCTGCATTGCAGCACATCTTCCGCATTGCATTGCATATTGAAACGTTTGAAATTCCAGTCAATATGACGCGAATCCCAATCTGCCGGCGACCACAAAGATGATCGACGACACTTCCGGCACCGCGCCGCACACCCAAGGTGAAAAACCGACCCTGCGCACCATCGCCACCGCGACGGGCTTCTCCGTGGCGACCGTGTCGCGCGCCCTGGCCGACGACCCGCAGATCGCGGTCAAAACCCGGGCGACGGTGGCCGCCGCCGCCAAGCGACTTGGCTACATCCCCGACCGCGCGGCGCGCCGCCTGCGCACCGGCCGGACGCAGGTCATCAGCCTGCTGCTGGCAACCGAGCACGAATTCCTGGGCTTCACCCATGAATTCCTGACCGGCATCACCGAGGTGCTCGCCGGGACCGGCTATTCCGTCACCGTCGTGCCAGACAGCCCTGGCGGTGATCGCCTCGCCCCGGTGCGGACGATCCTGCGCAACAACCTTGCCGACGGGCTTCTGTTCACCCGCACGGAGACGTTCGACCCACGCGTGCGCCTGTTGATGGAGGCCGATTTCCCGTTCGTCAGCCATGGCCGGACAGAGTTTACCATGCCGCACCCTTGGGTGGATTTCGACAACGAGGCTTTCGCGCGCGGCGCGGTGGAGCATCTGGTCGCCAAGGGACGGCGCAAGATCAGCCTCGTGCTGCCCGGTGACAAGTTCACCTTCACCCAGCATCTTCGTTACGGGTTCCTCAGCGCGGTGCGCGCCGCCGGTATCGACTATGACATTGCGGAGGGCATTACCCTCGACAGTCCGACAGCCGAGATCGCGGCCGTCCTGACCGAGGCGCGACGCGGGCCCACCCCCCCCGATGGCTATGTCTGCGTCGGCGAGGTCACGGCGCTCGTATCGCTTGCGGCCCTTGCCGATACAGGGGCCGTCTACGGCGTCGATGCCGATATCGTGGCCAAGCGGGCTTCGCCGATCTTTGACAATATCCGGCCCCAGATCGACACCGTGTTCGAAGACCTGCGCGCAACCGGGCGCGCGATGGCCGAGATGCTGCTGCGCCGCATGGAGGGTGAGCCCGCCGATGACTTGCACCGGATGCTCCTTCCCGTGCCGTCCTTTTGAGGCGCGGGCCCGCATCATGCCACCCAGGCCCCCCGCGTGGCGCCGATGCGCATCTGCACGGTCTTGACCTCAAGGAATTCCTCGATCCCGTAGCGTCCAAGCTCGCGCCCCTGCCCGCTTTGCTTGAAGCCCCCGAAGGGCAGTTCGGCAAAGCCATCCATCCAGGTGTTGGTCCAGACCGTTCCGGCCTGCACACGCCGCGCGAAATCGAGGCAGGTGGAGACATCGCTGCTCCAGACCCCTGCCGATAGACCGTAGGCCGCGCCGTTGGCCAGCTTGATCGCCTCCTCCGGCGTGCGGAAGGTCAGGACCGAGACGACCGGCCCGAACACCTCTTCACAGGCAATGGGCATGTCGGGGCGGACGCCGGTGACGATCGTGGGCTGGTAGAACTGCGCGCCAAGCCCCCCGACCTCAAGCGCCGCGCCGCCAAGGGCCAGCCGCGCGCCGGCGGCTTTGGCCTCCTGCACGTAGGCGTCGATCTTTTCCAGATGCTCGGGGCTGATGATCGCGCCAACCTGCGTGCGCGGGTCCAGCGGCTCGCCGAAGGGCACACGGCGGCTAAGCGACACCAGCTTTTCGGTCAGAGCCTCGGCCACGTCCTCATGCACGATGATCCGGCTGCCTGAATTGCAGCATTCCCCGGCGTTGAAATAGACCCCGAAGGCAATCGCGTCGGCGGCTTGGTCAAGGTCGGCGTCGGGGAAAACCACCTGCGGGTTCTTTCCGCCAAGCTCCAGCGAAACCTTCTTCAACGTCGCCGACGCCGCCGCCGTGATCCGCTTGCCGACCCCGGTGGAGCCGGTAAACGACACCATGTCGACACGCGGATCCTTGGACAGGGTTTCGCCCACCGGATCGCCATAGCCCAGCACGATGTTGACCACGCCATCGGGCAGTCCCGCCTCTTGCAACAAGCGCCCCAGCATAACCGTGGTGCCGGGCGTCATCTCGGAGGGTTTGATAACGGCGGAACAGCCGGCCGCGAGGGCGAAGGGTAGCTTCTGCGACACGATCAGGAACGGAAAGTTCCACGGGGCGATCAGCGCCACGACGCCCACGGGCTCCTTCAGAACCAGGCCCAGCATGTCGGGGCCAAGCGTGTTGTGGCTGTCGCCGTGCAGCGTGCGCGCAAGGGCCGCGGCATAGCGCCAAAGGTCCGCCGCGCCCTCGATCTCCGCCTTGGCCTGCGTGATGGGCTTGCCAGATTCCAGCACCTCCTGCCGGGCAAGCGCCGCGCGATCCCGGTCGATCAGGTCAGCCACCTTCAGCAGCAGCGTCGCCCGGTCCTTGCCGCTGCCGCGCGACCAGGTGCCGGCATCGAAACAGGCCCGCGCCGCCGCGATGGCCGCCTCGGTTTCGGCGACACCTCCCCGCGCCGCGACCGACACGGTCATGCCATGCGCGGGCGAACACCGCCCCGACGTGGCGCCATCGGCACTGTCCAGCCACGCCCCGCCGATCCAGTGTTGCAGCATCATCGGCGTATCTGGCAACGCGGCGTTGGTGGCGGGAATAACGGTCAGGTCGGTCATCGGTCAGGTTCCTGAAAAGTCGGGTTTGCGTTTCTCGGTAAAGGCCGCGACGCCCTCGGCCTTGTCATCGCTGGCGCCGATCATGCCCGCGCCAAGCGCCTCGATCATCGCGCCGGCATCTTCGCCGCGCGCGGCATGGATCTGGTATTTCGCCACTTCCAACGCGCGGGGCGAGGCGCGCATCAGCCCCGTGGCAATCGCTTCCGCGGCGATCAACGGGTCCTCGGCAACCTCAGCCGCAAAGCCCAGCCCCTGCGCGCGCTCCGCGTCGATCCGGCGGCCGAAAAGGGCCATCTCCTTCAGCACGGGCTCCGGCAGCAGCCGCGACAGGCGCTGCGTGCCCGACCAGCCCGGCACGATCCCCACCTGCGCCTCGGGCAGGGCCAGCGTGGCAGAGGACGCCATCACCCGGATATCGCAGGCCGCAGCCAGTTCCAGCCCGCCGCCGAAAGCGTGACCCTGAAGCGCGGCGATGGTCGGTTTCGACAGCCGCGCCAGCCGGTCGAAGACGCGATGCCCCTCGCGCACCCAGTGGCGGGCGAAGTCGAAGGGCGAGAGCGGCGCCCACGCGGTAATATCGGCCCCGGCGCAAAAGGCCCTGTCGCCTTCGGAACAAAGGATCACGCCCCGCACCTCGGCCGCGCGGTCGAGCGTGGCGCAATGCGCCTCCAGCTCGGACAGCATACCGGGGGTAAAGGCGTTGAGCTTGCCGGGGTTATCGAGCGTGATACGGGCAATCGGCCCCTGCGTGTCGAGGTGAACGCGGCTCATGGCGACCACCCCATCGGCGCGTCGCGCAGGATCGCGCCCGGCATGTCGGTCGCGGTGTCGGCAACGGTCACCCGCCCGCCGCTGGCCTGCACGATGTCGCGCTCCGGCTCGATCCCCGGCATGATCTCGACCGCCTTCAGCCCCTCGTCGGTCAGCCGGATCACGCAGCGTTCGGTCACGTAGAGCACGTCCTGCCCCTGCGCGACGGCCCGCGCACCGGAGAATGTCACGTGTTCCACCGCCTCGACCATCTTGGTGAAACGGCCCGGTTTGGTCACGCGCAGGCCCGTTTCGGTCAGGTCCAGCTCGGCGCCCGCTTCGAAGAAGCCCGAAAAGACGATCTTCTTCGCATGCGCGGTGATGTCGACGAACCCGCCGCAGCCGGCGGTCAGGTACGGCTTCTTGCCCAGCTTGGAGACGTTGACATTGCCCGCCATGTCCACCTCGAGGAACGACAGGAAGGACACGTCGAAGCCGCCACCCTGAAAGTAGTTGAATTGCGTCGGAGAGGGCACGAAGGCATCGGCGTTCGACGCACAGCCAAAGGCGAAACCGGTCAGCGGCAAGCCGCCCACGGCGCCCTGTTCGATGGCCCATGTCACCGATTGCGCATGTCCTTCTTCCAGCAGGATCCGCGGCACGATGGCCGAAATCCCAAAGCCGAGATTGGCGGTTTGTCCGGCGCGCAGCTCCATTGCCGCGCGGCGCGCGATGATCTTCTCGATGCCATGCTCGGCAAGGCTGAAACTCCCCCACGGGCGCATGACCTCGCCCGAGATCGCCGGATCATAGGGGGTTTGCGTCGTCTGTTGCTGATCGGGGGCCACCACGACGGTATCCACCAGATGCCCCGGCACGTGCACGTCATGCGGGCGCAGGCTGCCCGCCGCCGTCACCCGCTTGACCTGCGCGATAACGATCCCGCCATGGTTGCGCACGGCAATGGCCTGATCGAGCGCGCCCAGATAAGCGCCTTCGTGTTCATAGGTCAGGTTGCCGCGCTCATCGGCGGTGGTGGCGCGGATGATGGCGACCTGCGGCACGATGTTGGGGAAGTGCAGCCATGTCTCGCCGCCGAATTCCTGCCGCTGCACGATCGGTGACGCCGCCCCGCGCGCATTCATCGCGCAGCCCTCTCGGACCGGGTCGACGAAGGTATCGAGACCTACTTTCGTAAGCACGCCCGGCTTTCGCGCCGCCACGTCGCGATGCATGTCGAAGAGGATGCCCGAGGGCACGTTATAGGCGTCCACGCGATCCTCGGTGACCATTTTCCAGATCTCCGGCATCGGCAAGGAGGACGGGCCGGAAGGGTAGCTGCCGGCGATGATCCGCGAAAGCAGCCCGTCGCGCGCGATATGGTCGATCCCCTTCACGCCATACATGTCGCCCGCCGCGATCGGGTGCAACGTGGTCAGACCCTTCGGGTGCCCTTCGGCCTCGAATCGCGCACCGATGGCCTGCAACACGGCATCGGGACAGCCAAGCGCCGAGGATGATGATACCGTCACCACCGCGCCGTCAGGAATACACGCGACGGCCTCTGCCGCCGAGACCTGCTTGCCCATCTTTCAAAGCCCCCCGTAATCGACGGCGGTGCGGCGCCCCATCGTCGCGGCCTCGGCCACGGCGCTTGCCACGGCCAGCGACTTGACCCCGTCCACCCCGTCGGCAGCCGGGCGCCCCTGCCCGTTCACCGCCGCGACGAAACGCTGCAGCGCGCGTGCGTAAAGATTGTGAGTGTCAAAGCCCAGCGACTCTTCGCCTGCTTCCGTGCGCAGGGTGACCTCGCCGATGGGGCGCTGTGTCATCACGTCCCGCGCCACGATGGACCCCTTGGTGCCGTGGATCTCGAACCCCGTCCCGGCATGTGCATGGGTAAAGCTTTCATGGGTTTGCACCATCACGCCCGAGGGCGTCGACCAGACAGACATCACCGAATCCTCGACCCCCTGCCCGAGGCCGGACACGCCCTTGATGGCGACCACCTCCGCCGGATCCTCGCCAAGGTGAAAGCGAACCGTGTCGGCGTCGTGCACCACGATATCGGGGATCACGCCGCCGCCCGCGCCCGGGTTGTCGATGCGCCATCCCTGCAGGAAGGCCGGCAGTTGCACGGCATGAAACACGCGCACTGACAGCACATCGCCGATGCGCCCGGCCTGCACGGCGTCGTGCATCGCGATATGGGATCCGGCGCAACGCAAATGGTGATTGGTGGCAAAAACAAGGCCCGCCTTCTGCGCGGCGCGCACCATGGTGGCGGCATCGCCCACGGTCATGGCCAGCGGCTTTTCGCACAGCACATGTTTGCCGGCCTCGATCGCGGCCATCGCTTCGACGAAATGCCGCTCGTTGGTCGTGGAGATATAGACGGCATCGAGCGCGTCCTGCGCCAGCATTGCATCCAGATCGGTCAGACCCTGCGGAATATCGTGCTGCGCGGCATAGCTGCGGGCGCGCGCCTCGTTCGAACTGAGCACCGAGCGGATGTCGCCCCCCGTGGCCCGGATCGCCCCGATCATATGGTTCGCCGCAATCGAACTCGCGCCGATCAATCCCCACCTCATGCGGGCTCCTCCCTACAATATCATCCCGGCCGATCTGGCCTCACTACCTACAGCGGGCACATTGGAACGTTCCAATCTTGTTGTCAACGGGGACAGTCGGAGTCGGCGAAGGGTCTCCATTCGAGACGAACGCTTGAAATCTGCCTGCCTCTTGACACCATGTCATGCGTGCACCCCCATTGTGAGGGAAGCGAGGGAGGTGATGCGATCATGACGAGGGGGCCAAGCCGTCGCGCGGCGCTATTGTTGGCGGCCTCCGCATTGGCCTCGGTCCCGGTGCGGGGCGTCGGGCAGGCGCCGTTCCGCCTTGGCCTGACACCGGTGTTTCTCGATAACGACTCGATGGTGATCGACAGCTTGAGCGCGGCGCTTTCGGACGCGATGGAGCGGCCCATAGAGCTTGTCCAGCGCCGCACCTACGCGGAGGTGACGGGGCTCTTGCTGACCGGCGCGCTCGACGCGGCGTGGCTGTGCGGCTTCCCCTACCTGCAACACGCCGATGCGCTGGACCTGCTGGCCGTGCCGGTCTGGCGGGGGCAGCCGCTTTACCGATCCTACCTGATCGTTGGCGAAGATGTGGCCGCGGACGGGTTGGCGGACCTTCGCGGCGCGACCCATGCCTTTTCCGACCCTGACAGCAATTCCGGCTACCTCGTCACGGCAAGCGACCTGATCGCCATGGGGGAGCACCCCGAGACGTGGTTCTCGCGCAGCATCTTCACCTTCGGGCACCGCAACGTTGTCAGGGCAGTGGCTGACGGGCTTGTCACATCGGGCAGCGTGGACGGCTACGTCTGGGAGGCGCTGGCAAATGTCGAACCGGACCTGACGAGACATACGCGGATCATCGGCAAGTCGGAATGGCTGGGCTTTCCGCCCGTCTGCGCGCGGCGCGACAACGTGGCCTCGGAACCGGTCGTCGCATTTCAGGCGGCCCTTTTGACCCTGTCGGAGTCCGACACCGGGCGCGCGGCCCTCGCCGCGTTGCAACTTGACGGGTTTGAGGTGGCGCCGGAAGGCATATTCGACGGCATCGCCGCGCGCATGCGGCTGATGGACAGTTGAATGATCCGGGCTCTGCGCACCTTGCCACTGTCGCTGAAGCTGCCATTGCTGGGGGCGGGCATGATGGTGCTGGTTGGTGCCATCGCCTCGCAACAGGTGCTTTCGGCGCTTGGCCGCGTGCAGGATGCACGGCTGCGCGAACTGGCCGCGCTGCATGTCGAGGGGCTGTCGGTCGCCCTCGGGCCGCTGGTTCTGCGCCGCGACATCTGGGAGGTCTACGACACGCTGGACCGCGCCGCGGAGGAAAGCGCCGGGCATCGCATGGTCCTGACCGCGGTGGCCGACGAAACCGGTCGTGTTCTGGCCGCGACGGACCCGCGCCGCGTGCCAATGGACAGCATGATCGACGAGGTCGCGCAGGGCGCCGCGCCACTGGACGAACTCTCTGTCGGCGCGTCCAGGGCCACTGTCCGTCTGCTCGCGCCGCTGACCTACCAAGGCCGGAGGGTCGGCCGCATCGTGACGGAACTGGACGTGTCCGACCTGCAACAGGAACGGTGGCGCGCCCTTTGGCTATTGCTGCTTGGCAACACGCTGGCCACCTGCATCCTCGCGGGGCTGGGATATGTCGCGATGCGACGAATGCTGCGGCCTGTGTCCAGCATCGCCCGGCACATGTCCGGGGCCGAGGGCGAACCGCAACCCATCGCCGAGGCCGACATCCCCGATGGCGACGGAGAACTCGCCCGGCTGGCCCGGACCTATAACGGCATGGTGCGCGACGTTGCCGCAAAGGCCGATGTCGAGCGCCGCCTCGGCGAACGTGAACGCTTCGTTGCCCTCGGGCGACTGTCATCCTCGCTGGCACACGAGATC
This sequence comes from Nioella halotolerans, assembly GCA_003428585.1. GTDB lineage: Bacteria > Pseudomonadota > Alphaproteobacteria > Rhodobacterales > Rhodobacteraceae > Nioella > Nioella halotolerans. Next base: position 28,414 of record QVQC01000031.1, read on the forward strand.
AACAACCCGCTCGGCGGACTTCTGAATGCCACCGACACGATCCGCACCTTTTCCCACCGGCCGGAGGTGGTCGAGACCTCCGCCGACCTGCTGGAACGAGGCTTGCGCCATCTGCGCGACGTGGCCCGCGTCACGCTGGACCAGAACCGGCTTGCGCGTGGGGGAAACCCGCTGACGACCGACGATCTGGAGGATGTCCACCTGCTGATCGGACCCGAGTTGAAGCGGCTGGACCAGCATGTCGACTGGTCCGCGCCCGACAGGCTGCCAGCGGGGCTCAACCTGCCCGCCGCGCCGGTGCGACAGATCATGCTGAACCTGCTGCTCAACGCGTCCGCCGCGGCGGGGCCGGGCGGCTGCGTCCGCTTTCTAGCCGGCATAAGGCAGGATGGCCTTGATATCGTCATTTCCAACACTGGCCCGCCGATGTCCGACGCGGCGCGCGCGCGGCTGCTGAGCGACGAGGCCCTGTCCCCGGGCGGCGGCGTCGGCCTGCGGCTGGTGCGGGATCTGGTCAAGGGGCTGGACGGGCAGATCACGCATGCGCGCCGCGGCGACCTGACAACGGTTCGCGTTGTTCTTTCGGCCGGGGCGGGAGGGGCCGATGCTTGACGGGTTGCGCATCGTGCTGGTCGAGGATGACGAGATAATGGGCGGTTCGCTCCTGCAGCGGCTGGAACTCGAAGGCGCGCAGGTGGTCTGGTTCAAGCAGATGCACCGGGCGCTCGGGGCGATCCGTACACCGCAAAGGACGATCGACGCGGTGATCTGCGACATCGCCCTGCCCGACGGCAACGGCGAGGAGCTTTACAACACACTGTGCCAGACAGCGACGCCGCCGCCCTTCCTGTTCATCACCGGGCAAGGCGGAATCGAGCAGGCGGTGCGCCTGATCAAGTCGGGGGCGGTGGACTACATCACCAAGCCCTTTGACATGGGGGCGTTCCTGAAACGGCTGTCGATGCTGGTCATTCCGGCCGAGACGCCCGATTTCCCGCCCGTCCTCGGCGTGTCCAGCGCCGCGCGCCAGGTCGAGAAACTGGTGGCGCGCGCCGCCAGTAGTGACGAACCGGTGCTCGTCCGGGGCGGGCCGGGCCTTGGCAAGGACCTGATCGCACGGCGTATCCATGACCTGTCGGACCGCTGCGCCGCGCCCTTCACGGCCGTCAACCTCGCCCGCGAAGAAGACCCCGACAGCGCCATTTTCGGGGCCGGCGGCGCCTTCGATCTGGCCGGCGATGGCACGGTCTTCCTCAACGGGATCGGCCGGCTTGACCGTCCCGTACAGGATCGGCTCACCGAGGCATTCGAAACGCGGCGCGCCGCACGGGTCATCGCGGCCTGTGGCCATGACCTCGAGGCCTTGATCGAGGCGGGACAATTCTCTTCGGAGCTTTTCTACCGCGTGGCGCAGGTGGAAATCATGGTTCCCCCGTTGGGCGCCAGACCGGAGGATGCCGTCTGGTTGCTGGAGCAACTTTTCAAGAAGCTCGCCCCGCAAAGGGCCGCCGGTCTTGAAGGGATCAGCCCGCTTTGCCTTGCGGCGGCGCGCGACCATGACTGGCCGGGCGGCGGGCGCGAGGTGCGTGCGCGCTTGGTGCGCGGCCTGGCGAGGGCGGCGGGCAACGTGTTGCAACCGTCGGACCTGTTTCCCGAAAGCCTCGCCGCGCCGCACGACCAGATGTCGCTGGCCGAGGCGCGCGACGCTGCCGAGAAGACGCAGATCATCGCCGCGCTTGATCGGACGGGCGGCCAGATCGGCGAGGCTGCCAAGCTGCTGCGTATCGCCCGCACCACGCTGTGGGAAAAGATGCAGAAATTCGGACTGTCCTGACCGACGCGCCGGCCAGCCCATGTTCGGATTTCCGAACACCATAATTTATTTATCTTAATCAGTTTCTTGCCGCATCGCGGCATCGCCGGTGACGCGGTGGAGACGGCCCCAGCCGCCCGCTAGCATTGTTGAGCACACCGAAATTGCATCAGCGAGGGAGGAGCCCAGCCAATGAAGTGCAATCGTCTGGTCGACGCAGGCCGTCGACAATTCCTCAGGGGCAGCGTTACCGCCGCCGCGGCCGGCGCCGCCGCCACCGTCATGACACCGCAGCAGGCCAAGGCACAGGCGCTTGCGCGGGTCGATTACCCGGCCAACCGGCTGGCCAATATCGCCGATCTGGTCGAGAACGACCCGCTCGACATCGCCTATCCCGACCCCGACAGCCCGGGTGTCCTGCTCAAGCTCGGCCAATCGGTCGAGGGCGGCGTCGGTCCCGATGGCGATATCGTCGCCTTCTCGGTGCTCTGCCCGCACAAGGGCTGGTTCATGAGCTACAACAGCGACGACCGGACCATGAACTGCCCCGGCCACTACTCGCGTTTCGACGTCGAGGCGGGGGGGCAGCAGGTCTGGGGCCATGCCACCAACAACCTGCCGCAATTCATCCTGCGCGTGGACGAAGAGGGCGAGATCTATGCCGAGGGCGTGGACGAGCTGATCTACGGCCGCCTGTCCAACGTTCTGGAAAGCTGAGGGAGGAAAACCAATGGCTTACAAGCGACAAATCGACCGTCTGCCGATCATTCCCGCGGACGCGACCGAACACAACGCCGTCTGCCACTATTGCATCGTCGGCTGCGGCTACAAGGCCTATACTTGGCCGATCAACCGTCAGGGCGGCACTGCCCCGGACCAGAACAAGTTCGGTGTGGACCTGTCCGAACAGCAGTTCCAGGACACCGAGGCGTGGTACTCTCCATCGATGTACAACATTGTCCAGCAGGATGGGCGCGACGTGCATCTCGTGGTGAAACCGGACGTGGATTGCGTGGTCAACTCCGGGCTGGCCTCCGTTCGCGGTGCCCGCATGGCAGAAAACCATCCATCCGCCATCACCGGCACCCAGCAGCACCGGCTGACCGACCCGCTGGTCTGGCGCTATGGCAGTTACCAGCCCACAAGCTGGGACGACGCCTACGACCTCGTCGCGCGCGTCACATCCCGCATCATCGTCGAGAACGGCGAGGACGATCTGATCGTATCCATGTTCGACCATGGCGGATCGGGCGGCGGCTACGAGAACACCTGGGGGACCGGCAAGCTCTACTTCGAATCGATGAAGGTAAAGAACGTCCGCATCCACAACCGCCCGGCCTACAACTCCGAGGTGCACGCCACGCGGGACATGGGCATCGGCGAACTGAACAACGCCTACGAAGATGCCGGCCTTGCCGACACCCTCGTGGCATGGGGTTGTAACCCTCTGGAATGCCAGACGAACTATTTCCTCAACCACTGGGTTCCGAACCTTCAGGGCATCACGCAATCCCGCAAGGAAGAGTTGATGCCGGACGAGGCGCACCCCCCGGCGCGGGTGATCTTCGTCGATCCCCGTCGGACCGTCTCGGTCAATGCCGCCGAGCAGGCCGCGGGGCCCGAGAACGTGCTCCACCTGCCGATCAACTCCGGCACCGATCTTGCACTGGCCAACGCGATCTTCACCCATATCGTCGACCAGGGCTGGCACGACACCGATTTCATCGAGTCGCACACCCTGCGCGAGGCCGAGGATCGCCCGCCGCTCTTCCCTGCGCGGGGCGCGGCGGACGGTCGGCCGGGCCATTTGTCAAGCTTCGAGGATGCGATCGACGCCAACCGGATGTCGCTGGACGAGGCCGCGGAAATCTGCGGTGTCCCCGCCGAGGACATCCGCACGGCCGCCGAGTGGATTGCCCAACCCAAAGAGGAGGGCAGCCGCCGTCGCACGATGATCGGCTACGAGAAGGGAATCATCTGGGGCAACGACAATTACCGTACCAATGGCGCGCTCGTGAACATCTCGCTGGCGACGAGCAACATCGGCCAGATGGGCGGTGGCTGCGTGCGGATGGGGGGCCATCAGGAAGGCTACGTGCGGCCGGACGAAAGCCATGTCGGCCGACCCGCCGCCTATGTGGATCAGCTGTTGATCAACGGCGAAGGCGGTGTGCATCACATCTGGGACTGCAACCAGTATCGCACGACGCTGAACGCGGCCGAGTTCAAACGTGTCTGGAACCGGCGCACCAACATGGTGAAGGACGCCATGGACGCTGCCGCTGGCGGCACGCGGGAAGAGCTTGTCGATGCCATCGTCGGCGCGATCCAGGAAGGTGGCCTGTTCGCCGTCAACGTCGAGATCATCCACAACGAGATGGGCAAGCAGGCCCATGTCGTGCTGCCCAGCGCCCAGCAGGGCGAGATGAACCTGACCTCGATGAACGGCGAACGGCGGATGCGGCTGGCCGAAAAATACATGGACCCGCCAGGCAACGCCAAGCCGGACTGCCTGATCGCCGCCGGAATCGCGCAGAACATGGAGCGTGTGCTGCGCGAGATGGGCTTCGACGCCTATGCCGACCAGTTCACCGGCTACGATTGGCAAACCGAGGAGGATGCCTTCATCGACGGCTACCAGTCCCGGCATCCCGACGTCACCTACGATCGCCTGCGAGTCATGGGGACCAACGGCTTCCAGGAACCGCCGCAGGGGGTCGACGACGCAGGCCACATCATCGGAACAGAGCGTCTCTATTCCGACGGCACGTTCTCGACCGATGACGGGCGCGCACGGTTCATGGCCGGGCCATGGCGCGGTCAGGTCACGCCCGGCAAGGCGGTGGAGATGGGCACCTATCCATTCTTTATCAACAATGGCCGGTCGAACCTGAACTGGCAAAGCTGGTTCCTCGACCAAGAGAACGACTTCGTTCTCGATCGCTGGCCCTATCCGTTCATCGAGATGCATCCCGATGACATGGCCGCCAAGGGGGTCACGGCCGGTGACGTGGTCGAGGTCTTCAACGACAATGGCGCGACTCAGGCCATGGCCTATCCGACCGACACGGCCAAGCCCGGTGAAACCTTCATGCTCTTCGGCAGCCCGCGCGGCACGCAGGGCAACATCGTGGGCCCCGGCGTGAACGAACTGGTGATCCCGGTCTACAAGCAGACCTGGGCGGATATCCGCAAGATCAGCGACACGCCGATGGTGGCGCGCGGCATCTCCTTCAAGTCGAAGGAATACGCGGTCTGATCGTCCGAAAGGGCCCCACAATGCGCGACCCGCCCCGAGGCCGATCGGGGCGGGTTTTTCGTACGCGGCAGTTGCGCAAGGCGTATCTGCCGCGACGGGCGATTTTCGGGAAATCGAACGGCCACGCCCGCGCGCGGCGAAGGCACGTCGATCGCTGCGGTTCGCGTCACTGCGCGCGCGGCGCGTGACCGTGCCCGGAACCTTGCAACCACACGCCATTTGGTAAGAAGTGGTGAGCCGTGCAGGATTCGAACCTGCGACCCACTGATTAAAAGTCAGTTGCTCTACCAACTGAGCTAACGGCCCACTTCGATGCACCGGTGACCACGCCATCCGCTACAGGCGGTGTCTCTATTGACGCGGCCCTTGGGCGTCAAGCGGAAATCTGCCCTTTGGGATTTCAAATCGACGGGTGAAGGCGTATATGCGCCGGCATGATGCAAGACGCCCCCCAGCCCCCTCTGCCCTTCATGAAAATGCATGGGCTCGGCAATGATTTCGTGGTGATCGACGCCCGACAGACGTCGATGGCGATGACGGCGCCATTGGCGGCATTGCTGGCCGACCGGCATCGCGGCGTGGGGTTCGACCAACTGGCAGTGATCGGGTCCGATCCCGAGGCCGACCTTTCGTTGGCCTTCTACAATGCCGATGGCAGCGTCTCGGCGGCCTGCGGCAACGCGACCCGCTGCGTTGCCCGCCACGAGATGGCCCGCACCGGAAAGACCACGCTGACCATCCGCACCGAGCGCGGCCTGCTGGACGCGGTGGATGCAGGGCATGGCCTGACCGCGGTCAACATGGGGCGGCCGCAGCTCGACTGGCGGGACATCCCGCTTGCGCGGGAGGTCGACACCCTATCGCTGCCCATCGACGGCACGCCGGTGGCCACCGGCATGGGCAATCCGCATTGCACCTTCTTCGTGGCGGATGCCGAGGCGGTGGACCTTGCCGCGCGCGGCCCGGAGATAGAGCATCACCCGCTCTTCCCGCAGCGCACGAACGTGCAGTTTGCCCATGTCATCAGGCCCGATCACCTGCGCATGCGGGTCTGGGAAAGGGGCACAGGCATCACGCTTGCGTCCGGGTCGTCCTCCTGTGCCGTGGCCGTTGCGGCGGCACGGCGCGGGCTGACCGGGCGAACGGTGACGATCGCGCTTGACGGCGGCACGATCACGGTCGACTGGCGCGCGGATGGCGTCTGGATGACCGGCCCGACGGCGCATGTCTTCGACGGCATGCTGACGGCGGAGTTCCTCGAGGCCGCACCATGACCGCCGGCCCGCCCCGCTTCACCACCCTTGGCTGCCGGCTCAACGCCTATGAGACCGAGGCGATGAGAGCCCTGACCGAGACCGCGGGGCTGGGGAATACACATGTTATCAACACCTGCGCGGTGACGGCCGAGGCGGTACGCAAGGCGCGGCAGGAGATCCGAAAACTGCGCCGCGATGATCCCGACGCGCGGATCGTTGTCACCGGCTGCGCCGCACAGACCGAGCCCGAAACCTTCCGCGACATGGCGGAGGTCGACCACGTCATCGGCAACACCGAGAAGATGCAGCCCGAAACATGGGCGGGGCTGGCCGGGGATTTCATTGGCGAGACCGAGAAGGTCATGGTCGATGACATCATGTCCGTGACCGAAACCGCCGGCCACCTGATCGACGGCTTCGGGACGCGCAGCCGCGCCTATGTGCAGGTGCAGAACGGCTGCGACCATCGCTGCACCTTCTGCATCATTCCCTACGGGCGGGGCAATTCGCGCTCCGTCCCGGCGGGGGTGGTGGTGGACCAGATCAGGCGGTTGGTCGATCGCGGCTACAACGAGGTGGTGCTCACGGGTGTGGACCTGACCAGTTGGGGCGCGGACCTGCCCGCGCAGCCCAAGCTCGGCGATCTTGTCATGCGGATCCTGAAACTGGTGCCGGACCTGCCGCGTTTGCGAATTTCCTCGATCGATTCCATCGAGGTGGACGAGGCCCTGATGCAGGCCATCGCCACCGAACCGCGCCTGATGCCGCACCTTCACCTGTCGCTTCAAGCCGGCGACAACCTGATCCTCAAGCGCATGAAGCGCCGCCATTCGCGCGAGGATGCGATCAGCTTCACCGAGGCGGCGCGCCGCCTACGCCCCGACATGACCTTCGGCGCCGATATCATCGCGGGCTTCCCGACCGAGACCGAGGCGATGTTCGAAAATTCGCTGAAGCTGGCCGAAGAATGCAACCTGACATGGCTGCACGTCTTCCCCTACTCGCCCCGCCCCGGCACGCCGGCGGCGAAGATGCCGCAAGTCCATGGCAAGGCGATCAAGGAGCGTGCTGCCCGATTGCGCGAAGCGGGCGACCGGCAGGTGGCCCGGCACCTCGCCGCGCAGGTGGGGCGGACCCACAGGGTGCTACTGGAAAGCCCGAATATGGGCCGGACGGAACAGTTCACCGAGGTTGGCTTTCTGACGCCGCAACCCGAGGGGCAGATCGTGACGGCGGCGATCGCCGGGGTCGAGGGCGGGCAACTCCGCGCCTGAGCGGGGAAACAATGTCGTCGCGCGGGGCTACCGAAGCAGCTCCGCCTTCAGCCCTTCTATCGAGTCGCAGGCGGCTTCGATATTCGCCGCGACATCGCCGTAATGGGCCTGCACCGTCGCGATATCCGCGCACTCGGGCGCCGCGACGAAGGCTTCGAGGCTGTCCATCCCGTCGATATTGGGCAGGCCTCGAAACACCGGCTGGTCGTTTTCATAGATCGCGGTCGGCTTGTCCATGTAGACGCTGTCCAGCACCGCGGTGGACGCGGTCGACACGCAGATGTCCGCAAGTCGGACAACGCCTTGTCATGCGCCTTTCAGAGCGCACGGGACTTGCCCCCGGTGGCAGCGGGGACCGGTCGGGCTGTTGCCCATGCTCGGATCGACCATTGCGATCGCCGCGTCGCCCCGGCGCCGGCCCGCGGGGCGAAAAGCTTCATCCGGCAGCTCCGGCGGATTGCATACATCTTTGCGATGTTCTACCAAACAGAGGTTGTTGTTTGTGCCAAGGTAGAGTGCGGTCTGGCATTTCACACGCTTGCACCAAACTCATCACGTCGTGCAAAAGGAATCGTATGCACACCATTTTCCTTACTGGCCACCGGAAGTCCGGGACATCTGTGTTCCACAAACTGTTTGAGGGGCACAGCAAGGTAAATTCTTTCCCGGTCGACCTCTCTGTATTCTATGCTTATTTCCCTTGCTTCGTTGCCGCTGAGACTTCCGACGAGCTACGCGTTGCGCGTATTCGGAAAATTCTGAAAAAGGTATTGGCTCCATTGGAGGGGGTGACGCCAGTCGCTGCAAGTACGCTTTTTCGATTCGAAGGTTTCTGGAGTGTGTTGGTTTCGCGGCTCAGACCTGACGTGCTTTCCGACAAGGCACTGCTCCTGCAGACTCTGCTGAGCGCTTTTGGCGAGTCATGCGAGATGGACGATGGCAAGGCATGGGTGGTAAAGGAAACGAGTCAGGCGATTTTCTGCAATGCATTCATGAACGGAATGCCTCGCACCTGTTTCATCAATCTCGTTCGCGACCCTAGAGACAACTATGCCGCGTTGAAGGTGGGCGTTCAGGATTACTATGCCAAGCTCGGCGAGAACGAGAAGAAGACACTGGCGAGCCTCATCAACCGGTCGCGCATGGATTTCCTCGCCGCCCAGACGAAACGGCAGACTTTTCCTGAAACCTTTTTGCCGGTCCGGTTCGAGGATCTTTCGTCCAACACTCGGGAGACGATGCAAACCGTCAGCGATTTCTGCGGTATCGGGTTTGAAGAAGCACTGCTCAACCCGACATTCTTGGGCAAAAATTACACCGGCAACAGTCACGAGGCGAAAAAGTTCTCCGGTTTGTCTATGGAGAACGTCGGAAATTGGCGCGACCGGATTTCGCCTGAGGAAGCTATGATTATCGAGTACTGGTTCTCGGATGTGATGCATGAATTCGGCTACATGCCGACCTTCGACAGGGAAAAGGCATCACAGGCCTTTGCCGATTTCTACGAATGGTATAACTGTACCTACTTTTTCCACGACTCCTTCGCCACCTGAACCAAAATACTTTTGCTTTTGTGCTTCAAAGCCGATCCATACAAAGCTCGATTTCGGTGCAGGCACGATCCATATTTTTCGCCACATCACCGTAGTGAGCCTTCACGCGCTCGCTTGCAGACACCGAAGGGTCTTGTAGAAACTGCTCCAATGTTTCCAAATCAGTGATATCGGGAAGTGCCTGAAAGACCTTTTGGTCGTTCTCATAAGTCGCCGTGGGGCAATCCATGTAGACACTGTCCAGAATTGCTGTGGAAGCACTTGAAATGCAAACATCGCTTATGGCCAGAACATCTGTCATGCCAAGGCCTTTCAATGGGCCCTCGTAGGCATGGGATATGACGATATTCGGGTACCCGGAAAGGTCCAGGGTCTCGCGCTTGTAGTTGCTGCGGATCTTTCCGCGATGGCTACGCACAATTAGCAGGTCGTCAGGGTGACGAGTTGCGTAAGCTTTGACAAGCGTAAAGAAACGTTCCACGTCGCGTTCACTGTAACGGCCTTCCCAGCGAAACGAATGGCAAAACAATATGGCGCGTTCATGCGCGGGAAGGGGAAGGCCGGGTGGTTTTGGCGGCAACAATTGCGGCTTTATGAAGCCGACCACACGGACCTTGTCTAGCGTCTCTCTTGACAAGACATTGGTGGCTAGGGGCTCCTCGAACGTTAGTATCCGGCAAGAATGGTAGTCCACATCGTCCCGGTCGATTCGAACAGCGATATGGCGCTGTATCACGCCATGCTGCACGAGGATGGTTGGGTGTCCATTGTCCAAGATAGCTTGGCTTCTCTTGATGTGCGCTCCCTGATCGATCAGGGGGTCGCTAAGCGTCAAGTTGCAATCGGCCCGCTTCAGGTAGCTGGATGGGAAAGCTTTGAAAAAACGATTGGGGCGAATGGTAAACGAAAGCCTGGATTTGGAAATGAGCTGTCTCAAGCGCGGTTCACGCCAGAGCACTTCAACCGGAACAAAGCAGACAGGTTCCAGGTTCCCCCGCGCCTTTAACCTCTCTGCAATTCCAAAGAGATTCTCGAATTCGGGCATGCCATTGAAGAACACACTGATGCGTGAGGCCATCCCCGGCTCCGTATCCTAGGCACTCCGGACGCGGGCCGCGCAAGACATTACACGTCCCGATCAGGTTGTAGCTGGTCTTATCCGTCACGCTACGAAGGCGCAAGCGAGACGGTGGGAAGATTGCATAGACAGGTCGATACGCCTATGACCCGATGAACACAGATCTCCGACGAAAGAGCCCTTGGTGATGAAAATTCTCGACACCACGCTGCGCGACGGCTCCTACCTGATCAACTTCGGATTCACCGCCGACCAGACCACCAGCATCAGCGCCGCGCTTGACGAGGCCGGGATCGACCTGATCGAGGTCGGCCATGGTGTCGGGCTGAACGCCTCGCAGATGGGACAGGGGCAGGCCGCCGAGACCGACACCGCCTACATGCAGGCGGCGGCCAAGGGCGTGACGCGCGGCAAATGGGGCATGTTCGCCATCCCCGGCGTTTGCGACTTGTCGCATCTGGATGCTTGTTTCGACCATGACATCGGCTTCTTGCGCTTCGGCGTGTCGATCGACGCCTATGAGAGGGTCATGCCCTTCGTGGAAAAGGCCAAGGCCGCCGGGGTGATCGCCTGCGTCAATTTCATGAAATCCTATACCCGCGAACCGCTGGTCTTCGAACAGGCCGCGCGCGAAGTCATGAAGGCGGGCACCGATTACGTCTATATCGTGGACAGCGCGGGCAACATGACGCCGTCACGCGTGCGCCAGTATTGCGAACGACTCGGCGATCTGCCCATCGGTTTTCACGCCCACAACAATCTGGGGCTGGCCATGGCCAACGCATTGATCGCGGAAGAATGCGGTGCCGAGATCATCGATTGCTCATTGCAGGGCATGGGGCGCTGCACCGGCAACACGATGACCGAGCATTTCGTCGCCCTGATGCAGCGCGAGGGCAAGCTGGATCATATCGACCTGCTGACGCTGCTGGACACGGCCGAGGAACAGGTGCGCCCGCTTCTGCGGCAGGTCGGCCATGACACCGTCGACCTGATCTGCGGCTATTCCGGCTTTCATTCCAGTTACATGGACGTGATCCGTCGCAATGCGATCGAGTTCGACGTGGACCCGCGCCTCCTGATCATCGAGGTCTGTAAGGAAACCCAGTCGGAGGCGCCCGAGGATCTGGTTCGCGAGAAGGCGCGCGCCCTGCGCGTCAACAGCGAGGCGCGCGGCTTTCGCCACCGGTTCCCTTTGACGCAGTATTTTGGCAACGAGCAGGACGTTCTTTGAGGCGCGCCGCATGTCCGATCTGATCGCCCCATTCTTCGACAGGCTGTCCCGGGTCGGTGGCCCGGTGCTGACCGATATCTCCGGCGCGGCACGGCGCGAGGTGGCCGGGGCGGACCTCAACGACCGGCTGGACCGGCTGGCCGGCATGCTTGCGGAGGCCGGCGCGCGCCCCGGCGCGCCCGTGGTTGCCCTCTTCGACAACACGCTGGAATCGGCCCTGACCCTACTGGCGGCGATGCGGCACGGCTTTACGCTTGCCCTGCAGCCGGCCGGCACGGACGTGGAAGATCTCAACCGCCTGCAGGGCGAGATCGGGGCGCGCGCCCTCGTCAATGCCACGCCGCAGCCTGTCGAGGGTGCGACGCGGATCAGGCTGGAAGATCTCTCCGCGCGCACCCCGGTGGCCCCGTCCCCGGTGCCACCGGGCACGCCCTTCACGATCACCTTTACCAGCGGTTCCACCGGGGCACCCAAGGGGATCGTCCACGGCGCCGAAAGCTTCCTCGCCTGCGGCGAAGCCTTCAACCGGCAAACCGGCATCACCGGGCATGACCGGTTTCTGAACGTCATGCCGATGTTCTACATGGCGGGCATCTTCAACGGTATCCTCGCGCCGCTCATGGCCGGGGCGCCAGTGGTCATCGCGGAGGGTTTCAACACCGTGACGGCGATGCGGTTCTGGCCGACCCTCGCCGCCGAAAGGATCACCGCGCTGTGGCTATCGCCGACGATGCTGTCGCTGGTTTCGCGGCTCGACCGGACGGCGAAGCGCGTGCCGCCCGCGATGCGGCGGCTTTTCGTCGGGACCGGGGCCATGGCCGCCAGCGATGCGGAGCAGTTCCACCGGACCTACGGCCTTCCACCGCTGCAATCCTACGGCCTGTCGGAGCTTCTCTATGTCTCCGTCGATAGCGCCGAGGCACCGAATTTCGGCACTGCGGGGTATCCACTGGACGGGGTTGCCTTGACCGGCGGCGCGGACGCCCCGCTTTCCATCACCTCGCCCTACGGCTTTCTCGGCTACCTCGTGGACGGGGTGTTGCAGGCGCATGATGGCCCATTCCTGACCAGCGACCTTGCGCAGGTCGACGAAAGCGGCAGGCTGTCGATCCTCGGGCGGGCCGATGACATCATCCTGCGCGGCGGCGTGAACGTGAACCCGGTGGACATCGAAGCCGCGCTGTCGCCGTTCATGCGCGGGCGCGCCTATTGCGTCACCGGGCTGCGCGACGCGACGCTCGGCCAGAAGGTCGTGCTGGTGACGGAAGGGGCCGGCCTGGACGATGCGGCCTTTGCCGAGGCACAGAAGATCGTCCGCAGCCACCCCGGCCGAGCGCAGCTTGACGCGGCGGCGCAGGTCACCAAGCTGCCCGTGGGACCGACCGGAAAGATCCGCCGTGCCGCGCTGCGCGCCCAACTGGAAGGCGGCGGCGCATGATCCTTGGGCTGAGCCACGTCGCCTTAAGCTGTGACGATATCGAGGCGTCCACGGCGCGCCTTGCCGCGTTCGGCTACGGGCAACGCTTCGACGCGCCGGAACTGGAAAACCATGCTGCCAAGGCCCCGTTCCTGTCACGGTATCAGCCGCGACACCACATCCGCGCCCTGTCGCGGGAGGGCGCGATGGCCATCGAACTGCTGGATCACGGCAGTCAGGTGGGGGAACAGGCCGCGGCACTCATCCCCGTTTTCAAAAGCGCGACCCCCTGCCCGGACTGGCAGGCGCGCGCACCCGACGAGTTGCCGATCGCCGCCGAAGGTCTCGACCGGTTGCGCGATACGCTTGGCCAACCCACGAGGGCATTCCATGACCCGGTCCTGTCGATGACCCTGCTCTGGATCTGCGCCGATGGTGACGCGCCGGGCCTTCACGCCTGCGCCCTGCCCACACCCGACCCCGAGGCGACCGCGACGCTGCTTGGCCAGCTGCGCTTTCGCCCCGACGCGTCCGGCCTCTGGTCCCTTTTGACGCCGCTACCAGCGCTGCAAGCGCGGCTGATCCCCGTCACCGCGCGACAGGCGCAGGGCTGGACCGGGACGCCACGCCTCGATGCGCCCGGCTGCGCGTGCCTCGCCTTCATGGCGCGTGGCACCGACCATGCGCGGTTGCCCGCCGCCTTGCAGGGGCACACCGTTTCTTTTAGCTTGCCAATCAACGGAAAAGACAGCCGGATTACCCTGGCACGGCCCGATTACGGGCCAATGATCGAACTGGTGGACCAGACCGCATGATCATCGACCTCACCATGACCCTTCGTGAGGGGATAATGACCTTCCCCGTCCATTGGCACCCGATGGTCGAGATCACCCAACTGGGCCGATTCCACGTCGAGGGACGGGAATCACGCAAGATCGTCATGGGCACCCATACCGGCACCCATGTGGACGCGCCGCGCCACTTCGTGCCGGGCGGCGAGACGATCGAAAAGACCGACCCGGAGATCTACCACGGCCCGGCCCGGGTGCTCGATTTCTCCGACTTGCCGGACAAATCCGAAGTGACGCTGGCCATGATCAAGGCACGGATCGGCCCCGATTTTCCGCCGCGCCTGCTGTTCCGGTATGACTGGGACCGGCGGCTGGACAGCCTCGACTATTATTCCCACCACCCCTACCTGTCATCGGAGGCTTGCGAATGGCTGGTCGCGCAGGGTGTGAAGCTGGTTGGCACCGACGCGCCCATGCCCGATGATCCCCGGAACGGGCGCGGCAGCGACAATGACTCGCCCAATCACACGATCCTGCTGGGCAATGGCGTCGCTATCCTCGAATACCTCGTGAACCTGTCCAGCATCCCGAAGGGCGATTTCATCCTCTCGGCCTTGCCCCTGCCCATTGACGGTGGTGACGGATCGCCGGTGCGCGCCGTGGCCATCGTCGACGACTGAGGAGGCCATCGGATGACCGAGATCGAGAGCTGGGCCTGCGCCTATGTCGAGGGCATCGACCCGAGCTTCGCCAGGCTCGAGGCCGCTGCGAAACTGTCGGAAAACCTGTTCACCTCCGGGCGGCTCGATTCCATGGCGCTGATGAACCTGCTGCTCGATGCCGAGGCGCAATTCGGCTTCATGTTCACGCCCGAGGCCTTTCAGGACCGCCGCCTGCACACCATCGCCGGGCTGGGCGAGGTGATCCGCGAGTTAAAGGGCGCCGCATGATCAGCCGTCGTGACATCATCGCGGGCCTGCGCGCGGCAGGCGTGGAACCGGGCATGACCGTGTTCAGCCACGCCAACATCGCCTTTTTCGGCCGGGTCGAAGGGGTGGCCGGCATGGATGACCTGATCCGTGTCATGCTGGATTGCTTTGCCGAGGCGCTTGGCCCCGATGGCACGCTGGTCCTGCCGGTGTTCACCTATTCTTTCGGAGCCGACAAGGTGGAGAAGGTCTTCGACCTGCAAAACAGCCTGTCCACCACTTCGGGCATGGGAAACTGGCTGATCACGACGGGCAACGGCGCCCGGTCCGCCGACCCGATGCTGTCTGTGGTGGCCACGGGCGGCCGGGCCGAGGCGCTGACCAGAGATACAGGCCCGGTCTGTTTCGGACCGGACAGCATCTGGGCGCGGCTTCATGACGAGGATGCGTTGATCTGCAATCTCAACCTCGACAGCGGATCGACCTTCCTTCACTGGGTCGAGCGGGAACGCGGCGTGCCCTACCGCTCCGACATCCCGATGTCGGGCACGATCATCGACAACGGCCAGCCACGCGCCGCCCGGATCGTCTATTCCGGGCGCGCCCTTGACGACCCGCAGGCGGTTCCGAAATTCGAAGCGTACCACGCAGCCTGCATCGCGCAGGGTATCAGCCGGCGCGTGCCGCTTGGCCGCGGCCAGATCGTCGCACAGCGGGCGCGCGCGGCAAGGGTGTTCCTTCAGCGTCAGCTGGACGCGCATCCCGATCTTCTGACCGCCGGGTACGACCCATGACCATCCCGACACCGCCACATGCCGACCCGCAGGGAATCGGTGACACGATGATCGGTTGGGCGCGCGACCTCTACCCGATCCGGCGCAGCCTGTCGGGTCCGGGTGTGCGCGAAACCCTCGCCTATCTTCAGGCTCTCATGCCCGGTTTGCAGGTCCACGAGGCCGCCACCGGCACCAAGGCGCTGGATTGGGAAGTGCCCGAGGAATGGACCCTGCGCGACGCCTATGTCGCGGACGAGGCCGGCAACCGCGTCATCGACGTGAACGATCACGGGCTGCACATCCTCGGCTATTCGGAACCGGTCGATACCGTCCTCGATCTGGACGACTTGCAGGACCACCTCTATTCCCTGCCCGATCAGCCGGACGCCATTCCTTACGTCACCTCCTATTACAAGCGCCGCTGGGGCTTCTGTCTGAGCCAACGGCAACGCGACGCGCTGAAACCGGGGCGCTACCGGGTCAGGATCGACGCCGACCTGGCGCCCGGCATTCTGAACTACGGCGACCTGGTGCTGCCGGGTGCCTCCAGCCGCGAGATCGTGCTGTCGACCTATGTTTGCCACCCAATGATGGTGAACAACGAATTGTCGGGGCCGGTCGTCGCAACCGCCCTTGCCCGCTGGATGGCAACCCGCGACCGCCGCTTCACCTATCGCTTCCTGTTCGTGCCAGAAACGATCGGCGCGGTGATCTATCTAAGCCGTCACATGGACCACCTGAAGGCCAAGACCCATGCGGGGTTCATCCTGACCTGCCTCGGGGATGAACGGGCCTGGTCCTTCATGCCCTCGCGTCGCGGCGCGACGATTGCCGACCGTGTCGCTCGGCATGTGCTGGATCGCTACGCACCCGACCACATCGCCTACAGCTTTCTCGATCGGGGCAGCGACGAGCGGCAGTATTGCAGCCCGCTGGTAGACCTGCCGGTGGTGTCGATCATGCGCTCCAAATACGCGGTCTACCCGGAATACCATACCTCGCTGGACGATTTCTCGCTGGTCACGGCGAAGGGGCTGGAAGGCGGGTTGTCGATGATGCAGGCGGCGATCCGCGCGCTGGAGGCCAACCATGTCTACCGTGCCACGGTGCCGGGCGAACCGCAGCTCGGCAAGCGCGGGCTCTACCCGACGCTCAGCACGCGGGAGTCCGGCCTGCGAGTCCGCACGATGATGAACCTGTTGGCCTATGCCGACGGGCAGCACGACCTTCTGGAGATCGCGGAGATCATCGGCGCCGATATCCTGCACTGCGCCGAAATCGCCGAGACACTGGTCGCACACGGGCTTCTGAGTCGCGACGTCGACTGAGTCCCGCCCCCCAACCCGGCTGGCGGGGGGGCGAGTCGCTTGGGGGTTTTCGTGTGAATTTCACGCGAAGGGGGCTGTCATCGGAGGGTGGCGGGGGCCTCGCGGGGGGCGCGCGGCTTT
>QVQC01000084.1:0-2500 GCA_003428585.1 Nioella halotolerans
GAAGGACTTCGGCCCCTCTTGCTTCCACAGTGCTTCCACGGGTGGTGGAAACGCAAACGCCGCCCGTGAGGGCGGCGCGTAAGCGTTTGGAAACGCTGAAGGATTTGGTTGCGGGGACAGGATTTGAACCTGTGACCTTCAGGTTATGAGCCTGACGAGCTACCGGGCTGCTCCACCCCGCGGTATGTATTTATTGATTGATCGTTTTTGAGAGGTCTGGGTCTTTTCTAGGTTTGGCGGTGACCTACTCTCCCACGTCTTGAGACGCAGTACCATTGGCGCGACGGCACTTAACTTCCGAGTTCGGGAAGGGATCGGGTGTTTTGCTCGTGCTATGACCACCAAACCGAGGAAAGACCCACATCAGTTTTTTTGTCCAAGTCATGTTTGCTTTTGATTTCGGTAGTCTGTCTACTACTGGATCAAATCAAGCCTATCGGACCATTAGTACCGGTCAACTGAACGCATTGCTGCGCTTACATCTCCGGCCTATCGACGTGGTGGTCTACCACGGTCCTCGGGGATACCTTGTTTTGAGGGGGGCTTCCCGCTTAGATGCCTTCAGCGGTTATCCTTTCCGAACATAGCTACCCTGCACTGCGGCTGGCGCCACAACAGGTCCACCAGTGGTTCGTTCACCCCGGTCCTCTCGTACTAGGGGCAACTCCTCTCAAGTATCCTACACCCACGGCAGATAGGGACCGAACTGTCTCACGACGTTCTAAACCCAGCTCACGTACCTCTTTAAACGGCGAACAGCCGTACCCTTGGGACCTGCTCCAGCCCCAGGATGAGATGAGCCGACATCGAGGTGCCAAACGGTGCCGTCGATATGGACTCTTGGGCACCATCAGCCTGTTATCCCCGGCGTACCTTTTATCCGTTGAGCGATGGCCCTTCCACTCGGGACCACCGGATCACTATGGCCGTCTTTCGACTCTGCTCGACTTGTCAGTCTCGCAGTCAGGCTGGCTTCTGCCATTGCACTCAACGAGCGATTTCCGACCGCTCTGAGCCAACCTTCGCGCGCCTCCGTTACGCTTTAGGAGGCGACCGCCCCAGTCAAACTACCCGCCACACAGGGTCCCGGATCCGGATAACGGACCGCGGTTAGACATCAAGCAGAACAAGGGTGGTATCTCAAGGGAGGCTCCACGCGGACTAGCGTCCTCGCTTCGAAGCCTACCACCTATCCTGCACATGTTGTGCCTGATGCCAGTGTGAAGCTGTAGTAAAGGTGCACGGGGTCTTTCCGTCTAACCGCGGGAAGCCTGCATCTTGACAGGCAATTCAATTTCGCTGAGTCGATGTTGGAGACAGCGGGGAAGTCGTTACGCCATTCGTGCAGGTCGGAACTTACCCGACAAGGAATTTCGCTACCTTAGGACCGTTATAGTTACGGCCGCCGTTTACCTGGGCTTCAATTCGGAGCTTGCACCCCTCCTTTTAACCTTCAGGCACCGGGCAGGCGTCAGACCCTATACGTCGTCTTGCGACTTCGCAGAGCCCTGTGTTTTTAGTAAACAGTCGCCACCCCCTGGTTTGTGCCCCCAAGCTCCAGTTGCCTGGAACCTGGGCCTCCTTCTCGCGAACTTACGGAGGTATTTTGCCGAGTTCCTTCAACATCGTTCTCTCAAGCGCCTTGGTATTCTCTACCAGTCCACCTGTGTCGGTTTAGGGTACGATCTCATGGAGGGCTATTTCCTGGGACTGCCTGGCTGCCCCCCCAATCCGATAAGGGGGAACAACGTCCGCAATCCGTCACATCCTCCTGGCCCAGGAATATTAACCTGGTTCCCATCGACTACGCCTTTCGGCCTCGCCTTAGGGGTCGGCTTACCCTGCTCAGATTAGCTTTAAGCAGGAACCCTTGGACTTTCGGCGAAGGGGTCTCTCACCCCTTTTGTCGCTACTCATGTCATCATTCTCGCTAGTGATCACTCCACGGGATCGCTCACGCGCCCGCTTCACAGTCAAACCCTACTCTCCAACACGCCCCGAGGGACGCTAAGGAGAGATGGGTTTTGTCACACTACGCTCCGCTACCATGCACTATGTGCATCCTCAGCTTCGGCTCATGGCTTGAGCCCCGGTACATCTTCGCCGCAAGACAGCTTGTTTAGACCAGTGAGCTGTTACGCTATCTTTAAAGGATGGCTGCTTCTAAGCCAACCTCCTGGTTGTTTTGGCCGTCTCACCTGCTTTCCCACTTAGCCATGAATTAGGGGCCTTAGCTGGAGGTCAGGGTTGTTTCCCTCTCCACGACGGGCGTTAGCACCCGCCGTGTGTCTGCCAACTAGTACTCCCGGGTATTCGGAGTTTGGTTAGGATCAGTAAGCCTGTGGGGCCCCATTACCCATCCAGTGCTCTACCCCCCGGGGTATTCGGTTGACGCTCTACCTAAATAGATTTCGCGGAGAACCAGCTATCTCCGAGTTTGATTGGCCTTTCACCCCTAGGCACAATTCATCCCGACCTTTTTCAACAGGTGTGGGTTCGG
>QVQC01000045.1 GCA_003428585.1 Nioella halotolerans
CCGGGGCCGGCCCGTCAACCGGAGAGGCGCGGCGCACCCGGTTCTGGATCACGTCCGCGATACGCGACCGGATGCGATCATCGTCAGGCGCATCGACGCCGTCCGCCGCGACCGGGTGACGTTCGACAAGCTCGGGTTCCGGGTCTGGCATACGGTCCCGGCGCAGGATCGGCGGCATCCGGTCCAGAAGGCCGAAGCGCGGGCGCGGGTCGGGCGCCTCTTGTGGCATATCCGGTTCGGGCTCGGTCTCTTGCGGCAGGTCATGCGCGGCCTCGGCCCAGTCGCGGCGACGCGCACGCATTTGCATTGCGGCTTGCCCGGCGCCGCGCCCGGCATGGCCAAACAGCGCCCCGATCCAGAAGACCGTGTTGACCAACCCGACCAGCATGAAGCTCAGCGCGGCCCTGAATTCCCCCCATGTCACGCCGAACACGAACAGCCCGAGCAACAGCAACGACGCGAAAGCGATCGCGGCAAGAACCTTCAGCCCGGTGGCCATGGCAAAGGGCAGGACATTGAGAAGCGCCCCGAGGACGGTATCGCCGAAGACGCCGCCGAGGCCAAAGCTCTGGTCCCACCCCGTGGGCGGTTCATGGCTTGCGGCGTAGATCGCGGCAAGCGCCACGACGATCGGCAGGAAGATGATGCGCCCGAGCACGCGTTCCCCGCCCAGATGGGCGGCCATGCGCACCCCCCAGACGATCGCGCCAAGCGCAAGCGCGTAGCCGCCCCAGCCCACGATCAGCATCAACAGCGCCGAAAGGGACGCGCCGAACCGGCCCAGCAGGTTCTCCGGCACCGCATCTGTGGCGGCCCACCAATTGGGATCGTCGGGGGTGTAGGAGGCCAGCATCAACGCCACGGCGATCCCCGACAGGATCAGCACGATGCCGATCGCCTCCTGCCCGCGTTTTTCCAGAACCTCGCGCATCCGGCTGTCCAGAAGGGGATCTCTCTGCCGCGTCTGATAGGCCATCGTCCGTTCCCTTACCTTGCGTACAAGCAGTCGCGCAGGCGGATCAGCCCGCGCCGCATGTCGTCTTTTTCCGCCACCATCGCCACGCGGATCCGGTCCGCGCCGGGCGTCTGGCCGTTCACCTCGCGCGCAAGGTAGGCGCCGGGCAGAACCCGCACCCCCGCGTCGCGCCACAGTTTTACCGAGGCCGCCTCGCCATCCGCCACCGGTAACCACAGGAAGAACCCGGCCTCCGGCGGGCGGTAGCCCGTGACCCGTGCGAAGACCTCGTCGGCAATCGCGTATTTCTCGGCATAAAGCGCGCGGTTTTCCGCAACATGCGCCTCGTCGCCCCAGGCTTTCGCGGCGACCGCCTGCAACGGCCCCGGCAGGGGGGCCCCGGCATAGGCGCGCAGCTGTTTCATGCGCGTGATGCTTTCCGCCCCCCCGGCCGCGAAGCCAGAGCGCAGCCCGGGCAGGTTCGACCGCTTGGAAAGCGAGTTGAACAGCACCACCCGCTCAGGGTCGGCGGCCATCTTTGCGGCCACATCCAGCACGCCGATGGGCGGCGTGTCGCGGTAGATCTCGGAATAGCACTCATCCGCGAAGATCTGGAAATCGAAGCGCTCGGCCAGCCCGATCAGCTCCCGCCAGTAATCCGTGCCGGCCACGGCGCCCTGCGGGTTCGCGGGCGAACAGATATAGGCCACGGCGACGCGGTTCAGCACATCCGCGGGCAGGCTGGAATAGTCGGGCAGGTTGCCGGTGGCCTCGGTGGCCGGTACATAGACCGGCTCCGCCCCCACGGCGAGCGCGGCAACGGCATAGACCTGGTAGAACGGGTTGGGCGTCAGAACGACCGGTGTCTTGCCGCGCTTGTCCTCAGGGCAAAGCGCAAGACAGGCGTTGAACAGCCCCTCGCGCGTGCCATTGAGCGGCAGGATCTGCGTCGCCGCGTCCACCACCACGCCATAGCGCCGGCCGATCCAGCCGCTGATCGCCGCCTGCAAGTCCGGCGTGCCGTCATTGGCGGGGTAATTGTTGAACCCCGCGGCATTCTCCGCGATGACCTGCGCCACCCAACCCGGGAACGGGTGGGTCGGTTCACCGATGGTCATGTTGATGGGCTCGGCCCCCGGTGCGTAAGGGTCGAGAAGCGCCCGAAGACGCGGGAACGCGTATGCTGGCAGGTTCGAGAACCGCTCAGGAAATGCCATGTCTGCCTCTGGTTCAGGGTCGTTTTTCGCCCCGTTTGAAGACAGGTTAGCGGCTTGCGCGCGCCGGGTCCAGAAAAACGCGCCCTTTGGGGCGACAGGCGGGCGGGACTGTGGCCCTCAGGTCAGCGCCGCCTCCACCGCGCGGCCCAGCCGAAGCAGCGCCTCCTCGCCAAAGGGCTGGCCCAGCAGCATGACCCCGGTGGCGGCGATACCGGTGGGCAGGGTCAGGGCGCAAAGGCCCATCAGGTTGCCGACACGCGTGTTGCGCAGGGTCAGCAGGTTCTCGGTCCTGTAATAGTCGTCATCCTTCATCAGCCGCGCGGCATCGGGCGGCATGTTGGGCGCGGTCGGCAGCAGCACCGCGTCAAACCCCACGACAGCGGCCGCCCAATCCCCGCGCAGCCGATCCAGCAACTGCCAGGCCGCCACGTAATCCGCCGCGCTGTAACGCGCACCGGACCGGAACCGGTCGAGGATCGGCGCGAACATCTTGTCGGGATCGGCCTCGATCACGTGTTTCCAGGTGCCATAGGCCTCCGCGGTGAACAGGATCGGCGACAGGTCCATCGCCGCCTCGATCCCGTCCACCGTGCCGTGGCTGATCCGGGCACCCGCCCGCGCCATCCGGTCCAACGCAAGGGCAAAGCCCTTGGCCGGCCCCTCGCGCGCGTCTTCGGTATAGGTGTCGAGCACGAGGAACCGCCGCCCCTCAAGGCTGGCCCCGTGCAGATCGGCCGCCTTGCCCCCCTCCAGCGCGCCAAGCAGCAGGGCGCAATCCTCCACTGTCTTGGCCAGCGGCCCCACCGTATCGAATTTCTCGCATAGCGGCACCACCCCGGCGAGGTTGAGCCGGCCGCATGTTGTCTTGAGCCCGACAAGGTCATTCCACGCCGCCGGGATCCGCACAGAGCCACCGGTATCCGTTCCGATCCCTGCCGGCGCCAGCCCGAAAGCCGTGGCGGCAGCGGACCCGGAAGAGGAGCCGCCGGGCACAAGCGCCGGGTCATGCACGTTGGGTGGCGTCTGCGTGACCGGGTTGAGGCCGATCCCCGAAAAGGCCAGTTCGCTCATATGCGTCTTGCCAAGGCAGACCGTCCCGGCACGGGTGGCATTGGCCAGACCCTCGGCATCCGCCCCCGGCACGCGCCCGGCCAGCAAGTCGCTGCCCGCCTTCGTTTCATCCCCCGCGCTGTCAAAGAGGTCTTTCCAGCAGAGCGGCACCCCGTCCAGCGGCCCGCGCCGCGCCCCGAGCCGCGCCCGGTCCGCCGCCGCAGCAGCCTCGGCGCGGGCACGATCCGGCGTCACGACGGAAAAGATCCGCCCGGCATCGTCATGACCGGCGATGGCGTCCAGACAGGCCTCGGTCAGGTCCACAGGGTCGATCTGCCCTGCACCGATCGCGCGGCCCAGATCCGCCACCCCAAGTCTTTGCCAATCATCCCGCATCTGCCCGCCTCCGCCATGGTGTCGCGGGGCAGGCTAGCGGGCGCGTGCC
This sequence comes from Nioella halotolerans, assembly GCA_003428585.1. Classification (GTDB taxonomy): domain Bacteria; phylum Pseudomonadota; class Alphaproteobacteria; order Rhodobacterales; family Rhodobacteraceae; genus Nioella; species Nioella halotolerans. The sequence goes on from QVQC01000045.1 coordinate 3,668, forward strand.
GCATGGACAATCCCGCCCGCATGGTCATATTGCGGGGCATGGCTTGTGACACCGATATCCTGATCGTCGGCGGTGGCCTCAACGGCCCCTGCCTTGCGCTGGCCCTGTCGCAGGCGGGGCTGCGCAGCACCGTGATCGACGCGCTGCCTGGCGAAACCCGCGATGCGGGCGGCTTCGACGGGCGGTCCTACGCGCTCGCGCTCGCCTCGGCCCGGCTGTTGCAGGCGATCGGGATATGGGACGCCGTGCGCGAAAACGCGCAGCCGATGCTGGAAATCAAGGCCAGCGACGGGCGCGCGGGCGAAGGCCCCGCCCCTTACTTCCTGCATTTCGACCATGCCGAGATCGAGGAAGGCCCGATGGGCTACATGCTGGAGGACCGGTTCCTGCGCCATGCCCTGCTGGCGGCGATGGAAGCCGATCCGAACGTCACCCACCTGCCCGGCGTCCGCGTCATCGCGCAGGACACCTCCGGCCCGGCCTCCGTGACGCTGGAGGATGGGCGAACGTTGTCGGCGCGGCTGCTGGTCGGGGCCGATGGCCGGCAGAGCGGCACCGCCGCGCGTGCCGGGATCAAGCGGCAGGGCTGGGATTACGGGCAGACCGCGCTGGTCTGCTGCGTTGCCCATGAGCGTCCGCATCACGGCATCGCGCATCAGTTTTTCATGCCGCCGGGGCCACTTGCGATCCTGCCGCTGCCCGGCAACCGCTGTTCCATCGTCTGGAGCGAGCGCCACGCCCGCGCCGCCCAGATCGACGCGCTCGACGACGATGGCTATCTTGAGGAGTTGCGCCCCCGCTTCGGCGATTTCCTCGGCGAGATCGCGCTGGATGGCGCGCGGTTCAGCTACCCGCTGAACCTGACCATCGCCCAGAGGTTCGTGGACGAGCACCTCGCGCTGGTCGGCGATGCCGCGCACGGCGTTCACCCGATTGCCGGCCAGGGGCTGAACCTTGGCCTGCGCGATGTTGGCGCACTGGCCGAGGTGCTGGCAGATGCCAAGCGCCGGGGCGAAGATTTCGCGGCCATCGACGTGCTGGACCGTTACCAGGGCTGGCGCCGCTTCGACACCGCGACGCTGGCGGCCTCGACGGACCTGATCAACCGGCTCTTTTCCAATGACAACCCGCTGTTGCGCGCGGCGCGCGACCTCGGGATGGGCGCGGTGAACGCCATGCCGGGCCTGCGGCGCGGCTTCATTCGCGAGGCTGCAGGACTGACCGGCGATGTGCCGCGCCTGTTGCAAGGCAAGCCACTTTGATCCACGCGGTCGTCGCCTTCTGATCCACGCGGCCGCCGCCTCGCCGCATAATTGTATTGAAAAACAGCAGAAAGTATCGAATAACGGCGACGTATTTACCAAACTCCTTCGTGAGGCTTCCGGTGCAAATTGAAAGAACCGATATTCCCGACCTCGTTATCCTGACGCCACGCCGTTTCGGCGATGCGCGCGGGTTCTTCAGTGAAAGCTGGAACAATCGGGTCATGGCTGATCACGGCCTCGATTACAACTTCGTGCAGGACAACCATTCGCTCTCGGCGCAAGTCGGCACGGTGCGCGGCCTGCATTTCCAAGCACCGCCGCATGCGCAGGCCAAGCTGGTGCGTTGCGGGCGCGGGCGGCTTTTCGACGTGGCGGTCGATATCCGCAAAGGCAGCCCGACCTTCGGAAAATGGGTTGGCGTCGAACTGAGCTTCGAAAACGGCAAGCAGTTGATGATCCCGGCAGGGTTCCTGCACGGGTTCGTCACCCGCGAACCGGATACCGAGATCATTTACAAATGCACCGACTATTACGCGCCTGAAACCGATGGCGCCATCCGCTTCGACGACCCGGATATCGCGATCGACTGGGGCCTTGACGACGCGGCGATCCTGTCGGACAAGGACGCCGCCGCACCATTGATGCGAGATTTCGACAGTCCATTTTCCTGGGAAAGGCATTGACATGAAATTGCTGGTGACCGGCGGGGCGGGTTTCATCGGCTCTGCCGTGGTGCGGTTGGCCGTGGCGCGCGGGCACGAGGTGATCAATCTCGACGCTCTGACTTACGCCGCCTGCCTCGACAACGTGGCGCCCGTGTCCGACAGCCCGCTTTATGCGTTCGAGCAGGCCGATATCCGCGACCGGGCGGCGCTGGACCGGATCTTCGACATGCACAGGCCCGACGCGGTGATGCACTTGGCCGCCGAAAGCCATGTGGATCGCTCCATCGACGGGCCGGGCGATTTCATCGAGACCAATATCACCGGCACCTTCAACATGCTGGAGGCGGCGCGCAAATACTGGGTGGCGGCCGACAAGCCCGAAGCCTTCCGTTTTCACCATGTCTCCACCGACGAGGTCTATGGATCGCTTCCGGACGACCCGTCGGTGCAGTTCACCGAGGACACGGCCTATGATCCACGCAGCCCCTATTCAGCATCGAAAGCCAGCTCCGACCACTTGGTGCGCGCTTGGCACGAAACCTATGGCCTACCCGTGGTGCTGACCAATTGTTCCAACAATTACGGGCCGTATCATTTCCCTGAAAAGCTGATCCCGGTGATCATCCTCAACGCCCTCGCCGGCAAGCCACTGCCGATCTACGGCGATGGTTCGAACATCCGGGACTGGCTGTATGTCGAGGATCACGCCGACGCGCTTTTGCTGGCCTGCGAACAGGGCGCGGTCGGGCGCAGCTACAACATCGGCGGCAACAACGAGCGCACGAACCTGCAATTGGTCAAGACGCTTTGCGCTATCCTCGACGATCTGCGACCGAAGCAGGATGGATGCTACGCCGACCAGATCACCTTCGTGACCGATCGCCCCGGCCACGACGCGCGCTACGCCATCGACCCGACCCGCATCCGCGAGGAATTGGGCTGGCAGCCATCGGTCACCGTCGAGGAAGGGCTGCGCAAGACGGTGGCATGGTATCTGGACAATGAACGCTGGTGGCGTGCCCTGCAGCAGCGCCACGGCGTTGGGGAACGCTTGGGGGTCACAGCATGATCCTTGTCTTTGGACAAACCGGCCAGGTGGCGCGCGAATTGGCGCGACTGGCCCCGGATGCCGAATTCGCAGGGCGCGATCAGTTTGACCTCAGTCAGCCTGGGCGTGATGGGGCCATCCTTCATGACTGGATCATGGCGCGCGCGCCGAATGCCGTCATCAATGCGGCCGCCTACACGGCCGTGGACCGCGCCGAAGAGGAAGAAGACCTCGCCACCACCGTCAACGGCACGGCCCCCGGCGCCATGGCGCAGGCCTGCACCGCGCTTGGCATCCCCTTCGTCCATATCTCGACCGATTACGTCTTCGCGGGCGACGGCGACACACCGTGGAAACCCGGCGACCCGGTCGCGCCGCCCAATGCCTATGGCCGCTCCAAACTTGTAGGCGAAGACGCGGTGCGCGCGGCGGGCGGCACCCATGCGATCCTGCGCACGTCTTGGGTCGTCTCTGCCCATGGCAAGAATTTCGTCAAGACCATGCTGCGGCTGGGGGCGGAGCGGGACAGGCTCACCATCGTCGCGGATCAGGTCGGCGGGCCAACCGCTGCCGGCGATATCGCGGAGGCCTGCCTTGCCATCGTCGCGCAACTTGCGGCCGATTCCTCCAGGTCCGGCACCTACCATTTCAGTGGCAGGCCCGACGTGTCGTGGGCCGATTTCGCGCGCGAGATATTCCAGCAATCGAGCCTGTCCTGCAAGGTCGAGGACATCCCGACCAGCGACTTCCCCACCCCGGCCAAGCGGCCGGCGAATTCCCGTCTGGATTGCAGCGCGACCAAGGCGACCTTCGGCATCGCGCGCCCAGACTGGCGGGACAGCCTTTCCCATATCCTGAAAGAAATCGAGACCCAGACGCCATGACACAGCGCAAAGGCATCATTCTTGCCGGCGGCTCAGGCACGCGGCTTTACCCGGTCACGCTTGGCGTATCGAAGCAACTTTTGCCGATCTATGACAAGCCGATGGTCTATTACCCGCTATCGGTGCTGATGCTGGCCGGAATCCGCGAGATCGCCGTCATCACCACCCCACAGGACCAAGAGCAGTTCAAGCGCACGCTCGGCGATGGCAGCCAGTGGGGCGTGTCGCTGACCTTTATCGAACAGCCCTCGCCCGACGGGCTGGCGCAGGCGTATATCCTGGCCGAGGAGTTCCTTGATGGCGCGTCTTCGGCAATGGTTCTGGGCGATAACATTTTCTTCGGCCACGGCCTGCCCGCGATCATGGAAGCGGCAGACCGGCAGACCGGCGGCGGCACGGTCTTCGGCTATCACGTCGTTGATCCCGAACGCTATGGCGTGGTCGCCTTTGACAGCGCGGGCGAGGTCACGGAGATCATAGAGAAGCCGGAGGTTCCACCCTCCAGCTACGCGGTGACGGGACTCTATTTCCTCGACGGCACCGCGCCGGAACGCGCCCGCAAGGTCAAGCCTTCGGACCGGGGTGAACTGGAAATCACCAGCCTGCTGGAAAGCTACCTGCATGACGGTTTGCTGGCCGTGAAACGCATGGGCCGCGGTTACGCTTGGCTGGATACCGGCACACATGGAAGCCTTCTGGATGCGGGCAATTTCGTGCGCACGCTGGAAAAGCGTCAAGGGTTGCAAACCGGAAGCCCCGATGAAATCGCCTTTCAGAGAGGCTGGATCACGCGTGAACGGCTGACCGAACGCGCCGATATCTTCAAGAAGAACAGCTACGGTGCCTATCTGAAGGACTTGCTGGACGGTTGAGGGCGCAATCCCCCCGGGGGCGAGGCGAACGCGGACACCCGCTCACGCACCGAAATTGATGTCGCGCCGGGCGGTTCGGATCGACACGGAAAAGCCGGCCATCACGTCGATGAGCGCGACCAGCATCAGCGTGAAGAACAATGACGTCGAGGCCCCGGCAACCATCAGGAACTCCACGAGATAGGCGATGAAGACCAGCGTGGACAGCAGGTGATCGACGATCGACACCGCGCCGACGCGGGTCGATTTCATGATCTCCACGAAGAGCAGCAACAGCGCGATAACGATCAGCAGATCGGCCCATCGCATCGCCCAGGTGCCGCCCGACATCATCTCGACGGTGAACAGCGTCCGGGCGAAGGGATCGTCGCCGCCGGTCAGGCCGAACAGCGCGGCATTGAACAGGATCAGCGGGATCACCAGCAGGGGAAGACGGGTCAGCATGGGGGGCTCCGGCGACGTTGGGTCGCCTGCCATCAAGGACTCTATCGGTCGCCGCCGTCAAGCCGCTCAGTCCAGTTTGCGCGCCTCGTCCTCCAGCATGATCGGGATCCCGTTGCGGATCGGGAAGGCCAGATGCGCGGCGCGCGAGATCAACTCGCCAGCCTCCGCGTCATAGGACAGCGTTGCCTGCGTGACGGGACAGACCAGCGCCTCCAGCATCTTGCGGTCGACCTTGGGTCCCTCCGTCATTGCACCGCCGTTTCGTCGGACCCGCCGCGACAGGCGAACTCCATCAACGCGCTAAGCGTTTCACGGCGATCGGCCAGTTGCGGCGCCTCAAGCAGCGCCTGCTTTTCCTCGAGGCTGAACGGGCAGAGCATCGACAGCGAGTTGATCAGCAATTCGTCATCCGCCTCTTCGAGGCTTTCCCAATCGGTTTGCAGTTCCGATGCTTCGAAGTAGCGCCCGAGCAGTTTCAGGAACACCTCCCGGTCGAACGCGGGGTCTTCCTCCTCGCGGCCAAGGTCGCGGTTGAAATCCGTCCACGTCACATCCGCCTTGCGATAGGGCGAGAAGCCGGTGCTTTCGGCCCGGATGCGAAAGCGCGAGATGCCCGACAGCGTGATCATGTAGCGGCCATCCTCGGTTTCCGAGAATTGGGTCAGGCGCCCGGCGCAGCCGATTTCATGCAACCGAGACTGGCCGGGTGTGCCGGTTTCCAGCGGTTGCACCATCCCGATCAGCCGATTCGACGTCTTCAGGCAATCGTCCAGCATCGCGAGGTAACGCGGCTCGAATATGTGCAGGGGCAACCGCGCCCGGGGCAACAGAAGCGCACCGGGCAGCGGAAAGATCGGGATCGTGTCGGGCAGGTCGGATGATGATACCATGTGCTACAATGTAGGCATCCTGCGCCGTCAGGCAAACAGAAGCGACGAAAGCTTTCGACGGCCCTTCAGCGCCAGCGGGTCATTCGGCTTCAGCGCCTCGAAAATCTTGAACAACTGCTCCTTCGCGGCACCTTCGTTCCAGTCACGGTCGCGGCGCAGGATGTCCAGAAGCTGCTCTATCGCCTCCTCGACCTTGCCCGCGGCATGAAGCGCCAAGGCGTAGTCGAAACGGGCCTGCAGGTTGGCCGGGTCCGCCTCGACCGCCGACGACAATTCCGCAAGCGGGCCCGCATTGGCGGCTTGCCGGGCGAGGTCCAACTGCGCGCGCGCGGCCTCCACGTCGGGCGCGGTGGCGATCGCCTCTGGCACACCGGCCAGAAGCGCCTCGGCCTTGTCGGTCTCGCCGATCGCCAGGTGGGCCCTTGCCAGCCCCCCGAAGGCGGCGGCGTTCTCGGGTTCCTCGCCGAGAATCGCGGCGAAGGTCTGGGCGGCATCGGCGGCGGCGCCTTGCGCCAGCATGTCCTCGGCGGCCGCGATCGCCTCCTCAAGGCCGCCATCGGCCTCGCCGCCGGCAAGCCCGATGAGCTTGTCGACGAAACTCTTGATCTCGGATTGCGGCACCGCGCCCTGGAACATGTCGACCGGGCGACCCTGCCAGAAAGCGACGACGGTGGGAATGGATTGCAGCGGCAGGCCCTGCTGCGCCAGCGCCTGCGCCAGCCGGGCATTGGCGTCGACGTCGACCTTGACCATCTTCACCTTGCCCTTGGCAGCGGTCACGGCCGCCTCAAGCTGCGGGCCCAGCGTCTTGCACGGGCCGCACCACGTCGCCCAGAAATCGACGATGACCGGCACTTGCTGGCTGGCCTCCACGACCTCTGCCATGAAGTTTTCTTCGGTTCCGTCCTTGATCAGGTCACCGGCCACCGGGCCGGTCTGGTTTCCATCGAGTCCGAGCATCTTCGCCCCCTTGAAATTGGTCCCGCCCTATATGGGCTGCATGGCCGCGAAGGTGAAGGGGTCAGTTCCGCTTTGACGGTCACCGGGCCACGGTCACAGATCGAAACTGGCGAAGACCGGCGCGTGGTCACTCGGCTTTTCCCATCCCCGCGCGTCCCGCAGGATACGGCTGCCATGCGCGGCGGGCGCGATATCCGGCGTCGCCCAGACGTGATCCAGCCGGCGCCCCTTGTCCGCCGCGTCCCAGTTGGGCGAGCGGTAGGACCACCAGCTGTAAAGCTGTCCGTCGGGGATGTCGGCGCGGGTGATGTCCACCCATTTGCCCGCCTCCATGACGGAGCCGAGCGTCTCAACCTCCACCGGCGTGTGGCTGACCACCTTCAAAAGCTGCTTGTGGCTCCAGACGTCATCCTCGCGCGGGGCGATGTTGAGATCCCCGACGAGAATGGATTTCTCCGGCGCGTCGAACTTGCCCCAGTCGCGCATATCCGCAAGGTAATCGAGCTTTTGCCCGAATTTCTCGTTCCGTTCACGGTCCGGCACATCGCCGCCCGCGGGCACGTAGAAATTGTGGATCGTCACACCGTTTTCCAGCACCCCGGCAATATGGCGCGCGTGTCCCAGACCGGCGAAATCGTGGGCGCCCGCCTCCTCGATCGGCAGTTTCGAGAGGATGGCAACACCGTTATAGCCCTTCTGGCCGCGCGCGATCATGTGGGGATAGCCAAGGGCCGCGAAGATGGAGGCCGGGATCTTGTCCACCGGGCTCTTGCATTCCTGAAGGCACAGGATATCCGGCGCCTCTTCGCGCAGCAGCCTGGCCACCAGGTCGGCGCGCAGCCGGACGGAGTTGATGTTCCATGTGGCAAGCGTGAAGGGCATGGGCAAACCTCGCGTATCGGGATGCGGCAGCGATAGGGTGTCCCGGCGCCGGGTTCAATCCGATATCTGCGGCATCGCCCGCCGCCGACAAACGCCGCCACAAAAAACGGCCCGAACCGCGAAGGATCGGGCCAGTCCAACAGGGAGGTCGGTGTTTCCACCTAGGATCAACTATCGGTTGTTGAGGCCGAATAGTCAATATCTTGCGGTCGCGTCAGGCCAGCAAACGATATCCGCCACTTTCCGTGACCAGCAGCCGCGCATTCGACGGTTCCGGTTCGATCTTCTGGCGCAACCGGTAGATATGGGTTTCAAGCGTGTGGGTGGTGACGCCCGCGTTGTAGCCCCAGACCTCGTGCAGCAGAACGTCACGGGCGACGACACCGTCCTGCGCGCGGTAGAGGAACTTGAGGATATTGGTTTCCTTCTCGGTCAGGCGGATCTTCTTGTCATCTTCCGTGATCAGCATCTTCATCGCCGGCTTGAACGTGTAGGGGCCAAGCTGGAACACCGCGTCCTCGGATTGCTCGTGCTGGCGCAACTGCGCGCGGATACGGGCCAGAAGGACGGGGAACTTGAACGGTTTGCTCACGTAATCGTTCGCCCCCGCGTCGAGCCCAAGGATCGTGTCGGAATCGCTGTCATGGCCGGTCAGCATGACCACCGGGCATTTCACGCCCTGCTTGCGCATCAGGCGGCACAGTTCTCGGCCATCAGTATCGGGCAGGCCCACGTCGAGGATGACAAGATCGTGGATCGCTTCCTTGCCTTTCTCCAACCCCTCGGCGCCATTGCCGGCTTCGAAAACGTCGAATTCCTCGGTCATGACCAACTGCTCGGCCAGAGCTTCGCGCAGGTCCTCGTCGTCATCGACCAGCAGGATCTTCTTGAGATTGGTCATCGGCTGTCCTCCCGAATTCGTGTCTGTCAATGACATGTCGTGTGAACAGGTCCCTGACAAGGTGGTGGAAAAACTTCTCACGCAGGCGTGTCGCGGCGCGAGCAATTGTTTCAAATCCGCCCCCGGCAGTCTAAATGTAGGGTTGACCGCGATCGGAACGCCCCATGCCGCTATTCCCCACCCCGTCAGAGCTTGTCGCCCGCGCCCGTGCCGATCTGCGCGTCGGCCTGCCCGTGGTTCTGGGCAATACCACGATCCTTGCCGCCGAGACCCTGCGCGCCGACCGCCTTGCGGCGATCCGGACCGTTGGGCGGCCGGTCCTGGCGATCACGGATCGCCGTGCCGCGACGCTGAAAGCGGTCGCATATGACGGCGATCTTGCGCGCATCGCACTGCCGGATGAGGCCGATGCCGGCTGGATCCGCGCCGTGGCCGACCCCGCCGACGACCTGCGCATGCCGATGAAAGGTCCGCTTCTGGCTGAGCGGCGGGGCAGCGCCGGGCTGCACCGCCTTGCGCTCGCCTTGGTGAAATCCGCGCAACTTCTGCCCGCCGCGCTCGTGATACCGCTGCGCGACGCCGTGGGATTCGCCGAAACGCACCTGTTGACCCGGCTCGCGCCGTCCGTCACACAGGCCGACCTGTCGCAGCATCACGCGCTTTCCCCCGTCGCCGCCGCCCGCCTGCCGATGGAGGCCGCCGAGGCCGGACGGCTGCACATCTTCCGACCCGAGAACGGCGGCACGGAGCATTACGCGATCGAGATCGGCCGCCCCGACCGCGCGGCGCCGGTGCTGGCGCGGCTGCACTCGGCCTGTTTTACCGGCGACGTCCTCGGCAGCCTGAAATGCGATTGCGGCCCGCAACTGCGCACCGCCCTTGCGCGGATGGGCGAGGACGGGGCCGGCGTGCTGCTTTACCTCAACCAGGAGGGGCGCGGCATCGGCCTTGCCAACAAGATGCGGGCCTATTCGCTGCAGGACCAGGGCTTTGACACGGTGGAGGCCAACCACCGCCTCGGTTTCGAGGATGACGAGCGCGACTTCCGTCTTGGCGCCGACATCCTGCGCCGCATGGGCTTTTCGGCGGTGCGGCTGATGACCAACAATCCCCGCAAGGTCACGATGATGAAAGAAGAGGGCATCACCGTCACCGACCGGGTGCCGCTGGTCACGCCGGCCAACCGCCACAACGCCCATTACCTCGATGTGAAGGCGAAGAAATCGGGACACCTGCTATGACGGTGACACCGCGCGACATGGTCCTCACCCCCATGGGCCTGCGCGTCATGGGCCGCACGCTGCCCTGCGCCATCGGCAAGGGCGGCATCCGCGCGGCCAAGCGGGAAGGCGACGGCGCGACGCCGCGCGGGGTGCATCGGATCGTCGGCTGCCTCTACCGCCCCGACCGCATGGCGCGGCCGGCGGACTGGGCCTTGCCCATCGGCCCCGGCGACCTGTGGTCCGACGATCCGTGGCGGCCCGTTTACAACAAGATGGTCCGCGCGCCCTACCCCGGCAGCCATGAACGCCTTGCGCGGGGTGACCGGCTTTACGATCTCGTGCTGGTCACCGACTGGAACTGGCCCATTGCCCATCCCGGCCACGGCTCCGCGATATTCCTGCACCGCTGGCGCAAGCCCGGCCACCCGACCGAGGGGTGCATCGCCATGGCGCCGGGTAACCTGCTGTGGCTGACGCGGCGCCTGCGCCCGCAAAGCCGCCTGTTCGTGCCCTGACCGTCACGCAAGCGCCGCTTGCAAGGCGGCGACCACGCGATCCTGCTTGTCCTCGTCCAGCCCGTAGTAGAGCGGGATAGAGATCGCACGCGCATAATACCATTCCGACACGGGGAAGTCGCCACGCGCAAACCCGAGCCGCCGGTAATCGGGCTGTGTATGAACCGGGATGTAGTGCACGTTCACCCCGATTCCGTTCGCTCGCAGGTGATCAAAGACCGCCCGCCGCGTGCGGTCGGTTTTGTCGGTGTCGATCAGGATCGGGTAGAGGTGCAGGGCGGACGCCCCGTCGGGGTTCTGCCATGGCAGGATCAGCGGCAGATCGGCGAGCCGGGCGTGATAGCGTTCCGCCATGCGCTGCCGATGCGCGACGACCTCGGGCAGGCGTGCGGCCTGCGTCACGCCAAGCGCCGCCTGCATCTCTGTCATCCGGTAGTTGAGGCCAAGCGCGACCTGGTCGTATTCCCAGGGCTCCGCGCTTTCGGTCTCCATCAGCGCCGGGTCGCGGGTCACACCGTGGGACCGGAAAAGCCCCATCCGCGCCGCGAGCCCAGCGTCCTGCGTGGTGGCCGCGCCTCCCTCGGCGGTGGTGATGATCTTGACCGGGTGGAAGCTGAAAACGCAGATATCGGAAAATTCGCAGGCGCCGACCGGCCGACCGTTGTAGTCCGCACCGATGCAATGGCTGGCATCCTCGATCACGCGGATGCCGTGTGCCTTGGCAATCGCGCCGATGGCCTTCATGTCCGCCGACTGGCCCGCGAAATGGACCGGGATCAGGATGTCTGGCTTGCGGTCCGCCGCGGCGAGTTTCGCCTCCAGCGCGGCCGGGTCCATGCAATAATCGCTGGCCCGGATGTCGACGAAATCCACGTCCGCCCCACACAGCCGCGCGACGTTGGCCGTGGCGACGAAGGTATTGGGTGCCGTCCAGACCAGACCGCCGGGGCCAAGGCCGAGCGCGAGGCACGCGACATGCAGCGCCGAGGTGGCGGAGTTCACGGCCACCGCGTGGGAAGACCCCGTGGCGTGCGCAATCGCCGTCTCGAATTCGGGCACCTTCGGCCCCTGCGTCAGGAAATCGGAGCGCAGCACCGCGACGACGGCATCAATATCGTCCTCCGTGATGTCTTGCCGACCGTAGGGGATGAAGCCCGCACCGCCCATCAGAAATGCCCGATGGTTTCAGCATTGGCTTCGATCCAGCCGCGCAGCGTGTCGATATCCATCCACTCCGCATTGGTATCGGAGGTATAGGCGAAGTCTGCGGCCACCTTGCGCCCGTTCTTGATGCGGCCCGCATCCTTCGACCAGTTGTGGATCGCCGGCAGGATCTTGAAATGCTCGTCATACTCGTAGGTATGGGGCGCGTCTTCCTCGCCGATCATCTGTTCATGCAGCTTTTCGCCGGGACGGATGCCGACAACCTCGTGGTCACGCCCCGGCGCGCAGGCCTCGGCGATATCGAGGATATTCATGGACGGGATCTTCTTGACGTAGATCTCGCCACCAAGCATGTCCTCGAACGCGTGCCAGACCAGTTCCACCCCTTGCGGCAAGGTGATCATGAAGCGGGTCATACGGGCGTCGGTAATGGGTAACTTGGCGCTGTCGGCCATCGACTTGAAGAACGGAATGACCGATCCGCGCGACCCCATCACGTTGCCATAACGCACGACGGCAAAGCGGCAGCCATCATAGCCGGCATAGGAATTGCCAGACACGAACAGCTTGTCCGAGGCCAGTTTCGTCGCCCCGTAAAGGTTGATCGGCGACGAGGCCTTGTCCGTCGAAAGCGCCACGCATTTCTTGACGCCCTTGTCGATGCAGGCATCGATCAGGTTCATCGCGCCGTTGATGTTGGTCTTGACGCATTCGAAAGGATTGTACTCCGCCGTCGGCACGATCTTGGTCGCCGCCGCATGCACCACGTAGTCCACCCCGTCGAGCGCCCGGTAAAGCCTGTCGCGATCCCGGACATCGCCGATGAAGAAGCGCACGCGTGGATCGTCGCCGAATTTCTTCGCCATCTCCCACTGTTTCATCTCGTCGCGCGAATAGATGATCAGCCGGGCCGGATCGTATTTTTCCAGCGTCATGGGCACGAAATGGGATCCGAAAGATCCGGTTCCGCCGGTCAGCAGGATAGAGGCGTTTTTTTCCATGGTATCGCTCGTCTTGTCGGTTGTACGCCTTCTTGCAGGGAATGCGCGGTGGATCAAGCGAGGCGGCGAAATCGCTCTTGCAAAGGCACGATTCCCCGGCTATCCCGCCCGACACGGTCGGAGTGTAGCTCAGCCTGGTAGAGCACTGTCTTCGGGAGGCAGGGGTCGTAGGTTCGAATCCTGCCACTCCGACCAATAATACAGAGACTTAGCCCCTCATACCTCAGCCCTCTTTCGGGGCAGATCCGGATTATTCAGCTTTTCGGGCGGGGCTCTATGAAGAACTGGCCTTCAGAAACCGAGAGGCCGCTGACCGGGCTGCCACCCGCGTCAACGACTGGACCTGTCGCGGGAGGGGCCGATGTCTGAGGTTCTACCCTTCTGCAAGATCAAGTTGCAATACCTCATGGAGATGGTCACAGACCACGACCTGGACGACAACGCCTTGCGCCTAGCGCTCTACCTGGCGCTGGCCAATGCTGACCACGAAACCGGCGAGAGCCGCCCGTCTTTCGAGACCATAGGCGCGGCCATCGGCAAGCACGCCAAGTCGGTCAAACGCGCGCTGAACAAGATCGAGGCGGCGGGCTACATGACCGTGGAGCGCGGGACCAACAAGGGGAAACCGCTGCAACCACTCACCAAAGCTTCGTGGTCGCCCTTGGCATGAACGTGGTCGTGGCAGTCGCCGCACAACGCAACCAGTTCAAACAGGAATTCATTTCCCCAATGGTCGTAGCCTCGGACGTCCGCTTCGTTTGCTTCCGCCAACCTGCACCCTTCGCACTACCCGGATTCCGAAGCTTTACCGCATCAAGGCGGAAATGCTCCTTCAGATTGCCAATGATCTATTCCTCGTTGAAACGGCTTCTTTTCATCATCTGTCTCCTTCGTCGAAGAACAGGCTAAGCTCAAATCGAGGACTTTTCAGGGGAGCAGGTCAGGCTACACCGCGCTCCGCACCTCCAGTCACAGAGCCCGCAGGATACGTCCGTCTGGGAAGGGGAAGCCTGCGCTTCACCATTTTTGCAACAAAGCAATTTACGTTAAGGAAAGTCTGATCAACGCGTTTGGCTTCGCCGATAAGGCTGCCTGATCGCTCTGTTGGTCGC
>QVQC01000020.1 GCA_003428585.1 Nioella halotolerans
TAGATCACCTCTCCGTCCGCCTCGACGATGCCATCGGCGACGCCCATCGTCAGGCGGCGGGTCTGCACGGCCTTGGTAAAGTCGATCTTGTAGGTCAGCAGCTTGCGGTCGGGGCGCACCATGCCGGTCAGCTTCACCTCGCCCACGCCAAGCGCGTAGCCCCGCCCCGGCCAGCCGCGCCAGCCAAGGTTGAAGCCGGTCAACTGCCACAGCCCGTCAAGGCCGAGGCAGCCGGGCATGATCGGGTTGCCGGGGAAGTGGCAGGAAAAGAACCACAGGTCGGGGGTGATGTCGAATTCGGCCAGCACGTGGCCCTTGCCATGCGCACCGCCATCACCGGAAATGTCGGTGATCCGGTCCATCATCAGCATTGGCGGCTCGGGCAGCTGCGCATTGCCGGGGCCGAACAGCTCCCCGCGCGCGCATTTCAGCAGATCGTCCTTGTCGAAACTGGTGGGGTAATCCGTCATCCCTGTCTGCCCTCTTTCATTGCCCGAAGCGTTCGGGTGTGCAAATCCGCACCCCTCTAGCACCTGCACAACCCGTGGTGCAAGGCAAGTGCTGTTGGCCGCGGGATCCGGAATCTGGCCGAATCCGTTTGAAAACCGGGGGGGATCACGCATATATTGATGGGTGATGCAAAGACCGAGTGGCGGAATGACCCCCGAAACCCTTGAACGCAGTTCCAAGTGGCTGGCGCGCGCGAACTTGCGCCCGACCCGTCAGCGCCTGTCGCTGGCGACGCTTCTGGTGGGCGACGGGCAGCATCGGCATGTCACGGCCGAAGGGCTGCACGCCGCCAGCGTCGCGGCCGGTGACAAGGTGTCGCTGGCCACCGTCTACAACACGCTGCGCGCCTTTTGCGAGGCCGGGCTGATCAAGGAAGTCACCGTCGACGGCACCCGCAGCTATTTCGACACCCGCACCGACGATCACCCGCATTTCTACTACGAGGAGGACGGCACGCTGGTCGATGCCAATGCCACGCAGATGAAGATCGCCACGCTGCCGACACCGCCCACGGGCTACGAGGTCGCCAAGGTCGATGTCGTCGTGCGCCTGCGCAAGCGCGACTGACAGCGGCACAATGTCCGTGAAGACCCGGCGCGCCCCGGGACGGCGGCGTTTTCGGCTGGCCATTCCCGGCGCGGGGATGTAACGCCCGTGGCAACTCTCTTCAATCTGAAAGGCCCATGTCGATGGACCTCCGCAATATCGCGATCATCGCGCATGTCGACCATGGCAAGACCACGCTGGTCGACGAACTCCTCAAGCAATCGGGCGCCTTCCGCGAAAACCAGGCCGTCGCCGAACGGGCGATGGACAGCAACGACCTCGAACGCGAGCGCGGGATCACCATCTTCGCCAAGCCGACCAGCGTCGAGTGGAAAGGCACGCGCATCAATATCGTCGACACACCCGGACACGCCGATTTCGGCGGCGAGGTGGAACGCATCCTGTCGATGGTCGATGGCGTGGTGCTGCTGGTCGACGCCGCCGAGGGGCCGATGCCGCAGACGAAATTCGTCACCTCCAAGGCGCTGCGCCTCGGGCTGCGCCCGATCGTGGTGCTGAACAAGGTGGACAAGCCCGCCGCCGAACCCGACCGCGCCCTGAACGAGGTGTTCGACCTCTTCGCGACGCTTGACGCGGATGACGACCAGCTCGATTTTCCGCACATGTACGCCTCCGGCATCAACGGCTGGGCAGATGCCGAGTTGACCGGCCCGCGCAAGGATATGCACGCGCTGTTCAACCTGATCGTGAACCACGTCGCCCCGCCCAAGCAGATCGCCCGCAAGGACGAAGATTTCCGCATGCTGGCCACCACGCTTGGCGCGGACCCGTTCGTGGGCAGGTTGCTGACCGGCCGGGTGGAGTCGGGCAAGCTGAAGGTCGGCGCAACGGTGCAGGCCCTGTCGCGCCTTGGCGAGAATATCGAACGCTTCCGCGTCGCACGCATCCAGGCGTTCCGCGGCCTCGGCCAGCAGGATATCGAGGAAGCGTCAGCCGGCGACATCGTCTCGCTCGCGGGGATGTCGAAGGCGACCGTGGCCGACACGATCTGCGCGCTGGCGGTGGATGAACCCCTGTCGGCCCAGCCGATCGACCCGCCGACGATCACCGTCACCTTCGGGATCAACGACAGCCCGCTTGCCGGGCGCGACGGCAAGAAGGTGCAAAGCCGGGTGATCCGCGAACGGCTGATGAAGGAGGCCGAATCGAACGTCGCCATCCGCGTCACCGACACCCCCGGCGGCGAAGCCTTCGAGGTCGCGGGGCGCGGCGAATTGCAGATGGGCGTGCTGATCGAGAATATGCGCCGCGAGGGCTTCGAACTGTCGATCTCGCGGCCGCAGGTGCTGATGCGCGACGACGGCGAAACGAAGCTGGAACCGGTCGAGGAAGTCACCATCGACGTGGATGACGAATTCGCCGGCGCGGTGATCGAGAAGCTGACCGGCCCCCGCAAGGGCGACCTTGCGGAGATGAAGCAGAACGCCGGCAAGACCCGGATCATCGCGCATGTGCCCTCGCGCGGGCTCATCGGCTATCACGGCGAGTTCCTGACCGACACCCGCGGCACCGGCGTGCTGAACCGGGTGTTCCACGAATGGGCGCCCTACAAGGGCCCGATCCCGGGCCGCCGGGCGGGGGTGCTGATCTCGATGGAAAACGGCACCTCGGTCGCCTACGCGCTGTGGAACCTCGAAGACCGCGGGCGCATGTTCATCGGCGCGCAGGCACCGGTCTATACCGGCATGATCATCGGCGAACATGCCCGCGAGAACGATCTCGAGGTCAACCCGCTCAAGGGCAAGAAACTGACCAACGTGCGTGCCTCGGGCACCGACGACGCGGTGCGCCTGACGCCACCGGTGCAGATGAGCCTTGAAGCCGCAATCGCCTATATCGACGATGACGAGTTGGTGGAGGTGACACCGAACGCGATCCGCCTGCGCAAGCGCTTCCTCGACCCGCACGAACGCAAGCGGCACTCGCGCGCGGCGGGCTGAACGGACAACTCCGCACAGGCGCCCTTCCGGCAGGCACAGCGCCCGGTCTTGGCGGATCGGGCGCATCGCCCTAGGATCTTCCCGAGAAGGGAGACCACCATGCGCAAGCTACAGGTGCAGGGCGTGCACCATATCACGCTGACCGGGGCCGATCGCCAGACATCCATCGACTTCTGGGAAGGGGTGCTGGGCATGCCCTTCATCTTCGACCAGCCCAACCTAGACAACCCGGGCGAGGGGCACCTGTATTTCGACCCGGGCGATGGTCGGCTGATCACCGTCTTCACCAACGAGAACCGAAGCCCGGACCCACGCCGCACCCCGACCGATCCGGGGTGCGTCCATCACCTCGCCTTCGCTGTCAGCAAGGCCAGTTTCAGCCAATGCGTCAAGCGGCTGGATGACCGTGGCATCCGCCATTCCGGCCCCAAGGATCGCGGGTTCATGGATTCGATCTACTTCAAGGACCCGATGGGCCTGTTGATCGAACTGGCCTGCTACCGCTTCGAGCCGCCCACCGGCTGCACCCATGCCGACGTGATGATCGAGGCGCACCGCATCCGCGTGGCCGCCGGCGACGACCACATCGCGGAGGTTCACCTCGCCGACGCGATCGAACGGCTGGTCGAAAGCCGGCAGCAATCGCTCTCCGCCGACCGTTCGGCCAAGTCCCCCTACTGAGGGTCACCTCGGCAAAAAGGGACTGCGCGGAGTCGCCCTCAGTAAAAGCTCTGCGGGTCGATATCGACGCTCAGCCGCACGCCGCCGGGCAGTTTGAGGTTGCCAAGCCATTGCGACAGACCGCCCTGTATCGGCGCGCCCTTCGGTGCCTTGACCAGAAGCCGCACCCGGTGGCGCCCGCGAATGCGCGCGATCGGCGCCGGGGCCGGCCCGAAGACCTGCCCGCCGATCGCACGGATCGGCGCGTCGGCCCGCGCCAAGTGGGTGCCCAGCTCGAAGGCCGCCGCCGCCTCGGGCGCCGAGATCACGATGCCGGCCAGCCGCCCGAAAGGCGGCATGCCAGTCGCGCGCCGTTCCGCCGCCTCGGCCCGCCAGAATCCTTCCTCGTCGCCCGACAGGATCGCCCGGATGACCGGGTGCTCGGGCTGGAAGCTCTGCAACAGCGCCGTGCCCGGTACCTCCGCCCGCCCGGCGCGCCCCGCCACCTGCCGCATCAGTTGAAAGGTCCGTTCCGCCGCGCGCAGGTCGCTGCCCTGCAAGCCCAGATCGGCGTCGATCACGCCCACGAGTGTCAACCGGGGGAAGTTGTGCCCCTTTGCCACCAATTGCGTGCCGATGATGATATCGGTCTCGCCCTCGGCGATCTCGGCGATCCGGGCTTTCAGCGCCCGCGCAGACCCGAACAGGTCCGACGACAGAACCGCCTGTTTCGCATCCGGAAACAATGCTGCCGCCTCCTCGGCCAGTCGCTCCACCCCGGGCCCGACGGGCGCCATCTTGCCCTCCACCCCGCAGGACGGGCAGGCCTCGGGCATCGGTTTCGTCTCGCCGCATTGGTGGCACATCAGGCGCTTGAGGAACCGGTGCTCCACCATCCGCGCGTCGCACTGATCGCAGCCGACCTGCTCGCCGCAGGCCCGGCACAGCGTCACCGGCGCATAGCCGCGCCGGTTGAGAAAAAGAAGCGCCTGTTCGCCCTTTTCCAGCCGTGCCTTGACCGCGCCCTGAAGGCTAGGGGAAATCCAGCGGCTGCCCGGCATATCCTCGCCCCGCATGTCGATGGCCCGCATCTCGGGCATGACGGCGGGGCCGAAGCGGTCGGTCAGGTCGATCCGGGTATACTTCCCCGATTCGGCGTTCCACCAGCTTTCGAGCGACGGCGTGGCCGAGGCCAGCACCACCTGCGCATCATTCAGGGACGCCCGCAGCACCGACATGTCGCGCGCGTTATACAGCGCCCCGTCCTCCTGCTTGTAGGAGGTGTCGTGTTCCTCGTCGACCACGATCAGCCCAAGGTCGCGGAACGGCAGATAAAGCGCCGAGCGCGCGCCGACGACCAGCTGCGCCGCCCCCTGCCCGACCATGCGCCAGCAGCGGCGGCGTTCGGTCATGGTGACGCCGGAATGCCATTCGGCGGGTTCAGCGCCGAAGCGGGCCTTCACGCGGGTCAGGAATTCGCTGGTCAGGGCAATCTCCGGCAGCAGGACCAGCGCCTGCCGCCCCTTACGCAGAGTTTCGGCCACGGCCTCGAGGTAAACCTCCGTCTTGCCCGACCCGGTGACACCTTTCAGCAGCGTGGTGCCGTAGGTGCCGCCGCGCACACCCTCGCCGATCCGCGCCGCCGCCGCCGCCTGCGCCGGGGTCAGGGGCTTGCCCGGCCGGCCGGGGTCCAGCGGCAGGTAGGGCGCGTCGCGCGGCGTGTCGAACTCCGCGACCGCGCCGTGCTTCACCAACCCCTTGACGACCGACGCGGTAACCCCCGCCATTTCCGACAACTCGCCAAGGGTGAAGCTGACGCCGCCATATTCCTCCAGCACTGCCAGCACACGGGTGCGAGCATCGGTCATGCGGTCGGGCGCGCGGTCGCCAAGGCGGTAGAGCTTGCGCATCGAAGGCGGATCCAGAAGGCCCGGCACCCGGGTGGCCAGCCGCAGCATCGCGGATAGCGGGGTCAGCGTGTAGGCGCCGGCGCGTGTCAGGAAGTCCCGCATCTCGGCGCGCATCGGCGCCACGTCCAGCACCTTGATCACCTGCCGGATCTTCGCCGGGTCCCAGTCGCCGCGCCCCGTCCCCCAAACCACGCCCAGCACCTTGCGCGGCCCAAGCGGCACCTGCACGAAAGCGCCCAGCCAGCAGCCGCCCACCGGCGCCTTGTAGTCCAGCACCCGGTCCAGCGGTTCCGCCGTCACCACGCCGACAAGGCTGCCCTCTTCGAAATGGTCCTGCTCTCGCTGCACGTCGTTCATGTTACCGCAATCAAGGTTGGGGTTTTCGCCTTGCCAAAGCTGGGGTATGCAACGCGTACCGCCTGCCACCAACCCCAAGGGGACTGACCCATGAAATTCTTTGTCGACTCTGCCGACGTGGACGCCATCGCCGAACTCAATGATATCGGCATCGTCGACGGTGTCACCACCAACCCGTCGCTGATCCTGAAATCGGGCCGCGACATCACCGAGGTGACCCGTGAAATCTGTGGCATGGTTGATGGCCCCGTCTCGGCCGAGGTCGTGGCGCTGGAGGCCGAGGCGATGATCGCCGAGGGGCGCAAGCTGGCCGGGATCGCGGAAAACATCTGCATCAAGCTGCCCCTGACGCTTGACGGGCTGAAGGCGTGCAAGGCGCTGACCGGCGAGGGCTACAAGACTAACGTGACGCTGTGCTTCTCCGCCAACCAGGCGCTTCTGGCCGCGAAGGCCGGCGCCACCTAT
>QVQC01000069.1 GCA_003428585.1 Nioella halotolerans
CTGGCAGCGACAGAAGCCAGGGCTCTTCAAGAAGCGACCATATAATCATGCGGGATGTGACACCTTAGTCTTTAAAATTTCCCTACCCTTATAAACCTTAATGCGCCGCACACCTTCTTGTAAGTTTGAACTGGAACTAACTACGCCCTTAACAAATGAGTTAGTCGCTTTAGAGTTATTATCCAAATTCGCTTTAACCAAGCCATATATAGCGTATGTATTTTCAGCCGTTGCAATCTGCGCTAAACCCATTTGCGTAGTTGCTATCGTCAACATACCAGAAATTGCCAACGCAAGACTTGGCGTTAATAACGCTAACTCACCATTAGTAATTGAATACGCCAATATCAGCGCACCCAATGCAATCAATATCCAGCCCGCAATAATAAAAAAACTCAATACTGCTTTAGCAACGTTATACTGCCCCATCATCTCAACCCTTTTAATCCAAGCCTCACTATGCCACTCATCCAAAGCAGCGTTGAGTACAATCAAACACAATAAATCCGCTGTTTTCCAGCAAAAAGACCACACACAGCCCACCAGGGCCTGCTACAATTCTGCTACGTATAAAAAAAGGGCCGCGAAATACGCAACCCCTTGTTTTATATAATAAATTCGAACGTTCGAACTTAGCGCTTGGAGAACTGGAAGCTGCGGCGGGCCTTGCGGCGGCCAAACTTCTTGCGTTCCACCACGCGACTGTCGCGGGTCAGGAAGCCGGCGGCTTTCAGCGCGCCACGCATCGACGGCTCGTAGCGCTGCAACGCGACGGAGATGCCATGCTTGACGGCCCCGGCCTGACCGGACAGGCCGCCGCCCTTGACGGTGGCGTAGACGTCGAATTCGTCCTCGACGCCGGCGACGGTGAAGGGCTGGCGCAGGATCATCTGAAGCACGGGGCGGGCAAAATAGGTGCCCATGTCCTTGCCGTTCACGATGACCTTGCCGGAGCCCGGCTTGATCCAGACGCGGGCGACGGATTCCTTGCGCTTGCCGGTGGCATAGGACCGGCCCAGCGCGTCGCGCTGCGGCTCCCGCGGGGTTTCGGTTTCGATCGCGGGGGCGGCGGCGTCGCCACCGGCCACGGCCTGAAGCTCTTCGAGCGAAGTGATAGTCTCGGCCATGGTCTCAGCTCCGCGTGTTCTTGGAATTCATGGATTTCACGTCCAGCACGGTCGGTGCCTGGGCCTCGTGCGGATGCTCTGCCCCGGCATAGACGCGCAGGTTTGTCATCTGCTTTCGGCTGAGAGATCCGCCCGGCAACATCCGCTTGACGGCCTGGGTAACGACCCGTTCGGGATGCGCGCCATCGAGGATCTGGCCGGTGGTGCGGGACTTGATGCCACCCGGGTAGCCGGTGTGCCAGTAATTGGGCTTGTTGCGCTTGTCACCGGTCAACTGCACCTTGTCGGCGTTGATGACGATGACGTTGTCGCCCATGTCCATGTGCGGGGTGAAGGACGCCTTGTGCTTGCCGCGCAGGCGCATGGCGATGATCGAGGCGAGACGGCCCAGGATCACGCCCTCGGCGTCGATCAGGATCCAGCTCTTGTCGATATCCGCCGGGGTAGCGGTGTAGGTTTTCATTTCTCTTTTCCTTGCGGGACCGGGGCGAGGTTCTGCCCGGATCGTCTGAACAGCGAACGAGGGGCCAGAGCCCCCCGTCGGATGGATGTGTTCTAACGATTTACCTAGCCGGGTCAACCGCGTTGTTCGGCAACCAGATCCACAAAGTGACTATTTTTCAATACTTTGCGATAGCGGTATTATTTTACCTCAAACAGGAGAGCCGCTTCACCCGTCATCGTCCATCTGTCCGCGAACCAGTGACTGCGCGGTGTAGACGAGGATCGCCATCCCCACGGCCCCAAGCACCGCCACGCCAAGCAGCGTGATCACGTCGATCGGCCCACCGACATCGCCAAGGCCGGAACTGGTTACCCACCACAAGAACACCACCGCCGCCACGGCCCCCACGGGCATCGACAGCTGCGCCAGCAGGAACTTGCGCCAGCTGACGGCGCGGTCACGGATCAGAACGTAGAGGTAAAGCACCGTCACCACCGCGGCGACAGCCACCATCAGCCAGAACAGGACCGGTCCGAACATCTCCTCGAACACGGCGATGAACATTCCAAAGCTCGGATTTTCCATTGTCTTTCCTCCTCAGGCGCGGCCACGCACCATGGCGTAGTAGGTCGGTTTCAGGGCCACTTCCTTGATCAACCAGCTGACCCAGAGCTCCTCCAGCGGCGCGATGATGCCGGGGAAGGAGGGCGTCAGGGTGTTGTTGTAGTCGAACTCGACCAGCATCGCGCGCCCGACGCGGGTGATCAGCGGGCAGGAGGTGTAGCCGTTATAGGTGTGATCGGTCGTGTCTCCGGCGATCTGCGCCACCAGTTGATCCTCGACCACCGGCACCTGCCACTTGGCGCTGGCCGCGGTCTTGCCCTTGGGCACGCCAGCGACATCGCCCGCGGCAAAGACATTGGGATAGCGGCGGTGGCGCAGGCTGTACGGGTCGACCTCGGCCCAGCCCTGCCCGACCCAGCGATCCTCCCAGGCAAGGCCGCTTTCGCGGATCACCGCGGGCGCGCGCATCGGCGGGATCACGTTGGTGAAATCGAAGTCGATCTCCACCGGGCCGTCGGGCGTGTCGAACGTGGCCACCTTGGCGCCGGGGTCGATTGCCGTCATCACGTGGTTGTAGACCGTGTCGAACCCGCGATCATCGTAGAGCATACGCACCTTTTCATGCACGATCGGGACCGAGAACAGGCTGCTCGAATGCGCGGCATAGATCACCTCGGATCGACCCCGGGTGCCCTTTTCGCGCAGGTAGTGATCGGTCAGGAAGGTGTATTTCAGCGGTGCGCCGGCGCATTTCATCTCGGTCGCGGGGCGCGTGAACAGCGCCCGTCCCCCGGTCTCGGTAAAGCGGTCCATCTCGCGCCACGTGGCGGCGGCCTCCTCCGGGCCGGCATAGACCGAGCCGATGCCGTTCTGCCCGATCAGGTCGCGCGACATGCCGGCGATGCCCTCGTAGTGCAGTTCAAGGCCGGTGGCGAGGATCAGGTAATCGTAATCCACCGTCTCGCCGCCATCGGTCGTCACGACTTGCGTTTCGGGGTCGATATTGGCCGCCCCCTCCGCGATCCAGCGCACGCCCGAGGGCAGCCATTCGGCGGTGGTCGAGACCGAGTAGCTGGCCGGTTTCAGCCCCGCCGCGATAAGCGTGTAGCCGGGCTGGTAGAAATGCTCTTGGCGCGGGTCGATGATGGTGATCGTCGCCCCGTCGAGCCGCTCCGACAGCCGGTTGGCGAGGGCTGCGCCCGCCGCGCCGGCCCCCAGAATGACGATGCTGGCATTGGTCGAAACCTGTTGCGCCTCGGCCGGTCCGGCCATCGGCAGCGCAGCGGCCGCTCCCCCGGTCGCCATCGCGCCCAGAAACGCGCGGCGCGAGGCCATGATCTTGTCCGCGGACATTGGGTCCTCCTCAACGTTCATTTGGATACGCAATAGTATACAAAGACCACTTCCTGAATTGATATGGATCAAACCAAGCTTAATCTTCGTCGGACCGATTTCGCGGCCGGCCCGAGAAACACCTTGCACCGACTCAGGCCCGGCCCTATGTGCCGCCCACGAACCGGGGACGATCCCAACCCGTGGCAGCAAGGCCAAGGGGGGCGCTAAGGACCCGCCACATCACTCTACTGGTAAGAAGGGGAGCGCCATGGACAGCGCCAACCTCTTCCAACTGGGGACTGGTCTGGAGACAGGCGCCCACGCGGAAGACACAAGCGGCCCCCACGTGCCCGCACTATTCGATGAAACGCGGGATGATCATTTCATCCGTCGGGATGGCGACGTGTTCGCCGGAACCCACCTGATCCTCGAGGTCGTGAACGGCCACGGGCTGGATGACGAAACCCGCATCCAGCAGGCATTCCGCGATTGCGTGACCGACTGCGGTGCAACGCTTCTGCACATCCACACCCACAAGTTCAGCCCACAGGGCGTGTCGGGCGTGGCGGTGCTGGCCGAAAGCCACATCTCGGTGCACACATGGCCCGAGATCGGCTACGGCGCGTTCGATGTGTTCATGTGCGGCGATGCGGATCCGTGGCGCGCGGTCGCTGTGCTGAAGCGGCATTTCCACACCGAGAACGTGCGGGTGAAAGAGCTTCGGCGTGGGTCGGGCCTCGTCTCCGACCACGCCGCCGCCTGAAGGGCAGACCGATGCGCGACATGACAGGCTGGACGATAGAGGCCCTGCACGACGATCACGCGCAGGCACTGCGCGAAACCTCCGTGCTTTATGACAGCAAGACGGATCACCAGCGCCTGCGCGTCTTCGAGAACGGGCTCTTCGGGCGGGTCCTGACGCTCGACGACGTGGTGCAGGTAACCGAACGCGACAATTTCATCTACCACGAGATGCTGACCCATGTGCCGATCCTTGCCCATGGCGCCGCGAAACGGGTGTTGATCGTGGGCGGCGGCGATGGCGGCATGGCACGCGAGGCGCTGCGCCATGACGGTGTCGCACATGTCACGATGGTGGAGATCGACGCCGGCGTGGTAGAGTTCTGCAAGACATATCTTCCGGCGATTTCCGACGGCGCCTTCGACGATCCGCGGCTGGAGCTCGTGATCGACGACGGCGCCGCCTTCATGCGCCGCGACGGGCCGGGATACGACGTGATCATCGTCGACTCCACCGACCCGATCGGGCCGGGCGAGGTTCTGTTCACCGACACGTTCTACGGTCATGCCAAACGGCGGCTCAATCCCGGCGGGATCCTCGTGACGCAGAACGGCGTGCCCTTCATGCAGGGCGCGGAACTGACGGGGACGATGCGAGCCTTCAAAGCGCTCTTTTCCGACGCGACCTGCTACCTTGCCACCGTGCCCACCTATGCCGGCGGGCCGATGGCCTTCGGCTGGGGCACCGATGGCACGGCGCGCGACATGCCGCTCGCGGTGCTGGAGGCGCGCTTTGCCGAGGCCGGCATCGAGACGGGCTATTACACGCCCGAGGTGCACGAGGCGGCCTTCGCCCTGCCCGGCTACGTCAAACGGCTGATGCCCTGATCGGCGCCGCCGGTCAGGCCGGCCCGAGATCTGCAAAGACGGGGTAATGGTCCGAGGGCCAGACATGCCCTGACCGCGCGCGCAGAATCCGCGCGGGGCCAAGAGCGCGAAAGCCGGGTCCGTGCAGGACATGATCTATGGCGCCAAAGGCATGGATCCCGGTATTGAAATGAAAACTGGCCCCGCTCGCTGGCACCGGCGTCAACCCGGCCAAGGCCAGCACCCGCATCGGGCGCGATCGGGCCAGCGCGTTCATGTCGCCCAGCACGATCACGTCATCGCCATGCGCCATCGCCTGACGGGCCAGCGCCGCGGCCATTCGTGCACCGCTTTCGCGGCGCAACCGGTCGCTGAAATGCAGGTGCAGGTTCAGCACCGTGAGCGGGCGGCCGGTTTCGCGGTCGCGCAAGCGCGCCGATGCTACATGGTCGCCATACCCTGCGAAAGCCCCGGCGGACCCGGCCGCGTCGCCCAGATCGCGCACGCAGGCTTCAAGCGGCGTGAAGCGAACCGCGCGGTAGAAGATGGGCTGCCCGCTTTCCCGTCCGTCAAGGCAGCTTTCGGCGGCGACCGCGTAACCGGGCAGGTGGCGGGACAGCCAGCGCCGTTGCAGCGGTGGCCCGGCCTGCGGCTGGCCGGTCCAGCTTTCCATTTCCTGAAAGGCGATGATGTCGGCCCCGATGGCAGAAAGCACCGCGCCCACCACCGCGCGCCGCGCCTCCCATGCCGCAAGGCTCCGGCCGCCATCCTGCCCCGAGCGCGTGAGGTCGAGGTAGCGGATATTGAAGCTCGCAACGCGCAGGTCGGACGGGGATGCTGGCCCCGGCAGGCGGCTGACCGGCGACGCGGCGCATCCGGGCAGACCCGCCGCCCCGGTCAGCGCCATCAGTCCGGCCATCACCTGCCGTCGCGTCCGGGTCAGCACGCCGCCATCCTCAGGCAGTCCAACCGGTCTGCCCGGGCAGACCGGGATGGCGCCGAAACGATCCGGCTGTCATTGCCGCACCATCGTGGCCCGCACCTCATCGGCCTCGGCCCAGTCGAGCAACGCGTCGCGTATCGCCGCCTGCATCACCGCGCGCCAGTCAGGATCAAGCAGGTTTTCGCGGTCCCGCGCATCGGACAGGAAGCCGACCTCGACGAGAGCCGAGGGGATGTCGGCCGCCTTCAGCACCGAGAACCCCGCCTCCATGCGCGGGTTGGGGTGCAGCGGCAGCCCGGACCGTTCGATCCCCGCGACAAGCGCATCGGCCAGCGCCGAGGCCCGCGGCGCGGTTTCCAGACGCGCGAGGTCCAACAGCACGTCGGCCACCGCGTCATCATTGCCCGCCAGATCGACCCCGGCCAGCAGGTCGGCGCGGTCATGCGCCTCGGCCAATGCTTCTGATGCGGCATTGCTGGCCGTGTCCGACAGGGTATAGACGGTCGCCCCCCGCGCCTGACCGGCCGCCAGCGCATCGGCATGCAGCGACAGGAAGACATCGGCCCGGGCCGCGCGCGCCAGCGTGATCCGCTCGGGCAGCGACACGAACCAGTCACCCTCGCGCGTCAACATCACGTCGAACCGGCCCGACCGCAGCAAGACCTCGCGCAGTTCCATGGCGAAGCTCAGCATCAGGTCCGCCTCGCTCTGGCCGTCGCGCAGCGCGCCGGGATCGACCCCGCCATGGCCGGGGTCCAGCGCCACCATGATCAACCCGTCCTCGCGCGGCGCGGCGTCACCCTGCCCCACCGGAACCGGTGGCAGGCGAACACCGGCGGGCAGATGCGCGGCGCGATCGGCGAAGGCGGCCGCCTCGACCGGTTCCAGCCGCAGCCGCACTTGCGCGCTGCCGTCGGTCTCGTCCGTGCGCATCCCGGCCTCGGCCACCGCCATCGGGCGCGCCAGCCGCAGCACCATGCGCGACCAGCCGGCATCGCCGCGCCCGGTCGCCACGCTCTCGATCCCGTCGGACCGGTCGAAGCCCGCGTCCAGCTCCGACCAGTTGACCTCTCGGAAATCGAGCACCACGCGGCGTGGATCCTCCAGCACGAACACCCGGTAGGGCACCGCCTGCGTCAGCGCGAGATCAAGCACCACGTCGCGCCCGTCATCCGCCAGCCGCGAGCCATCGGCCAGCACGCGTGCGAGTGCGCGCAGATCCTGCGCCGCGCCGGGCAGGGTCGTGACGGACAGCATCAGGAAAACAAGCACTGCACGCAGCATCTGGACCTCGTCGAAACGAATTGTTCGCGGCACGGTAACAGAGCGCCGCCCCGGCCCCAAGAACCGAAAACCGCCGCGATGACAGGCAGATGCCGCCCGACGCCGAATATGGCGCGCCCGCGTGCGGCGCGGACTTCAAGAAATGGCACGCTCACCGCCACAATCTGCCCGTATTGCATTGGCACAGCTAGCAGACCGCTTTCGATCCCCAAACCCGGTGACCTGCTGCCATGTCCGCGTTTCCCGCCCTGTATCGCCACATCCTGTATCGGCTCTACCGGCTGCGCCGGCTGATTGCCTGCTCGGTCCTTGTCGTGGTCGCGGGCGCGGCGCTGTCTTGGCTGGTGGCGCCGTCGCTCAGCCTGTTCGGCGATCCGGCCAACCTGCTGGCGCTGATGCTGTTCTGGACCGCCATCGTGGCGCTTTCGGCGGTGATGTTTCCGACGGGTTGGATAGACACGCTGACAGCCTCCATCGCCTTCGCGCTGTTGTTGACCGCGACACCCTACCTGCAACTGGCCATCGCCGGGGTCGGGCCCGGTGGCACCGGGATCAGCCAAGGCATGGCCGTGATGCTGATCTTTCTGGCTTGGTTCCTGCTTTGGCTTCTGGTCATGGCCGTCTTCATCGCGGTCGGCACGGCCATGACCACGGGCCGCGGGCGTCACCGCACGGTGATCAGCACCGACCTCGACCCCGACGAGGTGCGCCGCGCGCTCTGCCCCCTGCCGGGGACCGAACTGGCCGGGCGCATCTGCGGGCCCGAGGACGGCAAGGGCTTCTTTCCCGTCCGCTTCACGATGCCGGGCGGCGACCGGCTGCGACTGACCGGTTTCGACCCAGACCAGATCCACTGGGTCCGCATCCTGCAAGAGGACCACCTGACCCGGCAAAGCGAGGCGATCACCGTCCATGACGGGCGCAAGACCCGCTGCGAGATGTTCGAACGCCTGCAACCCGTCGACGGCGGCACGCAATACGAACTTGTCGAACTGCACGACCAGTTCAACCTGCTCTCGGCCATCGGCTTCTGGATCAACGATTTCGGTGCCGATCACGCGCGCACCTACCTTGACGCGGTCAGGGGGCGCAAAAGCTGCGCGATCTTCAGCCGCCCGCGCTGGTCGCCGGTGGGCGCGCTGTCGCGGCTCTTCACCCGACCCGGGCAGCCATGAAGGCCTGTAGCCGGGAAAGCCCCTCCTCGATATCCGCAGTGGCGCGCGCATAGGAAAAGCGCAACGTCCTGGCGCCGCGCACCGGGTCGAAATCCAGCCCCGGCGTGACGGCAACCCCGGCCTCGCGCAGGATCTCGGCGGCGAAAGCCAGCGAGTCATCGGTGTGGTCCGACACATCCGCATAGACGTAGAACGCCCCGTCGGCGGGCGCGACCCGGTCGAACCCCGCCTGCGCCAGCCCCGCCAGCATCAGCCTCCGGTTGGTGGCGTAGACCGCGCGATGGCCGTCAAGCTCCACCCGGCCCTCGGGCGAAAGCGCGCCAAGCGCCGCGACCTGCGCGGCATGGGGCGGGCAGATGAACATGTTCTGCGCCAGCCGCTCCACGACACGCACATGGTCCTCGGGCACCACAAGCCAGCCAAGCCGCCAGCCGGTCATCGAGAAATACTTGGAAAAGGAATTGACCACGTAGAGGTCATCGGAGACCTCCAGCGCCGAGATCGCCCGGCCCTCGTATTGAAGCCCGTGGTAGATTTCGTCCGAGATCATCGCCACGCCGCGCGCGGCGCAAGCCTCGACCAGCGCACCCAGCGCCGCGCGGTCCAGCATCGTGCCCGAGGGGTTGGCGGGCGAGGCCACGATCAGCCCGGCCATGTCATCGGTCACGTCGCCCGGAACCGGCTGGAAGCGGTTTGCCTCCGTCGTCTGGAATCCGATCGGCTCAAGGCTCAGCGCTTTCAGGATCTGGCGATAGCTTGGATAGCACGGCTCCCCCAGCGCCACCTTTTCCCCGGCATCGAAAAGCGCGGTGAAGGCCAGCAGGAAGGCGCCCGAGGCCCCCGCCGTCACGATCACGCGGTTCGGGTCAAGCGTGACGCCATACCACTCCTCGTAAAGCGCCGCGATGCCCGCGCGCAGATCGGGACGCCCAAGGGCGACGGTATAGCCCAGCGGCCCCTTCTCCATCTCGGCCGCAAGCCGTGCCCGCGCGGCGTCGGGGGCGCCGCTGCCGGGCTGGCCCACCTCCATGTGGATGATGTGGCGCCCGGCCTCCTCGGCGGCGCGAGCCTGTTCCATCACGTCCATCACAATGAAGGGGTCAACGCCGGAACGGGTTGATGTGCGCATGGTCCTCTCCTTAAGCTGGACATCGTTGAAGCAGTCATCCCCGGGAAGGTCAATGTCACGTCTCGCCCGCCTCGCCGCGATCTGCCTTCTCGCCATGACCATGGCGGCGCAGGCCCAGTCCATCATCCGTGACGCGGAGATCGAGCACGGCCTGCAGGAACTTGCCGCCCCGGTGCTGAGCGCCGCCGGGCTGCCGACCTCGACCCGGATCATCGTCGTCGATGACGGATCGCTGAATGCTTTCGTGGTCGATCCCCGTCATATCTTCATACATTCCGGGCTGCTGATGCGGCTTGACGAACCAGCGCAGGTTCAGGCGATCATCGCCCACGAGGCGGCCCATATCGCCAATGGCCATTTCACGCGGCGCGCGGCGAATGCAGGCAATGCGGGAACCGTTGCCCGGCTCGGCCTCTTGCTGGGGGCCGCCGCGGGGATCGCATCGGGGGATGCCTCCGCGGGAGTCGGGGTCGCGCTTGGCACCGCGTCCTCCGCTCAGCGCGTCTTTTTCAGCCATACCCGCGCCGAAGAGGCCAGCGCCGACGCCGCGGCGATCGACTACATGGTGTCGGCCGGCGTGGACCCGAACGCGCTTCTCGACGTGCTCGACATCTTCCGCGGGCAGGAGGCCCTCTCGGCCCGCCGGCAAGACCCCTACCTGTTGACCCATCCGTTGACCCGCGACCGGTTGCGCGCGATCCGCGCGCGGATCGGCGGACTTGACACGCCGGGACCGGACGCCGCGACGCTCTACTGGTACCAGCGATCGCTTGGCAAGCTGACCGCCTTCCTGCGCGCGCCGTCATGGACACTGCGCCGGGTCGGGCGGAACGACACCTCGGAGGTCGCGCGGCTGCGCCGGGCCATCGCCTATCACCGCCAGCCGGAGACCGACCTTGCCCTGTCGGAGGTGGACTCGCTGATCGGGATGCGCCCCACGGACCCGTATTACCACGAATTGCGCGGCCAGATCCTCTATGAATCGCGCCGCTACGGTCCCGCCGTGCAAGCCTATGCCCGCGCGGTGGAGCTTGCCCCGCGCGAACCGCTGATCCTTGCCGGCTATGGCCGGGCGTTGCTGGCCGGCGACACGCAATCGGGCAACGCGCAGGCGCTGGAGGTGCTGAACCGCGCCCGCGCCCGCGACCCGTTCAATCCCCGCCTTCTGCGCGACCTGGCCCTGGCCCATGCCCGGCTCGGGCAGAACGGTTTGGCTTCCGCCGCGACCGCCGAACGCTACGCCCTTCTGGCCCGGTTCGAGGACGCGCAGATCCATGCCAATCGCGCCTCGGGTCTTTTGCCGCAGGGCAGCCCGGGATGGCTGCGCGCGCAGGATGTGCTAGGGGTAGCGCAACGAGTTCTTGACGAAAGGTGAATAGAGACCATGAAGACACTTGCCCTTGCCGCCTCCCTGGCCCTTACCGCCGCGCTTGTCGCAGCGCCGCTTGCCGCGCAGGGAATCGGCGACATGACCGAGGCCGAACGATCCACCTTCCGCACCGAGGTGCGCGACTACCTGCTGGAAAACCCCGAAGTGCTGATCGAGGCGATTTCCGTCCTTGAAGAGCGTCAGGCGCAAGCCGAGGCGGTGCAGGACCAATCGCTGGTGCTGTCCAATGCGGAAGCCATTTTCGAAAGCCCGCATGACTGGGAAGGCGGCAATCCCGATGGCGATATCGTGCTGGTGGAATTCATGGATTACCGCTGCGGCTATTGCCGGCGGGCGCAACCCGACGTGGAGCGGCTGGTTTCAACCGATGGCAACATTCGCTACATCATCAAGGAGTTCCCGATCCTCGGCGAAGAGTCGGTGATGGCGTCGCGCTTTGCCATCTCGACCCTGCAGACGCTTGGCGACGACGCCTATGAGCTGGTGCATGTCGGCCTGATGCAAATGCGCAGCGACGTGACCGAGGACAGCCTGACCCGCCTCGCCGAGGGGCTCGGCCTTGACGCGGAGGCCGTTCTTGCCGGGATGGACAGCCCGGACGTGGACGCGGTCATCGCCGCCAATCACCAGTTGGCCGGTACGCTTCAGATCAGCGGCACACCGACTTTCGTGATGAACGAGGAGCTTCTGCGCGGCTACGCCCCCTATGAAGGCATGGCCGCCATGGTCTCCGAAATCCGCGCGGAAATGAACTGATCGGGGGCCGTGCTGGCCGCACGCGCCCTGATCTGACCGATCAAGAAAACCGCCCCGAAGCCTGACGCTTCGGGGCGGTTTTTCGTTCGGCGCGTAGCGACCGGACGCCTCAGGCGTCCGATCGCAATCTGTCAAAGCGACCACCAACCGCGTTTGCGGGGCTTGTCGGACGTGTCCTCTGCCCCGGCCATGGCCGGTTGCGGCGCGCCTTCGCCGCGCGCCTCGGCAGGCTCCTGGTCAGGCTCCCCGGGCGTCTCGGCTTCGGGGGTCTCCGGGGCCTCGGGTTCCGACGCCGCGACATCGGACCCATCCGCGGCGGGGTCGGCTGCGGCGGGATCCGGTGCCGGCGCCTCGGCTGCGGGGTCAACCGTGACCGTCTCATCCGCCTCGGACCCGGGCGCCTCGGTTGGCGCGGGATCGGCTTGCACCGGCTCGGCCTCGGCACCCGGTGCCGGGCCGTCCACAGTCGCCTCTGCGGGCGCGCCCTCTGGGGCGGCCGGAGCGTCTTGCGCGGGCGGTTCCTGCGCCGGGGCCGCCTCTGCTGCCGCCGGGGCGGCATCAACGGCGGGCGCTTCGGTCACGTCGGGCTGCGGCGCCTCCGTCTTCTTCTTGCGGCGCGGCCGGGTCTTGCGCTTGGGTTTTTCCTCGGCCTGTTCGGTGTCAGCCGGGGCCGCCGGCTCGCCATCGGTGTCCGCCGACGCTTTGGCCTCAACCGCCTTGTCGGGCTGGTCACCTGACGGCGCCTCGGCAGTGGTGGCTTGATCCGCCTGATCATTGGCCTGCGACTCGGCGCCATTATCCTCGCCCGACTCCGACTTGCGACGGCCACGACCACCACGCCGCCGCCGGCGTCGCTTCTTGGGCTGGTCGTCCTGCGGCGGTGCCTCGGGGGCCGGTCGCGCCGCTGGTTCCGCCGTCGCCTCGGCGGCCTCCACGGCCTCGGCCTCTTCTTCCGCGGCGGTTTCCTCGTCAATGGTGTCGAGCAGCCCGCCATCCATGGAAATCACCGGCGTCACCGCCGCGACGCGCCGTGTGGCCGTCTTGAACTTCTCGATCTTGAAATCGGGCGATACCAGCATCGGGTCGGCCTCGATCCGCACCGCCATACCGTAGCGCGCCTCGATCTCGGCAAGGTAATCGCGTTTGGCGTTCATGATGAAATTGACGATGCCGACCGGCGCCGTGACCAGAACCTCGCGGCTGCGCTGGCGCGTGCCTTCCTCTTCCAGTTGCCGCAGGATCGAAAGCGACAGACTGTCATCAGAGCGCACCAGACCGGTGCCGTGGCAGGCCGGGCAAGGCGCGGTCGTCGCCTCGATCATGCCGGGGCGCAGGCGTTGGCGGCTCATCTCCAGAAGGCCGAAGCCCGAGATGCGACCCACCTGTATGCGGGCCCGGTCTGTCTTGAGCTTGTCCTTGAGCTTCTTCTCGACGGCGGCGTTGTTCTTGCGCTCGTCCATGTCGATGAAGTCGATCACGATCAGCCCGGCAAGGTCGCGCAAACGCAACTGGCGCGCCACTTCCTCGGCGGCTTCAAGGTTGGTCTTGGTCGCCGTCTCCTCGATCGAGCCTTCCTTGGTGGCCCGACCGGAGTTCACGTCGATCGCCACCAGCGCTTCGGTCACGCCGATCACGATGTAGCCGCCGGATTTCAGTTGCACCACCGGGTTGAACATGTCGGCAAGGTAGCCCTCGACCTGGAAGCGCGCGAAAAGCGGCATCGGATCGCTGTAATGCTTCACGTTCTTGGCATGCGAGGGCATGATCATCTTCATGAAGCTCTTGGCGTGACGATAGCCGCGCTCGCCCTCGACCAGCACCTCGTCGATATCCCGGTTGTAGAGGTCGCGGATCGAGCGATGGATCAGGTCGCCTTCCTGGTAGATCGGCGCCGGCGCGATGGATTTCAGCGTCAAGTCGCGGATCTGTTCCCACTGGCGTTGCAGGTATTCGTAGTCGCGCTTGATCTCGGTCTTGGTGCGCTTGGCGCCGGCGGTGCGCACGATCAGCCCGGCCCCCTGCGGCACGTCGAGCGATGTCGCGATTTCCTTGAGCTTCTTGCGGTCCGGGGCGTTGGTGATCTTGCGGCTGATGCCACCGCCGCGCG
This sequence comes from Nioella halotolerans, assembly GCA_003428585.1. Classification (GTDB taxonomy): domain Bacteria; phylum Pseudomonadota; class Alphaproteobacteria; order Rhodobacterales; family Rhodobacteraceae; genus Nioella; species Nioella halotolerans. The sequence goes on from QVQC01000069.1 coordinate 13,864, forward strand.
CGGTGTTGGGCATCAACACGCAGTAACGCCCGGCCAGCGACAGGTAGGTGGTCAGCGCCGCCCCCTTGTTGCCGCGTTCTTCCTTGACCACCTGCACCAGCATGATCTGGCGCACCTTGATAACTTCCTGGATCTTGTAGCGACGCGGGCGCGGCTTGCGCACCGGGCGCAGCTCTTCCTGATCGTCATCATCGGCAACGGTGGAGATGTCGGGATCGACGGATGCCGCGTCCGGTGTGCCATTTGTGTCGTCATCGTCCTCGGACGAGTCCTCGACCGGGGTCGCTCCCGCTTCTGCGGCAGTGTCCTGCGCGGCCGCCGTCTCCGACGCCTCGTCCCCGGCCTTAGCCACATCCGCATCTTGCGCGGGCGCCTCGACCTCCGGGCCCGCGGGGGCGCCATCGGTCACCAGCTGGCTGTCGTCCTCATCGCCATCGAGGTCGACCACGTCCATACCGGTCGGGGTTCCGGCGTCACTGGTCGCAACCGCGTCGTCGCGCATATCGGCGGCCTGCGTTTCACTGCCATCCGCGGGCTTCTTGCGCCGGCGGCGGCTGCGTTTCGGCTTTGCCTCCGCCTGCGCCTCGGCCTCGGCCAGCGCCTTGGCATAGGCCTGTTCCTCGGCCAGCAGCGCCTCGCGGTCGGCGGCCGGGATCTGGTAGTAGTCGGGGTGAATTTCCGAGAAGGCGAGGAAACCGTGGCGATTTCCGCCGTAATCCACGAAGGCCGCCTGCAACGAGGGTTCGACCCGCGTGACCTTCGCCAGATAGATGTTTCCTGCCAGTTGCCGCTTGTTCAGCGACTCGAAATCGAATTCCTCGACCTTGTTTCCGTCCGCCACGACGACGCGGGTCTCTTCCGCGTGCGTGGCGTCGATGAGCATTTTCTTCGCCATGTTATCCTTGCACATGCACACGCCGCCGGGTGCCCGGGGGGCGCCTTCTTGGCGGTTGCATGATGTCCTGAAAGGGCGATACCGGTGGCGCAGGGAAATGCGGCCGGAGCGTTCGCCCTGCCCTGCCATTCCTCAATTCTGCGCACGCGTTGCATCGCGGTTTGTCTCCGGCGGCAGGGGTCGTGCCCAGCCACCCGTTCTTCGGCCCGGGCGCACCCGGTCACGTCCTCATGGAGGAGCCCGTCGGGCTCCGTCGATCCGCCCGAAATCGGCGCCGCTTTGCCGCGCGCCGGAAGCCGGTCGGAGAAACTTTTGCGGGATTTCGAAAACCTATATCCCGCAATTGTGACATTAAGGGCACTTGCGGGGGGATTACAATGGCAATTCGTCCGTCACGGGTTGCAGCATAGCGGCGATTTGCGGGTGAGCGGCCCATGCCCCCCACCATGCAAGGCCGCCCTGCCCGGGTTCTTGGTCAAGAACACCTCGTCGCCCGCGCCCCTCCAGACCGCGCGCGAACGGTGCAGCGCGCGCCGAAGCGCCGGAAAAAGACGGCCCCGGCAAGGGCGGGTGAAACCGGCCCCTTCCGGTTACCCGGTGTCGATGGCGGAACCTTACAGGTAATCCGACCGGCTCAGCCCGTACTTGGCCATCTTCTCGTTCAGCGTCCGGCGCGGCAGCGACAATTCTTCCATCACCCCGGCGATGGAGCCGCGATGCCGGCGCATCGTGTTGTCGATCAGCATCCGCTCGAACGCTTCGACGTATTCCTTGAGCGGCTTGCCCTCCGCCGTCACCTGCGCGCCGGCCTCCTCGCCCTCTGCCATCAACAGCGAGGCGATGGTGCCGGACCCGCGCCGCTGTTGCAGGATCGCGCGTTCGGCGATGTTGATCAGTTGGCGCACGTTGCCCGGCCACGGCGCCTGCAAAAGCTGCGCCGCTTCCTGCGCGTTGACCTGCGGCGCCTCGGTGCCGTATTCCTCTGCGAACTCGTCGCCGAAACGGTTGAACAGGGTCAGGATATCCTCGCCGCGCGCGCGCAACGGGGGCAGGTCAATGCGCATCGCCGCCAACCGGTAGAACAGATCGGGGCGCAGCGCCTGTTCGCAGCCGGTCTCGGGGTCGGCGGCGTTGCAGATCGCCACGATGCGGGTATCCGCCGGCATTCCCATACCCTCGATTACCGTCAACAGCCGTGCTTGCACCGCCTGCGGCAGCGCCTCGACCCCTTCCAGCAACAAAGAGCCACCGCGCGCCTGTTCTACAAGCGGCAGGTCCTGCGTCTCGCCAGCCGGGCCGAACAGCAGCGCGCCGAGCGCCGCCTCGTCATGCGCGGCACAGGCCACCGAGATCAGCGGCTTGCCCGCCCGCGGCCCCACCGCGTGCAGCGCATGCGCGACCAGCGTCTTGCCGGTGCCGGTCTCGCCGGTGATCAGGACATGGCCATCTGCCTGCCCGAGATCGAGGATATCCTCGCGCAACCGCTCCATCACGGGGCTCGACCCGACCAGTTTGCGCATCAGGACGGTGCCGTCGCTGAGTTCGCGGCGCAGCGCGCGGTTGTCCAGTGTCAGCCGCCGGGCCTGTCCGGCGCGCTTGGCCAGATCGGTCATCCGGTCCGGGTTGAACGGTTTTTCGAGGAAATCGTAGGCCCCGATGCGCATCGCCTCAACCGCCATCGGCACGTCGCCATGGCCGGTGATCATGATCACCGGCAGGCTCGAATCCATCCCCATCAGCCGCCGCAGAAAGCTGATCCCGTCCATGCCGGGCATCTTTATGTCGCTGACAACGACACCCGGAAAATCCGGGCCGATCTGCTTCAGGGCCTCCTCGGCACTGGCATAGGTCTCGGTCTCGAACCCCGAAAGGGCCAGCCACTGGCTGATGGATTGGCGCATGTCCTGTTCGTCATCAACGATCGCGATCCGCATGGATTTCTTCCTCTCATCCCTATTCGGCGGCGGCGCTGTCGCGGTCGGCGCGCGGCAGGCGGACCTCGAACACGGCGCCGCCTTCTTCCCCGTTGCGCGCGGTCAGGCGCCCCCCGAGATCCTTCACGATCCCCGAAGAGATCGCCAGCCCGAGGCCGATCCCGTCGCCGGCTTGCTTGGTTGTGTAGAACGGCTCGAACAGGGCGTCGAGATCATCAATGCCGCGTCCCGAGTCGCGCACGGTCAAGACGACCTCGTCACCCCCGGCAAGGATCAGGTCCAACCTGCGCCGTTCCTCACCCTTCATCGCGTCAAGCGCGTTGCGGATCAGGTTGATGATCACCTGTTCCAGCCGCAACCGGTCGGCCGTCACCAGCACCGGCGCCGGCGGGATCGTCTGGGTGATCTCGACCGTCATTTGCCGCAACTGCGGTTCCATCATGGTCAGCGCCGAGGACAGCGCCTCGCGCAGGTCGACCTCCTGAAAGGCATCGCCGCCCTTGCGGGCATAGGATTTCAGTTGCCGGGTGATCGCGCCCATCCGCTCGATCAGGTCGTCGATGCGCTGGAACGATGACAGCGCTTCCTCGCTCCGGCGGCGCTGCAACAGCAGCTTGGCACCCGCCAGGTAGGTCTTCATCGCCGCCAGGGGCTGGTTCAACTCGTGGCTGACGGCGGCCGACATCTCGCCCAGCGCCGCCAGCTTGGAACTTTGGGCGAGGCTGGACTCGGCCTCCTCGAGGTTCTTCTCGGCCTTCTGGCGCTCGGCGATTTCCCGCTGCAAGCGGTCATTCAAACGGCGAAGCTCCGCCGACTCGCGCTGGAAGATCACCGATTGCAGCCGGGCCCGGCGGCTGAGCATGTAGAAGGCGCCGGCCAGCAGCAGGGCGAATCCCATGATTTCGAGCGCGAGGACACCGTTCACCCGCTCGCGCACGGAATCATAGGCGCTGTAGGACACCAGCGACCAGCCCCGGAACGGGATGCGGCTTTCAAGCCGCAGGGTGGCCTCGCTGCCGAAATAGGGGTTGGGGGTGGTGAACGCCCAGTCGCCCGCCGCCTCGATGGCGCGCTGAATGGCACTGTCGGGCGATTGAACGGCGACCGCCTCGGCCTCGCTGCGGCCCCGCCAGCGCGGTTCGGTCGACAAGATGATGCGTCCCTCGGAATTGGCCACGAAGACCGCCTCGGCGGTGCCCCGCCAGCGATCCGTCAGGCGGGTCAGATCAACCCGGACAAGGATCACGCCAAGCGTCAGCGCGTCGTCGTCAACGCGCCGCGAGAAGGTGAAATCGAAGGCACCGGTCTCAAGCTCGGAGGTCGTGAAAATCGTGCTGTTGGTGTCCAGTGCCTCAGCGAAATAAGCCTTTTCCGCGTGCGCCTCGCCGATGGCGGCGCGATCGGTCGCGGCCACCACCCGGCCTTCGCGGTCCAACAGGACGATCGAGGCGGCGCCGATCTCCTCGCGGTAGGACATCAGCCTCTGCGAGGTCTGCGAATAATCCTCCGTCGACAGCGCGCGGGTCAGCGTCGGGTCGCGCGACAGAAGCAGCGGCACGACCGAGTTGCGCTGAAGCTCCGATATGATCGACCCGGAATACAGAGCAAGGCGCAGTTCCGCCCGGTTGCGGGTGGTCTCGGTGAAGCGGTCGGTCAGCCAGATGTTGGAGACCCAGACAACCACGCCCGCAACCGCGAGAAACAGCACCAGCAGGCCGCGCAACACCCATGCACGGCGCCCCTGCGGCATGCGCGGGACAAGATCGGTTCGGGTCGGACTGTTCATGCCGCGAAACTAGGGGGTTGGCCGATGGGCCACAAGCCATTCAGGCAGCGACAAGCGCCGTGCAGAGCCCGGTGAACATCGGCCAGCCGTCAGCGCCGCCATGGGCCGGGTCAATGGCGCGTTCCGGGTGCGGCATCATCCCCAGCACCCGGCGGTTCGCCGACAGGATCCCGGCGATGTCATCGACCGAGCCGTTGGGGTTGCGAAGGTAGCGAAAGGCGATCCGGTCCTCCGCCGTCAGCGCCGCCAGCCCCTCGGGGTCGATGACGTAATTTCCATCGTGATGCGCCAGCGGCACGGTGACCTCCTGCCCCGCGGCGTAGTCTTGGGTGAAGGCGCTTTCGCCGGTCTCGACCCGCAGGGCTTGCGGTTTGCAGATGAACTTCAGGCCGGCGTTGCGCATCAGCGCGCCGGGCAGCAGCCCGGTTTCGCACAGCACCTGGAAGCCGTTGCATATACCAAGCGCGTAGCCGCCACGTGCCACATGCGCCGCGACCCCCGTCATCACCGGCGAGCGGCCCGCGATGGCCCCGCAGCGCAGGTAATCGCCGAAGGAAAAGCCGCCCGGAATGGCAACGATATCCGTGCCTTGGGGCAGGCCGCTATCCTTGTGCCAGACCATCGCGACCTCGAACCCCGCCTTGCGGAAGGCAACGGCCAGATCACGGTCGCAGTTGGACCCGGGGAAGACGATGACGGCGGCTTTCATGGAGGTGGTCCTTCGTTGCGGGGGCGCTTTCGCGCGCATTAGCCTATCCGGCGTTCCGGGCAAAGCCCCTCAGCGGGTGAAATCGGTGATCACGGCAACCCCCGGCGGTGCCGGCCCGTCGAAAGCGGCCAGTTCCGCCGTTGCCTGCGACAGCGCCACCCGGCGCGCGATCATCGGCGAAAGGTCCAGCCCGCCGCCCTCGATCAGCGACAGAAGCGAGGGGTAGCGCCACGCCGGCATGCCGCGCGTGCCGTAGATCGCCAGTTGCCCCGAATAGACCACGTCCCAAGGCAGGGTCATGCTGGCATGGGCCCCGGCGGGCATGCCGACCTGCACCATGCGGCCCAGTTTGCGCAGGCTTTTCATGGCGTTGATCGTGGTCGCCGCGATCCCGAGCGCCTCGATCGCCAGATGCGCGCCGCCGCCGGTGACCTCGCGCACCGCCGCGACCGGGTCACCGTGGCCGGCATTCACGCCCGCGTCGATGCCGAGGCGTTTCGCATGATCGAGCTTTTCCTGCACGACGTCGACCATCACCACCCGCGCGCCAAGCGCCTTGCCGATCAGTGCCGCGGCCAGTCCCACGCCGCCACCGCCCCAAACGGCCAGCCATTCGCCGGGCGCCAGCGCGGCGCGTCCGGTCAGCGCGTGCCACGCCGTCGTCACCCGGCAGCCGAGCGAGGCGGCAAGGCCCGGGTCCATGCCCTCGGGCAGACGCGTGAGGTTGGCATCAGCGCGGGGCACGGCGATGCGTTCGGCAAACGCGCCGGGCGCGGTGAAGCCGGGCACGACCTGCGTGGCGCAAACGGTCTGGTTACCGGCATGGCAATCGGGGCAGGTGCCGCAGGCAAGGATGAAGGGCGCGATCACCCGATCGCCTTCGCGCCACTGGGTCACCTCCCGGCCTACGGCGCGCACGATGCCGCAGAATTCATGCCCCGGGATTTGCGGGAAGCTGACATCTGGGTCGGCCCCGACCCAGACGTGCCAGTCGGACCGGCAGATGCCGCAGGCGAGAATGTCCAGCACCACGCCATCGCGTGGGCAATCCGGGTCGGGCATGGCCTCGATCCTCAGGTCGGTACGCGGGGCGTCGAGCAGTGCGGCCTTCATCGGCTCAGCCCATCTCGATGCGGTAGCTCTCGATCACCGTGTTGGCGAGCAGCTTTTCGCACATCTCGGTCACGGTCTCCTCGGTCGTGCCCTCGGAAAGATCCAGCTCGATCACCTTGCCCTGCCGGACGCCCTCGACCCCTTCGAAGCCCAGCGCCCCCAGCGCGTGGCGCACGGCCTCGCCCTGCGGGTCCAGAACGCCTTGTTTCAGCATCACGGTGACGGTCGCGCGCATCGCCCTGCCCCTTCTTTTTTCCGGTTCAAATCCTTGAAAACCCGCCCGATCGGGCCCTGTCAGTTCACCAGCCGCGGCTTGCCGCCCTTGCCATTGTTCACCGGCATCACGCCAAGCCGGCGGGCGACCTCGGTATAGGCATCGGCCAGATCGCCGAGGTCGCGGCGGAACACGTCCTTGTCGAGCTTGCGGCCCGTCTCGATATCCCAAAGGCGGCAGCTATCGGGGCTGATCTCGTCGGCCACGATCAGCCGCATGAAATCGCCCTCCCAGACGCGGCCGACCTCGATCTTGAAATCCACGAGGCGGATGCCGACACCCATCATCAGCCCCGACATGAAATCGTTGACCCGCAGCGCCAGCGCCACGATGTCGTCCATGTCCTGCTGCGACGCCCAGCCGAAGGCGATGATGTATTCCTCGGGGACCAGCGGATCGCCAAGCTCGTCGTTCTTATAGGAGAATTCGACGATCGGCCGCGGCAGCTGCGTGCCCTCTTCCAGCCCCAGCCGTTTCGAGATCGAGCCGGCGGCGTAGTTGCGCACGATCACCTCCAGCGGGATGATCTCCACCGCGCGGATCAGTTGCTCGCGCATGTTGATGCGGCGGATGAAATGCGTCGGCACGCCGATATTGTTGAGCCCGGTCATGAAGAATTCCGACAGGCGGTTGTTCAGCACGCCCTTGCCCTCGATCGTGGCCAGCTTCTCGGCGTTGAAGGCGGTGGCGTCGTCCTTGAAATACTGCACCAGCGTGCCCGGCTCCGGGCCTTCGTAAAGGATCTTCGCCTTGCCTTCATAGACCTTGTTGCGCCGTGCCATGTGTTCTGGTTCTCCGAATCCGTCAGACGGCGCCGCCGGGCACCGTTCCGGGCGCGTATACGCCTTGCCGGGGCGAAAGAAAAGCCGCGTCGGCGGCGATCGCGGTGCCGCGCGGCGCGCCTGCGGCACAATCTGCCCTTGTGCGCGAGGGGCCGGAGGGCCTATTTGAACCCGAACGCCCGTTTCCCAGTCAGGAGATCCCGAGATGACCACCTTCAAGGACCGCGAAAACGCTTTCGAGAACAAGTTCGCGCATGACGCCGAGATGCAGTTTCGTGCCGAGGCCCGCCGCAACAAGCTGGTTGGCCTCTGGGCCGCGGAACTGCTCGGCAAGAAAGGTCCGGACGCCGACGCCTACGCGATCGAGGTCGTGAAGTCCGATTTCGAGGAAGCCGGCCACGAGGACGTGGTGCGCAAGCTGACCGGCGATCTTGGCGACAAGGCCAATGACGCGGAAATCCGCGCCAAGATGCAGGAATTGCTGGTGGTCGCGAAGGGCCAGTTGCTGGACGAAGCCTGATCCGCATCGCGGACATGACACCGGCCGCCCGCGGTGACCGCGGGCCGGCCTTTTCCCTCGACGATTTTTCAGGCGGCGGTCATCATCTTCTTTCGGGGGACGCGCTTGATTAATCTTCATTTTGGGTTCCGACAAACCCGGCACGCAACGCGGAGACGATGACCCATGACCGACCTGCTGTCCAAGTTGCTGGCCGAACGTGACTGGCTGATGGCGGATGGCGCCACAGGCACCACGCTTTTCAACATGGGGCTGCAATCGGGCGACGCGCCCGAATTGTGGAACGTGGACCACCCCGACCGGATCGCGCGACTCTATCGGGGCGCGGTCGATGCCGGGTCGGATATCTTCCTGACAAATTCCTTCGGCGGCACCCGCGCGCGGCTGAAATTGCATGACGCGCAGGACCGGGCCTTCGAGTTGTCGAAAGCGGCCGCCGAGATCGGCCGCGAGGTTGCCGACAGCGCTGGGCGCCCGGTGGTTGTCGCGGGCTCCATGGGGCCGACGGGCGAAATCATGCAGCCGATGGGCAGCCTCACCCATGACAGCGCGGTCGAGATGTTCCACGAACAGGCCGAGGGGCTGAAGGCCGGCGGTGCCGATGTGCTCTGGGTCGAGACGATCTCGGCGGCCGAGGAATTCAAGGCCGCCGCCGAGGCCGCGCGGCTGACGGGCATGCCGTGGTGCGGCACGATGAGCTTCGACACCGCGGGGCGCACGATGATGGGCTTCACCTCCGAGGACCTTGCGCGGCTGGTCGCGACGCTGGACCACAGGCCGCTGGCCTTCGGGGCCAATTGCGGCGTCGGCGCGTCTGACCTTCTGCGCACGGTGCTGGGCTTCCGCGCCTCGGGCACCGAAATCCCCTTTATCGCCAAGGGCAATGCCGGCATCCCGAAATACGTGGACGGCCATATCCATTACGATGGCACGCCCGATCTGATGGCCACCTACGCCGTCATGGCGCGCGATGCGGGCGCCAAGATCATCGGCGGTTGCTGCGGCACCCAGACCGAGCATCTTGCCGCCATGCGCAAGGCACTCGATTCCACCCCGCCGGGCCCGGCCCCGACGCTGGAGCGGATCGCGGCCGAGATCGGCCCCTTTTCGTCCGAGCATGACGGCACCGGCGAAAACACCGCCCCCGCCCGTCGCCCGCGCCGCCGGTCGCGCGGCTGAAACCCGCGGCGTGACGTCAACGGCCCGGTGTCCGACGGCGCCGCGCCATGTCCCGAAACGCCGACAATTTTGTTAAAAATTACCTTCTTCCTGGGGTAAATACCCCGGGGAGCGCGAGAGGCTGGCCCCTCGCTCCCGCCCCATCAGAAAAGGCTCAGCTGGTCGCCCGGGCGCGGCGGCACCTTGAACAGGTCACGGCGCAGCGGCGGCAGGTCACACGCCAGCCCCGCCGCCTTGCGCGCCCGCGCGAAACGGCGCTGCATCAGTTCCGCGTAGACCCCCTGCCCGGTCATCCGCTTGCCCCAGCCGGGATCGTAGTCCTTGCCCCCGTGCACCTCGCGCACCCGGGCCATGACGCGGGCCGCGCGGTCGGCGTGATGTTCCTCCAGCCATGCGCGGAAGAGCGGTGCCACTTCACGCGGCAGGCGCAACACGATCATGCTCGCGGACCGCGCCCCCGCCTCCGCCCCGGTCTTCACGATCCGCTCGATCTCGTGGTCGGTCAGTCCGGGAACGATGGGGGAGGCCATCAACCGCACCGGGATGCCCGCCCCGGCCAGCCGCTCGATCACCTTCAACCGCCGCGCGGGTGATGGCACCCGTGGCTCCATCGCGCGGGCAAGCCCTGCATCCAGCGTGGTCACCGAGATCCCCACCTCGACCAGCCCCTCGCCCGCCATCTCGGCAAGGATGTCGATATCGCGCTCGATCAGGCTGCTCTTGGTCACGATGCCCACCGGGTGGCGAAAGTCGCGCAGCACCTCCAGCAGCCCGCGCATGATGCGCTGGTCGCGTTCGACGGGCTGGTAGGGGTCGGTATTGGTGCCGATGGCAATCGGCGCCGGCCGGTAGCCCTTGCGCGCCACTTCCCGCGCCAGCACCTCGGGCGCGTCGGGCCGCGCGATCAGCCGGGTTTCGAAATCCAGCCCCGGCGACAGGCCCAGCCAGGCATGGCTCGGCCGTGCAAAACAATAGATGCAGCCGTGTTCGCAGCCGCGATACGGGTTGATCGACCGGTCGAAGCCAAGATCGGGCGAGGCGTTGCGGGTGATCAGCTTGCCCACCCGTTCGGCGCGCACCTCGGTGCGCAGCGGCGGTAGGTCCTCCGCGTCCTCCGCACGTGGCCAACCGTCCTCCTCGGCCCGCGTGACAAGCCGCTCGAACCGATTGTCGGGGTTGAACCCCGCCCCGCGCCCCTTGCGGCGCGCCTTGTCGATGCCCTGATCGCCCTGCATGCCTGAAATATAGAACGTAAAGCGAACACTTGCAATCACGACCTCTCACAAGGGCGCGCCAAGGTCGGTGACGGCGCCACGCGTGTCGCAATCCAGCGCGTCACGCACGCACGGTGCGCGCAAAAGTCACCCCAACCTTGCAACCCCCTCCGCGCCGGGAGCCAGAACCCATGTCCGATGAAGACGAAATCATTCTGTCGGAGCTCGACGACGAAGAGCTTGTCCAGCAGATGTTCGATGACCTCTACGACGGTCTCAAGGAAGAGATCGAGGAAGGCGTCAACATCCTGCTCGAACGCGGCTGGGCGCCCTACCGGATCCTGACCGAGGCGCTCGTCGGGGGCATGACCATCGTCGGCAAGGATTTCCGCGATGGTATCCTCTTCGTGCCAGAGGTGCTTCTGGCCGCCAACGCCATGAAAGGCGGCATGTACATCCTCAAGCCGCTGCTGGCCGAAACCGGCGCGCCGCGCGTCGGCAAGATGGTGATCGGCACGGTCAAGGGCGACATTCACGACATCGGCAAGAACCTCGTCTCCATGATGATGGAGGGCGCGGGGTTCGAGGTGGTGGACCTTGGCATCAACAACGCGGTCGAGGCTTACCTCGAAGCGCTGGAAGCCGAAAAGCCCGACATCCTCGGCATGTCGGCCCTGCTGACCACGACCATGCCCTACATGAAGGTGGTGATCGACACGATGGTCGAAACCGGCGTGCGCGACGACTACATCGTGCTGGTCGGGGGGGCCCCGCTGAACGAGGAGTTCGGCCGCGCCATTGGCGCCGACGCCTATTGCCGCGACGCCGCGGTCGCGGTGGAAACCGCCAAGGACCTGATCGCGCGCCGGCATAACCAGATGGCGGCCGGTTGATCCGGCGCCCCTGACGGGCCGGCGCGAAGACACCCGCACCCGTGGTCCGAGGCGGGTGTTCTATGCGCCCATGTGACCGCAGCACAGCGCCGATGCGCGAAGGCGACAAGGCCCCGGGCTCATCGCGGGGGCACGCCATCCCCCCTTGCCATCCGGGCTGCTTCCGCGTCATCTGCCGGCATGACAGTTTACGCGATCGGAGACGTGCACGGCCATCTCGACGCCCTCAAGGGCGTCTTGGCCCTGATCGAGACGGACCGTAGCGCTACCGGAAACCACGACGCGCCGGTGGTGCAGATCGGCGACCTCGTCGACCGCGGCCCGGACAGCAAGGGCGTGGTCGCGCACCTGATGCGGCTTTCCGCGGAGGATTCGCGGCTGACCGTGCTAAAGGGCAATCACGACAACATGTTCGCGGAATTCCTTGCCACCCCGCCACGGCACGACCCGCGCCTGCGGCGCGACCTGTCATGGCTCCATCCCCGGCTCGGCGGGCGCGAGACGCTGGCCTCCTACGGCATCGACCCCGACCAGCCCGAGGCGCGGCTGCAGCAATTGGCGCATGCCCGCGTGCCCGAATCGCATCGCGCCTTCCTCGCCGCGCTGCCGCTGTCGGCCCGCCATGATGACTGCCTGCTGGTTCATGCCGGGATCCGGCCCGGCCTGCCGCTTTCCTATCAGGATCCGGCGGACCTCTACTGGATCCGCGACGAATTCCTGACCGATACGCGGGATCATGGTGCCCTCGTGGTGCATGGCCATACGCCTGTCGACACGGTCGAGCATCACGGCAATCGGCTGGCCATCGACACCGGCGTGGCCTATGGCGGGCCGCTGTCAGCGGTGGCGATCGAGGGGCGGCGCGCCTTCCTGCTGACCACGCGGGGCCGGCAGGAGATCCCCCCGCATGCCGCCGCGTGACCTTGTCCTGATCGGGCTGGTGGTGCTGGCCTGGGGAAGCAATTTCAGCGCGATGGAAATCGCCCTGCGCCACCTGCCGCCGTTCCTTCTGGTCGGGCTGCGTTTTGCCATCCTGCTGCCGCTGCTTTTGGTGCTGAAACGTCCGGCGCTGCCATGGCGAAAGATCCTTGCAATCGGGGCGCTGATCAACATGGGCCAGTTCGCCTTCCTTTTCGCCGCGCTGCGCGCCGATGCGACGGCGGGGCTGGCCTCTCTGCTGATCCAGACGCAGGCGCCGCTGACGATCCTGCTGTCCTTTCTCGTCTTCGGCGAGCGGATCACGACCGCGCAAAGCCTTGGCCTTGCGGTCGCGGTTGCGGGGCTGGCGATCTTCGCCGCGAATGCCGGGGGCAATGTCACCGGACTGGGGCTTGTCCTGATCCTGTGCGGGGCGTTCAGCTGGTCGCTGGGTAACCTCGTTCTGAAACGCACCGGGCCGGTGAACACGCTGGCGCTGTTCGTCTGGGCCAGCCTCGTGCCCCCCTTGCCGATGCTGGCCCTGTCGCGCGCCGTCGAGGGCCCGGCGCCGCTGGCCACCATCGCCGCCCTGCCACCCGAGGGCTGGGCCGCCGTTGTCTACGTGGCCATCGCCTCCACCGTGCTGGGCTATTCGCTTTGGGGGGCGCTGCTGGCCCGCCACCCGGCGGCGCATGTCACCCCCTTTGCCCTGTTGGTGCCGGTGGTCGGCATCGCGGTCGCGGCCATCGTGCTGGGCGAACGTCCGGATCCGCTGGACTGGCTGGGCGGCGCGGTGATCCTGACCGGGCTGGCGCTGTTGCAGTTGGGCCGGCGTCGCGGGCAACCGACGCAAGGTCGTGCCGGACCCTGACAGAAGCCGGCATAGTGCCTATATGACGCCCATGGATTCACGTTTTCTCATCCTCATCGTATCGGTGCTTGTCGCGGGCGGCCTGACCGTCTTCGTGGCCTCCACGCTCGCGGGCGGGCCGCAGGCGCTTCTCGTCGTGCTGCCGGTGACGGTGCTCGCCGCGCTGTTGCTGCACCTCATGCGCGGGCGGGGCTGAACCGATGCGGCGCCGCCCCCGCGCGCCACAAGCGCCCCGGCCCGCCGGCGGCAGTCTGGAAGCGGAGGCGCTGACCCGCGCCGGCCTTGCCCCCGCGGGCAGCGGCAAGGTGCTGCTTCTGGCCTGCGGGGCGCTTGCGCATGAAATCCTTGCGCTCAAGCGGATGAACGGTTGGGGACACCTCGACCTGCACTGCCTGCCCGCGATCCTGCACAACACGCCGGAGCGGATCCCGGACGCCGTCGAGGCGGCGGTAAAGGCGCATCGCGGGCGGTACGACGAGGTGTTCGTGGTCTATGCCGATTGCGGCACCGGCGGGCTTTTGCAGGCGCGGTGTGCCGCGCTCGGGGTCGAGATGCTGCGCGGGCCGCATTGCTATTCCTTCTTCGAGGGCAACGCCGCCTTCGCCGCGCATGACGACGAGATCACCGCCTTTTACCTGACCGATTTCCTTGTGCGCCAGTTCGATGCATTCGTGACCAAACCGCTCGGCCTCGACCGGCACCCGGACCTGCGCGACATGTATTTCGGCAACTACACGAAACTGGTTTACCAGGCGCAGACGGATGACCCGGATTTGACCAAGAAAGCAAAGGCTTGCGCGGCGTTCCTCAAGCTCGACTTCGAGCGGCGCTTCACAGGCTACGGCGATCTGGCGACGGAACTTGCCGAGGTGGCCGCGCGTTAACCGGCGGTCTGGGCGGCAAGCAAGCGGATCCGTTCGACCATCGCGCGCAGGCCGTTGGACCGTTGTGCCGACAAATGGTCGTTCAGCCCCAGCCGTGCCAATTCGCCACCCGCATCGACCTTGAGCACCTCCGACACGGTCAACCCCGAATAAAGCGCCTTGAGAACCGCGATCAGCCCGCGCACGATCATCGCGTCGCTGTCGCCGCGGAACCGGAACACGGCGCCGGGCCCCTCGCCCTCTATCTCGGGCATGATCCAGACTTGGCTGGCGCAGCCGTCGACCTTGGTGGCGGGCACGCGAAATGCCTCCTCCAGCGGGTCCATCGCCTTGCCAAGCTCGATCACGTGGCGATAGCGGTCCTCCCAGTCGTCGAGGAACTCGAAGGTATCGGCGATCTCTTCGAAGGCTTCCGTGCTCATGGCCATCTCCGTCTTGGGTCACGATATGACCTAGGCCGCCGTGCGAGAAACGTCCAGAGGCGCTTTTCAACCTTCCCCCGATGCGCTAGGCAAGGGGCGTATCAAAGGCGGAGACCAACATGACGTTCCGGATTCTCGTGGCCCTTGTGGTGGTGCTCGGCCTGACCGGCTGCGCGTCGCGGCTGAACCCGATGAACTGGTTCGGCACTGACCGCGAGGAACGGATCGCCGTGCAGGATGGTGCGGCGCAGGCTCCGGTCGATCCGCGCACGCTGGTCAGCGAGGTGGCGCGCCTCGATGTCGACCCGATGCCCACCGGCGCCATCGTCCGGGCCGTCGGTCTGCCCCCGAGACAAGGCTACTGGGAAGCCGACCTCGTGCTGGTCAGCCAGGATGACCGCGAACTGGTGTTCGAATTCCGGGTGTTCGAACCGACCGACCCGGCCGCCCGCGTCGGCCCGCCGCGGTCGCGCGAAATCGTGGCGGCCACGTCGCTTAGCCGTTATGACCTCAACGGGATCCGTTCCATCACCGTGATCGGGCAGGAAAACCGGCGCAGCGTGCGCCGGAACTGAACCGCAGCGCCGGGGATCACCGCAAGGGGATGATCTTCACCTGCTGTCCCTTGGCCGAAAGCGCGATCTCGCCGTTGCACAGGCGCAGCGCGTCGTTGCCGAACACCTCCCTGCGCCAACCACGCGCCCAAAGCCCCTCGCGCCCGCCGCAGGCGATGTCATCGAGATCGGCGCTCGACGCGATCAGCTTCTGCGCCACGCCCGCCGCCTCCGCCTTGGCCTTGAGCAGCACCCGCAACAAATCGGCCAGCGCCGGGTTCAGCGCCGAGCGGTCGGGCGCGTTCGGCGGTTTCGGATGGTCGGCGGGGTCCATCTCCACCCCGCGCTTGACGGCGGCAAGGATCGCCTCGGCCATGTCGCCCTTGCGCGCCTCGCGCTGCAACAGCCGTGACTTGCCAAGATCCTGCACCGTTTTCGGCTTGGTCGAGGCCAGTTCGACCAGCACGTCATCCTTCATGATCCGGTTGCGCGGAATATCGCGGGCCTGCGCGGTTTCCTCCCGGAACCGGGCCACTTCTTTCAGGACGGCAAGGAATTTGCCCGAATTCGTCCGGGTCTTGACCCGCTTCCAGGCGTTTTCCGGATCGACCACGTAGGCGCTGCGGTCGGTCAGCGTGCGCAGTTCCTCCTCCATCCAGGCGCTGCGCCCGGTGCGGTCCAGGTCGGCCTTCAGGTGTTCGTAGATCTGGCGCAAATGGGTTACATCGGCCAGCGCGTATGTCTTTTGCGCCTCCGATAGCGGCCGGCGCGACCAGTCGGTGAACCGGCTTGACTTGTCGAGGCTCGATTTCGCGATCTTGCGCACCAGCGTCTCGTAGCCCACCTGCTCGCCGAAGCCGCAGACCATCGCCGCCACTTGCGTATCGAAAACGGGCCATGGCAGCACGTCGCCATCGACATGGAAGATCTCAAGATCCTGTCGGGCAGCGTGAAACACCTTGACCACGTCTTCATTGCGAAACAGGTCATAAAGCGGGTCGAGCGAGATCCCTTCGGCCAGCGGGTCGATCAGCACGGCATCGGATTCGTCCGCGCCCGGAAGCGCCATCTGCACCAGGCAAAGCTGCGCGAAATACGTGCGCTCGCGCAGGAACTCGGTATCAACGGTGACGTAGGGCGCATCGGCGGCGCGGGCACAGAACGCCGCCAGCGCCTCGGTCGTGGTCAGGGTCTGGGGCAAGGGTTTGCCATCCTTCTTGGTCTTGTCGCGGCGGGGCCTCGGCCCGGCTCCCCCCTGATAGGACAGCGCGCCGGGAAAGAAAAGGGCGCGCCCCGCCCCTTCTTCTTGGCCGAAATACTCCCGCCTGTCTGTTTGATCTGTTCTAGGGTCTGGGCCGGCG
>QVQC01000033.1 GCA_003428585.1 Nioella halotolerans
CGCACCCTGCAACGCCGAAAATTCAACATCATGTAGGACCGGAGTGAAGGGGATAAGCCTTCACTTATGTATTGGGACATCATGATATTTGTGGCCTTGGTCCTCCCGCCAGGGTATGGATTGGGTTGATCAAAATCAGCACACTTCATCATATGGCGCGTTACACTTAGCATGGAATAGCTCCAAAAGATGTGGTCTTGCACACTTTCAAGCTTTCGAATCCGCCCTGGCTCCTCCCATGCCCACCGAATGAATCTCGCTCGTGTTGTCATTTTCTTGATGGTCGATCTCACGTCGCTCTTTTGACTTGATCTGAACACGTATTGTTATGCTTTCGCAAGCTTCATTGGGTGGCTCGTTGCCGCGCGTCCGGATCGTCCGGTCGGTCACGAGGCCGACAGTAGAGAGGTGGGCCGGGGTTTGGCCATCACCGGGGCACCGCTCGCCGGAGTCGGGCCGGCTTTTCCCGTCGCGGCCTACGTGGCCCGCCGATGCGGGGCGGTGATCCGTCTGCACGCCCGGTGCACGGGGGGTGTACGGGGGGTGCACGGGGGGCACCCCCCTGTTTTTCAGCCGGTCACGGCAGCGCGGCGCGGGCGGCGACCGCCTTCATGGCGGTCTCCAACTCGTGCACGGCGGTCCGCGCCATGGACCGGAACACCATGATTTCAAAGGCATTTTCCCCGGTGCGCAGGAAAACCGCCGACATGTGCCCCAGAAGGCTGCGCGCCGCATGGCCGCGCTTGAACACGCCCCGGTTCAGGTCGAGCGGCGTCAGCCGTGCGAGGACATCCTCAACCCCTTGACCTTGCAGGGAAAATACGGCCCATGCATCGCTCTGGTCGGTCAGCGCGGCATGCCGGGCGAGCGTCGCCTCCACCGCCTTCCCCACCACCAGAACCTGTCCCCGCCCGCTCCACATCGCGCGGGCGCCGTCGCGGCCCGTGGCGCGGTTGGGACCGGGCAGGCCGAAGCCCGCAAGCGACGTCAGAAGCGCCGAGGCCGCTGCTTCCTGCCCGTCATAGGGCATGACCGACGTGATCGCCTCCGGCACCACTTCCGACAGGTTCAAGCCATTGACGTCAATCGGTAAAAGTCCTTCAGCCGGGGTTTTTGCAATCAGTTTAACCACGCAGTTTCTCCCCGTCCGGATCGTGGAACACCGGCGCGCAGACCTCGACCCGCGTCTCCACCCGCCGCAGATGGTCCACCATTTTCACGACCTCGCCCACCCGGTTGGGGCCGTCCCTCAGGAACCCCAGCCCGATGAACTGGCCAAGCGTCGGCGAGAACCCGACCGAGGAGACATAACCAAGGTCATTCACCCGCACCGGATCCGCATCCGCTTCGAACAGGTGCGCCCCGGCGGTCAATTCCTGCACCGCGCCCACGGGTTTCAACCCCACAAGCTGTTGTCGTTCCGCGCCTTTCAGCCCCTCGCGCATCGTTGCGGGCTTCCCGATGCACATCTTTTTCGCCGACACCATCCGCTCCATCCCGATGTCGAAGGGCACAACGCGCCCGTCGATATCCGAGTGGGTGACGAACCCCTTCTCGATGCGCATGACGTTGAGCGCCTCCATCCCGTAGGCGCCGCCGCCCATGGTCTCGGCCTGCGTGACAAGCTGTCTGAACAGCGCCTCGCCGTAACGCGCGGGCACGGCAATCTCGTAGGCATGTTCACCGGAAAAGGAGATACGGAAGAGTCGGCCTTTCACCCCCATGACGCTGACCTCGCCACAGCCCATGAAGGGAAAGCTGTCGTTGTCGATCGGCGCATCGAGCAGCCCGTTCAGGAGGTCGCGCGACTTTGGACCGGCGACGGCGAACTGCGCCCAGTGTTCCGTCACAGAGATGAAGCGGAGGTTGAGATCGGGCCGCAAACATTGCTGAACGAAATCAAGGTGTTTCATGACCTCCCCCGCGGCGGCGGTGGTGGTGGTCATCAGGTAGTGATTGTCGCCCAGCCGCGCGGTGGTACCGTCATCCATCACGTGCCCATCCTCGCGCAGCATCAGGCCATAGCGCACGCGCCCGACCTTGAGCGTGGAAAACAGGTTGGCATAGACGAAATCAAGGAACTCGGCCGCGTCCGGCCCCTGTATGTCGATCTTGCCAAGGGTCGAGACATCGCAGACCCCAACGGCGTTGCGGGTCATGGTGACCTCGCGGTCGCAACTCTGGCGCCACGTCGTTTCGCCCGGGCGCGGGAAATAGCTGGGGCGATACCACAGCCCCGCCTCGATCATCGGCGCGCCGCGCTCCAAGCTTGCGTCATGGCTGGAGGTGAGGCGTTCGGGCGCGAAGCCCTTGCCCTGCGCGCCGGCCCCGAAGGCGGCAATGGAAACAGGCACGAAGGGCGGGCGGTAGGTGGTCGTGCCGGTTTCGGGGATCGCGCGGCCGGTGGCGTCCGCCAGAATGGCAAGCGCCCCGATATTGGAATTCTTGCCTTGGTCCGGCGCCATGCCTTGCGTCGTGTAGCGCTTCATATGCTCAACGGACGCGAACGCCTCCTGCGCGGCGAGCTTGATGTCCTTCGACGTGACGTCATTGGCGAAGTCGAGCCATGCCCGCCCCTTGCCGGGAACCAGCCAGAGCGGTTTCGACCCGCCGACGGCATCGCTGGCCTGTGGGATCTCGATCTCGCGCGTCTTGCCGCCCATGGCCGCCAGTGCCTGTTTGGCGGCCGCCACGCCATCGGTCAGGCATCCCGCCGTCGAATAGGTGCCGTTGCAGGCGCCCGCCGGGATCAGGCCGGGCACCGCGTCCTCGGCGGGGACGAACCCGGCGATATCCTCGCGCCAGACGGGCCGGCCGTTCATGTGACAGGTCAGGTGAACGCTCGGGTTCCACCCGCCGGAGACGGCAAGGCAATCGGTCTCTATCCGCTGTTCGCCCCCGTTGTTGCGAATGGTGATCTCGCCGAGCGCCTTGCGCCCCCGCGTGCCGATTACTTGCGCCCCGGCGAAAAGCGGGTAATCGCCCCGGGCGCGCGCCTCCGGCCGGCTGTCGATGACGCCCGCGATCTCTACCCCGCTGGCCATCAGGTCCAGCGCCGTGCGGTGCGCGTCGTCGTTGCTGGCAAACAGCGTCACCTTGCGCCCGGCCGCCACGCCGTAGCGGTGCAGGTAGCTGCGCACCGCGCCTGCCATCATGATACCGGGCCGGTCGTTCATCGGGAAGGCAATGGGCCGTTCCAGCGCGCCCGCCGCCAGCACCGCCTGTCGCGCGTTGATGCGCCAGAAGCATTCCTTCGGCAACTCCGCGGGGCCATCCACATGCAGGCCAACCCGTTCCAGCGCGCCGTAGGTGCCCTGATCGTAGGCGCCCGTCACCGTGGTGCGCGGCATCAGCCGCACCCGCCCGGTGTCGCGCAGGGCATCGAGCATCGAGGCCACCCAGTCCGCGCCCGGCTGGTCGTCGATCTCTTCCTCCTCGGACAGAAGCCGCCCGCCGAACTCGGCGCTTTCCTCGGCAAGGATCACGTCCGCCCCGCCAAGTGCCGCCGTCAGTGCCGCCATCAACCCGGTGGGGCCCGAGCCGATGACGAGGATATCGCAATGGGCAAAGGCTTTTTCGTAGTGGTTGGGGTTGTGCTTGCCCGACAGCGACCCGAGGCCGGCAGCGCGGCGGATCGCGGGTTCATACAGCTTTTCCCAGAAGGCGCGCGGCCACATGAAGGTCTTGTAGTAGAAGCCCGCGCTCAGGAAATTCGGGAACAGGTCGTTGACCGACAGCAGGTCGTAAGCCAGCGGACCCATCCGGTTCTGGCTGCGGGCCTCCAACCCGTCATAGATTTCCTGCACCGTGGCGCGAACATTGGGCACCTGCGCCGCGCCGCGCCCGATTTCCATCAGCGCGTTGGGTTCTTCCGACCCCGCCGTCAGGACCCCGCGCGGGCGGTGATACTTGAACGACCGTCCCACCAGCCGCACGCCATTGGCCAGAAGCGCCGAGGCCAGCGTATCGCCCCTGAAACCGGTATATCCCTGTCCATCGAACCAGAAGCGCACGGGCTGGCCCGCGTCGATCCGGCCCTTTCCCTCGATCCGCATCAGGCGCTCCCTCGCTTGGCGTCGGTGGCAAGCTCGACGCGCAGGATGTCGTGGGTGGTTGTGTCGCGCTCGACCAGCAGCCAGCCGGTGCAGCCCGCGCCGTGATACCACAGGTCGCGCGTCACACCCGCCGGGTTATCGCGCAGGTGCAGGTAATCGTCCCAAGCCGGGCTCCAGCCCGCGTCCTCGGGGCGGTGCATGTAGATCTCGTGGCCCATGTAGGTGAATTCCCGGCTGTCCCGGTCCCCGCAGAGGGGGCATCTGATGCGCATCGTCTGTCTTCCCTCAGTGCAGGTTGTGCTGGCTGCCCTTGGCCTCTTCATCCATCACGAGGCCGGTGTTGAACCGGTCGAGACGATGGCGCAGGGCGGCCTCGTGCGGGCGGTCGGTGGCGATGAGATGGGCATAGCAATGGCCCGACGCGGGTGTCGCCTTGAACCCGCCGTAACACCAGCCCGCATTCACGTAGAGCCCGTCGATGTGGGTCTTGTCGATGATCGGCGACCCGTCGGACGACATGTCCATGATGCCCCCCCAACTGCGCAGCACCTTGGACTTGCCGATCATCGGCATCAGGGTCATGCCCGCCTCCATCACGTGTTCCAGCATCGGCAGGTTCCCGCGCGACGCGTAGGAGGCGTAGAAGTCGATATCGCCCCCGAAGACCAGCCCGCCCTTGTCCGACTGGCTGATGTAGAAATGGCCCATGCCGTAGGTGATCACATTGTCGATCACGGGTTTGAGCCCCTCGGTCACGAAGGCCTGCAAGACGGTGCTTTCAATGGGCAGGCGCATCCCCGCCATCGCCGCGACCTGCCCCGATCTGCCGGCCGCGCACATGGCGACTTTCTTGGCCCGGATGGCCCCGCGCGTGGTCTGCACGCCCGTGACCTTGCCGTTTTCGACGTCGATTCCCGTCACCTCGCATTTCTGGATCAGGTCCACGCCACGCTGATCCGCGCCGCGCGCATAGCCCCATGCCACGGCGTCGTGCCGCGCGGTGCCGCCGCGCGGGTGGTAAAGCCCGCCATAGATCGGAAAGCGGGTCTGGTCGTAGTCGAGGAACGGCATCATCCGGCGGCATCCGTCGCGGTCCAGCAGGATCGCGTCGTCGCCTTGGCTGACCATCATGTTGCCGCGCCGGGCGAAGGCGTCGCGCTGCGCGTCGGAATGAAACAGGTTCACCACCCCGCGCTGCGAGTGCATCACGTTATAGTTCAATTCCTGCTCCAGCCCCTCCCAGAGCCTGAGCGAATGCGAGTAGAACTGGGAATTGCCCTCAAGCCCGTAATTGGCGCGCACGATGGTGGTGTTGCGGCCCACGTTGCCGCCGCCCAGATAGCCCTTTTCCAGAACGGCGATGTTGGTCAGCCCGTGCTCCGCGGCGAGGTAATAGGCGGTGGCAAGGCCATGGCCACCGCCGCCGATGATCACCACGTCGTATTCCGCCTTGGGCGCCGGATCGCGCCACGCCGGTTTCCAGCCGCGGTTGCCCGTCAGCCCCTGCTTGATGACCTGCCATCCCGAATAGCGCATGATATCCCCGTGCCGACCCTGAAGGAGTCCCTTGGGGGACCATAAACGCGCGAGCGCGACGCTTGAAGGGATCTTGCCGACATCGAGAGGTCAGGATTCGACGGATTGCGCAGGCTGCGCGCCGGGAAGTGTCAGTTGCTGACGTTGTGGCCCCAGTTGTTCCAGTGGTCCCAGTCGGGGTCCGTGTTCGATCCGTCCCCCGCCGGGGCGTCGATGTAGTAGAACCCGTCTTGTCCCGTCGATATGCCGCTACCCGTGTAGACATAGCTGTTGGGCAGGTCGGCATCGAACGGCACCTGCCCGGCGAAGCGCGGTCGCGTGACGGTGAAATTGACATATTCCTGTTCTGACAGGCCGGCGGAAAAGGCGGGCCGGTAGGGCAGGATCGTTTCGATCATCAGCAACCGGTCGCCGAACGCCATGATCGGGATACGGTCGATGAAATCGGGGAAATCGGCGGCGCGCACATGGGTCATCCCGTCGGTGCCATGCGACCAGTCGATCCGATAGCCGTCCGCCTGACGCGTGATCTGTGTCACCCGCATCGACGATCCGGCGGTGTTCTGGGTCAGGAACCGGAACACGTCCGACAGCCCCTCGATATCGGAACTGGCGATTTCGGTGGTGCGGCGCGACAAGACATCGGCCACCGCGTAGGTCGCCTTGATCGAGGTGTTATAGACCCGGTAGGCATCGAAAAAGATAAAACTGGCGACGAAAACCCAGACAAGGATCGGTGTGACGATCACCGTCTCAAGCGCGACCGAGGCGCGGTCGTCTTTCCAGAATCTCCTGAGCGCGGTCCTCATGGCATCTCTCATTGCGGTTCATTCACGAAGATGGTCGCGGCGGTGACGTGAATGGCGCCGGCGTCGTCGCGGGTCAGTTGCAGGCCGAGCCCCGAGATCGGCAGGATACGATCGACGCGGGCGCAGGCCCGGATCAGCATCAACTCGTTCTGTCCGCCGGGGTTGAACCGGTTGGCTGGATGCACCTCGCCGTCTTGGCCGAGGCACATCGTGTGGTAATCCGGCAGGGCGTAGGTTTCCTGGTCTATCGGGCGCAGGTCGAGCACCAGCGTCTCGGTGCAATTGTTGAGAACCACGGTGTTGTCGCAGATGTTCTCGCGGATCTCATCATGCGTCACCGACAGGCCCGTCGTCAGGCGCAGGTGGCGCACCGATTGATCGAGCGTGCGTTCCAGCATCACCTGCCGTGTCAGCAGCATCGAGGTTTCGAAAGCCGCGATGAACAGCATGATGATCACGGGGAAGACGATGACGAATTCCACCGTCGCGTTCGCGTCCTCGCGCCGGGCAAACCGGAAGATATGAGACAGGCCCCACATGGCGGTGCTACTGGATCAGCCGAAGCTGGTTGATCGAGGCCGCGATCGAGGCGAAGGCTTCGCTGATCTCGATTCCTTCCGCATTGTAGTAATTCGCGGGCGTCGACGCGCAGTGCTGCATGACGTTCTGCCCGCGGGTTGGGGCCTCGAAGGCGATGGTGAAGATGACGATCCCGGTGTCGTTGGCGGCGTCGCAGATGTTGCGCAGGTTGGCGTCGGCCTGGTTGGCCCCGGCGTAGCGTTCGACCGCGTCGTAGCGCAGGTCATAGTAGTAGTCCCAATCGCCGGCATAGTAGTAGTATTCGCCGGCCAGCATTCGGGCCGAATAGCTTGCCCAAAGCTCCGGCCACGGGATCGGTTCAGCGTCGCTGCCACCGTAGGGGGTGTTTCTGTAGTTGCCGTTGTGGTGCCAGTAGTAGAGATCGTAGTTCGGCAGGTAGGCCGAGGTGCGCCCGCTTTCGGGGTCGCGGAACACGGTCGACGGGCCGCGCTTGAAGCCTTGGGCGATGTCGTGTTGGCTGGTATTCTCGCCATCGGTCATCAGGATGACGATCTTCAGGACCTCATCCTCGTCGTAGGAATAGGGGCGGCCTTCGAAATCCTCGTTCACCGCGCCCGCGTCGATCAACTCCGAAAGGGCCGGTTGCGCCATCGGGTCCAGCAGGCCGACGGCCCACCGCATGCCGAGGTCGATGGCCGTGTTGCCGTTGGCGTTCAAGCTGTTGATCAGGCCGTGCAGGTCGTCCGCGTCGTTCGACCAGGGCAGGATGGCGCCGTAGTCCGAGGTCGTGCAATGCGGCGTGCGGAAGGTGGTGTAGCTGTTGCGATAGCGATAGCCGAAATGCGCGATCCGCTCGATCGGGTCGTCGGGGTCGATCCCGGTGCTGTTGTAGTCGGACGGGTCGAAGCGGGTGCAATTGGACCGGTCGTGCTCGTCGGACAGGGTAAAGACGCTGGCCAGCGTGGAGCCGGCATTGACCTGGCTGTTATACGGAATGATGGAAACCGACACGCGTTCCGTTTCGCCCTCGTTCAATTCGAGCACCGTGTCGACAAACTCGTTCGCGGCGTTGCGCATGTTGCGGATCTTGTTGTTCCAGCCCATCGAGCCGGAGATGTCGAGCACCACGGAAATCTCGATATCCATGACCCGCTCTTCGGCGGAGCCGCGCGCCGGCGACGTCAACGCGTTCACGCCGAACATGTTCATGAAATAGGCTTGGATATCCATCTCGGCCGAGGCGGTCACACGGCGGAAATTCAGTCCCTCCTCGACATCCACGTCGAGACGGTAGTTTTCCAGCCCCGAGGTCGCGAAATAGTCGATCACCACGGCTTCCGGGTCTTCCTGCTGGCTGAGCGAGGCCGCCGCCAGAACCGCGCGGTCGAGCGTGTACTGCAGCTGCGACCGCTGCGTATCGTACCTCATCACGTCGATGGCGATGCCGCCCGCGGCCAGCATCAGGATGAACATCATCAGCGCGAAGATGGTCACCGTGCCGTTTTCATCCCGGCAGAAAGCGCCAAGGCGCGGCGCCTTGAAACGGGTGCGAGGCATGTCATGGTCGATGGACCGGCGCATCTGGTAGCCTTTCGCAGCTATGGGTCGCGGGGGCGGAATGGTTCACCCCATGCAGGCTATGGCTTGGAAGAAGGGCGGAATTTTGGCGGAAGGTGGCTGGAAACAAGGAGTTTCCGCCAAACCCGTGGTCGGATGTGGCCACCGGCCTTCGCGGCCTGAAAGAAACAGCCTGTTTCAACGCGGGGTTGTCTTGCGCGGCTGGGCAAGCTGTGGTCCGCTCAGGAAATGGGCCGTTTGGAAAAAGGCCCGTTGCCCCGATGATCCGACAGGAAGGTAAACACGATGTCCGCAACCGGTGAGCCGAGCTTTCGCCAGTCAGTCGACTTGATGTTCAACCGCGCCGCGGCGCTCATGGATCTGCCACCCGGGCTGGAGGAAAAGATCCGCGTCTGCAACGCCACCTACACCGTGCGTTTCGGGGTGCGCCTGCGCGGCGAGATCCGCACGTTTACCGGCTACCGCTCTGTCCATTCGGAACACATGGAACCGGCCAAGGGCGGCATTCGCTTCGCGCCCAATGTCAACCAGGACGAGGTCGAGGCGCTCGCGTCCCTGATGACCTACAAATGCGCTCTCGTCGAGACGCCCTTTGGCGGATCGAAGGGCGGGCTGTGCATAGACCCGCGTCATTACGACGATTTCGAACTGGAACAGATCACCCGACGTT
Organism: Nioella halotolerans; assembly: GCA_003428585.1. Taxonomy (GTDB): domain Bacteria; phylum Pseudomonadota; class Alphaproteobacteria; order Rhodobacterales; family Rhodobacteraceae; genus Nioella; species Nioella halotolerans. The sequence continues at coordinate 9,189 of QVQC01000033.1, forward strand.
TTGCCTATGAACTGATCAAGCGTGACATGATCAACCCGGCGCAAAACGTTCCCGCCCCCGACATGGGCACGGGCGAGCGGGAAATGGCGGTCATCGCCGACCAGTATCAGCGCATGAACACCACCGATATCAACGCCAAGGCCTGCGTGACCGGCAAGCCGCCCCATGCGGGCGGCATCCAGGGCCGGGTCGAAGCGACGGGGCGCGGCGTGCAATACGCCCTGCAGGAATTCTTCCGCCACCCCGAGGATATCGCCGCAGCCGGGCTTTCCGGCACGCTGGATGGCAAGCGCGTCGTCGTGCAGGGTCTGGGCAATGTCGGCTATCACGCGGCGCATTTCCTCTCGACCGAGGATGGCGCGATCATCACCCATGTCATCGAGCGCGACGGCGTGGTGTCCGACCCCGAAGGGTTGAACATCAACGCGCTGCGCGACTGGATCGCGGAGAATGGCGGCGTCAGGGGCTTTCCCGGTGCCGAGTATCACGAGGAGGGGCTGAAGGCGCTGGAGGCGGAGTGCGATATCCTGATCCCCGCCGCGATCGAGGGCGTGATCAACATGCACAACGCGCAATCGATCAAGGCGCCCCTGATCATCGAGGCGGCGAACGGCCCGGTGACGGCAGGCGCCGACGAGATCCTGCGCCACAAGGGCACCGTGATCATCCCTGACCTCTACGCCAATGCCGGCGGTGTGACCGTGTCCTATTTCGAATGGGTCAAGAACCTCAGCCATATCCGCTTTGGCCGGATGCAGCGGCGCCAGGAAGAGGCGCGCCACCAGCTGATCGTGGACGAGTTGGAGCGTCTCTCGGCCGATCCCGGGATCAACTGGCAACTGACCCCCAATTTCAAGGAGCGTTACCTGCGCGGCGCGGGGGAGCTGGAGCTGGTCCGCTCCGGCCTCGACGACACGATGCGCGCCGCCTACCAGTCGATGCGCGAGGTCTGGCACACCCGCAACGATGTGACCGACCTGCGCACCGCGGGCTTCATGGTCTCCATCGGGCGGGTCGCGGCCAGCTACCGCGCCAAGGGGCTGTAGCGCAGGGCCTCAAAGCTCGCCGCGTTTTTGCGCCAGCCTTATCGAGATCAGGTCGGCCACGGCCTTGGTCTGTGGCCGCGCCGTGACCCCGCCGACCATCACCATCCGCCGCCGCCGCCACCAAAGGCCCGGCGCGTAGGCGCCCGGCATCGGCACCTTCAGCGACAGGCGAAACCCTGCCGCCGGCTTGAACGCGAAGAACCCGCGGTCGACGCGGGCAATGTTGTCGATCGAGGTCAGAACGCGCCCGTCCCGTTCGCGCAACGTCTCGCGCGTCAATTCCAGGGTCACGCCGGTGGCCCGCCACAGCGCCACGGACAACCACAAGCTGCCGGCGCCGATGACAAGGTTGAAGACCAGAAAGCCCATGTCTGCCGGCGGCTGGTTGGCCGTTACCCAAAGCAACAACAGCCCAAGCGCCGCAAGCCCGCCGGTGGCCATGACGCGGCGTGGCAAGCTCGGCGTGATGCGTTGAAGCACCTCGTCGGGGTCTGTCATGGGCGGAGTCCTCCTGCTGGCGGGCTTAGAGCATGGGTCGCGCCGGATTGCCAGCGAAACGCCGCCTCATCCGGTCTTGGTGGGGGCTGTTGTCCAACGCGCATCTCGCGCCGCCTGCACGATTGCACAGACGGCGTTCGGACGGGCGCAATTGCCCGCGCCGTGTTCGGACCCTACGTACTAAGCAACGCAGCATGAAAGGAGACATCCCATGTCCATCAGACCCGTGAACGAGTCCCGACCGGCGACCCCCACAATGGAAGGGGCCGGGGTCAAGCTGCACCGCGCGTTCGGCTTTCAGGATCCAAGCGAGCTGGACCCCTTCCTGCTGTTCGATGATTTCCGCGGCGACAACCCGGCGGACTACATGCGCGGCTTCCCGTGGCATCCGCACCGGGGGATCGAGACGATCACCTACGTTCTGGCCGGCGAGGTGGAGCATGGCGACTCCTTGGGCAATACCGGCACCCTTGGCGCGGGCTCGGTCCAGTGGATGACGGCCGGCTCGGGGATCCTGCACCAGGAGATGCCGAAGGGGAACGCCAAGGGTCAGATGCACGGGTTCCAGTTGTGGGGCAACCTGCCGTCCAGCCTGAAGATGACCGCGCCGCGCTACCAGGATATCGAGGGCAAGGACATTCCCGAGGTGATCGACGACGATGGCACCCGCGTGCGCATCGTCGTGGGCGAATTCTGGGGCAGGCGCGGCCCGGTCGACGGGATCGCGGCGGACCCGCAATACCTCGATATCTCCGTGCCGCCGGGGGTGAAGAAAACCTTCAAGGTCGACACTTACCGCCGCGCCTTCGCCTATGTCTTCGCGGGTGCGGGCGCCTTCGCCGATGCCTCGCAACCGGAGGGCGTGCTGCTTGAAAAGGAAGTGATGGGGCAAGAGGTCAACATGCGTGACCTGTCTGGCAACCGGACGCTGATCCGCTTTGGCACCGGCGACGAGGTGACCGTTCAGGCCGGTGAAGAGGGCATCCGCTTCCTGCTGATTTCCGGCGCGCCGATCGCCGAACCGGTGGCGTGGCACGGCCCGATCGTGATGAACACGCAGGAGGAAATCCGGCAGGCGATGCGCGATCTGCGCAACGGCACCTTCCTGCGCCCGCAGCATTGACGGTGCGGGGCGTTTCCCTCGCGGGACGCGCCCCGATCCCGCCTAGACGAGCGCCATCAACAACGCCGGCGCGGCCAGCATGCCGCCGAGGATGATGAAGAGGGAGAGCCCGAGACCCTTGAACATGCGCAAGTCCTTTCCGTGTCACTGCCGCGGTGTCGCAGAAGGGAAGTAAGGCGCGCCAACGCTTCGGGGATGCGGCAGCACGTCGCGCCCATGTGCGCCGGAAAAGCCTTTCAATCAGGGGCCTAGAGATACCCGCGCCAGACCAGAACCACCAGCACAAGGGCGATCACCACGGCAAGGCGCAAAGCCACGTCCGCCCATAGGAACGCGCGGTCACGGGCCTTGGCCTTGGCGGGGTCGATGCGTGCGAGGTAGCCTTCGATCCGACGCGCGGCCTTGGCCGCGCCCGCGCCATCCGCGACGCGCGCGAGCCGCGGGTTCTGGACCTGGTCCAGTGCCGTGACAATCACCTGCCCGTCGCGTCGCACCCGGCGCGGCAGACGCCGGCCTGCACGACGCAGGGCGGCGGGAAAGCTTTCCGCCTTAACCGCGAGCTTGTCGCGCATCAGCTTTGTCAGACGATCGGCCATCCGGCGCATGTCGTTGGGATCGGCCCCCATCGCGCTTTTCCTCTTCGAACAGCGGGAAGTCTATCCATGGTGGCATGTGCGCTCAATGCCCATGCGTCTGGCATATGAGTCCGGAATGGGATAGACGGGCGCCATGCTTGCAACGACCGTCACCGGTGATCCGACCGCCCGACCGCCCCTTTTGATCGCGCATGGCCTGTTCGGTTCGGCCCGCAACTGGAACGTGATCGCCAAGCGCCTGTCGGATGAGCGGCAGGTGCTGAGCGTGGACATGCGCAATCACGGCGAAAGCCCGCGCGCGGCGCAACACGGCTACCCTGACATGGCCGGGGATCTGGCGGACGTGATCGCGGCGCATGGCGGGCGTGCGGATGTGCTGGGCCATTCGATGGGCGGGAAGGCGGCGATGCTGCTGGCGCTGACGCGGCCCGAGGTGGTCAACAAGCTGGTGGTGGCCGATATCGCCCCGGTGGGATACGGGCACAGCCAGGCCCACCTGATCGCGGCGATGCGCGCGGTGGATCTGTCGCGGGTCGAGACGCGGCGCGATGCGGATGCCCAGCTGCGCGATGCGATCCCGGAAGAGGGCGTCCGCGCCTTCCTGTTGCAATCGCTGGATATCAAGGCGAAACGCTGGCGGCTGAACCTTGATGTCCTGGACTCGGAGATGCCGAAAATCATCGGCTGGCCGGACGCTGTGGAAGGCCGGTTCGAGGGGCCGGTTCTGATGCTGTCGGGCGGGGCGTCGGATTACCTGACGCCGGCGCACCGCGATACAACGAAAGCCTTGTTCCCCAAGGCCCGCTTTGCCAAGATCCCCGGCGCGGGCCACTGGTTACATGCTGAAAAACCACGGGAATTCGAGGAAGCCGTGCGGACGTTCCTGAACGCCTGAGGCTACAGATTGCGGATCTTCCGGGCCGCGAACCATGCCACCGGCAAGGCCACGACGGCGCCGATCACGGCGGCGATGATGACCCCGCGCGCGCCATCGAATCCGCTGGCAAGCGCAGCGGTCACGCCGATCCCGGCAAGCGTTACCCCCGCCATGATAAAAATGAGAAAAAACAGGCGCATGACATGATCTCCCGAAACAGAAGCGCGTACCGAAGCCCATTGAATCAGGCCCGTAAGCCGCACGCCTTGATGTAGATCACATTTTCCCCGGCCGCTGTAAAGTTGCGCGCCGATGCCGGGACCGGGCAGGGGAAAAGGGGGGTGCCATGCGTGCACCCCCCGTACACCCCCCGTGCATCTTGCGTGCAGACAAACCGACGGTCAGAGCCGCGAATGCGATCCGTCGCAAAGCGGTTGGTTGGCAGAATGCTTGCAGCCGCAAAAGAATACCTTGCCGGTCTTGTCGGCGGTATACTTGACCGGGGTGAAGGCCGTCCCCTTGTGCGATCCGTCGCAGAAGGGCTGTCTCTTGCTCTGGCCACAGGCGCACCAGAAATAGGATTTGCCGTCCTCGACCTCGGCGGCGAAAGGGGCTTTCTGGGTGATGATCGGTGCGTCGGACATATCGGCTCTCCTTGGTCAGGTTGGCTGGTGTCAGGATGGGATAGCAGGTGCGCGGCTGTCCACAAGGGCCGCTATGCAGGCGGGCAGGGCGGCTGTGCGGCGGCGCCCCTAGGCGCGGCGCTGGCGGCGACGGTGCAGCGCGTAAAGCGCCGGCGCGGCGACGTGGCGATAGGCGCGGTCCGCCAGCCAGCGGAGGCCGGGCAGGCCGGTCAGCCGGGCCAGCCAGCGCCAGCCGGGCAACTGCGCCCAAAGCAGGCGGAACGCGTCCAGCCCTTCGTAACGCTGCCCGTGCCGCTCCACCCGGAAGCTGCGCGCGGCGCTGTCGGGGTCGAGCGCCCAGTCCGGGGCGTTGTCCAGCCCGTCGATGCGCAGCGCCACCCCGGCGCGGTCGGCCTGTCGCGCATAGGCCGCAATCTCGCGCGAACAAATCGGGCAGGTGTCGCTGTGGAGGATCTTGATCATGGAATGGGAGATAGCGCCGGGGGGTTGCGGGGGCAAGGGCATGGGGCGGCGGCGAGGCGCTTTCCGTTCTGGCGCCGGGCTGCGCGCAGCCCGGCCAGCGCCCGACCCGCCCCCCCACGGGGCGGGCGCTTCACGCCCACCCCGCCGGGATCGGGCGCTGCGGCGGGGCCGTTTCACGATGCAAGCGCCTCGGGACATGGTCGCGGCAATCGCGCGTGGCGGCCTGTGTTCATGATGGGTTTTGATTGCGTCCGGGGCTCCGCCCGCTCGCGGCTGAAATGATCCACTGGATCATTTCCGGGACGCCGCTCGCCCCCACAAATCATACTCCGACGCCTCGTCCACCTCTACCTCGACGATATCCCCCGCCTTTAACCTGTCAAACCCCTCGTCAATAAAAAGGTTCCCGTCGATCTCGGGCGCGTCGGCTTTCGTCCGGCAGGTGGCGCCTTCTTCGTCCACGTCATCCACGATCACTTCCAGCCGTGTGCCCACCTTGCCAGCCAGCCGGGCCTCGGAGATTGCCTGTGATTTTTCCATGAAGCGGCGAAAGCGGTCTTCCTTGACCTCTTCCGGCACATGGTCGGGCAGGGCGTTCGACCGGGCGCCGGCGACGTTTTCATACCGGAAGCAGCCGACGCGATCCAGTTGCGCCTCGTCCAGCCAATCCAGCAGGGTCTGGAATTCCGCCTCCGTTTCACCCGGATAGCCGACGATAAAGGTGCTGCGCAGGGTGATGTCCGGGCAATCCGCGCGCCATGCCGCGATCTCGTCCAGCGTGCGGGCGGCGGCGGCGGGACGGGCCATGCGTTTGAGCGTGTCGGGATGGGCATGCTGGAAGGGGATATCCAGATAGGGCAGGACCAGCCCCTCGGCCATGGCGGGGATCAGCTCTCGCACATGGGGGTATGGGTAGACGTAGTGCAGGCGGACCCACGCGCCGAGGCTGCCAAGGTCGCGGGCCAGCGGCAGGATCGGGAACTTGTCGTCGCGGTCCGTCCAGTCGGTGCCGTAGGCGGAGGTGTCCTGGGAGATCACCAGAAGCTCCCGCACGCCGGCCTCGACCAGTTTTTCCGCCTCACGCATGATTGCCTTGGCTGGGCGGCTTTGCAAACGCCCGCGCATGTCGGGGATGATGCAGAACTTGCACTTGTGGTTACAGCCCTCGGAAATCTTGAGGTAGCTGTAATGGCGCGGGGTGAGGGACACGCCGGAGGCGGGCAGAAGGTCTATATACGGGTCCGGCGCTGGCGGCACGGCGGCATGGACGGCGTCGAGCACGCGCTCGTATTGCTGCGGGCCGGTGACCGCCAGAACCGTCGGGTGGGTGCCGGTGATCGCCTCGGGCTCGGCCCCCATGCAGCCGGTGACGATGACCTTGCCGTTCTGCTGCAACGCCTCGCCGATGGCTTCGAGGCTTTCCATCTTGGCGGAATCGAGAAAGCCGCAGGTGTTGACGATGACCGCCTCGGCGCCCGCGTAGTCGGGGGAAATGGCGTAGCCCTCGGCCCGCAGGCGGGTGAGGATGCGTTCGCTGTCCACCAATGCCTTGGGGCAGCCCAGGCTGACCATGCCGATGGTTGGCTGGCCGGGGCGGGCATCATCGGGAACGCGGGCGCGGGCGAGGTCGGGGCGGAGGTCGGGCGGGGTCTGGCTCATGGTGCGGGCTGATACAGGGCGCGCGGGCCCGTGGGAAGGGGCTTCGCGCGTTGCACCGTGGCGCCGGGCCCGCGATGTGGTAGAGTGGACGCATCCATGAAAGAGGGTGACATGACCGGCGACGACGACGACCGCTACCGGGGCCGCATCGAGGGCGAGCAACTGCCGGCCGAGGAAGACCAGATCGGGATGCGGCTGGTCTACATGATCCTGATCTGGGTGATGATCCAGCTGGCGCAGACGGTTCTGGGGGTGGCGACGCTGATCCAGTTCATCATCCTGCTGATCAACAAGGCGCCGAACGAGCGGTTGGCCGAGTTCGGCACCGATCTGGGCGTCTGGCTGGCCAAGGCGGCGCGCTACCAGACGGCGGCCAGCAACGTGAAGCCGTGGCCGTGGACGGAACTGGACTGACCCGGCCGGCGCGCGCGCGCCTGTGATCGGGGTGGGGCGCGATTTTGCTGGCCCGCCTGCGGGTTGGCGCGTTAACCTGTGCCAAACGGGCAAGGAGTGCGGGCAATGCGCTGGATCGTGCGGTTGATCGGGGTGGTCGTGGTGGTGGCCCTTGTGGCCGTGGGCAGCCTGTTCCTGATCCCCGCCGACCGGATCGGTGGCATCGTCGCGGACCAGTTCGAACGCGCCACCGGGCGTAGCCTGACCATCGCGGGCGATATCCGGCCGTCGCTTTACCCCACGCTCGGGGTGCGGGCCGAGGGGGTTGAACTGGGCAACCCCGCATGGGTCGAGGCGGGGCCGATGCTGCGCGCCGAACGGCTGCATGTCGGGGTGGAGCTTTGGGCGCTGTTCACCGGTGCCGTGCGGGTTCAGCGCTTCGAACTGGTGCGGCCCGAGATCGTTCTGGTGCAGGGGGCGGATGGCGCGGTGAGCTGGGATTTCTCGGGCGGTGCGCCGCCCGGGGAGGTCGTGGAAGAGACCGCCGAGGCGGAGAGCGGTATCGCCGGATTCGCCCTCGACGTGGCCGAGATCAGCGATGGCGCGCTGCACTACATCGACCAGGGGACCGGCACCGAGGTCCGGGCCGGCGATCTGGACCTGACGCTTACCCTGCCGTCGGCCGAGGGTGTCGCGCGGCTGGAGGGAAACGGCGCGCTGAACGGCGGCGCGGTCGCGGTGGAGGCGGCGATCGACGGGCTCGGCCCCTTGCTGGAGGGCGCGCTGCGGCCGGTCACGCTGGCCCTGACATGGGAAGGCGGCGAAGCCGGCTTCGATGGGCGCGTCGGGCTCTCGCCACTGGGCGTCGAGGGGCAGGTGGCGCTGGACGCGACCGACCTTGGCCCGCTGCTGGCCATGGCCGGACAGGCGACGCCGGCCCTGCCACAAGGGCTGGGCCGGGACCGGGTGGCGGTGGAGGGGGATTTCACCCTCGCCTCTGAAGGGACGGCGCATCTGCGCGAGGCGCGCTTTACCTTCGATGACAACGCGCTTTCCGGTGATATCGACGTGATGCCGGGCGATGACCGGCCACGGATCCGCGCGGTCCTGTCGGGCGGGGCGCTGGACCTGTCGGCGCTGACCGGGGGTGACGACGCGGCAAACCGCGGCGACAGCACCGGCAATGGCGGCGGCTGGTCGCGCACGCCGATCGACGTGAGCGGGCTTTTCGCCGTCGATGCCGACGCGGCGCTGGTTCTGGCGGGGCTCGACCTTGGCATCATGCAACTCGGCGCGGTCGATCTGCGCGCCACGCTGGATGCCGGGCGGCTGGTCTTCGACCTTCGGGAGGTCAATGCCTATGACGGCGGCATCACCGGGCAATACGTCATCAACGGGCGCGGCGGGCTGTCGATGGGCGCCGATCTGGCTATCGCGGGCGTGCGGCTGAGCCCGCTTCTGTCGGATTTCGCGGGTTACGAGCGGCTGGAAGGCACCGGCGACGCGGAACTGGATGTCCTGATGGTGGGCAACGACATGCACAGCCTGATGAACTCGGCCGAAGGGTCGGGGCAGGTCCGCTTCGGGCAGGGGGCGATCCTCGGGCTCGACATCTGGGGCATGATCCGCAACCTCGACACCTCCTACCAGGGGGAGGGGCAGCGCACCGTCTATGACAGCATCACCGCGCGTTTCGACATCCAGGACGGCGTGGTTTCGAACGACGACCTGCTGTTGTCGGCGCCGTTCGGGGACTTGACCGGCGCGGGCACCGTCGGTGTTGGGGCGCAGGTGCTGAACTACACGGTGGTGCCCCGCGTGACGACCGGGCAGGGCGCCGGGTTGAGGGTGCCGTTGCGGATCTCGGGCGCGTGGAGCGATCCGAATTTCAGCCTCGATCTTGAAGCCTTGGCCGAACAGGAGCTTGCCGGCGAGATCGACGCGCTTGAAGAGCGCGCGACCGGGGCCGTGTCGGAGGCGCTTGGCATCGCGCCGGCGGAGGGGCAGAGCCTTGAGGACGCGGCGGAGGATGAACTGGAAAACCGACTGCGCGAAGAGGCCGGGCGCCAGTTGGAACGCCTGCTCGGAGGGAATTGAAATGCGTTGGATGGTGGTGAGCTGCCTAATTCTCGTCGCGGCCTGTGCCGGGGGTGGCGGCGAGGTTTCGCGCGCCGACTCGACGCCCCTCTACCCCGGCGAGACGCCGGAATTGCGCCGCCTGATCACCCATTACGCGGATCTTTACGAGGTGCCCGCGCCGTTGATCCACCGGCTGATCGACCGCGAAAGCGATTATCGCAGCGATGCGCGGGCGGGGCCCTATTACGGGCTGTTGCAGATTCTACCGCAAACGGCGCGCACGATGGGCCATGACGGGCCGGCGTCGGAGCTTCTCGACCCGGATGTGAACCTGCGCTACGGGGTGCGCTACCTGCGCGGGGCTTACCTGCTTTCGGGCGGGGATGGCGACGGCGCGATCCGGCGCTACGCGAGCGGCTATTACTACGAGGCGCGGGATCGCTGCATGCTGGTCGAAACCGGGCTGAGCGACCGCGAGATCGGCCGCGGCTGTCGGTCGCGCTGAGAGAATTTTCGACGAAAATTCCTCCCTTGGCGACCGGGGGGGTGCCGTGGCAACGGGGTCAGCGGCGGCGGTCCCGCCGGCTGCTCATCGGTTGGAACGCGACGCCGACATGCGCCTCGCAATAGGGTTTTCCCGACTGGACGGGCAGGCCGCAGAAATAGAAATCATCCGTTGCCGGATCGCCGATCGGCCATTTGCAGGTCCGTTCGGTCAAGTCCATGAGGCTGATCCGCTTGGCGTGCTTTTCCACTTCGCTCACCTTGGCCAGGGCTTCCGGGCTGATCTCGTTGGCCGAGGGCTGCGGCGGCAGCGGCTGGCCGGCGGGCACGATGGCCTTGCGCAGCGGCGTGACGTTGGAGGGCGCGGCGGCGGCCTCGGCGGGTTCAGGCGTTGCCTCCGCCATGTCGGCCTCTGCGGGGGGTTCCGGTGCCGGGGCGGGATCCGCGGGTTTCGGCGCGGACTTTGCCGGAGTCTCGGCAGCGGCGGGCTTGGCGGTGGCCGCGGTGCGGTTCGACAAGCCAAGGCGATGGACCTTGCCGATCACCGCGTTGCGGGTCACACCGCCCAGTTCCTTGGCGATCTGCGAGGCGGATTGACCCTCCCCCCACATCTTCTTGAGAAGTTCGACGCGCTCGTCGGTCCAGGACATGTGTGTCCCTCCTGATCCAAAGCCCAAATGCAGCACCCTGTTATATTGGTCAAGGCGGCGGAAGGAAAGGGGCGTGGCAAGGTTTCTGCCGCCAGACGCGGCGCGGGGTCATCCGCGCGTGCATGGCGCGGTCACACCCCGAGGCACCAACGCAGGATTGCCTTTTGCGCGTGCAGGCGGTTCTCCGCCTCGTCGAAGACCACCGAGTTCGGCCCGTCCATGACGGCGCTTGTCGCCTCCTCGTCGCGATGCGCGGGCAGGCAGTGCATGAACAGCGCATCGGGCTTGGCATGGGTCATCAGCGCCTCGTTCACCTGGTAGGGGCGGAGCTGGTTGTGACGGCGTTCACGCGCCGATTGCGGGTCGTGCATGCTGACCCATGTGTCGGTGACGACAAGATCGGCGCCTTCCACGGCTTTCTGCGGGTTGCGCTGGATCTCGACGGTGGATCCCTTGGCGCGCGCCTCGGCGAGGAAGACCTCTTCGGGGTCAAGCGTTTCGGGACCGGTGAACGTGAGGTCGAAACCGAACTGCCCGGCGGCATGGGCGAAGCTGGCGAAGACGTTGTTGCCGTCGCCGCACCAGGTCACTTTCTTGCCCGCGATCGGGCCGCGATGTTCCTCGAAGGTCATGATGTCGGTCATGATCTGGCAGGGGTGGCTGCGGTTGGTCAGCCCGTTGATCACCGGCACGCTGGCATATTGCGCCATTTCCAGCAGCGTCGCCTCCTCGAAGGTGCGGATCATGATCAGGTCGACATAGCGGCTGAGCACGCGCGCGGTGTCGGCGATGGTCTCGCCATGGCCGAGCTGCAATTCGTTGCCCGACAGCACCATGGTCTGCCCGCCCATCTGGCGCACGCCCACGTCGAAGGAAACGCGGGTGCGGGTCGAGGGTTTCTCGAAGATGAGCGCAACCATGCGCCCGGCAAGCGGCTGGTCGTCGTCGGGCGTGCCCTTGGGGCGGCCGCCGCGCTGGTCTTTCATGGCGCGGGCGGCGTCGATCATCGCGCGCAGGTCGGCGGGGGCGGTCTTGTTGATGTCGAGGAAATGTTTCATCGGCTGGCCCTTTTGGATGGCGGTGCGGCGAGGGGGCTGGCTGCCCCCTCGCGCTCCCCCGCGAGTATTTCGACCAAGAAGAAGCAGCGAAGGGGGCCGGGGTTACTGCGCGGCGTCACGGGCCGTGTCCTCCAGCGTGGTGGCGGCGGCGTCGAGCCGGGCGATGCCCTCGGCGATCTCGTCCTCCGACAGGATCAGCGGCGGCAGGAGGCGCACCACGTTGTCGCCGCCGGGCACGGTGAGGATCTCTTGCCCGTAGCCCGCGTTGACCACGTCGATATTGGGCACATTGCATCTCAGGCCGAGCATGAAGCCGGACCCGCGCACCCCTTCGAAGATGTCGGGATGTGACGCGACCAGCCCCTCCGCCTTCTGGCGCAGGAGCCTGGCGCGGCGGGCGACCTCCTCGAGGAAACCCGCCTCCGTCATCGCGTCCATCACCGCGCAGCCCACGGCGCAGCCCAGCGGGTTGCCGCCATAGGTGGAGCCGTGGGTGCCCGGCGTCATGCCGGCGGCGGCGCGTTCGGTGGCCAGCAGCGCGCCGAGCGGGAAGCCCCCGCCGATGCCCTTGGCGACCATCATGATATCGGGCGTGATCCCGGCCCATTCATGCGCGAAGAGCCGCCCGGTCCGTCCCATTCCGCACTGGATCTCGTCGAAGATGAGCAACAGCCCGTGTTCATCGCAGAGATCGCGCAGGCCCTTGAGGCAGACATCGGGCAGGGGGCGGATGCCGCCCTCGCCCTGCACCGGCTCGACCATGATGGCGCCGACATCGGGCCGCGCGGCGGCGGCGCGCAGCGCGTCGTGATCGCCGAAGGGCAGATGGTCGAAGCCGGGCAGCAGCGGGCCGAAGCCCTTGGTCAGTTTCTCCGACCCGGCCGCCGAGATCATGGCGAGGGAGCGGCCGTGGAACGACCCCTCGAAGGTGAGGATCGTGGTGCGCTCTGGCTGGCCCGCGTCGTGCCAATACTTGCGCGCCATCTTGACGGCAAGTTCGCCCGCCTCCGTGCCGGAATTGCAGAAAAAGACCGTGTCGGCGAAGGTGTGCTCCACCAGCCGTTCGGCAAGCGCCTGCTGCTCGGGCACGGTGTAGAGGTTGGAGGTATGCCACAGCTTGCCCGCCTGCGCGGTCAGCGCTTCGACCAATGCCGGATGAGCGTGGCCAAGCGCGCTCACCGCGATGCCGGCGCCGAAATCGAGGAAGCGTCGGCCGTCCGCCTCCACGAGCCATGCGCCTTCGCCGGAAACGAAGGACAGCGGGGCACGGGAATAGCTGGGCAGAACCGGCGCGATCATGGCGGCCTCCTGTGGGGGTGTCAAAGCATCGGCATTGCCCGAAAGCCCCGGGAAAGTCAATGAAATCGGGCCGGCACGCGCGGACCCGCGCCCGGCGGGGCGCGATGTCCGGGACGATCGTCAGGATCGTGCTGGTGTGCTGTCGTTCTTCATGATGATGCAGGTGGTCGATCCGGTGGCGTAGAGCCGCCCGTCCCCGGCCCCGCGGATCGTGCCATCCGCGACCCCGGTGGACCGGCCCGCGTGGCGCACGATGCCTTCGGCCACGATCTCGGTTTCCAGCGGGATCGGGCGGATGATGTTCACCTTGTATTCCAGCGTGGTGTAGACGGAGCCCCGCGGCACCTTCGTCATCACCGCGCAGGCCATGCAGCTGTCCAGCAGGGTGCCGTACCAGCCGCCATGGACCGTGCCCATCGGGTTGCAATGCGCGAACAGGGGGGCGCCGCGAAAGGTGACGCGGCCCTCCTCGACCGCGTCGACGCGGTAGTTCAGGGCGCCGGCGATCGGCGGGTTGGGCAGGGTGCCGTCGGCGATGGCCTGCATGAAGGCAAGGCCCGACATCGACAGCAGCGTGTCGCGGTCGGCCAGATCGGCGGGCGAGGTGGCGAAGCTTGGCATCGGCGGCCATCCGGGGCTGGTCGGGCTACCCGTATGCTTCGCGGATGCGGCGCCCGGCCGCAACCCCCGGCGGGGCGCGACCGGGCACGGTGACGCAGCGTTCAAGGGGTCGGCGGTCAGGCGACCTCGGCCAGCGCGACCTGCGGGGTGACGCCAAGCGCGGCACAGACGTCGCGGGTCAGGTCCGGGGTGTTGAGCGTGTAGAAATGCAAGTCTTCCACCCCGCCCTCCAGCAATTCGGTGCAAAGCTCGCTCGTCAGCGCGGTGGACAGCAGCGCCTCGCGCCCGTCGCGGATGGCGGTCTCATAGGCCGCGTCCACCCATTGCGGGATCACGGCGCCGCAATTGGTGGCGAACCGGCGCACCCGGGTCCAGTTGTTGACCGGCAGGACGCCGGGGATGATCGGCGCGGTGATCCCTGCATCGGCGCAGGCATCGCGGAAGCGGAAGAAGGTGCCCGCTTCGAAGAAGAACTGGGTGATGGCGGTGGTGGCCCCGGCGTCGACCTTGCGCTTGAGATAATCGACGCAAGCTTGCAGGTTCTCCGCCTCCGGGTGGGGATCGGGATAGGCGCCAACGGCGATCTCGAAATTGCCGCGCCGGGCCAGTGCCTCGACCAACTCCACCGAGGAGGCGAACCCGTTGGCATGCGGGTGGAAGCCGTGCGACCCTTTCGGCGGGTCGCCGCGTAGCGCGACGATGCGGTTCACGCCGGCCTCCGCGTAGCTGTCGGCAATGGCCAGCGTCTCGTCCCGGGTGGCGTCGACGCAGGTCAGGTGGGCCGCGACGGGAACACCGTAATTGGCGTTGATCGTCTTGACCGCGTCATGGGTCAGGTCGCGGGTGGTGCCGCCCGCGCCATAGGTGACGGAGACGAATTGCGGCGCCAGCGGCGCCAGCGTGCCGAGCGTGTCCCACAGGCGGAAAGATGCCTCCAGCGATTGCGGCGGGAAGAATTCGAAGGAAACGCGGGGGGTCGGCTGGGTCATGACGAGGTGCATCCTTGATTTGATGACGCATGGTATCGCATAGAGGGGCATGTGAAGCAATTTCATAACTTTCATCATCAACATGAGCCTGGCTAATGCATATCGAGTTCCGCCACCTGCGCACGATCAAGGCCATTCACGAGGAAGGCGGGCTTGCCCGCGCCGCCGACCGGCTGCACATCACGCAAAGCGCGCTGAGCCACCAGATCAAGGGGCTGGAGGAGCAGGTGGGGATGGATCTGTTCGTGCGGCGATCAAAGCCGATGAAACTGTCGCCCGCCGGGCAGCGCCTGCTGCGGCTGGCCGAACAAGTCTTGCCGCAAGTGGCTGCTCTGGAGGAGGAATTCCGCGCCATGCAGCAGGGCAAGACGGGCCGTCTGCATATCGCCATCGAATGCCATGCCTGTTTCGAATGGCTGCTGCCGGTGCTGGAACGGTTCCGCGTTGCCTGGCCCGACGTGGACGTGGATATCCGCCCCGGCCTGCAATTCGAGGCGCTGCCGGCGCTGTTGCGCGAGGAGGTGGACCTTGTCATCTCCTCCGACCCCGAGGATCTGGCCGGCGTCGATTTCACGCCGCTGTTCGATTACGAGCCGGTCTTCGTCGCCTCCGCCGACCATCCGCTGGCTGCCAAGCCCTTCATCGAGGCCGAGGATTTCGCGGGCGAGTTGCTGATCACCTACCCGGTGGAGCGAAGCCGCCTTGACGTGTTCACCATGTTGCTGAAACCGGCGGGGGTGGAGCCGCGGGCGATCCGGCAGGTGGAGCTTTCGGCGGTGATCCTTCTGCTGGTCGCGTCGAATCGCGGCGTGACGGTGCTGCCCGACTGGGTGGTGCGCGAACAGCGCAGCAATGCCAGCTACGTCACCCGGCCCCTGACCGAAACCGGGCTGACGCGGCGGCTTTACGCGGCGACGCGGGTCGAGGACACCACGAAACCCTTCATGGCGCATGTCATGAAATTGGCGCGCAGCGAGCCAGTTAAACTGCAACGCAAGGGCTGACGCCGCGCGGCAAGGCGGGCCATTGCGGCAATCGCGTGGCGGCGGCCGGGCGGGATTGGTCCGCCCGGTGGTGCCGGGCCCGGGAATGGCCACGATCTTCGCCCGAAATCGCCGAACCTTGCCCCGAAATCCGTCCTCTTCGCCCGCTAACCTGTTCGCAGAACAAAAAACAGCGAGCAGCGATATGTTGAGCGATTTCCCCGAAGCCGGATCGATCCCCCCCGCCCCGGTGGCGGCCATGCTGCGCCTTGCGAATGAAGGAGGCGCAGATGCCTGACGCAATCGAGCTCAACACCACGGAAACCGCGGATGCGACCCTGCTGGCCGAGACCATGTTCGGCGACGGCATCCAGGTCGTGTCGGCGACCCTGACCGGCGCCGCTTCGCAGGCCGGCACCTACGAGGGGGGCGAGGCGACCTCGGGCGGGGTGGTGCCGAGCGATTCCGGTGTCATCCTGTCGACCGGCAATATCGCCGATTTCACCAATGGCGGCGGCGGCACCGATACCAACACGTCGGCGGGCACCAGCACCGGCCATGGCGGTGCGGGAGACAGCGATCTGGACGGGATTTCCACCGTCCCGACCAATGACGCGGTGGTGTTCGAATCCGCCTTCATCCCCGATGACGACTACATCACGATGCAACTGGTGTTCTCGTCTGAAGAATACCTCGAATACGTCAATTTGGGCGTGAACGATACGCTCGGCGTCTGGGTCAATGGCGAGTTCGTGCCGCTGACCAGTTCCGGCGATACGGTGTCGATCGACACGGTCAACGACAGTTCGAATTCCAACCTCTACATCGACAACCCGCAAAGCGCCGACACCTACAACACCGAGATGGACGGGTTCACCGTTACCTTGTCGTTCAAGGCACCGGTGAATGCGGGCGAGGAAAACACCATCAAGATCGGCCTCGGAGACGGTGGCGACGACGTTTGGGACAGCAACGTCCTGATCGCCGCCGACAGCGTGCAGACCGTCGCGCTTGCCTTCGAGGATGAGGTGACGCTGGAGGCCAACACCACCGCCGTCCTCGACGTGCTGGCCAATGACCATGACGCCTCGGGCGACGGGCTCACCGTCACCGAGATCAACGGGCAGGCCGTGCTTCCCGGCGAGTCCGTCACCCTGAACACCGGCGAGACGGTGACACTGAACGCCGACCATACCTTGAATGTCGAAACCGATTCCGACCTTGGCGAGACGGTCTTCACCTACACCGTGGAAAACAGCGACGGCGTGAGTGACGTCGGCTACGTGAAAGTCGAGACGGTGAACGACGCGCCGCTCAACGGGATCGTCGAGGGGTCGGGCGGCGGCGATGTCATCGACACCAATTTCACCGATGACCCGCAGGGCGACATGATCGACTCCGGCGATGCCACCGGCGTCAACGGTACGGTGGGCGATGACGATTACGTGCTGGCACATGGCGGTGATGACACGGTTCATGCCGGGCTTGGCGATGACATCGTCGATGGCGGTTCGGGCGACGATGTCATCTATGGCGGTGCCGGGTCCGATACCCTTGAGGGTGGAGCCGGGAACGACACGATACATGGCGGCAATGTCGATGGACCGGGTACGCCGCAACAGATCGACATCGTCAATGCCAGTTTCGAAGAGACCGACCATTCCGACGGGTCATACACCACCGGCGTGCCGGGCTGGACGATCGACTCGTCCGGGTCGGGTAGCGCGGGGGACTATGACCCGACCGATTCCCAACTCGACCCCGCGCAGGTCGACGGCGAGAATGTGGGCTGGCTCGACCATGGCGGCAGCAGTTCCAGCACCGTCTCGATGTCGCAGACGTTGTCGCAGACCTACACCGCCGGGGACAGCTACACGTTCTCGGCCGATATCGGCGACGGAGCCTACACCGGCAGCGGCGACGAAGCCTACGAGTTCAATATCTATGCCGGGTCCACGCTGATCGGCACGACCAGCGGGACGACCGGCGATATCGACGCGCTGACCACTGTCAGCGTGGACACCACCGTCGACGATCCGGCGCTCGACGGCCAGCCCATCACCATCGAGTTCGTGCGTCCGGCGGGATCCGCGGGTGGCGAGGTTCTGATCGACAACGTGACCGGAACCGTGACGCCGTCCGCGCCGCCCGACGACATGTCGGGCGACCTGATTGACGGCGGCAGCGGCGCTGACGTGATCTACGGCGATGGCGGCGACGACACCATTGCCCTGACCGACGGGTTCGGCAACGACACGATCACCGGCGGCGAGACCGGTGAGACGGATGGCGACACGCTGGACATGTCAGGCGTCGGCGCGGGCGTGCAGCTTGACCTGACGAGCACCGACCCCGAAGCGGGCGCCGTCTTCGAAAACGGCACGACCGGCGGGTCGGCGCAATTCACCGAGATCGAGAATATCGTGCTCAGCGCTGGCCGCGACACCGTTCACCTTGCCGATGGCGGTGGTCAGGATGCCGTGGCGGGGTTCGACATCACAGATTTCGGGGATGGCACCGCGCTGGATCAGCTCGACGTGTCAAAGCTGACCTCGGATGGCGGCACCACGCCGGTCACCACCGCCGATGTCGAGGTCATGAGCGACCCCTATGGCAGCGCGGTCCTTGTCTTCCCCGGCGGCGAGAGCATCACGCTGGAGGGGGTCAATCCGCTCAACCTGTCGACGGTGGACGAACTTGTCGCCATCGGTATTCCCGACGGGCGCAACTACATCGTCGAAGGCACCTCCGATGCTGACTTGATCGACGCGGGCTACACCGATGATCCCGAGGGGGACATGGTCGATGGCGGCGATGCGCTGGACGGGTCGGACGATGACGTGATCGAGGCGGGCGCGGGCGATGATACCGTTCTCGCCGGCGCGGGCGACGATTCCGTTCGCGGCGGCATGGGCGACGACTGGATCGAGGGGGGCGACGGCGTTGATTCGCTCTACGGCGATGAAGGAAACGACACGATCCTCGGCGGCGCCGGCAATGACACGCTGGACGGATATACAGGCGCGGACAGCCTCGTGGGCGGCGATGGGGACGATTGGATCAACGGCCATGACGGTGACGATACGCTTGTCGGCGGCGCCGGCGACGACTGGCTGCGCGGCAGCGTCGGCAATGATGAATTGTGGGGCGGCACCGGCGACGATTACCTGTGGGGCGGTTACGGCGATGACACGTTCCGCGTCGAGGACGATTTCGGCAACGACACGATCGAAGGCGAGAACATTGACGAGGTTACAGGCGACGTTCTGGACCTTAGCCTTGTCACCGACGGGCTGACCGTCGACTTGACCGGTTCCAACCCTGAGAACGGGACCTTTACCGACGGCACGCACACCGCGAAATTCGACGACATCGAGAATATCGTGCTCGGCGGCGGCAATGACACGGTGGTGCTGGCCGATCTTGGCGGCGCGGACAGCGTGCAGGGGTTCGATCTGGGTGACGACGATGGCGATGGCCTGACCAATGACCAACTCGACGTCTCTGGCGTCACCTCGGACTGGGGCACGACCCCGGTGACGGCCTGGGACGTGACGGTGACCGACACCAATGGCGACGGCACCGGCGACGCGATCCTGACCTTTCCGGGGGGCGAGAGCATCACGCTGGAAGGCGTCACGCCCGACAAGGTCAACGAGATCCCCGAACTGCATGCCATCGGCATCCCCTGTTTTACGCCGGGGGCGCTGATCGTGACCATCGACGGCGAAAAGCCGGTGGAAGACATCCATCCGGGCGACATGGTGCTGACTGCCGATAACGGCTTCCAACCGGTTCGCTGGGTGGGCCGCCGCTGCATTGGCGCGGCGGAACTGGCCGAGCGGCCGGAACTCAAACCCTACGTGATCCGCAAGCACGCCTTCGGCAACGCGCGCAAGATGCGGGTCTCGCCGCAGCACGGTTTCGTCATGAAGACCGACACGGGCGAGCGGTTGATCCGCGCCAAGCATGCCGCGGCGCTTTTCGGCGGCCAGATCGCCCGGCGCGACAAGACCTGCGAGGCGGTGACCTATATCCACATCCTCTTCGACCGGCACGAGATCGTCTTCGCCGAGGGCGCCCGGACCGAGGCCTTCTATCCCGGCCCGCAGGCGCTGCGCTCCATCGACCGGGCGGCGGCGACGGAACTTCTGACGCTGTTCCCCGAGCTTGCCCCCGTGGCGCTTGGCGGCGCCCCCTGTGCGGAAGGCTACGGCCCGCCCGCCCGCGACTACCTCAAGGGCCGCGATATCCGCGCGATGGCAAAGAACGGGTCTGGCTGCACGGTATAGGCTGCACCAGCGCGCTGCGCCGGGCGCGCAGGCCGGGAAAAATGCGCGCGGCAACTTTCCTTTGCCGCGCACAGGGTCTATACGCCGCCTTCGTCTAGCCGAGGAACACCGCCATGCAGGGCAGCGCAAATCTCAACGTCATGATCAAGGCTGCCCGCAAGGCGGGCCGCAGCCTCGTCAAGGATTTTCGGGAGGTCGAGAACCTTCAGGTCGGCGCCAAGGGGCCGGGCGATTTCGTCTCGCGCGCCGATACCGCCGCCGAGGAAATCATCCGCAGCGAGTTGATGGAAGCGCGCCCGAATTACGGCTGGCTGGGCGAGGAAAGCGGCGAGAAACCGGGCACCGACCCGACCCGCCGCTGGATCGTCGACCCGTTGGACGGCACCACGAATTTCCTGCATGGAATGCCGCACTGGGCGGTGTCCATCGCCTTGGAACACAAGGGCGAGGTCGTTGCCGGCGTGGTCTTCGACCCGGCCAAGGATGAGATGTTCTATGCCGAGAAGGGCGCCGGCGCGTGGCTCAACGACTCGCAGCGCCTGCGCGTGTCGGGGCGCTCCCGGATGATCGACTGCGTCTTCGCAACGGGCGTACCCTTTGGCGGCGGCAAGTATCTGCCTGCTGAATTGCAAGACCTCGCCCGGTTGATGCCGCAATGCGCCGGGATGCGGCGCTGGGGGGTGGCGTCGCTCGACCTCGCCTATGTCGCGGCGGGGCGCTATGATGGCTTCTGGGAACGCGGGCTGAACCCTTGGGATATCGCCGCCGGGCTGGTGATCGCCAAGGAAGCGGGCGCGATGGTGCAACCGATCCGCGAGGGCCAGAGCGTACTGGAGGATGGCCATGTCCTTGTCGGGGCCGAGCCGATCTTTGACCAGTTTGCCAAGGTTATCCGCAACCGATCCGACGCCATTTGAACGGGCTTCGAATGTCGCGCAGTGGCGCCACCGCAGACAAGATAATTCAAAATCGACCCAATCCTGCCTGTGAATCGCCGGATTTCGGCGTCAACCTGTCCATTGGGCAAGGTTGAACCGGAAACAAGGACCACCGAGGGCAGGGCAGGAGTATGTTGATGCAGTTTGTTACAAGCGAACGGGGCGCCGTGACGGTCGACTGGACCGTGCTGACCGGTGGCACCGTGGGGCTTGGCCTTGCAACCATGGCGGTCGTGTCCGGCGGGGCCGAGGATCTTGCGTGGGATATCCGCAACTACCTCGCGGGGATCGAGATCAGCCGGGAGTTCGGCGACCTGATCGATCAGGTCTGCGCCTCGGCCGGGGTGGCCGACGGGACCGACGGAATGACCTATGACGGCATGCCGGTCAACGCGCTTCTGATCTACCAGGAAAGCGATTTCATCGGCGGCCTGCCGATCGAGTCAGGCGCCGTGGGTGGCGGTGGCGGATCGCATACGCTGGAACTCAGCGATTCCGCGCAACCGATCGTCTTGATGGTGGCCGATAATGACGACAGCCTGCACGAGGTGGACAGTTCGCAGGTCGTGGCGCAGGACGTGACCGTCAACGGCGATGTCTACAGCGCCGGATTCGATGTCAGCGCGGCTTACACGATGACGGATTCGGGCACCGGCATGATGGTGTCGCCGATGCATTTTGGCGACCCGTGGAGCGGCCACTGGCAGGGTCCGGTGATTGCCACGGCGGCGTCGAACCCGCTTGAACCCGGCGAAAGCTATACCTTCGACGGCAACCAGACCACCCATCACAACGAGATGTCCTATTCCGCCTATCTAGGCTGCGGGTGATCGGAGCATTCGGTGAAACAGCACGTCCATCAATTTGTTCGGGAAGAAAGCGGGGCCGCGACGGTCGAGTGGGTGGTGCTGACGGCGGCCATGGTCGGCATCGGCCTTGCCGTCATGTCTTATGTCAGCGAAGGCGTTGAAAGCCTGTCGGAGGATATTCGCGACGCGCTGAGCGGGTTCACCATCATGACCAGTTTCGAGGAATGGGACGATTTCCGCGCCGAGCAAGCGGCAGGCGCTGCACAGGACGAGGCGGCCGAAACGGAATAATCCAGTCGTCCCCCGGACCACGCCTTTTCATAAAAAGACGGATGGCCCTGCCGGTCTCACGGGTCCGGCATGACCATCCGTCGGATGAAAGTGTTTCGTCATGAAAAACGGGGTGGCGCGCGGGGCCGGCAGGGACGGGACCGACCCCGCACGCGGTCTCAGGTGCTGTGCGAAATGGCGTCGAGGGGAAAGGGCGCTTTCGGTAGGGTCACCCTTGCACGCCTTGCGGGGTTGTTTTCGCGGGCAATCAACGCAGCGGCGATGCGAGGCGGAAGGGTCATGGCGGCGTGTCCTGTGCTGTCTGGTTTTGTAAGTGTTACTATGACACATAGTGGTGGGTCGCGCAAGGGGTAAATCTATTTTTTACACTTTCTCGTGGGGGTGATCCGACCTTCCCGATAGGCCCGCGAAACGGCCCGCCTGACCAGGATGCCGACGAGCCGCGCAAAGGGTTCGCCGCCGGTCAGTTGCGCAAGGAGTTCATGAAGGACCTGTGTCGCTGGTCGAGGATGGCCCAATTGGCGCGCCTGCCAGCATCTGCTCGGCATTGAACGCCGAACGCGCGCCGTGCCGATGCCTGAACCGTCGGGGCACCCGCGCTTCAGCGCGCGGGAACAATCTGCTGCGCGAGGCCCGCGAGGGCGAGGTAGACCGAGGTCGCGGCCAGCCCCCAGAGCGCCCAGCTTTCCGGGTTGAAATCGACCCATGCCGCCCATCCGGCGAAGCCCGTCCAGGCGACCGCGACCGGCAGCGACAGGGCGCGCCAACGGGCCGTGCGCACCGGGTGGATGAACTTCAGGTCAAGGAACATAGCCACCGTGAACAGCACGACCAGTATCAGCGTGATGTAGAAATCCGGGCTCAGCGCGAACAGCACCAGCACCACCATGTTCCAGCAGCCGGGAAAGCCCGCGAAGGAGTTGTCCTTTGACTTCATCCGCGTGTCGGCAAAGTAGATGACGCTTGCAAAGGTGATCAGGATGATCGCCAGCCAGCCGGTCCAGCCGGGCAGAAGGTCGGATTTGAAAAGCGCATAGGCGGGAATGAAGACATAGGTCAGGTAGTCGATGATCAGGTCCATCAACTCGCCGTCAAGCTCCGGCGCGTTCGTCTTGACGTGGTAGCGGCGGGCAAGCGGACCGTCGAAGCCGTCGACGACGAAGGCCACCACCAGCCACAGGAACATCATCGACCAGTCAAGATCGACCGCCGCCAGCATCGCGAGCATCGCGAAGACGGCGCCGGTGGCGGTGAACAGGTGAACCGAGAGGGCCTTCATGTGCAGGGTCATTGACCTGAAATGACCGATTTGCATCGATCTGACAAGCCGGTCCGCGGGCAAGCGGTGCGGTTTCCAGCGCGTAAACCAACTGAAATCCTGAAAGGATTTCAGGGTGCCCGGTTTGGAACGGCGCCGTTTTGCGCGCCGGGTTCCGGCGCTGTCAGGCCTTGGGATGCGCGTTTCGGTAAACCTCCAGCAGGCGCGCGGTATCGACGCCCGTATAGGCCTGCGTGGTCGACAGCGAGGCGTGGCCCAGAAGCTCCTGTATGGCGCGCAGGTCGCCGCCCGCGTCCAGAAGGTGGGTGGCAAAGCTGTGGCGCATGGCGTGCGGCGTCGCGGTGGCGGGCAGGCCAAGCTGCATCCGCGCCGCCTCCACCACCTTGGCCACCTGTCGCGGGTTCAGCGCCCCGCCACGAATGCCCCGGAAAAGCGGGTCGCCGGGCACAAGGTCATGCGGGCAAAGCTCGGCATAGCGCGCGACGGCAGTGCGCGCGGTGGGCAGCACCGGCACCTCGCGCTCCTTGCCGCCCTTGCCGCGCACACGCAGCCCTTCGCCCAAGGGCAGCACCGATGCCGTGAGTCCAAGCGCCTCCGATCGCCGGAGCCCGCAGCCGTAAAGCAGCGTCACGATGGCCACGTCGCGCGCCGCCACCCAGTCGCGCCCGTCCTGTGCCTCGACCCGGCCGATCAGGTCTTTCGCTGCGTCGGGCGACAGGGGGCGGGGCAGCCTGCGTTCGAACCGTGGCGCGCGGATGGACAGGACCGGGGTGGCGTCAAAGCCCTCGCGCTCCGCCCACCATCGGTAAAAGCTCTTCACCGCCGACAGCTTGCGCGCCAGCGACCGCGCGCCCACGCCCGCGCCGCGTTCCGCCGCCATCCATGCCCGCATGTCGCGCGGGCCAAGACCGCGCAGCGGCGCAACGCCGAGTTCGCCCCCGTGATGCGCCGACTGGAAGGCAAGGAAGCCGCGCAGATCCGCGCCGTAGGCCGTCACCGTCGCCTCTGATCCGCCGCGCAAGGCGCCCACATCCGACAGCCACGCGGCCATGAGGTCGCGCGCGGCGGGGCTGAGGGTGACGCTCATCGCCGCTACCCCAGAAACCGCTGCATGCTGCGTTCCAAGACGCCGGTGAAGAAGGTCAGAAGGTCGGTCCCCCGGCTGGGGCGGAACTGGTGCGGATCCTCCGCCCCCAGAACCAGCATCGCGGGCAGGCGGCCTTCGCCAAGGTCGAGACGCAACAGCGCCTCGGACGCGATCCAGTCGGCGGCCTCGCCGTAGATGCTGGCCGCACCACTGCCGATCTGCCGCAGGGTCACGGCGCGCTGCGGCAGGGCGCGGCCATGGGTGAGGTAGTCGTCGACGAAACCGGGCGCGACCACGGTCAGCACATCCTCCAGCTTCTGCACCTTGGGGGCGCTTGTCTTTGTCGCTTCCGGGCTTTCCAACACCAGCCGGATACGGTCCACGCGCAGGATCTCGGCCACTTCGGTGCCGAGTGCCTTGAGGAAATCCTCGAATTCCGCGCGGTCCAGCAGCGTCAGGATCGCGCGGTGGATCTGGTTGGTGCCGGCGAGGTTCTCATAGGCCGCCGCGATCACCGACCGGTGGGTGTCCTCCAGCCGGTCGAGCCGGTTTTCCAGCCGTTCCATGGCAATGCCGCGCATGTCCACGATATTGCCGCCCATCTGGCGGTCGTTCGCGGTGATCAGCGCGCGCATCACGTCGCGGTCGTCGAGGATGATATCGGGGTCCTGCAACACCCGTTCGCGCCAATCTTGCAACGCGTCTGCCCTTTCGCCCATAAGCGGTCTGCCCCTTGTTCTTCTAGGTTGGGGCAGACCTTACACGATGTTCAGAGGATTTTCTGCCCCGTTTTCGCCCAGTCCGTCAGGAACGTCTCAAGCCCCTTGTCGGTCAGAACGTGGTTTGCCATCGCCTTGATCACGGCGGGCGGCGCGGTGGCC
>QVQC01000071.1 GCA_003428585.1 Nioella halotolerans
ACTGGGCACGATTGTCGGGCCGGATGCGGTTCGGTGACGGCCCGCGGCCCCCGCGATGCTTGACATTGCCCCGCCACGGCCGGACCTTGGGCCCCTTCCAAGCGGGCAGGCAAGATGGCCGAAACGATCGACACGACAGAGCCAGACCAGTGGGAAAGCGTCGCTGAACGGCGCGCGGCAGAGGCGCTGATCGTCGATGTCGACGGGTTCGAGGGCCCGCTCGACCTGTTGCTGACGCTGTCGCGCACGCAGAAAGTGGACCTGCGCAAGGTCTCCGTCCTGATGCTGGCCGAGCAATACCTCGATTTCGTGGAAAAGGCGCGGTCGCTGCGCATCGAGCTTGCCGCCGACTACCTCGTCATGGCTGCGTGGCTGGCCTTTCTCAAATCGCGGCTGCTGCTGCCGCCCGACCCGGAGGAGGACGGCCCGAGCGGCGAGGAATTGGCCGCGCACCTGGCGTTCCAACTGGAGCGGCTGGAGGCAATGCGCGCCCGCGCCGCGCAATTGATGGCACGTGACCGGCTGGGCCGCGACCGTTTCGCGCGTGGTCTGCCCGAGACGGTGGAAACCGCGCGAACGGTCCGCTACACCGCGTCCCTGCTTGACCTGATGCAAGGCTATGCCCGGATCCGCACCCGCGACGAGTTCCGCCCCTTCGTGATGGACCGCGACGCCGTGCTGACGATGGAGGAGGCGCTGGACCGGATGCGCGCCATGCTGGGCTATTCAGGCGACTGGGTCGATATCGCGACCTTCATCCCGGAAGACTGGCGGCGCGATCCGAAACGGCGGCGCTCCGCCGCGGCCTCCACTTTCGCGGCGTCGCTGGAACTGGTTAAGGCGGGTCGGGTCACGCTGCGGCAGGAGGACACCTTCGCCCCGATCAAACTGAAGGCAAGAGGCGCCGATGACCAGCGATGACAGCGACACCGCCCCGGCCCCGGAGATCGGCCCGGGCGGCGACAGCCTGTTCCAGGCCCCGCCGCTGGCCGAACAGGAACGGATGGTGGAAGCGATGCTGTTTGCCTCGTCCGACCCGCTGACGACGCGCCAGATGCAGGACCGCATGCCGCATGGCAGCGACGCGGCCGAAGCGGTGCAGCTTCTGCGCAAGCGCTACGCGGGGCGGGGGGTGAACGTGGTGCGCGTGGGCGACGCATGGGCCATTCGCACCGCGCCCGACCTGTCCTTCCTGATGAGCCGCGAGACGGTGGAGACGCGCAAGCTCAGCCGCGCGGCGATCGAGACGCTGGCCATCATTGCCTATCACCAGCCATGTACCCGCGCCGAGATAGAGGAGATCCGTGGCGTTTCGGTCAGCCGCGGCACCATCGACCTGCTTATGGAGCTGGAATGGATCCGTCTTGGCCGACGCAAGATGACGCCGGGGCGGCCGGTCACCTACGTGGTCACGGAGGCGTTCCTCGACCATTTCGGCCTGGAATCCCCCCGCGACCTGCCGGGCCTGAAGGAATTGCGCGAGGCGGGGCTTCTGGACAGCCGTCCGCCGCCGGGCGCCTTTCCGGGGCCCGAGGGCGACGACGGGGACGACGCGCCCGACGCCCCGCCAGAGGACCAGGAAGACATGTTCGGGCGCTGAAGGTCGCGCGCCTGCCGCATTTCCGCCGCAAAAAAATGCCATCCTTGCCGCAACATGAAGAATCGCGAGGCAGAGACGAGACATGGACCGCATCATTCGCATGATCATAAGCCGCCTCATGCGCCGGGGCATTACGCGCGGGATCGACGCCGGGTTCAACGCCTTCGGCAACCGGGATGAGCAGGATACGCCGCAACAGCGGCAGGCGACGCAGCGCAACACGCAACGCGCGCGCAAGATGACCCGCATGGCCCGGCGCTTCACCCGGTTCTGAACGCAGTCTCCCCCCACAAAGCCGCATCGACGGGATTGGCACTGGCTTCGACTGACGCCACGTGCGATTGTCCCGACCGCACCTCATCTTCATGGAGAGACCTGCAATGTCTTGCCACCGCCCGATGCTGTCCGCAGTCCTTATGACCCTTGTCGCGCTGCCTGTGACCGCGCAGGACGCGCCGGGCGCGGCGGAGCTTGCCGTGCGCGCGGCCTCGCCCGGCGTGATCGTCAACGCGGAGTCCGGCGACTATACCGCGATCGAGCTGGAGCTTCAGGGGTGTCGCCTCGTGCAGACATTGATGACCAACCAGGGGGCCGATCAGGGCGGCTCGGTGGGGGTGCAGGTGTTGCGCATGGACCTGCGCGACCTTGATCCGCTGACCGGAATCCTGCCGGCCGAGAACACGGCGCATGGCCACCAGCGGATGATGCTGGTGCCCTCGCAATCTGCGTGGGAGGAAATTCAGCAGGCGGGCGAGATCTTTTCGCAGATGCGCGAGCGTGCCACCGAACGGGGCGACGAGGAAAACCCCGACGCTGTCAACGGCGCCCGCACCCTGCGCACGCAGGCGCAGCGGATGTTCTCGGCCGATGTCGTGCTGGGCAATTTCGGGACGGTCATGGCGCGCACCCATGTCATGCAGATGCGCGGCGACCGGGGCGCGCTGATCTATCCGCTGGTGGCGCCGATGCAGATCACGCTTGACCCTGCTGCCGCCGAGGCCGCGCTGGATGCGATCAACGATCTGCGTGCCGGCCCCTGCGCGCCCGAGGACGGGATTTCCGCCGAACCCGCGCCCGAGCAGGCGCCCGAAGAGACGGGCCCCGCTGAAGAGTAACCGACGCTGCCGGATGCTTGGAACCGCCGCCGGGAATGTCCCGCGATGGGATGGGTCAGCGCCCGAAGCGTGCCTGGAATTCCGCCATCAGGCTGGCCCAGTCCTCGAATGCCGCCGCCGGATCGCCAAGCGTGGTCTCGTCGCTCAGCACCAGCCAGCCATCGGTGCCCGTGGCCAGCGTGCCGCCAAGGCCATCCGCCTGCCAGTCTGCGACCGGGTCGCCCTCCACCGGCGGGGCCACGGCCTGAAACTGGATCCGGTCACAGGCGCTGCCGGTTTCGGTGCAGTCGGGGCCGGTGGCCAAGGCGACGTAGCTCGCCGCGCCGGATTCGCCGAAGATCGACAATTGCCCGGCCGCCGTTTCCATCCGCGCAGGTCCAAGCAGCATGGCCTGCCTCTGCAAGGATTCGGGGTCTGCCTGCTGCGCCCAAAGGGGCATGGCGGTCAGCGACAGGGCAAGGGCAAGCGGGGCGGTGGTCACGGGCGATTTCATCTGCGATCCTCGGGACTATGGGGGCGGTTGCCGAGAGAGTAGGCCCCGCGCGTGGCCCCTGTCAAAACCCGTTTCACCGCCAGCGATTTCCGGCGGAAAGGCCCGCCCGCTGCCATCGCGCGCATTAAAAAAGGGCGCCCCGACGGCGCCCTTTTCCAGTTCTTGGCCATTGGTGGATCAGCAGCTGTAGTAAAGCTTGTATTCCACCGGGTGCGGGGTGTGTTCGTAGGCGTAGACCTCGTCCCACTTGAGTTCCATGTAGCCTTCGAGCTGGTCCTTGGTGAACACGTCGCCCTTGAGCAGGAAGTCGTGGTCGGCCTCGAGGCTTTCCAGCGCCTCGCGCAGGGATGCGCAGACCGTGGGAATGCCGGCCAGTTCCTCGGGCGGCAGATCGTAAAGGTCCTTGTCGGAGGCCTCGCCGGGATTGATCTTGTTCTCGATCCCGTCAATGCCGGCCATCAGCAGTGCCGCGAAACACAGGTAGGGGTTGGCGGCCGGGTCGGGGAAGCGGGCCTCGACGCGCTTGGCCTTCGGGCTTTCGGCCCACGGGATCCGCACGCAGCCCGACCGGTTCCGCGCCGAGTAGGCGCGCAGCACCGGCGCCTCGAATCCGGGGATCAGGCGCTTGTAGCTGTTGGTCGAGGGGTTGGTGAAGGCGTTCAGCGTCTTGGCATGCTTGAGGATGCCGCCGATGAACCAGAGCGCCTCATCGGAAAGGTCGGCATACTTGTCGCCCGCGAAGAGCGGCTTCCCATCCTTCCAGATCGACATGTTCACATGCATGCCGGTGCCGTTGTCGCCGGCGATCGGCTTGGGCATGAAGGTGGCCGATTTACCGTAGGCATGGGCCACGTTGTGGATCACGTACTTGTATTTCTGAAGTTCGTCGGCCTGCTTGGTCAGGGAATCGAAGATCAGGCCCAACTCGTGCTGGCAGGAGGCGACCTCGTGGTGGTGCTTGTCCACCTTCATGCCCATGCGCTTCATGGTCGACAGCATCTCGGAACGCAGGTCCTGCCCCGCGTCGATCGGGTTCACCGGGAAATAGCCGCCCTTGATGCCGGGGCGGTGGCCCATGTTGCCCATCTCGTACTCGGTATCGCTGTTCCACGACGCGTCCTGCGCGTCGACCTCGAAGGCGACCTTGTTCATCTCGACAGAGAAGCGCACGTCGTCGAACAGGAAGAACTCCGCCTCCGGGCCGAAGAAGGCGGTGTCGCCGATGCCAGAGGAAATCAGGTAGGATTCGGCCTTCTCGGCGGTGCCGCGCGGGTCGCGGGAATATTTCTCGCCGGTGTCGGGCTCGACCACGGTGCAGTGCAGGCACAGGGTCTTCTCGGCATAGAACGGGTCGATATAGGCGCTGTCAGGGTCGGGGATCAGCTTCATGTCGGACTGCTCGATCGACTTCCAGCCCTGGATCGACGAGCCGTCGAACATGAACCCCTCGTCGAGGAAATCCTCGTCGACCTGGTCGCTCATAAGCGTGACGTGCTGAAGCTTGCCGCGCGGATCGGTGAAGCGGACATCGACATATTCGACCTCCTCGTCACGGATCATTTTGAGAACGTTTTCGATGCTCATGACAGGTTCCTTCGGGTAGTTTGCATTCGTGGGGTGCGGGCGGGGCGAGGCCCCGAATTGAGCTTACAGGGCGTCGTCGCCGCTTTCGCCGGTGCGGATGCGGATGGCCTGCTCGACGGGCGAGACGAAGATCTTGCCGTCGCCGATCTTGTCGGTCTTGGCAGCATCGACGATCGCCTCGATGGCGTCATCGACCATGTCGTCGGCCAGAACCACCTCGATCTTCACCTTGGGCAGGAAATCGACCACGTATTCGGCGCCACGATAAAGCTCGGTGTGGCCCTTCTGACGTCCGAAGCCCTTGACCTCGGTCACGCTGAGGCCCTGAATGCCGATCTCCTGCAAGGCTTCCTTCACCTCGTCGAGTTTGAACGGCTTGATGATGGCTTCGATCTTCTTCATGTCGGCCGACTCCCTTCGCCCGCTGTGGCTTCGTGCTGGCCCTTGTGACACCACTTTCACCGGGCGCCCGCAATCGGATAGCCTTGGATCGGACCGGCGCGGCCCGGCGATTCAGAGGTTTGCGCCACAAGTTTGAGCGAAGCGCGCAAAAGATGGGCGTTTTGAAAACGCGGGCGGATTGAGGGTGCACAAGACCATGGCGGATTTGCTGACAGCGGCGCAGATGCGGGCAGTCGAGGGGGCGTTGATCGGTTCGGGCGCGGTTAGCGGTCTGGACTTGATGGAGCGTGCCGGGCGCGGCGTGGTCGAGGCCGTTTTCGGCCGCTGGCCGGCCCTTGCCGCGGCGCCGCATCGCGCGCTGGTGTTCTGCGGGCCGGGCAACAATGGCGGCGACGGCTACGTGATCGCGCGCCTGCTGCACGATCGCGGCTGGCAGGTGGCGGTCCATGTGCTCGGCGACCCCGAGGCCCTGCCACCAGACGCGCGGGCCAACGCTCGCCTTTGGCAAGCGCGGGGCGCGGTGCTACCGCTATCGGCGGCGATGGACGCGTGGCAAGACCCGCCCGACCTGTTCATCGACGCGATTTTCGGCACCGGGCTGACCCGGCCGCTGGACCGGGAAGTCGTGCAGGCGCTGGACAGCGTGCGGGCGGGCCGCAAGCAGCGTCCCGACGCGCTGCGCGCGGTGGCGGTGGACATGCCAAGCGGGGTCTGTTCCGACAGCGGCCGCAACATGGGCGCGCCCGTGCATCACGACCTGACGGTGACGTTCCACAGCGCCAAGCCGGGGCATTTCCTTGCCGAGGGGCCGGGCCTCTGTGGCGCGATGACGGTGGTGGATATCGGGTTGCCGCCGCGCACCGTCCCCGAGGCGGCGCGGTTGGTCGAGGCGCCGGGGCCGCTCGGCAAGTGCGCCGGGCACAAGTACGACCATGGCCATGCGGTGGTGCTATCGGGGCCGATGGGGCGCAGCGGGGCGGCGCGGTTGGCGGCGCGCGCGGCGTTGCGGATCGGGGCGGGGCTGGTGACGGTGGCGGCGCCCGGGGCGGCGATGCTGGAATGCGCGGCGCAACTGACCGCGATCATGCTGCGCCGCTGTGACGGGACGGACGGGCTCGGTGCGCTGCTCGTGGATGACCGTGTCACCGCGCTTTGTCTCGGGCCGGGGCTGGGCGTGGGACCGGGAACCGAGGATCTGGTCGAGGTTGCGCTGACCGCGCCCGGCGCGGACGGGCGCGGGGTGGTGCTGGACGCCGACGCGCTAACATCCTTCGAGGGGGCGCCGGGACGGCTTTTCGCCTTGACATCGCGGGTCGACCGGGTGGTGCTGACCCCGCATGTCGGCGAGTTCCGTCGCCTGTTTCCCGATCTCGCGGAACGTCTGGACGCGGCGCCGGTGCGTGGCCCTGCCTATTCGCGGCTCGACGCCGTGCGCGCTGCGGCGGGCCGTGCGGGCTGCGCGGTGGTGCTGAAGGGGCCGGACACGGTGATCGGCGGGCCGGGCGGCGCCGCTGCCGTGCACGGGGCGGTATATGACCGGTCGGTGCCGTGGCTGGCAACGGCGGGGGCGGGGGATGTGCTGGCCGGGCTGATCGCCGGTTTGCTGGCGCGCGGGCAGGGGGCGATGCCGGCGGCACAGGCCGCGGCGTGGTTGCATGTGGAGGCGGCGCGCCGGGTCGGACCGGGCCTTGTGGCGGAGGATCTGGCCGAGGCGCTGCCGGGGCTGTTGCGCAGCTTGGGTACAGATGGCTAGGCGGCAGGATCGCGGCCCACAGGGCCGCGCGGGTCGGCGCCGAAGGTGGCGAAGCCCCGTGCCGGTCAGGCGTGCGCGCTCATCACCTCCAGCCCGTCGGCGTAAATCACGTGTTCGCGCCTGAAGCGCAGCGACAGGAGTGCCGCAGGGCGTGCGTCGCTCCAGCGCAGATGCTCCCCGTCCACCAACCGCGACAGCGCCACCCGCGCCGACGGGGTGCCGAACATCGCCTGCGCGCGCCAGTCGCGCAATAGCACCGGTTGCGTCGCGGGCAGCAGCAGGTCGCGCGTCGGTTTGCCGCCCAGCGCATCGCGCGACACATGGATGAACCGCATGTCCGCGGCCACCGTGTGGCGGGTGATCTCCAGCAGGGGTTGCGCGCCGGCATCGCGGGTGATCACGCGTTCGCCGGGATAAAGCGCCTCCGCCGGTAAGGCACCGGCCAGCGTCAGGATCTCCGTGCCCGGGGGCAAGGCTGCGCCAAGACCATGAAGCACGTGAACGCCCGCCTGCGGCGCGGTCGCGAAAGGATCTGTCATCTGGTTATCCTGCTCTTGCCCGGCGAGTTTGCCCCGCCTTTTGTTAAGATTACCTTAAGGCAAGATCGGCTCAGACCCCAAGAAAAAATCTTGCCGGGCCACGCGGCGGGCGCGAAAAAGTCCCTCGCCAGCGCCCGCGGGCTTTGCTAGAGACCGGTCATCGTCGGTACGCCCGGCGGTGACGTGCGGGTGTGGCGGAATCGGTAGACGCACCAGATTTAGGTTCTGGCGCCGCAAGGCGTGGGGGTTCAAGTCCCTCCACCCGCACCATATTTATTTTACAGTGTTTGTTAAGATTATCGCGCTGACCTCGCATTGGTTCACCTTGGGTTTCGCGGTTTGTTTCGCAGATTCTCGTTCTGGTCATGTTCCGTTCTCAGCGGTTTCTCTTTTCCTGGGCGCGCTTTGAAGCGGCCCGTTGATCGCGCTTTGCGCGATATTTTCTGACCAGTTCCATCGTCTTGTGTCCGGTGACGGCCTGCTCTCCAGGCCCGCCATGGGTGCACTTAGTATATGCGGGGGACATGAGAACCGGGAGGTGATCTTGCCCCCATTTCACCGGACACTCAGGCGGTTGCGGTTTGAGCTGCAATGAACTCGC
>QVQC01000041.1 GCA_003428585.1 Nioella halotolerans
GGTGTTGGTTCACCCGGAGATTACGCCGCCCTCAAATTTCCACCAACTCCGAGACACGACCGGCTGTGGGGCCTTCCCGGGCTCGTCCTGTCTTGGAAAGGTGTTCATGGATTTGCATATCCGAAGCGCGTGGCGCTGATCGCTGACTGGCCTTTTCGGCGCCGCTGACAGAACGTGGTGAGGGGGGCGATCTGGCGATCTGGTCGTGCCGGGAATAGTGAAACTCGGGCTGCTTTTTTTGCCTGAAAGGTCTTGATCCCGCGCGCGGCCCCGCGTAACTAGCGCGGCACGGTTGGGGTGTAGCCAAGCGGTAAGGCAGCGGTTTTTGGTACCGTGTACCGTAGGTTCGAATCCTACCACCCCAGCCAGTCTTTCCTAAGTCACTGATAGTAGAAGTGTCTTTGCGAGCGTGTTCGCGGAGTCACCCCGGTTTCGCGCGACTGCGACACATGGGTGTGACACGAGACTGTAAGACAGGGGCCCGGTTCCGGGCCCTGCAGGCGCGAAATCCTCGCGGCGCGCGGGCCCGAACGGCCTGACCATAGAAGCGATGACACGTGTAACCCGCCGTGGTGCCAGCCATGTCTGGCGCCGGCGCTTCCCGAAACGCGCCTTGCCCATATGCGCGGACGCGCTCGCCACAAAAGACGGCAGAGCGATTATCGTCCTGCGCTCGCCATGGCCACCGCCACCTTCGCCTTGAATGCCGGGCTGTGGTTCCCGCTTGGGCGCCTTTTCAGGGTCGTCCCCCCGCGCGCAGCATCATGCCCCTGTTGCGCGGAAGATCCGTTTAGACCGGTTGTCCGGACTTCCAGAACCATACCTGATGACGATGGGCGCGGCGTGCGGCACGGGTCTTGCCCAACCTGTTGTCACGGCGGCCTCATGATCAGGAAACCGCCGTCTTGTGCCCCGCATGCAACCGGGCTGCGGGCCTCCGCTTCGCCCGGTCAGATCGTCTGGTCGTAGGCGCCCACGGCGGGTTCGGTGCGGATGACCGCGTCGAGATCATGGAAGATCGCACGCAGGTTGTCATCACTATCCGGGCTTTCACAGACCACGACGAGGTTGGGGGTGTTGGAGGAGGCCCGCACAAGCCCCCAGCCGCCGTTGTCCAGCATCACCCGTGCGCCGTTCACCGTGACCACTTCGGTGATCTTCTGCCCACCAATCGTGCCGCCCTCGGCGTGGCGCGCGACCAGCTTTTCAACCAGCCGGTCCAGCACCATGTATTTCTCGGTGTCGGCGCAATAGGGCGACATGGTGGGCGAGGAATAGGTGACCGGCAGCGCGCGGCGCAGGTCGGCCATGGACATCCCGGGGTTGCGGTCCAGCAGCTTGCAGATTTCCACCGCCACGCGCATACCGCAATCGTAGCCGCGGCCAATGGGTTCAGCGAGGAAGTAGTGGCCGGATTTCTCGAACCCGGCGAGCGCGCCCAATTCATGCACACGGCGCTTCATGTGGCTATGGCCGGTCTTCCAGTAATCGGCTTTCGCGCCGTGTTTCTTCAACTCGGGGTCGGAGGCATAAAGCCCGGTCGATTTCACATCCGCCACGAAGGTCGATCCGGGGTAGAGCCGGGCAAGGTCGCGGGCCATGATCACCCCCACCTTGTCGGCGAAGATCTCCTCGCCCTCGTTGTCCACCACGCCGCAGCGGTCGCCATCGCCGTCGAAGCCAAGCGCGAGGTCGGCGCCATGGGCCGTCACCGTGGCGGCCATGTCGTGCAGCATCTCCATCGCTTCGGGGTTGGGGTTGTAGTTGGGAAAGCTGTAGTCGAGCGCGTTGTGCGAGGCGATCACCTCCACCCCCAACCGCTCGAACAGTTCCGGCGCGAAGGCCGAGGCGGTGCCGTTGCCGGTTGCGCAGACGACGCGCAGTTTACGGGTCATCTTGAAGTCGCCCACGAGGTCGTCAAGGTAGGCCTCGCGCACGCCGTCGACGAAGTCATAGCCGCCGCCCGGCCGCGCCACCCCTTCACCGCCCAGCACGATATCGCGCAGGCGTGCCATCTCATCCGGCCCGTGGGTCAGCGGCCGCTGGAAACCCATCTTCACCCCGGTCCAGCCATTGGGGTTGTGGCTGGCCGTGACCATCGCAACGGCCGGCGCGTCGAGGTGGAACTGCGCGAAATAGGCCATCGGCGACAGGGCTGGGCCGATATCCTTCACATGGATGCCGGCCTGCATCAGCCCGAGGATCAGCGCGTTCTTCACCGACAGAGAATAGTCGCGGTAATCGTTGCCGACCGCGATGACCGGCTCTATCCCGGCCTCGTGCATCTGGGTGCCGAGGCCAAGGCCAAGCGCCGTGATGCCGGGCAGGTTGATCTCGTCGGGGTATTTCCAGCGCGCGTCATATTCGCGAAAGCCCGTCGGCGTGATCATCGCATCGCGAAGGAAAGCCCACGTGTTCTGGGCCACGTCGGGAAGGGGTCTGGTCATGAAATGCTCCGTCGTGTCTCAAAGGTGAATGGGATCGTTTTTCGCCAACCGGTCGAATTGCATCAAGCTGCTCACGAGGGCGGCCATGCGGTTCAAATGAATCATGTTGGGCCCGTCCGAGGGGGCGTGGTCGGGATCCTCGTGCGTCTCGATGAATACCGCCGCGATGCCAAGTGACACCGCCGCGCGCGCCATGACAGGGGCGAACTCGCGCTGACCGCCGCTGCTGCCGCCCTGTCCGCCCGGTTGCTGCACCGAATGGGTGGCGTCCATCACCACCGGGTAACCGGTCTGCGCCATGATCGGCAGGCCGCGCATGTCGGCGACCAGCGTGTTGTAGCCGAAACTGGTGCCGCGTTCGGTCAGCAGCAGCCGCCTGTTGCCGGTGCTTTCCAACTTGGCAACGACATTCACCATGTCCCAAGGGGCAAGGAACTGCCCCTTCTTGACGTTGATCGCAGCGCCGGTTTCGCCGGCGGCCAGCAGCAGGTCGGTCTGGCGGCACAGGAAGGCGGGGATTTGCAGGATGTCCACCGCTTCTGCGACCGGGGCGCAGTGCGCCTCCGCATGGATATCGGTCAGCACCGGGCAGCCGAATTCGTCACGGATCTTCGACAGGATGGTCAGGCCTTCATCCATGCCGACGCCGCGTCTGCCGCCAAGGCTGGTGCGGTTAGCCTTGTCGTAGCTGGCCTTGAACACGTATTGCGCCCCCGCCGCGTCGCAGGCTTCGGCCATCTGTCCGGCAATCACCCGGGCATGGTCGAGCGTTTCTAGCTGGCAGGGCCCGGCAATGACCGTCAGGGGCTGGTCATTGCCGGTGGTGACCTTCCCGATCTGAACCTGTTTCATGGGTTAGGCGGATACCTGTTCTCGAAGGATGGAGGCCGTCATCGACATCATCAGGTAAATGCCAGAAAAGATCAGGAACGCAAGCAAGGTGTTTTCCAGCTTGCGCGGGTAGGCGGCCTCGTCCGGGGCCACGGGGTTCACCGACACGGTCAGGTAAAGCGACTGCCGGTCCGCCTCGATCCGGGCGGTTTCCATCTGTTGCAGGGCCTGGCTCAGCATCAGTTGCCGGGTTTCGAGATCCGCCCGGGCGACGGCAAGCTCGGAACTGATGCGCGCCAGCGACGCCTCGCTGCTGGCCCCCTCGGTCATCGAGTCGCGCAATTCCCCGATCAACGCCTCCAGCCGCGCGATATTGCGCTGTGCCACTTCGACGCGGGTCTCGTTGGGCCGCTCCACCGATTGCAATTCGGACAGCCGCAGGCGCTCGTTCTGCAACTGGATCTCGAAGGTGGAGATCTGGTTGAACAGCGCCCCCACCTCGGCCTCGGAACTCAGGACGCCGGATTGTTCCTGCAGGTTCACCACCCGCAACTGGGCGGCGGCCAGCGCTTCCTCGGCGGCTTCGTAGCTGTCACGCGCGCCGGCCATCTGGTCCTCGCGCACGCGCTGCGTCATCTGGTCGACGCGCTGCTCGGCGGCGCGGATCAGCGCGCTTGCGAAGGCTTCTGACAGCTCCGGGTCGGCGGCCAGCACTTCCATGCGGATGAGCCCCTCGGTCGGGTCGTAGCCAATTGTCAGGTTGCGCTGATAAAGATCATAGAGATCCTCGGTCGAGGCATCCGGGGCCAACCGGTTCAGCGGGTCGATCCCGGGGGCCGAGAAATGTTCGCGCAGGCCGAATTCCGCGTCGAGCATCAGCATCGCCTCGCGACTTTCAAGGAAGCTTTGCACCGCGATGGATTCCTGCGACGTTGCGAAACTTGTGCCACCGAAGAGGCCCCCAAGTCCGCCAGCGGGGCTGGTCGATTCCGATTTCTGGATCTGGAATTCGGATGTCGTGGCGAAAAAGGGTGTTGCAACCCTGTAGTAGTAATACCCGACGAGGAGCGTCGGCAGCATGATGAAGACCATCAGCCGTGCCGCCAGCAAAAGCAGGCGCTTGCGGCGGCGATTGGCGATGTCGCGCTGCATGCGCAGGATTTCCTGCGCGCGGGCCGCATCATCCAGCGACGGCGCGGGGGCCGTCGCCGGCGCCGGCGCGGTCTGCGCCGCCTGCGCGGGCACCTGCGGCTGGCGCACGGTCGCGGGCAGGCGCTGCGCATCGGCGCGCTTGTCGCCGTCGTTGACCACCAGTTCCAGCATGTTCGATCGTTCGAAGGGGTCGATACCCTTGCGCCGCAGCACCCGCACCGCATCGAAATCCGAGGCCGGCTGCAGCCCGTGTTTCTGCGCCGTCCGGCGCGCCATGCGCAATTGCCGCCCGGTCAGGCCCTCGGCGCGGATCGCGGCCAGCTCCTCCTCGATCGAAGGGCCGCGGGCGGGCTGTTGCGGTTGCCCGGCCCCATCCTGCCCGGCCTGCCCGGTCGCGGCTTGCGCACCGGCGTTGGGGTCCGCCTCACCCGCCGGGGTCTGGGGGCCCGCTGTTGGATACCGGACGTCGCCGAAGCCATCGTCTACGGCCCCTTCACCGCCACCCGTTGCGGCGGCACGCCCGGCCTCGCCGGCCGGCGCCGTCGGGCCGGTCCGGCGGATGCGGAACTTCTTACCCTTGGGTTTCGTAGTCATAAAGCCTCTTTGCTTCCTCGAGCGTGTCGAACTGATAGAACTGACCGTCCTTCAGAACGGCAGCGCGCCGTGCGAATTTTTCAAGTGTTTCGGCCTGGTGCGACACGATGATCACCGTGGCCGTTTTCAATCGTTCGGCTAGAATGCTGCCGGCCTTGCGGTTGAAGGCGGCATCGGTCGTGCGGGGCATGCCCTCGTCGATCAGGTATATATCAAATTCCAGCGCAAGAAGCAGGGAAAACTGGAACCGCGCCTTCATCCCCGCCGAATAGGTGCCCAGGGGTCTGTCAAAATATTCCTCCAGGTCGCAGACCCAGCGGCAGAACGCCTCCACGTAATCGGGGTCGAGGCCGTAGAGTTCCGCGATATAGCGCGCGTTCTCGGTCGCCGACAGCTTGTTGATGACCCCGCCCATGAAACCCAGCGGGAAGGAGATCCGGCAGCCGCGGTAGATCTCGCCCTCGTCGGGCTTTTCCAGCCCGGCCATCATGTTGATCAGCGTCGTCTTGCCGGTGCCGTTCGGGGCAAGAATGCCAAGCGAATGTCCAAGGTCGACACGGAACGACGCCCGGTCGAGGATGACCTTGCGTTGAACACCGGTCCAGAACGACTTTGAGACATTGTTGAACTCGAGCATGCTTGGCCCTGTATTGCTGCCGTAGGTGGCCCCGTCATGATTGCGGGGCTTCTCTTACATATGTCCTAGGCGATGTTTTGGGCGCCATTATGTCCCTGCGGAAGCATATTTCAAAGCTTGCTGTGCGGAATGTGACACTATCGCGACATTTCGTTGCGCCGGGCACCGGACGGACAAACAAGACCCCCGATGCGTGGTGGCGCATCGGGGGTTGACGAAGCCATGGACCGTTCTGGGGCCGCCCGGTCAGACAAACGCGCCCCATGCCAGCCCGGCAAGGACGGCGCCGGTAATCGCAAGGCCGAGATAGGCCGCGAAGACCCGAGGCTTGACCAAGGCCCAGACCGCGACCGCGGCAGGGATCGAACTGACGCCACCGGCGATCATGAAGGCCATGCCGGCACCTGGGTTCATGCCCTGCTCGATCAGGCCGCCGATCAGCGGCACTGCCGCATAGCCGTTGAGATAGGCCGGCGCGCCGACCAAAGCCGCCAGCAGGACCGGACCGATCCCGTCACCGCCGATGACCCGCGCGATCAGGTCCGCGGGCACGTAGCGGATCAACAGCGCCTGCAGCAGGTAGGCGAAGAGCAACCACTTGCCGAGGAAGAACAGGTTCGACCAAGCCGCGTCGCCGAAGATGCGGCGCCGGTCGGACTCCTGCCAGAAGCGCCAGTTCAGTGTCAGCTTCTTTGCCCCGCAGCACCCCCCGATATTGGGTTGCGCGCGCAACGGATCTGCAAAGACAGGGGTCGCCGCCATCAGCTTCACGGTCAACCCGCCAAAGACGCCGAGGGCCACCGCCGCCACGGTCTTGCCGATGGCGAAGTCAAAGCCGATGCCGCCCGCGGTGATCGAGAACATCGCCGGGTCCATCAGCGGCGAGGCGAGCCAGAAGGCCATCACCGCCGACAAGGGTGCGCCGGCGGCCAGAAGCGCGGCGACGAAGGGGATTACCTGGCACGAACAGAACGGCGACAGCCCGCCGACCAGCGCCCCCAGCACGATCATCCGGGTCTCGCGGCCGGTGAAGGCGCCGTCCAGAAGACGCTCGGACCCGGTCGCTTTCATCACCGCGATGGCGGCGACGGCGAACAGGATGAAGGGCAGGGTGCCCCAGAAACTGTCCAGCATCTCGGTCAGCGACGGGCCCACGGCGGGCCGGTCGAAGATCGCGAGAACGACGACAATGACGATCCCCGTCAGGAAAACCTTGTCGATCCGTGACCACAACGCTCTCGGCGCCATGGGGGATTGCGTGATGTCAGCCATGTGGCACCTCCGTTTCCTGCCCGACCCGGTCGGCGCAGCATTCGTCCACGAGGAACCGCGACAGCCCCTCGACCTGTTCATGATCGACAGAACACAGGATCCGCCGCCCGTCGCGTACCTGCCGCACCAGCCCGGCCGAAACCAGCTGCTTGAGGTGATGCGTCAGCACCGATCCGGTGACCGCGACATCCTCGCCCAGCTGCCCGATCGGCAACCCGTCGGGCCCGGCGCGCACAAGCCGGCGCAGGATCGAAAGACGTTGTTCGGAGCCGAGCGCGGCAAAGGCGGTCGCGGCAAAAGTGAGGGCGGGGGTATCCGGTGTCTGTTTCATTGTTCTATATTTATAGAACTAACGAATACATGTCCAGTCTCGATTTTTTGTGCTCGACCGGCCCGCCTTCTTCTTGGCCGAAATACTCCCGCCTGTCTGTTTGATCTGTTCTAGGGTCTGGGCCGGCG
>QVQC01000047.1 GCA_003428585.1 Nioella halotolerans
GTCCGAGACGCGCAATTTCGACGGCACCGTGGTTGTCATCTTCCAGCCCGCCGAGGAAGGCGGGGCCGGCGGCAAGGCGATGGTCGACGATGGGCTGATGGACCGCTGGGGCATTCAGGAAGTCTATGGCATGCATAACGAGCCGGGCCTGCCCTTGGGGGAATTCGGTGTCTCGCCGGGCCCCATCATGGCCGCTGCCGACGAGGTGGAGATCGTGATGCGCGGGCGCGGCGGCCACGCGGCGCAGCCCCACAACGTGATCGACCCGCTGCCCGCCGCCTGCGCCACGGTGATGGCCTTGCAAACCGTGACCAGCCGCAACACCGATCCGATCAAGTCCGCCGTGGTCTCGATCTGCGTTATGAACACCGAAAGTGCCGCGACCAACGTGATCGACGATGCGGTCACGCTTGCCGGGACCATCCGCACGCTCGACGAGGATGTGCGCGACATGGCCGAGGTGCGGATCATCGAGATCGTGAACGCGACCGCCGCCGCCTATGGCTGCACGGCCGAAATCCACTACGAACGCGGGTACCCGGTAACGGTAAACCACGAGGCAAACGCCGGGATCGCCGCCGAGGTGGCGCGCGCCGTCGCGGGCGAGGGCAAGGTGCATTACGGCCGCCCGCCGCGCATGGGGGCGGAGGATTTCAGCTACATGCTGCGCGCCCGTCCCGGCGCCTTCGTCAATGTCGGCAATGGCGACAGCGCCAAGGTCCACCATCCCGAATACAACTTCAACGACGAGGCGATCCCCTACGGGTGCAGCTTCTTCGCGGAGCTTGTCGAATCCCGCATGCCCGCCTGAAAGGACGCCTGACCATGCCCACCCGCAACCGCTTTGCCGAACTGCACCCGGACATCACTGGCTGGCGCCGCCACCTGCACCAGCATCCCGAACTTCTCTACGACGTGGAGGAGACGGCGGCTTTCGTCGTCGACCGGCTCAAGGCGTTCGGGGTCGAGGATATCACCACCGGCATCGGGAGAACCGGTGTCGTTGCCGCCATCAAGGGCAAGACCGACACCAAGGGCCGGGTCATCGGCCTGCGCGCCGACATGGACGCGCTGCCGATCACCGAGGCGACGGGGCTCGACTATGCCTCCACCGTGCGGGGCAAGATGCATGCCTGCGGCCATGACGGGCACACCTCGATCCTGCTGGGGGCTGCGCAATACCTGGTCGAGACCCGCAATTTCGACGGCACCGTGGTGCTGATCTTCCAGCCGGCGGAAGAGGGCGGCGCCGGCGGCAAGGCGATGTGCGATGACGGGTTGATGGAGCGCTGGGGGATCGAGGAGGTCTACGGCCTGCACAACATGCCGGGCCTGCCCGTGGGGGCCTTCGCCACGCGGCCCGGCCCGCTTCTGGCGTCGTCGGACGAGTTCGAGATCGTGGTCACCGGCAAGGGCGGCCACGCTGCAGCCCCGCATGCCGCGATCGACACCACGCTTGTGGCCTCGCAGATCGTCGTCAGCCTGCATTCCATCGTCTCGCGCAACATCGACCCGATCCACCGGGTGGTGCTGACCGTGGGCACGTTCGAGACCGACAGCACCGCCAGCAACGTGATCGCGCATGCCG
Organism: Nioella halotolerans; assembly: GCA_003428585.1. Lineage (GTDB taxonomy): Bacteria > Pseudomonadota > Alphaproteobacteria > Rhodobacterales > Rhodobacteraceae > Nioella > Nioella halotolerans. Next base: position 1,589 of record QVQC01000047.1, read on the forward strand.
CCCGGCTTCAGGGCACGGTGCGCACACTCGACCCCTCGTGCCGCGACCTTGCGAAAGAACGGGTCTACCGCGTGGCCGAGGATACCGCCTCCGCTTTCGGGGCACGGGCCGAGGTCACATGGGTGCCGGGCTACCCCGTCACCGTCAACACGCCCGAGGAAACCGCGCATGCGCTTGAGGCTGCCCGCGCCGTCAGTGCCACCGTGATCGAGAATGTCGATCCGATCCTGCCATCGGAGGATTTCGCCTATATGCTGGAACAGCGCCCCGGCGCCTATATCTTCCTTGGCAACGGCGATACGGCCATGTGCCACCACCCCCAATACATGTTCGACGATGACGCGATCCCGGCCGGATGCAGCTGGTTCGCGGAACTGGTCGAGCGCCGGATGCCGGCGCAATAACCGAACAACAGGAGAGAGCAAGATGCCCGTCAAGAACCGCTTTGCCGAATGGCTGCCCGAGATCACCGAGTGGCGCCGCGACCTGCACGAACACCCCGAGATCCTGTTCGACACACACCGCACCGCCGGGATCGTGGCCGACAAGCTCAAGGCGTTTGGCTGTGACGAAGTGGTGACGGGGATCGGGCGCACCGGCGTCGTGGGCGTGATCAAGGGCAACACCGATACGCAGGGACGCGTCATCGGCCTGCGCGCCGACATGGATGCGCTGCCGATCCACGAGGCGACGGGGCTCGACTATGCCTCCAAGACGCCGGGTGCGATGCATGCCTGCGGCCATGACGGGCACACGGCGATGCTGCTTGGCGCGGCGAAATACCTGTC
>QVQC01000082.1 GCA_003428585.1 Nioella halotolerans
GTGACAGGAACGGACTCGCATTGCCCAGAACGTGGTGAAAGGTGGGGGCCAGCTCGCGCTTACCTTTTGCTTCAGGTGCAGACCCCACATGACGTCCGGATCCCTTTGTCCAGAATTTGTCCAGACTGGCCAATTCCAGTCGGACGCGGGATCACGCTACATTCAATAAAATCAGCCACTTAGGGGCGGGGTTCCGTCTCAATTTTGGACGAATGGTGCCCGGGGGCGGCACCAACCCTTTGTTTTATAATGCTTTTATTTGTCTATCCTTGATATTATCCCCCTATTTTTCTTGTGCTAACTGTCCAGCCGCGTCTTGTCGTGCCCGATGGCATCCACTACATAAGGGTGGATATTAAGGCGGATGAAAAATGCGAGCACAGAACAGGCTTTCGGCACAATTCGTCAAGACCGCCCCTGTCGGCAAGCACTGCGACGGCGCTGGGCTTTGGCTGGTCAAACGCGAAGACGGCGGAGCGCAGTGGGTGCAGCGTGTGACTGTTCACGGCAGGCGTCGGGAAATGGGCTTGGGGGGCTTTCCGACCCTATCCTTGGCCGAAGCCCGCAAGCAAGCTGCACGCTGGCGCGATGTGGTGGCTGCGGGCCGAGACCCGATCAAGGAACGCGAAGCCGAGGAACGGGCCGCACGGCGCGAAGACATATCCTTGGCGGTTATCACGGAAGACGCCTTCGAAGCCCGCAAGGCCGAACTGAAAGGCGATGGAACGGCTGGGCGGTGGCTATCGCCTTTGACCCTTCACGTCCTGCCCAAACTTGGCAAGGTTCCAGTGACCGACTTGGATCAGCGCGACATACGCGACACGCTGGCCCCGATCTGGCACACAAAGGCCGACACCGCCCGCAAAGCCATGAACCGGCTGTCCATCGTCCTTAAACACGCCGCTGCGCTGGGCTTGGACGTTGATTTGCAAGCGACCGAAAAGGCAAAGGCGCTTTTGGGCAAGACACGCCACAAGCCGAAAAACATTCCGGCGATGGACTGGCGCAACGTGCCGGATTTCTACACGAGCCTAGAAGAACCCACTCTGACGCACCTCGCGCTGCGCCTTCTGATCTTGACAGGAGTGCGGGCGGGGCCGTTGCGGAACCTGCGGCTTGATCAGATCAACGGCGATGTCTGGACGATCCCTGCGGACGCAATGAAAGGCCGCAAGGGCGCGACCGAAGATTTCCGCGTGCCCCTGTCGGCAGAAGCCCAGCGCGTGATTGACCTTGCGAGACCGCACGCCCGCAATGGCTATCTGTTCCCGAACACACGCGGTGGCGTGATCAGCGACATGACGCTTTCACGGCATATGGAACGCAAGGGGCTGGAAGCCCGCCCGCATGGCTTCCGCACAAGCCTGCGCACTTGGCTTGCAGAAGCCACAGACGCCCCGCATGAGGTGGCAGAGGCCATGCTGGCACATGTGGCGGATGGCGGCGTCGTGCGCGCCTATCGCCGCACGGATTACCTCGAACAACGCGCCAAGTTGGCGGAGCGCTGGGCAGACCATGTGACAGGTGGTGCAGGGCAGGTTGTAAAACTGGCAGAGGCGAATTGATGGCGCAGGACAAAACCGACAAAACGGACAAAAGACCAAGCGACTTTGATGGGGGCGCTGAGACGGATGCTGGGCCAAGTCAAAAAGAGATCGAAGAAGCCTTGGATGGCGTTATTCTAGAAATTTTGGCAGATCATAAGGGAAAAGAAGCGCTACCGGGCTGGCATCTGGCTTTCCCGATGGGCTTGAAGTTCATTCAAATTGGGAAGGCTGATTGCCCAGTCTTTTCAGAAGAGCAAGCCGCGAAGATAGTTTCTTTGGCCGAAAGTGAACCCTATGCGTTTGACGCCGCCAGCTACGTTGCGGGATTGAACATTTCGATTGATCACACACCGAAAGCGCCGGGAATTCCCAATTCCCTCCGTCAATTTGCAGCGCGTGTTCTAACCGGCGAGGTAACAAGACCCCGGAAAAGAGGCAGAGGCCGGTTTGACGACATGCCCCTCAAGATGAACATGTATTCCCTTTGCCAGATGATTTCTCAGAAGGGAGGAATTCCACTCGCTAGAAATCGTGTGTCGCGAAGGGAAGATAAGTTTTCGGCATGTGATGCTGTCGCGGAAGCCTTTAGCCGCGCTGATCACCACATAACATATGAAAACTTGGTCTCCATTTGCTACGACAAGACGTATTCAGAATTACGCGATGTTGCAGAAGCGCTTGGTTTACTTGACTTTAGCGGCTTTGATTGAAGTGTAATTACGTTTGGAAAAAAACGGCTTTTTGTTCTGTATGAAATAGCGGACAGAGCCGCACACATTTGGACCACGAGCAGCAAAAACGTGAGGTCCAAATGCAAAATTATCTAACCTTGACCGAACTTCGCGCCAAACTTGGCGGGCGTTCACGATCTGCAATTTATCTCGACCTTGAGGCAAATAGACTGCCCCAGCCCCTCAAACTTGGAGGGCGGCTCTATTGGCCGGAAGGCGATGTGGATGCACACTTGCGCGCAATGATGCGCGAAGGCGGTGCCCAATGACTTGGCATCGCAAACTTTTAACAATCTGCGCAGTGCTCGACCCCGCGCAGACCGCTGCAATCGGCCTTGTGTTCCTCCAAACTTGGGAGGCCCTCACATGACCGATGCAAAAGAACTGACCCTTGCGCTGGGCGGGCGTTGGCATGGACACTATGGGGCCGCGCCCTGCCCTGTTTGCCAACCGCAAAGGCAAAAGGGCCAGAATGCCTTGACCCTTGCCGATGGTCGGAACGGGCGGCTTGTGCTGGATTGCAAGAAATCCAGTTGCGCCTTTCTCGACATTCTCGCGGCGGCGGGAGTGCGTTCGGGGGATTATCGCGCGCCTGATCCGATGGAACTGGCGCGACGGGAAGCCGAGCGGCAAAGGCAAGCCAAGCGCCGCGCAGATCAGGCAAAGCAGCTTTGGAGCCATGCCCGCCCCATAGCGGGCACAATCGCTGAAACCTACCTGCGCGGGCGTGGCATCACCTGCGCGTTGCCGGAAACAATGCGATTTCACCCGGATTGTTCGCATCCGACGTCTGACCGATTGCCTGCGATGGTCGCGCTTGTGCAGGGCGGGGCCTCTTACGCGGTCCACCGCACATATCTTCGCTGCGATGGAAGCGGAAAGGCGGCGGTCGAACCCGCCAAGACCATGCTGGGCGGGGCGCAGGGCGGCGCTGTGCGCCTGTCAGACGGGCAAGGCAAGCTTGTGGTGGCAGAGGGCATCGAGACCGCCTTGTCGCTGTCTTGCGGGCTTCTGAGCGGTCCTGCGACGATCTGGGCGGCCCTGTCCACGTCTGGCATTCGAGGGCTTCACCTGCCCCCAAATCCCGCACGTCTGACGATAGCGCCGGATGGCGACACACCGGGCCGCACGGCGGCATATGCCTTGGCAGGGCGCGCTCACGCGCTGGGCTGGCAAGTGGGCATTCTCGACCCCGGTGACGGGCTGGATTTCAATGACACTCTGGTTGGAAAGGTTGCAGCATGAACGTGCACCAGAACACCGAAACGCCGTTCACTCCAGCTTGGCCTGAGCCTGATCAGCGTTATCTTAAAACAGAATTGCCACCTGCCCCAAAACTTCCTTTGAGCGAGGTTGTGGGACCAAAGCTGTCACGATGGGTGGCAATTGCCGCCGAAGCAAAAGGTGCGCCACCTGATTACGTTTTCGCCGCGCTGCTTTCTGTGGTGGGATCAACCATCGGCAACACGCGCTGGGCATCCCCTTGGAAGGGTTGGAACGAACCGCCGATTATCTGGAGTATGTGCATTGGCTTGCCCAGCGCAGGGAAAAGCCCGGCGATTGATGCGGCTTTGCAACCTCTGCGAAGAGCCGAGCGCCCTATGCGCGACGAGGCAGAAGCCCAGCGCCGAGATTGGGCAGAAAAGGCAGAGCTTGCCAACATCATCGAGTCCGAATGGAAACGAACTGCAAAAGAAGCAATCAAGGAAGGAACCACGCCGCCAGAAAAGCCAAAAGGCTGCGCAGTAGAGCCGGAACCCCACATTCCGCGACTAATCGTCAATGATGGGACGATAGAAAGGCTGGGCGCAATCCTTGCCAGACAACCTCGGGGCACTCTGCAAATGCGGGATGAGCTGGCCGGTTGGCTGGATGGAATGCAGCGCTATGCGGGCGGAGGAAGTGATCGGGCATTCTGGCTCGAAGCATTCGGCGGGCGCGACTATACCGTCGAACGCATGAGCCGCGAACCTCTGACAGTTCAACGTCTTTCGATTTGTGTCCTCGGGGGCATTCAACCTGATCGGCTGAAAACGCTTCTTTTCAAAAGTGACGATGACGGCCTCTTGGCGCGCTTCCTGCCCATTTGGCCGGAGCCAGCCCCATTGCATCGACCAACGGCTTGGGCCGACGAAGAATTGATTGATCGCGTCTTGCGGAAATTACTGACGCTGAACCTTCTGACCGATGAAAACGATGAAACAAGGCCTTGGTTTATTCCCTTCACGGAAGACGCGCGTCAATTGATGGATGCATTCAGGCTTTCGGCCAGACAATGGGAGACCGACGCAGAAGGTTTGATGCTGTCCTTCATCGGTAAGCTACCCGGCATGGCGGCACGGCTGGGGCTGGTTCTGGCATTTCTGGACTGGGCGGCAGAGGGCGATGACGAACCCTATGAAATCACCGATCAGCACTTTGGCCGGGCAACGCATTTGGTGGAAAGTTATCTCTTGCCAATGGCGCGGCGGGCTTATGCCGAAGCGGATTTGCCCAAGGACGAACGCGCAGCACGGCGGTTGATAGGCATCATCCGGCAGCACCAATGGGAAAGCTTTACCTCGCGCGAGGTCCTGCTACTCGACCGGGCCGGTCTGGCGCGCAGCGCCGAACTCGACCCGGCTCTCAAGTTGCTGACCGAAGCTGATTGCATCCGGCCAATCGACCAGCCACCAAATCCGCAAGGTGGCAGGCCGAAACGGTTGTTTGCTGTGAACCCGGCAGTTCATGAAGCATCACAGGCGGACCCGTCCACGCAAGCCTAGCCGAACCGCAAGCAGGGGCGCAAAGCGGCAAGCTTTGCGCCCCGTTTCGCCAGTGTTTTCGCGCTATTGGAATAGTGCATCCCTCTTCACAACCTGCTAACTTTCCCAGAACAAGACCCAAAAAGAGCCGAGGCCGCAGTGTACGAAAACGCGTTCAACAAGATCGAAAGAGACCTTCGCGCCGAAGAAGGCATCGCCAACGAACTGGACTACGTGGAACAGACCTCTTGGGTGCTGTTTCTCAAATACATGCACGACCTTGAGAACGAACGCCGCGACCGCGCCGAGTTGAATGGCGAGGATTACGCCCCGATCATCGACGGCGCGTACCGGTGGGACGCATGGGCCGCGCCCAAGTCAAACGGCGCGTTCGACCACAACGCCGCCCGCATCGGCGAAGACCTGATCGCCTTCGTGGATCAGGAGCTTTTCCCCTACCTCGCGTCCTTCCGCCAATCCGCCACCGGCCCCCAGACGATCCAGTACAAGCTGGGCGAGGTCTTCACCGAGCTGCGCAACAAGTTCCGCTCGGGCTACATCCTGCGCGATGTGCTCGAAGCCGTGGACGGTCTGTCCTTCAATACCCAGGCCGAACGCCACGAACTCTCCCAGCTTTACGAAACCCGCATCCGCCGCATGGGCAATGCGGGCCGGAACGGCGGTGAATACTACACGCCGCGCCCGCTTATCCGCGCCATGATCAAGGTCACTGCCCCGAAGATCGGCGAGACGATCTATGACGGCGCGGTCGGTTCGGCGGGCTTCCTCTGCGAAGCCTACGATTACATGCGCACCGACAAACTTTCAGCATCCGAATACGAAACCCTGCAAACCAAAACCTTCTACGGACAGGAAAAGAAGGGCCTCGCCTACGTCATCGGGATCATGAACATGGTCCTGCACGGCATCGAGGCCCCGAACCTGATCCATTCCAACACGCTGAATGAGAACGTGATGGATATTCAGGAGAAAGACCGTCACGACATCATCCTCGCCAATCCCCCCTTCGGCGGGGGCGAGCGGCGCGAGGTGCAGCAGAATTTCCCGATCCGCACGGGCGAGACGGCCTATCTGTTCCTGCAACACTTCATCCGCAAGCTGAAGGCAGGCGGTCGCGCCGCCGTGGTGATCAAGAACACCTTCCTCAGCAACACCGACAACGCCTCCATAGCGCTGCGCAAGGAGCTTCTGGAGGCGGCGGAGCTGCACACAATCCTCGATTGCCCGCAAGGCACCTTCCAGGGCGCGGGTGTGAAGACCGTGGTGCTGTTCTTCGAGAAAGGCGCGCCCACGCGGGACATCTGGTATTACCAGCTCGATCCGGGCCGCAGCATGGGCAAGATAAACCCGCTGAACGACGATGATCTGGCGGAGTTCGTAGAGCTGCAACGCACCCGCCCGAACGGGCCGAAAAGCTGGATCGTCAACCGAACCGATCTGGACGAGGCGACTTATGATCTCTCGGTCAAGAACCCCAACGCGCCCGAGGCCGAGGCGCTGCGCAGCCCCGAAGAGATCATCGCCGACATGCTGGCGCGGGATGCCGAGACAGCGCAAATCCTCGAAGACATTCGGGGGATGCTGTGAAGGACTTGACTGCAGCGAATTGGGAACGAGTAAAGCTTGGCGAACTCTGCAAGATTGCTCGTGGCGGCTCACCGAGACCCATTAAGAAATTCATCACCACTGCTCCAGATGGCGTCAATTGGATCAAGATCGGCGATGCTCAAGTCGGTGGTCGCTTCATTGAAAGCACGAAAGAGAAGATCACTAGGGACGGGATTTCTCGCTCGCGGTTCGTAGAGCCAGGGGCATTCCTTCTCTCAAACTCAATGAGTTTTGGCCGACCATACATTCTAAAGACAAGCGGGTGTATCCACGATGGATGGCTCGTCCTAGAGCCAGACTATACGCGCGTTCAGCAAGACTTTCTCTACCATATTCTTGGCGCTCCTGAGACCTTTCAACAGTTCGACTCTCTGGCAGCAGGTTCCACTGTTAGAAATCTTAATATTGGACTCGTTGAAAGCGTATCCATCCCCCTCCCGCCGCTGGAAGAACAACAGCGGATTGTTGCGGTTCTGGACGAGGCCTTCGAGGGTCTGGCCCGCGCCCGCACCCACGCCGAAGCCAACCTCCAAAGCGCTCGGGAGTTGTTGGCAAGCATGATCAACACCATCATGGACGCAGCTGGAGCCGACAATGTCCGTCCGCTAGGAGAGCTATGCCGTTTCGAAAATGGTGATCGTGGAAAAAACTATCCTGGGCGAAAGGCGTTTGTGCCCAAAGGCGTGCCCTTCATTAACGCAGGTCATCTTCTAAACGGACCAATTGACTGGGTAAACATGAATTATATTCCTGAGGAACACTATCATCGTTTGTCGAATGGTAAGGTAAAACAGGGTGATTTATTGTTCTGCCTCCGTGGTTCGCTTGGAAAGTTCGGTGTAGTTGATACAGATGAAGCAGGGGCAATTGCTTCTTCGCTAGTCATCGTAAGGCCATCCGAGCTCCTTCTGGGAGCATATCTCTCGGCATACTTCGAGTCGAAAGCATGCGCAGAGATGATTGAAGAATACGCTGGAGGTGCTGCACAGCCGAACCTATCAGCGAAAAGTCTGGCTGCATTCAAAATTGCTTTACCAAGTCTTGAGGATCAGGCTCGCGTAGTCGGGTCAATCGCCGAAACACGAAAATTGGTCGAACTGTTGATCTTGGAATACAGAACAAAGCTCCAAGACATCGATGACCTCCGCCAATCTCTTTTGCAGAAAGCCTTCGCGGGCGAATTAGCATGATGTAACGAGTTGATGAGATGAGCATTCACGACGAAACCGAAGCCGATACCCGCGCCGAGCGCATAGACCCCGTCCTTGCGGCGGCGGGCTGGGGGCAGAATGGCTCGAAGGTTCGACGTGAGGTTATCTGTCCTGGACGCATCCAGTCGGGCGGCACGCGCGGCAAGGGGCTGTCTGCCGATTACGTGCTGATCCACAAGGGCCAGAAGCTCGCTGTTCTGGAAGCCAAGCGCGCAGGCGTCAGTCACCGCAGCGGCATCGGCCAGGCCAAGGACTACGCCACCCGTCTTGGGTCTCGCTATGCCTACGCCTCAAACGGGCTGAGCTGGTATCAGATCGACATGGTGGGCGGGGCTGAAGGCGACTTGGACTTGCCCTTCCCAACGCCCGATGAACTATGGGATCGCACCTTTGCCGATCAAAACGACTGGCGCGAGCGTTTTGGTGCCGTCGATTTCGAGACGGACGGCGGTAAGTGGGAGCTACGCTACTACCAGCACAATGCCATCACCGCCGCGCTTGAGGCCGTGGCCAAGGGCGACCGCCGCATCCTCCTGACACTCGCCACGGGCACTGGCAAAACCTCCATCGCTTTCCAGATCGCGTGGAAGCTGTTTCAGGCCAAGTGGAACCTGTCGGGCGAGCCGGTGCGCCGCCCGCGTATCCTGTTCCTCGCCGACCGCAATATACTTGCCGATCAGGCCTATAACGCCTTTTCCGCCTTTCCAAATGACGCGGTGACGCGCATCGACCCCGATACGATCCGCAAGAACCGTGGCAAGCCGCCGAAGAATGCGAGCCTGTTCTTCACGATCTTTCAGACCTTCATGACCGGTGAAGGTGAGCCAATTTTCCGGCAGTATGACCCGGATTTCTTCGATTTCATCGTGATCGACGAATGCCACCGGGGCGGGGCCAAGGACGAAAGCGAATGGCGCAGGCTGCTGGAGTATTTCGAACCCGCCGCCCAGCTTGGCCTGACCGCCACGCCCAAGCGCAAGCACAACGCCGACACCTATGCCTATTTCGGCGAACCCGCCTACACCTACGCCCTGCGCAACGGGATCGAGGATGGCTTCCTGACGCCGTTCAAGGTGTGCCAGATGGTCAGCACCATCGACGAATATGTTTTCGACGGCGCGGATGAGCTGGTCGCGGGTGAAGCCGAGCTTGGGCAAACCTTCACCGAGGGTGATTTCAACACCCGAATTGTCATCAAAGACCGCGAATTGAGCCGCGTTCAGGAATTCATGAACCAGATCGACCAGCGCGAGAAGGCCATCGTGTTCTGCGCCACGCAGGAGCACGCCGCCCTTGTGCGCGACCTGATCAATCAGGTGAAGACTAGCAACCACCCCGACTATTGCCACCGCGTCACGGCGGAGGACGGGGCCATCGGCGAACAATGGCTGCGCGACTTTCAGGACAACGACAAGACGATCCCGACGATCCTGACGACCTCGCAAAAGCTCTCGACCGGGGTGGATGCGCGCAACGTGCGCCACATCGTGTTGATGCGCCCGGTGCGCTCCATGATCGAATTCAAGCAGATCATCGGGCGCGGCACCCGCACCTATGAGGGCAAGGATTTCTTCACGATCTGGGATTTCGTGAAGGCGCATGAGAATTTCAACGATCCCGACTGGGATGGCGAGCCGCTTGACCCCGAGCCGCCACGCCCCCCGCGCACGCCGGAAGATGTTGAAACACCCAAAGAGCCAGAAGACCCGACCGGCGAGGATGACGATGGCCCCACCGAAAAGATCGAGGTCACGCTGTCTGACGGCAAGGTCCGGCAGATCGCCTATCTTGCCTCGACGACCTATTGGGGACCGGACGGCAAACCGATGTCTGCGCAAGAGTTTCTTGAAAGGTTGGTCGGAGATTTGACCGAGGTTGTGTCAGATGAAGACCAGCTTCGCACAATCTGGAGCAACCCCGACACCCGAGGCCGGTTTCTCGGGCAGCTTGCGGATCGGGGCTATGATGCCGAACGGCTGAAAGTCATTCGTGGACTTGTGAACGCACCACAGAGCGACCTCTTTGACGTGCTGAGCTATGCCTTGTTCACGACCCCGACCAAGACGCGCACGGAACGCGCGGATGATGTGCGCAACTCTGACGAGGGGCTGGCGCGTGGAGAAGTCAGGGACCTGTTGCTGGGAATTCTTGCCGCCTATGAAAAGCGCGGTGAAAGCGAGTTGGCCACCGACAGGCTTGGGCAGTTCCTGGCCGCGCGATATGGCAGCGTCAGCGAAGGGAAAAACACCTTCGGCGGGTTGAAGCCTGTAAGTGACGCTTTCCGCTCTATGCAGGAAGCTCTCTACTCTAAATAGGCATTGGTATCGCGCGGGACATGGTTGACCGTGTCTTCACCTGACGGCCAGCTGGCTTTTGTCGGTTTTGTCGGTTTTGTCCCCGGAAAGGTAAGAGTTCTTGAAGGGGCAGCCTTCGCGAAGCGCAGGTATCATCTGGGGGTCCGACTTAACGCTTCTCGCTTCGGGTGCCGACGATTGTAGCGTTGCCGAGCTTCCCCCTCCGCTTGACTAGGTTACAAGTCTGCGGGCGGCTCAGGACGCTGCATCAAGCGCAAAAGGGTGGATATTTAGGGGGATAAAATAAAAGCCCTGAGCGTTTTATTGTTTATTTTCAATACTTTAGTCTTTTAAAATGGTGCCCGGGGGCGGAATCGAACCACCGACACGAGGATTTTCAATCCACTGCTCTACCCCTGAGCTACCCGGGCACGGGTGCGGGCCATCCGGTCCGCTGGGTGACCGCGTTCTAGGGGGTTCGGATAAGGCTGTCCATAGGGTTCGCGCGTTTTTTTGACACCCATCCCGGATCGGGCAAGCGAGACCGTCGCAACAACTTTCAAAGGTCGGATCAGCCTGTCTGGAGCATCCGCCCCCGGCTGCATCGGCGCCGGCGGCAAGGCGATCGGCGGACCGGCAACGCCGCATTCCGGGCGCGCAGCCTTGGCCCATTGTCAATGGCGTGCCAACCTGCAGCCACGGCATAGGCAGGGGCATGGCGGGCCGGTCATCGATCCCGTAGATCGAAGCATTTGCAAAAAGAGCACCGGCAGCCCGACAAGACGCCGATGCCCCGCCTGCACCGCCGTGTCGGGCGATGCGTGCCAATTTCATCCGGCACAAGGGCGCCGCGATCCGACCGCGGCGGTTCGAGAGGTGGTGAGACGGGATGACAAGCTTCGCAGCAAGCAGGACCCCGACGGCCGGGAATTCGACCGCCGCGCTCGCCGCTGGTCCGCCGATGGTCACTGCCCCCTTGCGGGCTTGACGAAAGGCGCGCTTTTGCCGCTCCTGTCTCCATCGCGCGAGGCGATGCAGCAAGGGGGGCGATGATGACCGCGACGCCAAGGATGAACATTCTTTTCATCATGTATGACCAGCTGCGTTTCGATTACCTCGGCTGCGCCGGGCATCCGCATCTGAAGACACCGAATTTCGACCGCGTCGCGGCGAAGGGCGTGCGTTTTACCAACGTCTATGTGCAATCGCCGATCTGCGGCGCCTCGCGGATGTGTTTCTATACCGGGCGCTATACGTCATCGCACGGGGCGGCGTGGAACGGCTTTCCCCTCAGGGTTGGCGAACACACGCTGGGCGATCACCTGCGCCGGCTTGGCATGGGCTGCTGGCTGATCGGCAAAACCCACATGAAGGCCGATGCCGAGGGCATGGAACGGCTCGGCCTCGCCCCGGACAGCGTGATCGGCGCGCGACAGGCGGAATGCGGGTTCGATGTCTGGCAGCGTGACGATGGACTCTGGGGCGAGGGGCCGGACGGCTTCTATGACGAAAAGCGCAGCCCCTATAACGAGTACCTCAAGTCCAAGGGTTATCCCGGCCACAACCCTTGGTCGGATTTTGCCAATGCCGGTGTCGATGAGGCGGGCGACCTCGCCTCGGGCTGGATGTTCATGAATGCCGACAAGCCCGCCAATATCGCCGAGAAAGACAGCGAGACACCGTGGCTGACCGGCGAGGCCATGCGTTTCATCGATCAGGCCGAGGGGCCGTGGTGCGCCCATCTTTCCTATATCAAGCCGCACTGGCCTTATATCGTGCCCGCCCCCTACCACGACATGTATGGCCCCGACCACGTGCCCGCCGCCACCCGCCATGAAATGGAGCGCGAGGATCCGCACCCGGTCTATGATGCCTTCATGTCCAACAGGATCGGGCAGGCCTTTCAGCGCGAGGAGGTCCGCCAGAAGGTCATCCCGGCCTATATGGGCCTGATCAAGCAGGCCGATGACCAGCTTGGGCGTCTTCTCGATCATCTGGAGGCGTCGGGGCGGATGGAGGACACGATGATCGTGCTGACCTCGGACCACGGCGATTACCTCGGCGATCACTGGCTGGGCGAGAAAGACCTGTTTCACGACCCTTCCGTGAAGATCCCGATGATCATCCACGACCCGCGGGCGGAGGCCGACGCCACCCGCGGCACCACCTGCGACGCGCCGGTCGAATCCATCGACCTTGCCGCCACCTTCATAGAGGCGGCGGGCGGTGCGGTGCCGCGCCATATCGTCGAGGGCCGCTCGCTCATGCCGTGGCTACGCGGCGACACCCCGGATTGGCGGCGCTACGTCGTCAGCGAATACGACTACTCCGCAACACCGCAATGCGTGAAACTGGGGCTGGCGCCGAAGGACGCGCGGCTGTTCATGGTGTTCGACGGGCGATGGAAACTGATACACGCGGAGGGCGGCTTTCGCCCGATGCTGTTCGATCTGCAAACGGACCCCGAGGAATTCAACGATCTGGCCAAGGCGGGGGACCACCCCGAGCTTGACGGGCTTTACAAATATCTCGCCGAATGGGGGCGGCGTCAGGCGCAGCGCGTGACACGGTCCGATGAACAGATCATCGCCGGGCGCGGGGCCTCCATGCGCAAGGGAATCCTGCCATTTCTCGCCGACGGCTCGGAGGTCGATGCCGAATTGACCCAGCCCCTGCGCGGCAAAGCGCCCCCACGCCCGGACAGGACCGGCGGATAAGTGCGCGTGTCATGCGGGGCACACTGTTTTGTGAGCACAAATATCCCGCCCGGATCTTGTTGCGCAGGGGGGATACCGACTATCTATGCCGATGATTGACCAAACCGATTAGTGCCCGGAGCTTTACCGATGCTGACCCGACGCCATTTCATCATGACAAGCGCGGCCCTGTTTTCCGCGCCGCTTGCCGGTCCGGCATTCGCCTCCCCCGACCGTTGGGACGACTGGGACGCTGAGGTGACACCGGCAAATTTCGACCCGTCGACAAGCAACCCTTGGGGGTTGCACCCGCGGTTCCTGCCCCAGCGCGTGGAAGCCAACCCGCGCCTCACCCCCGGTGACATCCACGTCGATGCGGTGGCGCGCTACCTTTACCATATCGAGGAGGGCGGCACCGCGATGCGCTACGGGGTCGCCATCGGGCGGGGCGGGCTTTATGAACCCGGCACCTACACGATCCGCCGCAAGGCGCGCTGGCCGCAATGGACCCCGACCGCGAACATGATCGAACGCGAGCCGGAAAACTACGCGGAATTCGCGGACGGTGTGCCCGGCGGGCCGACCAACCCGCTCGGCGCGCGGGCGCTGTACCTGTATGTCGGCAACCGCGACACCTATTTGCGCATCCATGGCACGCCGCAGCCATGGTCCATCGGGCGCCGCGCCAGTTCCGGCTGCGTCCGCATGGTGATGGCCCATATCATCGAGCTTTACGAGAACGTCGAAACCGGCGTAACGGCGGTGCTTTACCCGGCCGAGGGCGGGGTTTCGGCGGTCAGCTGAGCGGCCTCGGCATCGGTGATTCCGATATTCGGGCCTTCGGGCTGGCGGGTGCAGATCATCCGCCCCTCGACGGTGCGCAACGGCAGGTAGGTCGTTTCCACCGGCCCCTGCCAGCGGTACCAGTAGCAGCCGTCCTCGGGCATCAGCCGGATGGTGTCGAGCGGCTGCGCCGGGTCAAGCTGCGCCACGATATCCTCTGGCAATTCCGCCGCGACACCCGGCTCACCGTCGTCCATATCCTGCGGCTCTGGGGTGGCGCAGGCCGCGGTCAGCAACAGGGCGATGACGGGCGCGAGCGAAAGGGCGGATTTCATGAATATTCTCCGAACTGGTCAGGCAGGATCCCGATAGCACAAGGGGACGTTGCGTCCAGACTTGGCGGATCACCTTGCCGTGTCAAGGCCAAGGCGCGCGCCCGCCCAGCTGGCGCGTTTCGGCCAAGACGGGCCTTGGCCTCGCCGGCGAAACCCGGTTTAGTCGCCCCGATCCGAAAGCCCCAGCACCGCAGACCCGAAAGGCCCCGTCATGGACCGCGCCGAGATCGTCCACGAAAACTTCCTGACCCGGGTGCCGGCGCGCGACTTCCCGCCCGGCAACCCGCCGACGCCCGGCCTCGCGCCGGAACTCGCGGTGGCGCTGTTTCGCGCGCAATGCCTGTCCCGCGCGCTCGACCGGGAAAGCCGGGCGATGCAGAAGGCGGGGCAAGGCTATTACACCATCGGTTCGTCCGGGCACGAGGGCATGGCCGCCGTCGCCGCTGCCTTGCACCCCACGGACCCGGCCTTCCTGCACTACCGCGACGCCGCCTTCCAGGTCGCGCGCAGCGATCAGGTACAGGGCCAGACCATCACCTGGGACATGCTGCTATCCTTCGCCTGTTCGTCGGAAGACCCGATTTCCGGCGGACGGCATAAGGTGCTGGGCAGCCACGCGTTGACGATCCCTCCGCAAACCTCGACCATCGCAAGCCACTTGCCCAAGGCGGTCGGCGCCGCCTATTCCATCGGGCTGGCCCGCCGCCATCCGCCGGAACATCGCCATTACGACCCCGACGCCATCGTGATGTGCAGCTTCGGCGACGCCTCGGCCAACCACTCCACCGCGCAAGGCGCGATCAACACGGCGGGCTGGACCTCGGTCCAATCCGTGCCGCTGCCGCTTCTCTTCGTGTGCGAGGATAACGGCATCGGCATTTCCGTGAAGACCCCGCAAGGCTGGATCGCCGCCAGCATGCGTCACCGCCCCGGAATCAAGTTTTTCAGCGCCGATGGGCTGGACCTGTATGACACTTACCGGGTTGCGCAGCAGGCCGCCGACTATGTCCGCACGCGGCGCAAACCCGCCTTCCTGCACCTGCGCACGGTTCGGCTCTACGGCCATGCGGGCGCGGATGTGGCGGCAAGTTACCTGTCGAAGGAAGAGATTGAAACGGACGAGGCCAACGACCCCCTGCTGCATTCCGCCCGCCTGCTGGATCAGGCCGGGGCGCTTCTCGCCGAGGAGGCGGCGCGCCTCTACGACGAAACCTGCGCCCGCGTTTCGCGCGTCGCCGCGGAGGCCGTGACCAGACCGCGCCTGAAAACGGCGTCGGACGTGATGGCCAGCCTTATCCCCCCGAAACGGGATTGCGCGCCCACCAACGGCCCCTCGGCGGAGGACCGCGCGGCGGTGTTCGGCGCGGACATGAAGGCCATGGAAACCCCGCAGCCGCTGTCGAAACTGCTCAACCTCGCGCTGACCGACCTGATGCTGGAACACCGTGAGATCGTGCTGATGGGCGAGGATGTGGGCCGCAAGGGCGGTGTCTATGGCGTGACACAAAAGCTGCAAGCGCGCTACGGGCCCGACCGGGTGATCGACACGTTGCTGGATGAACAATCCATCCTCGGCAACGCCATCGGCATGGCCGGGAATGGCTTTGTCCCGATCCCGGAAATCCAGTTCCTCGCCTACCTGCACAATGCCGAGGACCAGTTGAGGGGGGAGGCCGCCACCCTGCCCTTCTTCTCCAACGGGCAGTTCACCAACCCGATGGTGGTGCGCATCGCCGGGCTTGGCTACCAGAAGGGCTTCGGCGGCCACTTTCACAATGACAACTCGCTGGCCGTGCTGCGCGATATCCCCGGCCTGATCCTTGCCTGCCCCTCCACCGGTGCGGACGCCGCATGCATGCTGCGCGAATGCGTGCGGCTGGCGCGCGAGGAACAGCGGCTGGTGGTCTTCGTGGAACCCATTGCGCTTTATCCCATGCGCGATTTGCACGCGCCGGGCGATGGCGGCTGGATGACGCCCTACCCCGCGCCCGACCGCCGGATTGCCCTTGGCGAGATCGGCCAGCACGGCGACGGGCAGGATCTGGCGATTATCACCTACGGCAATGGCCACTACCTGTCGCGGCAGGCGCAGGCCCGGCTGGAGGCGGATGGCTTGCGCAGCCGCGTGATCGACCTGCGTTGGCTGGCACCCCTGCCGGTCGAGGCGATGCTGGCGGCGGTGCGGGACTGTGCCCATGTGCTGGTGGTCGATGAATGCCGCTTTACCGGCGGGCAGGCCGAGGCGCTGATGGCGCATCTGCACGAGGCGGGGATTGGCAGTTTCGCGCGGGTCACGGCCGCGGACAGCTTCATCGCCACCGGCCCGGCCTACGGCGCGACCCTGCCCTCGGCGGATGGTATCTATCACGCGGCCAAGACACTGACGGGGGGCATGGCATGACACGCAAGGCGGTTCTGATCTGCCCCGGACGCGGCACCTATAACGCGGACGAGCTGGGATATCTGGGGCGCCACCACGGGGCGCGCGCAGATATGATCGCGCGGTTTGATGCGATCCGGGCCGAGGCGAGCTGGGAAACCGTCACCGCGCTGGACAGCGCAGAGAAATACAGCGTCGCAAGGTATTCGCGCGGGGATGTGGCTTCGCCCCTCATCTACGCGTGCTCTCTCGCCGATACCGCCGCGCTGGCGGACGATATCGAGCTTGTCGCCGTGACCGGCAATTCCATGGGCTGGTATCTGGCGCTTGCCGCGGGCGGCGCGCTAACGCCAGAGGACGGGTTCCGCGTGGTCGACACCATGGGCGGCCTGATGCAGGAGCATCTGATCGGCGGGCAGCTGGTCTACCCGTGGTTGGGCGACGACTGGCGGACGGACAAGGCGCGCAAGGCGGAGCTTCTGGCGCTGGTCGAAGACATCAACGCCCGCGACGGCCAGACGCTCCATCTCTCCATCGACCTCGGCGGAATGCTGGTTCTGGCGGGGGACGAGGCGGGGCTTAAGGCTTATGAGGCCGCCGTTCCCCCCATTGGCGGTCGCTTTCCCATGCGGTTGGCCAACCATGCCGCCTTTCACACGCAATTGCAGGAACCGGTGGCCGAGAAAGGGCGCGCCGCCCTGCCCGCCACGCTGTTCAGCCAACCCGAGAAACCCCTTGTCGACGGGCGCGGGTCCGTCTGGTGGCCGCATGCCACGGACACGCAGGCGCTTTGGCGCTATACCTTCGGCACGCAGGTCTGCGAGCCCTACGACTTCACCGCGGCAATCCGCACGGCAGCGCGCGAGTTCGCCCCCGACCTCTTCATCGTGACCGGCCCCGGTGCCACGCTTGGCGGCGCGGTGGCGCAATCGCTGGTGCTGGCGGAGTGGCGGGGGATGACCGACAAGGCGGGGTTCGAGGCCGTGCAGGACGAGATCGGGCTGCTCGTCTCCATGGGCCGCGCGGATCAGCGCGGGCGGGTGACGTAACCCGTCACAGGATTCCCGGCAGGTCCAGCCCGTTCTCTCGCGCGCAGTCGAGCGCGATGTCGTAGCCCGCATCGGCATGCCGCATGACACCGGTGGCCGGGTCGTTCCACAAGACGCGTTCGAGCCGCCGGTCGGCGTCCTCGCTGCCGTCGCAGCAGATCACCATGCCCGAATGCTGCGAAAACCCCATGCCGACGCCGCCGCCGTGGTGCAGGCTGACCCACGTGGCCCCGCTGGCCGTGTTCAGAAGCGCGTTCAGCAGCGGCCAGTCGGATACCGCATCCGATCCGTCCTTCATCGCCTCCGTCTCGCGGTTGGGCGAAGCGACGGAGCCGCTGTCCAGATGGTCACGCCCGATCACCACCGGCGCTTTCAGTTCACCGTTCCGGACCATCTCGTTGAAGGCCAGCCCCAGCTTGTGGCGCACGCCAAGCCCGACCCAGCAGATCCGCGCCGGCAGGCCCTGGAAGGAAATCCGCTCGCGCGCCATGTCGAGCCAGTTGTGCAGGTGCGGGTCGTCGACCAATTCCTTGACCTTGGCGTCGGTCTTGTAGATATCCTCCGGGTCGCCCGACAGCGCGCACCAGCGGAACGGCCCGATCCCCCGGCAGAAGAGCGGCCGGATATAGGCGGGCACGAAGCCGGGAAAGGCGAAGGCATTTTCCAGCCCCTCCTCCAGCGCCACCTGCCGGATGTTGTTGCCGTAATCAAGCGTCGGCACGCCCGCGTTCCAGAAATCGACCATGGCCGCCACATGCACCTTCATGCTGGCCCGCGCCGCGCGCTCTACCGCCTTGGGGTCGGTCTCTTGCCTATCGCGCCACTCGGCCACGGTCCAGCCCTGCGGCAGGTAGCCGTGGGTCGGATCGTGCGCGCTGGTCTGGTCGGTCACGATATCGGGATGCACGCCGCGCCTGACCAGTTCGGGGAAGACATCGGCGGCATTGCCGATAAGCCCCACGGACTTCGCCTCACCCGCCGTGGTCCAGTTCTCGATCATGGCAAGCGCGTCATCCAGCGAATGGGTGATCTCGTCGACATAGCGGGTGCGCTTGCGGAACTCCGCGCGGGTCTCGTCGCATTCCACGGCCAAACAGCAGGCCCCGGCCATCACGGCGGCAAGCGGCTGCGCGCCACCCATGCCGCCAAGCCCGCCGGTCAGGATCCAGCGGCCCTTGAGGTTGCCGTCGTAATGCTGGCGCCCGGCCTCCATGAAGGTTTCATAGGTGCCCTGCACGATGCCTTGGCTACCGATATAGATCCATGATCCGGCGGTCATCTGGCCATACATGGCCAGCCCGCGCTTATCCAGTTCGTTGAAATGGTCCCATGTCGCCCAGTGCGGCACGAGGTTGGAATTGGCGATCAGCACGCGCGGCGCCTCCTTGTGGGTGCGAAAAACACCCACGGGCTTGCCCGATTGCACCAGCAGCGTCTGGTCCTCTTCCAGCGTCTTCAGGCTATCGACGATCCTGTCGAAATCGGCCCATGTCCGCGCCGCGCGCCCGATGCCGCCGTAAACCACCAATTCATGCGGGTTCTCGGCCACGTCGGGGTGCAGGTTGTTCATCAGCATCCGCATCGGCGCCTCGGTCAGCCAGCTTTTCGCGGTCAACTCGGTGCCCGTCGCCGGGTAGATGTCGCGGATATTGTGGCGGGGGTCGGTCATCGCGGTTGCCTCAGCTTGGGGGCCAGATCGGCCAGTGTTGTCAGGATGCGGCCCAGATGCGGGCGCAGGCGGGCGGCCTTTCCCGGGGCATAGGTCCAACCGGCGGTTTCGTCGACGAGGTGGGTGGATTGCGCCAGTTCCATCTGGATCGCGTGAAAGCCGTCCTCAGGGTGGCCGTAGTGGCGGGTCGTCCAGCCCCCCGTGAAGCGGCCGTTCAGCACGTGGGCGTAGCCTGTCGCGCCCGCGCAGATGCCCAGAACGGCGGCCTCGATTTCGGGCGCACAGGTCACGCCGCCATTGGTACCGATGTTGAAATCGGGCAGCCGCCCATCGAAGAGATGCGGGATCACCGACCGGATCGAGTGGCAGTCATACAGGATCGCCACGCCGTGCCTCTCGCGCACCCTCTCCATCTCGGCCTGCAACGCCGCGTGATAGGGCGCGTGGAACGCCTCCCGCCGCGCCGCGATCTCGGCCTCGCGCGGCGGATCGGCCCAAATCGGCGCGCCGTCGAAATCGGTCAGCGGCACAAGGCCGGTGGTGTTCTGCCCGGGATAGAGGCTCGCACCCGACGGGTCGCGGTTCGTATCAACCACGTAGCGGTGGACCGCCGCGCGCACCGTGGTCACGCCGGGCAGCAACCCGTCATAAAGGCGATGGATATGCCAATCGGTATCCGACAGCGTCCGACCGCGCGCGTTCAACCGCGCCTGCACATCCTCCGGCAGCCATGTGCCGGTATGGGGCAGGCCCAGAACAACGGGGCTGTCCCCTTGTGTCACCTCAACCGGGGTCATGCTGCACCCTCCAGTTCGGGCAGGTCCAGCCAATCGCACAATGCGCCGGAGGCAACCATTTCACCCGCCGCTTCCAGATCCGGAGCCAGATAGCGATCCTCGTGGATCGTGGCGACCCGCGACCGCAGCCGCGCCAGAACGCCCTGCAACGCCGCGCTGGTCTGCAAGGGCGCGCGGAACTCCACCCCCTGCGCGGCGCACATCGCCTCGACCCCGAGGATGCGGGCAAGGTTCGCGTTCATCCGCAACAGCCTGCGCGCGCCATGCGCGGCCATGCTGACATGGTCCTCCTGGTTGGCGCTCGTGGGCGTCGAATCCGTGCTGCACGGGTTCGCAAGGTGCTTGTTCTCGCTCATCAATGCCGCCGTGGTAACCTCGGCGATCATCAGGCCCGAGTTCAGCCCAGGTTCGGGCGTCAGGAAGGGCGGCAGGTCGAAACTCAGCGCCGGGTCCACCATCAAGGCCACCCGCCGCTGCGCGATGGCGCCGATTTCCGACAAGGCAATCGCGATCATGTCGGCGGCGAAGCCCACGGGTTCGGCGTGGAAATTCCCGCCGGAAACGATCCGCCCCTCATCACTCAGGACCAAGGGGTTGTCCGTCACCGCGTTGGCCTCGATCCGCAGGGTGCCTGCCGCCATGCGCAGCATGTCCAGCGCCGCCCCCGTCACTTGCGGCTGGCAGCGGATGCAATAGGGGTCCTGCACGCGGCTGTCGCCGTCCCAGTGACTTTCGCGGATTTCCGATCCCGCCATCAGCGCCCGCATGGCCGCGGCCACCTCGATCTGGCCGGGCTGGCCGCGCAGGGCGTGGATTTCCGCCAGCAA
The DNA here is from genome assembly GCA_003428585.1 of Nioella halotolerans. GTDB lineage: Bacteria > Pseudomonadota > Alphaproteobacteria > Rhodobacterales > Rhodobacteraceae > Nioella > Nioella halotolerans. The sequence goes on from QVQC01000082.1 coordinate 20,693, forward strand.
GGGCGCGGTCGAACCCATGATCGCGTCGGTGGACAACGCGGACACGGTGATCGCCGCCCGCAGGTTGGCCCACCCCTTGAACAGCCCCACAAGCGCGCAGGCGGTGGAAAACTGCGTTCCGTTGATCAGCGCCAGCCCCTCCTTGGGGCCGAATGTGACGGGGGCCAGCCCGGCGCGGGCAAGCGCGGCACCCGCCGGCAACACGTCGCCGCCATGGGTCGCCTCGCCCTCGCCCATCATCGCCAGCGCCATATGCGCCAGCGGGGCCAGGTCGCCCGAGGCCCCGACCGATCCCTGGTCGGGGATCACCGGGATGACCCTCTTGGCCAGCATCCCCTCGATCAGCCGCACGGTGTCCGGCGCCACGCCCGAGGCGCCGCGCCCCAGCGACAGCAGTTTCAGCGCCATCATCAGCCGCGTGGTGTCTTCCTCCAGCGGCTTGCCAACGCCGCAGGAATGGCTGCGGATGAGGTTCCTTTGCAGATCCGCCGTGTCGCCCGGCGCGATCTTCATCGAGGCGAGCTTTCCAAACCCGGTGTTGATGCCATAGACGGGGTCGTTCCCTGCTGCGGCCTCCTGCACCCGCGCATGGGCCGCCTCGATCGCAGGGTAGGCCGCTGGGTCGAGAACCACCTCCGCCCCGCGCCAGACCGCGTCCAGCTGTGTCAGCGTCGCCTTACCGGGAACCAGTTTCATCGCGCCACCTCCCCACCGATCCAGCGTTCCGCCAGCGGGTTGAACCCGAAGCGATAGGCCAGTTCCGCCGGTTGCGTCGCGTCCCACACCGCCAGATCCGCGCGCTTGCCCGCGGCGATCTCGCCGCAATCGGACAGCCCCAGCGCGCGGGCCGCGTTCACCGTCACGCCGCGCAGCGCCTCCTCCGGCGTCAGACGAAACAGCGTGCAGCCCATGTTGACCGCCAGAAGCAGCGAGAACAGCGGCGAGGATCCGGGATTCGCGTCGGTGGCCAGCGCCATCGGCACGCCATGGGCGCGGAAGGCCGCGACCGGGGGCGCCTGCGTCTCGTGCAGGGTGTAAAAGGCGCCGGGCAGCAGCACCGCCACCGTGCCCGCGTCGGCCATCGCCCGTGCATCCGCCTCCGTCGCGTATTCCACGTGATCGGCGGACAGCCCCCCGAAACGCGCCACCAGTTCCGTCCCCCCCATGTGCGACAGCTGCTCGGCATGCAGCTTTACCGGCAGGCCAAGGTCGCGCGCCACCGCGAAGACCCGTTCGATCTGCGCCGGCGTGAAGGCGATCCCCTCGCAGAACCCGTCCACCGCATCGACCAGCCCTTCGGCATGGGCCCGATGCAGCGCGGGGATGCAGACCTCCTCGATATAGGCATCCGGGTCGGCCCCGGGCGGCACCGCATGGGCGGCAAGGAAACTGGTCAGGATCCGCACCGGGCGCTGCGCCTCAAGCGCTCGCGCCGCGCGCAACATGTTCAATTCGACATCAACGGTCAGGCCGTAGCCCGATTTCACCTCGACGACGGCGACTCCCTCGGCCAGCAGCGCATCGAGCCGGGGCAGCGCCAGCGCCACCAGTTCCTCGACGCTGGCCGCGCGGGTCGCCGTGACGGTGGACAGGATGCCGCCGCCCTCGCGCGCGATCTGTTCATAACTCGCGCCTTCCAGCCGCAATTCGAACTCGCGCGCCCGGTCGCCGGCATGGACAAGGTGGGTGTGGCAATCGATCAGCGCGGGCGTGATCAACCGCCCGCCCATGTCGCGCGTCGGGGCATCGGGCGCCTCTGCGCGCGGGCCGACCCACGCCACCTTGTCGCCGTCCAGCAGGATCGCCCCGTCACGGATCAGCCCGTAGGGCGTGCCTTCCTTCATCGTGGCCACAGTCGCGTTCAGCAGCAGCATGATCGACCCATTTCACTTGATTGATCCCTCTCTCATGTTGTTATGTATGCACATAATCGAGTCAAGCAGGAATCTTATGATGCAGACCATTTGGGCCGAAACCGCGCTGACCTCCGAAGGCTGGCAGCGTGACGTGCTGGTGACGCTGGATGCCGGCCGCATCGCCACCATCACGCCGGGGGCCGCACCGCAGGGCAATCGCGTCGGCTGCCTGCTGCCCGCGCCGGCCAACGCCCATTCCCACGCCTTCCAGCGCGCCATGGCCGGGCTGACCGAGGCGCGCGGCCCCGACCCGCGCGACAGTTTCTGGACGTGGCGGCAGTTGATGTTCCGTTTCCTCGACCGGATCACGCCCGAGCAGGTGGAGGCGATCGCCGCCTTCGCGCAGATGGAGATGCTGGAAGCCGGCTACGGGACGAATGTCGAGTTTCACTACCTGCACCACCAGCCGGGCGGTGTGCCCTATGAAGAGATATCGGAAATGTGCGATCGCATCGCGGCGGCAGCCGAGGAAAGCGGGATCGGTCTGACACTTCTGCCCGTGCTCTACCGCCAGGGGGGCTGCGATGGGCGGCCTCTTGCGGGGGGGCAGAGGCGCTTTGGCAATGACCCTGACCGGTTCGCACACCTGGCAGAGACGGCGCGCGCCCACATCGCCCAAGGCCCCGACGATTGGGCCTTCGGCATCGCGCCCCATTCCCTGCGCGCGGTATCGCCAGAAGCGATCCGGCAGGCGGCGGCCCTCGCCCCGACCGGCCCGATCCACATGCACCTTGCCGAACAACAGGCCGAGGTCGAGGAAGTGCAGGCCGCCCATGGCAAGCGCCCCGTGGAGTGGGTGCTGGACCACCTCGCCCCCGACACGCGCTGGCATTTCATCCACTGCACGCAGATGACACCGGACGAAACCACCGCGCTTGCGCGCACAGGCGCCAGCGCAATCCTGTGCCCGCTGACCGAGGCGAGCCTTGGCGACGGCATCTTCGACGGGGTGCGGTGGATGGGGGCCGGCGGGCGCATTGCCGTTGGGTCGGACAGCAACATCCGCATCGCGCTGGCCGAGGAACTGCGCCAGCTGGAAACCAGCCAGCGGCTGCGCGACCATTGCCGCGCGGCGCTTGCCACCGCGGACCGCTCCACCGGGCGGCGGCTGTTCGAGGCGGCCTGCAAGGGCGGCGCGGCGGCGGCCGGACGGCAAACCGGCGCGCTTGCCCCCGGCCACTGGGCGGATATGTTGGCGCTTGACACCTCCCACCCCGACCTTGACGGCATGACAGGCGACAGGATCCTCGACAGCTACATCTTCGCGGGCGATGACCGCATGGTTGCGGATGTTTGGTCCGCTGGCCGCCACATGGTGCAGGACGGTCGCCACGTGAATCGCCCCGCAATCGAAGCCGCCTACCGCGCCGCGATGCGCGACCTGAGGGCCGCGCCGTGACCGCCCCCAACACGTGGCAGGGCGTGCAGGAGGAAGTGCGCCGCCGCATCCGCAGCCGCGAATGGAAACCCGGCGAGCTGATCCCGACCGAGACCGACCTCGCCTGCGAGCTTGGCTGCGCGCGGACCACCGTCAACCGGGCCCTGCGCGAACTGGCCTCGGCCGGGTTGATCGAACGCCGCCGCAAGTCCGGCACCCGCGTGGCACGCCACCCCACGGGGCGCGCAGTGATCGAAATCCCCCTGATCCGGCGCGAGGTCGAGGCCACCGGCGCGCGCTATGGCTACGCCCTTTTGTCGCGCGCGACCACGCCGCCACCGGCGCGGGTGGCCTACGCGCTCGGCCTGCCCGAAACGGCGCGCATGCTGCACCTGACGGCCATCCACCTCGCGGACGGCGCGCCCTACCTTCTGGAAGACCGCTGGATCAACCTTGCCGCCGTGCCCGGCGCCGAGACGCACGATTTCACCGCGCAAAGCGCCAACGAATGGCTGCTGGAAACGGTGCCAGTGGCGCGCGGGGAACTGGCCATCGCGGCCCGGCCCTGCGGCAAGGCGGAGGCGCGGGCGCTGGACGTGGCCGAGGGCACGCCGCTTCTGACGCTCGAACGCAGCACATGGGGGCCGGAGGCGCCGGTCACCTTCGTGCGGCTCTGGCACATGCCCGGCCACCGGATCGTGTCGCCGATCGCGGGTTGATCGGTCGCGGACTGGACGTTGGAAAACGGAAATTCGTAAGCCGGTGTTCCGGTAATCCGGCGCATGCACCCTGTCGACAAATCAGGCGAAACCGCAAGGCGCGGCCGGGGGTGCCAGACGGTGCCGAAACGCGGCTTCGCGGCTTGCGCGGACGCCCCTGCCTGCCACGGCGTGACGCGCCCCCTTGGTCAGGCGTTGCCGCCCCCGTCCAGCCAGGTCGCGTAATCCGACACCAGCAGATGCGTCGGCGCCACGTCTTCCTCGATCTCGGCAAAGCGCCCGATGGGGTCTGCAAACCAGTTGTCGGTCTGGTCGTCGTTGACGGTCGAGACCTCGCCGATCAGAACGTCGCCGCCCTCGCCCCAGAAGGCATGCCAGTCGCCCGGCATCAGCGTGATACTCTCGCCCGGCGCGAATAACAGCACCTCGCCCGGCGCGAAGTCGCGCGCCATCCCGTCGCACAGCACCGTGCCACCAGCCGACTCGTCAAGGCTGCCATCGGGGGCGGAGCCGTAAAGCCGGATCGCCATCGTCGCCCCGCCGCGGTTGATGATGTCCTCGGCCTTGAGGTAATGGCGATGCATCGGGCTGAGCTGGTCGTGGCGCGAAATCAGCAGCTTCTCGGCGTAGCACATGCCGCCGCCGCTTTGCAGGTCCGCCTGCCGGCCATTGCGCAGGGTGAACAGGAACAGCCCCATCTCGTCGAACCGCCCGGCGCCGTAATCTGTGATGTCCCACCCCATGCGCCCGTCGACGATCCGCGAGATCCGGTCGCGCCTGTCGCGCATCTGTTGCGGGGTCCAGTAGGCGAAGGGCGGCAGGACGAAGCCGAAGGAGCGGATGAAATCATCCGCCCGCGCCATTATGTCATTGATCTCGGATCGTTTCATGCCGGGGTCTCCTTGCTTTGTGCCGTCCCCGTCATGCCCACCGGGCCGGGCAAGCGCAATTGAAAACCCGCCATGGCGCCCGGTCGGACCCAGTGCATGAATCCCGCACGATGCTATGAACGAACGCGTGAAACCTTGCCAGATAGCGCGCAATCGTGCGAGGATTGCATCCATACCGGCAGAAACCGCGCAGGCCCCCCGCATGACACTTGACGAAACCGACCGCCACCTTCTGCGCGCCGTGCAGGAAGACGCGCAGCTGACCGCGCAGGAGCTTGGCGAACGCCTGAACCTCTCGGCCAGCCAGGCCGGGCGACGGCGCCAGCGGCTGGAACAGGCGGGCATCATCCGCGGCGCGCGCGCCGTCATCGCGCCCGAGGGCGTTGGCCTTGTCGTTCAGGCCTTCGTGCAGGTGCAGATGGCCACCCACGACCCCGCGCAGGTTCGCGCCTTCACCCGCACCATCGACCTCAGCCCCGAAATCGTTTCGGCGTGGACCCTGACCGGCGAGGCCGATTTCCTGCTGCGCGTCTATTGTGCCGATCTGGCCGCCTTGCACCGGCTGGTGCACGAGGTCATCCTGCCGATCCCGGCCGTGGCGCGGGTGCAAAGCCAGATCGTCATGGATCAGCAGAAACCGGATGCCCCTCTGCCGACCTGACGCGCTGCGTGGTTGCCATCCCCCGGCATTCCCGCGATGCTGCGCTCGCAAACAACCGGGTCCGCACGGGAATCATGGATAGCATCCTCTTTCAGGCCACGCTCTACCTCGCCGCGATGGTGATCGCGGTGCCGCTGTCTGTGCGGCTTGGGCTCGGGTCGGTCCTTGGCTACCTGATCGCCGGGATCGCGCTGGCGCCGATCCTGCACCGCACCGGCACCGATCCGCACGATCTGCAACAGATCGCGGAATTCGGCGTGGTGATGATGCTGTTCCTCATCGGGCTGGAACTGGATCCGCGCGGCCTGTGGGACATGCGCGAAAAGCTGGTCGGTCTGGGCGGGTCGCAGGTTCTGCTGTCGATCGTCGTCATCGCCGGCGGCGCGCTGATCTTCGGCCTGCCGTGGCAACAGGCGCTGGCCGTGGGCCTGATCTTCGCCCTCTCCTCCACTGCGATCGTTCTGCAAACCCTGACAGAGAAGGGCCTCTTGCGCACCACCGGCGGGCGGTCCTCGTTTTCCGTGCTGCTGATGCAGGATATCGCCGTGATCCCGATGCTGGCGCTGATGCCCCTTCTGGCGACGGCCCCCGACGCCGCCCTGTCGCCCGATGGCTCGATCATGCGGCCCGGCCTGGAGGTGGAGGCGCTGGACGGCATGTCGTTGATCGAGGGGTTGCCGGGCTGGGGCGTGACGCTGGTCACCATCGCCGCCATCGCTGCGGTGATCGTTGGCGGGCGGTTCTTGACGCGGCCCCTCTTTCGCTTCATCCACATGGCCCGCCTGCGCGAGATCTATACCGCCGTGGCGCTGGTCATCGTCGTCGGCATCGCCTTCCTGATGGTGCTGGTCGGGCTGACGCCCGCGCTGGGTGCCTTCGTGGCCGGCGTGGTGCTGGCCAATTCGGAATTCAAGCACGAACTCAAGGCCAATATCGAACCCTTCAAGGGCCTGATGCTTGGCCTTTTCTTCATCACCGTGGGGGCCGGCATCAATTTCGACATGCTGCTGTCCGACCCGCTGACCATCCTTGCGCTCACGCTGGCGGTGATGATCGCCAAGGGGATGATCCTTTACGGTATCGGGCTCGGCTTCGGGTTGCGCGGGCGCGACCAGTGGCTGTTCACGCTTGGCCTTGCGCAGGCGGGGGAGTTCGGCCTCGTTCTGATCTCCTATGCCATCAGCCAGCGCGTGCTGCCCGACCCGATCGGCGAGGTGCTGCTGCTGGTGGTGGCGCTGTCGATGCTGTTCACGCCGCTGTTCTTCATCCTCTACGAAATCCTGTCGCGGCGCAGCCAAGACCATCCCGAGGCGGATGGCCCCGCCCCGGACACCATCGACCGGCAGGAAAGCATCATCATCGCCGGTACGGGCCGTTTCGGGCAGGTGGTGAACCGGATGCTGCACCTGTCGGGCTTCAAGACCGTGGTGCTGGACAGCGACCTTGCCACCATCCAGCTTCTGCGCCGCTTCGGGTATCACGGCTTTTTCGGCGACCCGACACGGCCGGAGCTTCTGCACGCCGCCGGGCTCGCAGAGGCGAAGGTGCTTGTGGTGACGATGGACGACCGGCAGGACACGCTGCGCCTTGTCGAATACGCCCGCAGCATCCGCCCCGACCTGCATATCGTGGCCCGTGCCTATGACCGGGTGCATACCTATGAACTCTACAAGGCCGGGGCCAATGACATCGTGCGCGAGATGTTCGACAGCTCCCTGCGCGCGGCGCGCTACGTGCTGGAAAACATCGGCCTGACGGAATACGAAGCCCACGAGGTGCAGGCCGCCTTCTACCGGCACGACCGCCAGACCCTGCGCGAATTGGCCGGGCTGTGGCAGCCCGGCGTGCCGCTGGCGAAGAACGAGGCCTACGTGGCGCGCGCGAAAGAGCTTAACAGCAACCTTGAAACCGCGCTTGCCACGCAACTGGATACTGCCGAACTGCCGGATGACAGTGCGGAAGAGGACGCGGATGAGGCCGACAGCCGGCGCCAGCCCCGCCGTCGGCTCGACGGGATTGGCTGAGGCGCGCGGACGCGCACCAGCGGACCTAGCCGTCCGATACCCCGGCCTCGGCGAAGGTGGCCATGCCGGAATGGCAGGCGATGGCCCCCTTGATCACGTTGATCGCCAGCGCCGCGCCCGATCCTTCGCCCAGCCGCATGTTCAGCGCCAGAAGCGGCTCTTTCCCCAGTCTTTTCAGAAGCAGACCATGCGCCGCCTCGCAAGAGACATGGCCGGCCACCGCATGATCGAGGGCACCGGGCACGGCCCGTTCCAGCGTGGCCGCTGCGGCGGTGCAGATGAACCCGTCAAGGATCACCGGAATGCGTAGCGCCCGCGCCCGCGCGATGGCGCCGGCCATGGCCGCCAGTTCGCGCCCGCCAAGGCAGCGCAGCGCCTCCATCGGGTCGCCTGTTGCGCCGGGATTGGCCGCCAGCCCCCCGGCCACGACCTGCGCCTTTAGCGCCAGTCCGGAATCGTCAACCCCGGTGCCCCGCCCCGTCCAGCCCGCCGCCGCGCCGCCGAACAGCGCATGCGCCAGCGCCGCCGCAGCGGTGGTGTTGCCGATCCCCATTTCGCCGGTGACCAGCAGGTCGGCGTCGTCATCGACCGCGTTCCAGCCGGCGTTCAGCGCCGCGATGACCTCCGCCTCGGTCATCGCCGGGCCTTGGGTGAAATCCGCCGTCGGCCGGTCGAGATCGAGCGCATGCACCTGCATCCGCGCGCCCGCCGCCCGTGACAACTGGTTGATGGCGGCGCCACCGGCCTCGAAATTGGCCACCATCTGCGCCGTGACCTCCGCCGGGAAGGCCGAAACGCCGCGCGCCGTGACGCCGTGATTTCCGGCAAAGACCAACACCTGCGGCGCCTCGATCCGGGGCCGCACATCGCCGCGCCAGCCGGCATACCAGATCGCCAGATCCTCCAGCCGGCCCAGCGCACCGGGCGGTTTCGTCAACTGCCCGTTGCGCGCCTCGGCGCCCTGCCGCGCCGCGTCACTCGGGGCGGGGGCGGCGGCGAGGATGGCGCGAAATTCAGCAAGGGTGGTGAAGGGGGCAATCATGCGCGTGTCTCTCTCGTTGCCAGAGGTCGATCCGGCGGATATGCCCGACCCGACGGAGAAATGCGAGCCATAGGAGCCCGCCGCATGGCCTATCGCGACATCCTGCACCGGGTTTCCGGCGACCTTGCCCTTGCCCTCGGGCTGCTCACCCGGTTGCCATTGCGGGGCGCGCCCGATGTCCGCCGTGGGGCCGAAGCTGCCTGGGCCTGGCCGCTGGCGGGGCTGGCGCCTGCCGGCCTCGCGGCTCTGGCGATCTGGCTGGTCGCGGGGTTCGGCGCCGGGATCGCCGCCGCGACGGGCCTTGCGGTCGCGGTCATCGTCACCGGCGCGCTTCACGAGGACGGGCTGGCTGATACCGCCGACGGACTCTGGGGCGGCTGGACGCCGGAGCGGCGCCTGGAGATCATGAAAGACAGCCATATCGGCACCTACGGGGTGATCGCGCTGGTCCTGTCGCTTGTGGCGCGCTGGTCCCTGATCGCGGGGCTGGTGGGCAGCGGTGCGGTCCTGCCGGTGCTGCTGGCCGCCGGCATGCTGTCGCGGGTGCCGATGGTGGCGCTGATGGCCCTGATGGCGCCCGCCCGGCCCGGCGGCCTGTCGCGCGCGGTTGGGCGCCCGCCGATGCAGACCGCTTGGATTGGCGGCGGCGTGGCGCTATTGCTGGCGCTGATCCTGTGCGGCAGCGCGGCGATCTGGGCGCTTCTGGTCGCGCTCCTGCTGGCCGGCCTGCTGGGCCGCATCGCGCAGGCCAAGATCGGCGGGCAGACCGGCGATGTCCTCGGCGCCAGCCAGCAACTGGCCGAGATCGCGGCGCTGGCGGTGCTGGCAACGACCGTCGCATAGAAAAACCCCCGCCGGTCAGGCGGGGGTATACCAGGCTTTCAGGGCTCGTGTCAGGCCGCGCGGGCGGTCAGCACCTCGTCGACACGGGCCTGCGCACCGGCCTCGTCCATGCCATCCACGGCGGCCAGTTCGCGCGTCAGGCGTTCCAGCGCCGCCTCGTAAAGCTGGCGCTCGGAATAGGACTGCTCGCGCTGATCGTCGGCGCGATGCAGGTCGCGCACCACCTCGGCGATCGAGATCAGGTCGCCGGAATTGATCTTCTGTTCATATTCCTGCGCCCGGCGCGACCACATCGCGCGCTTGACCCGAGCCTTGCCTTTCAGCGTTTCCATCGCCTTGCTGACCACGTCCGGGCTGGAGAGAGAGCGCATGCCCACCTCCGTCGCCTTGGCCGTGGGAACGCGCAGGGTCATCTTGTCCTTGACGAAGGAGATGACGAACAGTTCAAGGGACAGGCCAGCGATTTCCTGTTCCTCGATGGACATGATCTGCCCCACCCCGTGCGCGGGATAGACGACATAGTCGTTGGGGCGAAATTCCTGCGATTTGCGCGATTTGCTCATATGGTCTTCCTCTTGATCCCCGGGTCTCAGGCGACAAAAACACCGCGGGGAAAGACGGGCTTTCCCCCTCGGGGTTTCGTTGCTCAGAGTTCATGCGCGGCCCGGCACAACCGCGGCTTTTCTGGTCACAGACATCCTTTGTGACAGAAATGTAGCACAAGAATTGACGTTTTTAAAGCTGAACAACACCGATACCGGCGAAAGCCCTGCTTTTACAGGGTTTCGCCGCGGTGCAGAAGGTCAGGCGGCCGCCGGAATCGGAGCCGAATCGGTCAGCCACCCTCGCCCGGGGCCTCCGAAAGGTAGGGCAGCTTGCCGTCCTTGCCGTCGAACTCCTCCGCCGTGGGCAGCGGGTCCTTCTTGGAGACGATGACCGGCCACATCTCGGAATACTTGCGGTTCAGTTCCACCCATTTTTCCATGTCCGGCTCGGTGTCCGGCCGGATCGCATCGGCCGGGCATTCCGGTTCGCAGACGCCGCAATCAATGCATTCATCGGGATGGATGACGAGGAAATTCTCACCCTCGTAGAAGCAGTCCACAGGGCATACCTCGACGCAGTCGGTGTATTTGCAGTTGATGCAGTTCTCGATAACGGCGTAGGTCATGGCGTGTCCATCGTATAGCTTTCCCGGGGTGTAGTCTTCCCCCGGCGATCATTCAAGCGGGCCGCTGCGGAAAGACCCGAGCATCCTTCGATCCTTGCCGGTGGGGCGCCCCTTTCCCTCGTATGCAGGGTTTTTCGGACCGGTTTCCTTGACCGGTGTCAAGTCCTCGTAGAGCGTCTGCGCCTCCGGCGCGGGGCCGCGCCGATCGCCAAGCGCAACCACCTTCACCACCCGCACCGCGCGCCCCTGTGTAAAGGTCAGCACGTCTCCGGGGCGGATCGTGCCCGCCGGTTTGTGCACCTTCTGCGCGTTCACCCGCACATGCCCGGCGGCGACGACCCGCGCGGCAAGGCTGCGGGTCTTGAAGAACCGCGCCTGCCACAGCCACTTGTCGAGGCGCAGCCGGGGGGCCTCGACACTCATCTCGGGGTGCGCCAATGCATGACGTTCACGCAATCGACACCGACCTCGTAAAGCCTACGGGATAGCTGCCAATCCTGCGTGAACACCCGCACTCTCTCGGTCTTCAACCGCTCATGCAAGCTGAACACGGCTGTGTCGGTCAATCCGAGCGAAGCATATTCTCGCCATCGCACCAGATCGGCACTGGGCTGATAGTGTTCCTCCACCCGGGCAATGTAGGGCGCCAAGGCCAAGGCGGCATTCGGAACGGGTTGTTGTTTCCCGCTACCGAGATGGTTCGAGGCCTCACTCAACACATTCGGAAGCGATACATGGCGACTCGCTGCTGCGACCTCCCGAAGTAGCCGTTTTGCCATGTCCGGGGTGTATTTCTCGACCAACCTGTGTTGACCAGCGCATCCAGGCTTCCCACGGAACATGATAAAGGCAACCAGTGGCCCTGCATCAAGAAGCAGACCGGCCAAACCTTACGAAATCCGCTTCAGCGATCCGTCTTTGCCGGAAACATGAATATGCCGGATCTCGCGGATCGGTTCTGTAATACTCTCTCCGAAATTCAAGGTGCTTGACCTTTCCTTGAACCGCCCTTCGTCGAAACCGATGGTCACGATCCAATCATCTCCATCGGCTTCGAAAGCTTCCAGAAGCACATGATTGAAGTTCGTTTTGTCACGCGCGACGTACTGTTCGAAGTAGGTGAAAGCCCTCTCGATCACATCCTCAACAGACAAGTTTCTTTCAGCAACGTCAGCCATTCAAGCCTCCTGAGACGAAACTATATGCGCTACGTCTTGTCCTTCAACCCCGCCAGCGCCTGCGCGAAGGGGTTGTCGGGGTCGATCGGCTTTTCCTTGCGCGCGGGCTTGGCGGCGTAGGTCTTGGGCTTGTCGCCGCGCCCGCCCTTGGCATCGCCCTTGCCCTTGGGGCCGCCCTTGCCGCGCGGCTTGCCGCCTTGCTTGTTGCCACCTTCACGGCGCTGCGGCTGGCCGCCAGCGCGGCGGCGCGGCGCCCATGTGAAGGTATAGAAGGTTTCCATCTCGGGCGCGGCGGCCGGGTCGGACCCGGTGCCCTGCGCCGCCTCCGTGCCGGTTTCGTCGGGCGTGCCCGGCACCTCCGACGGGGGCGTTTCGGGCGTTTCGACCGGCGGTTCCACCGGCGTCTCGGCGGGCGGGTCGGCCGGGGTTTCGGCGGGCGGCTCCGGCGTTTCGGCGGGGGCGTCGCCCGGCACCTCGGTCGGCCCCTGCGGGTCGGGCGTTTCCACCGCCTTGACCTTCACCCGCTCGCCCTTCTCGGCCTTGTAGCCCAGCCCTTCCATGAGGTCGGCGAACTGCTCCAGCGTCATGCCGGTGATCGACAGCATGTCGGCCGTCGCCTCGAATCCACCGCGACTGTCCTGCCCGCGCAGCATGTCGGCCAGCCGTTCCAGCATGTCGATGCGGATCGCGCGCGCCCCGGCAAGGCGGTAGCCGGAATTGGTGTAGTAGTCGCGCGGCGCGCCCGCAACGGCGGGGATCGTCACCAGCCCCGGCGGCGGGCTTTCGAAGAATTCCGCGTGGTCGTTGGCCAGCCCCCACAGCACCAGCCGCAGCCGCGTCGGCGCGGGTTTCAGCAAAAGCTGCTGGAAGATCGTGAACTGGCCGAAACGCACGCCGTGCTTGCGCAACTGCCCGCGCGCCTCCTGGTCCAGCGCCTTGACCTCGTCAGCCACCTCGGCGCGCGGCAGGATGCCCAGCGCCTCGACCAGCCGGAAGGCGAAACCGCGCGCCAACCCGGTGATCGCCTCGTCGCGGCTCATCGCCAGCAGCGGCTCGAACAGGGTCGCCACCTTGCGGTCGATGAAATGCTGCAACCGGCGCTGCACCTTTTGCATCACCTCCGGCCCGGCATCCTCGTCGACGAAGGCCTCGGCCACGGGTTTCAGCGGCTCCGCCCCCTTGGCCAGCTTGCCGATCGCCTGATCACCCCACATCAGCCCGCCCTGCTCGGTGAAATCGAACTCGGTGTCGGGGGCGTTGTAGAACCGATCCGCGCGCAGGTGGAACTCGGGCCTGAGCGCGGCCACGGCGGCCTGCCGCAAGGTCTTCGCCTCGTCCGGGGTCGCGCTGGCATCCTGCCGGAACCGGAATCCTTCCAGACGCCCGACGAACTCGCCCTCGACCGTCACTTCACCCTTGTCGTTCACCTCGGCCACAAGGCCCTCCTTCTGCTTCAACCGGCGCAGCAGGACACTGGTGCGCCGATCAACGAATCTTTGGGTCAGACGCTCGTGCAGGGCATCCGACAACCGGTCTTCTACGGCACGAGTCGCGCCGCGCCAATGCGTTTCATCGTCCACCCAGCCGGAACGCTGCGCCACGTAGGTCCATGTACGGATATAGGCCAGACGTTTCGATATCGTGTCAATGTCGCCATCGGTGCGGTCCAGCCGCTTGACCTGCCGCGCCATCCAGTCGTCGGGCACCCGGCCCACGCCGTGCAGGAACTCGAAGATCCGCGCCAGCAGGCTGGCATGTTCGGCATGGCTGATGCCGCGGAAATCGGGCACGCAGCACACGTCCCACAAAAGCCGCACGTCGCGCCCGCCACCAAGCCGGTCGGCAATCTCTGGCTGCGCCGACACCGCCTTCAGTGCCATCAGGTCGTCGGCCTCGCGCGCCCGCGTCAGCCGCTCGTCCTTGGCCGGCGCCTCCAGCGAGGCGACGAGCCGCCCGACCGTGCCGAAATCGAGCCGCGCGTTGCGCCAGAAAAGCTTGCCCACCGGCTTGAAGCTGTGGCTGGTGATCGCCTCGACAACATCCTCGTCCAGCCCCGGCGCCTCGCCTGTCACCCCGAAGGTGCCCGGTTGCGTGTGCCGCCCGGCCCGGCCCGCGATCTGGGCCAGCTCGTTCGGGGCAAGGTCGCGCATCCGCCGCCCGTCGAACTTGCGCAGGCCCGAAAACGCGACGTGCCGGATATCGAGGTTCAGCCCCATCCCGATGGCATCCGTCGCGACAAGGAAATCCACGTCACCGTTCTGGTAAAGCTCCACCTGCGCGTTGCGCGTGCGCGGGGAAAGCGCCCCCATCACCACCGCCGCCCCGCCCCGCTGGCGGCGCAGCAATTCGGCAATCGCGTAGACATTCTCGACCGAGAAGCCGACCACCGCCGCGCGCGGCACCATGCGGCTGATTTTCTTCGACCCGGTGTAGGTCAGCTCCGAAAAGCGGTCCCGCCGCATGAACTGCACGCCCGGAACCAGCGCCGCGATCGCCGCTTTCATGGTATCGGACCCGAGGAACAGAGTCTCGTGCAGGCCGCGCGCGTTCAGCAGCCGGTCGGTGAAGACATGCCCCCGCTCGGGATCGGCGCAAAGCTGGATCTCGTCCACCGCCAGGAAATCGCAGCCCATGCCCGGCGGCATCGCCTCCACCGTGCACACCCAGTATTGCGCGCTGTCGGGCACGATCCGTTCCTCGCCCGTCAACAGCGCCACGACCCGCGGCCCGCGCAGCGCGACGATCCGCTCGTAGACCTCGCGCGCCAGCAGGCGCAACGGCAGGCCGATCACCCCGGTGCGATGCGCCAGCATCCGTTCGATGGCGTAATGTGTCTTGCCCGTATTGGTCGGGCCAAGAACGGCCGCGATGCGTCCCTGACGGTGCATGGATCTGCCTTTCGCCCGCTACAGGCCGGTGTCAGAGGGACGTGCCCCCGGTGGAACGCTGAAGACGCGCCACGGCGGACTGTAATTCGGGCCGGTGCGGATGTATAGCAAGCGCCTCCCGAAACGCGGCCAGCGCGGCCTCCGGTCGCCCCTGATCTTCCAGCAATGCGCCAAGCCCGGCCAGCGCGCCGTAATGGCGCGGCTCCAGCACCAGAACCTGCCGCAAATCCTCCATCGCCGGGCCATGCAAGCCGGCCATCAGGTAAGCCGCGGCGCGCGCGTTCCAGCCTTCGGCGAAGTCCGGCGCATGATCGGTCAGCGCAGTCAGGTGGTCGATGGCGGCCTCGATGTCCTGTTCCTCCATCGCCGCCTCGCCCCGGCGCAACAAGAGGTCGGCGGAGGCCGAGCCGGACAGCGACAGCTGGATCTCCAGATCGCGCTCCACCGTCTGCCAGTTCCGCGTGCCGGGGTCCGACAGCCGCGCGAACAGATCGTCCAGCGTATCGGCCGCCGCCGTGACGGGTGACAGGCTCAGGCAAACCGCCATGGCTGCCGTCACGACACGGTTGTATGATCGGGTGAGAATCCGCATGGTCATGCGTGAAACCTAACATCCCGGGCCGCGTATTCCAGTAGAAGCCGCCCCGAAAAGACAAGGGACCATCACATGAGCGAGATCATCACCGCCGCCGTTTCGACGCTTCAGGAAAAGATCGACGGCGGCTTCGACGGCAGTGCGAAGTTCGAGATCGAGGGCGAGGGCGCCATTGTCGTCGACGGCTCCGGCGTGCGCGCCGCCGACGGCGAGGAGGAAACCGATGTCACCCTCACCGCCGATGCCGACACGTTCCAGCAGATCCTTTCCGGCGATCTCAACCCGACCTCGGCCTTCATGGGCGGCCAGCTGCGCCTTGACGGCGACATGGGCACGGCGATGAAGCTGGGCGGGCTTCTGGGCTAAAGGTGATGGAACCGGCCCCCTTCCTGCACGACATCGCCGAGGGGCCGGACGGCGCGCGCGCCGTCTGGCTGCGCACCGCCGATGGTACACGCATCCGGCTGGGTGTCTGGCCCGCCGGAAGCAAGGGCACCATCCTGATGTTCCCGGGCCGCACCGAGTATATCGAGAAATACGGCCGCTTCGCCGCCGACCTGGCCGCGCGCGGCTATGGGCTGATCGCGATGGATTGGCGCGGGCAGGGACTGGCCGACCGCCCCGCGCATCGCCGCGACATGGGCCATGTCGTCAGCTTCGACGAATACCGCGAGGACGTCGCCGCGATGCGCGCCGTGCTGGCCGAGTTCGACCTGCCGGAGCCGTGGTTCCTGCTCGGCCATTCCATGGGCGGCGCGATCGGGCTCAGGGCGCTCTACGACGGACTGCCCGTCGCGGGCGCGATCTTTTCGGCGCCGATGTGGGGCATCCGCATGTCGGGCGTGCTGAAATCGGTCTCGGGCGTGGTGCTGGGCCTGTCCAAACCGCTCGGCCTCGACAAGCGCTTCGCGCCCACGACCGGCCCGGCCGAACCGATGGTGTTCCAGGATAATCCGCTCACCAATGACCGCGAGATGTTCGACTACATGTCGGGTCAGGTCGAGAAACACCCCGAACTGGCGCTTGGCGGCCCCTCGATCCGCTGGGTCGATGCGGCGCTGGAGGAAACCGAGGCGCTGATGGCGATGGACCCGCCCGATTTGCCGATGCTGGCGATACTCGGCACCGAGGAATCCATCGTGGAATCCGCCGCCATTCACGATCGTTGCGCCAGTTGGCCGGGCAGCCGGCTGCACATCGTAGACGGTGGCCGTCACGAGGTCCTGATGGAGGCGCCCGAGCGGCGCAACCCGATCCTGACGCTGATCGACGAGTGGTGCGCCGAGGTCGTCACGGTGGCGCGCAAGACCGGCTGAGGCCGTGCCGCGCCGGAGCCCCGTGGAAACGCGGCCCGAGGAGGGCCCCGCAAGGGCCTGACGAGGGGCGCCCGTGGATCGACGCGCGACAGCGCGGCGAAACCGCATTTCGTCTGCACGCAGGGTGTACAAGGGGTGCACGGGGGGTGCACGCCCGGCACCCCCCACGTTTTCAGGTCGCGGTCCGGTCGACCAGCTGCCCCGCTTCCATCCGCAGGACCCGGTCCATCCGGGCGGCCAGGTCGGGGTTGTGGGTGGCGATCAGCGCGCCCATCCCGGTATCCCGCACCAGCGACAGCAAGGTATCGAACACCACCGTCGCGGTTGCGGGGTCGAGGTTGCCCGTCGGCTCATCCGCAAGCAATATCAATGGCTTGTTGGCCATAGCCCGGCTGAACGCGACGCGCTGTTGTTCACCGCCCGACAATTCCGAGGGCCGATGCCCGGCGCGGTTTTCCAGCCCGACCCGGCCCAGAAGATCGGCCGCCCGCGCCTCCGCCTCGGCACGGGGGAGGCCATCCGCCAGTTGCGGCAGGATCACGTTTTCCGCGGCGCTGAATTCCGGCAGCAAGTGGTGAAATTGATAAATGAATCCAATGGCTTGCCGCCTCGCGCTTGTCCGTGCCCTGTCTTTCGCGCGGGTCAGGTCCTGCCCGCCGATCCGCACCGTTCCCGCATCGGCGGAATCAAGCAGCCCCGCGATATGCAGCAACGTCGATTTCCCCGCCCCCGACGGTGCCACGAGCGCCACCACCTCGCCGCGCGCTATGGCGATGGACGCGCCGCGCAAAACCCTTATTTCACCGGGCTTTCCAAGCTTGTAGCCCTTCTCGATCGCGTCGAGTTCCAGCACCGCATCACTCATAGCGCAGCGCCTCCACCGGGTTCATTCGCGCCGCCCGCCGCGCCGGGATGATCGTGATCACAAAGGACAGACCCAACGCCAGCGACACCGCAGACAGCACGTCGCCCAGTTCCAGCCGCGCCGGCAAATGCGACAAGAACCGCACCGACGGGTCCCACACCCCGCCGCCCGCAACCCAGTTGACGAAGGCAAAGATTGGGTCGATCCAGATCGCGAAGGCGCAGCCCAAGGCCACCCCCGCCAGCGTCCCCGCAACCCCGATCGACGCGCCGCAGATGAAGAAAATCCTTAGAATGGAGCCTTCCGACAGGCCCATCGTGCGCAGGATGCCAATGTCGCGGCTCTTGTTCTTGACCAGCATGATCAGGCCCGAGACGATGTTCATCGTGGCGATCAGCACGAGGATCGAGAGGATGATGAACATCACGTTGTCCTCCATCTGCAGCGCCTGCAAGAAGGCGCCTGCGCTGTCGCGCCATGTCCAGACCATGACGTCGGCATCGGCGGCGCGCGTCAGTGGCACCACCATCGACAATACCCGGTCGGGATCGTCCACCGTCACCTCGATCTTGTCGGCGACACCGTCGCGATTGAAATAGGTCTGCGCCTCGGCAAAGGGCATGTAGACCCGCACCCGGTCGATGTCATAGCGCCCGACCTGGAAGATATAGGTGACCTCGTAGGCGCTGATACGCGGGCTTGTGCCGAACGCCGTGCGCGCCCCCTCGGGAGAGATCAGGCGCAGGCGATCGCCCACGCTGACCCCCAGTTCCCGGGCGACGCCGCTGCCAATCGCGATGCCGTCACCGAACCGGTCAAACGCGCCCCGCGCCACCTCGGGATCCGCCACCAGCGGCACGCTCGCCAGATCCGCCGGCGTGATCCCGATGACCTGAACGCCGGCATTGCGGCCCCCCGCCGTCGCCATCACCTGCCCTTCGATCACCGGGAAGGCGCCGGTCACGCCCTCGACGTCGCGCAGCCGGTCCGTGATCGCGTCGTAATCGGACAGAACCCGTGCCGTGCGCCCGTCTTCCAACTGACGCGCCATGGGGATGACCGAGGCATGGGGATTCGCACCAAGGATCGTGCCCACGAATTCATGGCGAAAGCCCGAGCGCACGGCCAGCGTCGCGATCAGGGCCATCACCGCCAGCATGATGCCCAGAAAGCTGATCCATGTCATGACGCTGACACCGCCCTCGGCGCGTTTGGCGCGAAGGTAGCGCCACGCGATCAGCCATTCGAACCCGGCAAAGGGCTTGGTGGATGTTGCCATTTCGGTTCCCTTTGCGCGCGCCCGGCTAGCCCGGATGCGGCGCGTAAATTTCCTGCACGCGGGCGATGGCGTCCTCCGGGCTCATCTCCTCGCTTTCGCCGGTGCGGCGACAGGTCAGTTCCACCACCCCGGTCTTCAGCCCACGCGGCCCGACCGTGATCCGCCACGGCAGGCCGATAAGGTCCATGGTGGCAAACTTGGCGCCGGCGCGCTCCTCAGTATCGTCGTAGAGCGGCTCCAGCCCCGCCGCCGTCAGCCCCGCGTAAAGGTTTTCGCAGGCCGCGTCGGTCCCCTGATCGCCCTGCTTGAGGTTGACGATGCCGACATGGAAAGGCGTCACGCCCTCGGGCCAGATGATGCCGCGCTCGTCGTGGCTGGCCTCGATGATCGCGCCCAGAAGGCGGCTGACGCCGATGCCGTGGCTGCCCATATGGACCGGCACCTGCTTGCCGTCGGGGCCCTGCACGGTGGCGCCCATGGGCTCGGAATACTTGGTGCCGAAATAGAAGATCTGGCCCACCTCGATCCCGCGCGCGACGCGGCGGCGGCCTTCCGGGACCTGGTTGAACAGCGCCTCGTCATGGGTTTCGTCGGTGCGGGCGTAGCGGCTGGTGAATTCCTCCAGAACCGCGCGGCACTGGTCGTGGCTGTCATAGTCGATCTCGCGGGTGCCGAATTTCAGGTCGGTGATCTCGCTGTCATAGAACACTTCCGACTCGCCGGTTTCCGCCAGCACCAGGAATTCATGGGTGTCATCGCCGCCGATGGGGCCGCTGTCGGCGCGCATCGGGATCGCCTGCAACCCCATGCGTTCGTAGGTGCGCAGGTAGCTGACGAGATGGCGGTTATAGGCGTGCAGCGCGTCTTCCTTGGTCAGGTCGAAATTGTAGCCGTCCTTCATGTAGAATTCGCGCCCCCGCATCACGCCGAAACGCGGGCGGATCTCGTCGCGGAATTTCCACTGGATCTGGTAGAGCGTCAGCGGCAGGTCCTTGTAGCTGCGAACGTAGCTTCGGAAGATATCGGTGACCATTTCCTCGGCGGTGGGGGTGTAAAGCAGGTCGCGTTCATGCCGGTCCTGCATGCGCAGCATCTCGGCGCCGTAATCGTCGTAGCGCCCGCTTTCGCGCCACAGGTCGGCCGGCTGCAGGATCGGCATCTGGATCGCGATGTGACCGGCGCGGGCCTGTTCCTCATGCACGATGGTTTCGATCTTGCGCAGCACCTTGAAGCCAAGCGGCAGCCACGAATAAATGCCCGCCGTCTGCTGCTTGATCATGCCGGCGCGCAGCATCAGCCGGTGGCTGACGATCTGCGCCTCGGCGGGGGTTTCTTTCAGGACGGGCAGGAAGTAGCGGGAAAGACGCATCTGGGCGGACCTATCGTTTGGTTTGGCCCCTGATTAGGGGAAAGACCGGACGGGGGCAATCAGGGTTGGGCGGTGCGGCTGACCAGTGACAGGCAGACCTTCGTGGCAAGGGCCATGTCCTGCACGCTGATCCATTCCAGCGGCCCATGAATCTCCTGCATGCCGGTAAAGAGGTTGGGGCACGGCACGCCCATCTCGGTCAGGCGCGAGCCGTCCGTGCCGCCCCGGATCGGGACGGAGCGCGGCTCCAGCCCGGCATCGCGGTAGGCTGCGCGGGCAAGGTCCACCGGCGCCATGTCCTCCTCCAGCCAGTAGCGCATGTTACGGTATTGCGGTGTGATCTCGCAAGTCACCCGCGCGCGCGGCTCGGTCGCGGCGACCGTCTCGCAGACCTGCCGCAGAAGCGCGCCCTTCTCGGCCAGCCCCGCCCGTTCGAAATCGCGCAGGATGAATTTCAGCTTTGCGACTGCCGCACTGCCCGATTGCGCGTAAAGGTGAATGAACCCCTCGCGCGCCTCGGTGGTTTCCGGCGTCAGCGTCACATGCGGCAGGGTCTGCACGATCTTGGCGGCAAGGTGCAGGGCATTGACCAGCTTGCCCTTGGCCCAGCCGGGATGCGCCGAGACCCCCGTTACCGTCACGACCGCAGCATCGGCCGAGAAGCTTTCATAGGTCAGTTCACCGGGATCCGCGCCGTCGAGCGTATAGGCGAAATCGGCGCCGAAATCAGCCGGCAGCCGCGCATCGACGCCGCGCCCGATTTCCTCGTCCGGGGTGAAGGCGAGGCGGATCTTGCCGTGTTCATGCGTCCGGTCCGAAAGCAGCGCACGGGCCATCGTCATCAGGATCGCGATCCCGGCCTTGTCATCGGCCCCCAGAAGCGTCGCGCCGCTGGCGGTAATGATGTCATCGCCGGTCTTCTCACCCAGATAGGGCGCGTTGCCGGGGGAGAGCACCAGCCCCGGCGCATCGGGAAAGGTGATCGCACCGCCATCATAGGCGCGGTGCACGCGGGGTTTCACACCTTCGGCATGGTAGGCCGGGGCCGTATCCATGTGGGCACAGAAGCCCACGACCGGCGCTCCCGCCACCGTGGCCGGGATCGTGGCCAGCACGGCGCCGTAATCGGTCAGCGTCACGTCCTTGGCGCCGATGTCGCCCAATTCGCGGACCAGCAGGCGCGCGAGGTCAAGCTGGATCCCGGTACTCGGGCTGGTCACCGATGTCTCGTCGCTTTGCGTGTCGATGGCGGCGTAGCGGGTCAACCGCTCTTCCAGTTCGGCGTCGAATTCCGTGCGCATGTCGATCCCTTGGTTGATGTGCCGCCATGAGGGGCAAGCGGCGCCGGGCTGTCAACCGGATTGCCCGCCCGGGCGCGGCGACCGCGCCGCCCCCTTGGCCACCGGCTCGGCCCCGAGCGCGCCGGCAAGCGCCTTGAAGCGGGACTCGGCGACCTCTCCGAACAGGTCGCGGCCGGTATCCGTCAGCAAGCGCAGCTCAAGAAGCTGCTTCTTGGGGTAATATTTCAGCACCCCGTGATCGAGCGGCTTCTCCAGCGTGAACATCGCCCCGAAGCGCATGGCACGGCCAAGGATCTCGGCTTCCTTGACGTCCCTGTCGGACAGCAGCGATACCAGCTTGTCGAACCCGGTGCCCTTGCGGCTGGACTTGTAGCGATGCAGCAGCGAGAGGCCGAGATACACCCGCTCGGAATGCTTGAGCCCACCGAGATTGGCGCGCGTGGCGTTGTCGAAACAGACCTCGGCGCGGTAGTCGGGATGGGCACGCCAACTGACATCGTGCAACAGGCAGGCCGCGCGCATGACCCGTTTCTTGGCCGGGGTCACGCGGCCGAACAATGGCTCGATGAAGCGATAGAGCGCGCGGCCGAAACCCGGCATGCGCGCGTTGCTCAGTTCCATCTGGTAGGCCGCCTCGATCAGGGGATCGCGCTGACGCTGCCGGTCGGACATCTGTTCGTAAAGCATCCCCTCGCGGATGCCGTAGGAAGACACGGCTACCTCTTCGGGTTTCAGGCTGCTGACCAGTTCCTTGAGCACGAGCGACGCAAGCGGAACAAGCGCCATGCGGTCCGCCCCGGTGCCGGTCTGGCTACGCAGTTCATCAAGGTCGGCCTTCTGGATGTAGGCGACGGTGTCGCGGATATCGCTGCGCGTCATCCGGTATTCGTGCAGCACCTTCAGCGGGTAACCACGGCGTTCCATGTCGATCCGCGCAATCGCCCGCCACGACCCGCCGACAAGGAAGAGCCGTTTGTGCCCGGCACCGAACCGGTCGCGCAGCGCGGCGATGGTGGTCTTGATATGGGCCTTGATCGCTTTCTTGCCGCCCTTCATCCCCTGCAACTTGAGCGGCCCAAGGTCCGAGGTGGCCCGCTGCCCGACCGCGCCGTTGCCCAGAAGCTCGGCCAGTTCCATGGAGGAGCCGCCGATATCGCAGACCATGCCCACTGCCCCCGGCCAGCCCAGCAAGACCCCCTGCGCCGACAGCCGGGCCTCCTCCGGTCCATCGACGACATGAATGGTCAAGCCGGTTTCACGCTCCGCCTCCTCGCGGAAGGCCGGGCCGTCCTCGGCCTCTCGCATTGCCGCGGTGGCGACGGTAACCAGCGTGGTAACCCCCATGCCCTTGGCCAAGGCGGCGAACCGCTTGAGCGCCGACAACGCGCGCGCGCGCCCGACCGGCGACAGCCGCCCGGTCTGGGAATAGCCGGCGCCAAGGCCGCAGAGGATCTTTTCGTTGAAGAAATAGGCCGGGGAGCGCGCCGCGCCGTCGAATACCACCAACCGGACGGAGTTGGAGCCTATGTCGATGACACCGACCCGCGCCAAGTCGCGCGCACTCGGGTCGTCGAACAGCGGGGTCCCGAAGAGCCCCCCGTCGGCCACGGTCGCGGAGCCTTCGGCGCCCGCCCCCGCCAGATCGGCATGGTCCATCATGAGATTTCTCATGTCACGCGGCCCGCGCCCGGTCAATCGTGCGAATGCGTCAGTTCCGGCACATCCGCCGCCCCGGCGGTGCCGCGCCCCGACAGCGACGGGTATTGCATGAAGAACCGGTGGCAGTTGAACGGCTTGTCGACGGCATCGAGATCGGGCCGCACGAAGGTGCCATCGGCCTGCAACACCCAGCTTTGCGCCACGTCGGCAAGGTTCGCCGCCATGATCTGGTCAACGATCTGCGCCTTCACGGTGGGGGTGGTGCATTCCACCAGCGTTTCCACCCGCCGGTTGAGGTTGCGCCCCATCCAGTCGGCCGAACTGATATAGACCCGCGCTTTTTTCGACGGCAGCCCGTGGCCATTGCCGAAACAGACGATGCGGCTGTGTTCCAGAAAGCGCCCGACGATGGACTTGACGCGGATGTTCTCCGAAAGGCCCTTCACGCCGGGACGTATGCCGCAGATCCCGCGAATGACAAGGTCGATCCGCACGCCGGCCGCGCTCGCCTCGTAGAGCGCGTCGATCACGTCCGGCTCGATCAGGCTGTTCATCTTGGCCCAGACCATTGCCGGCTTGCCGGCCTCGGCGTGGCCGATCTCGGCCTTCAGACTGTCGAGCAGCGTCTCCTTCAGCGTCAGCGGCGAGATCGAGAGATTTTCCAGCCGCTCGGGTTCGGCGTAGCCGCCGACATAGTTGAAGACCTTGGTGGCATCGCGGCCAAGCGCGTCGTCGCAGGTAAACAGCGACAGGTCGGTATAGATGCGCGCGGTGATCGGGTGGTAGTTGCCGGTGCCGTAATGGGTATAGGTCACCAGCTTGTCGCCCTCGCGCCGGACAACGGTGCTGATCTTGGCGTGAGTCTTGTAATTGATGAAGCCGTAGATCACGTGCGCCCCGGCGCGTTCCAGCTTGCGCGACTGGCGGATATTGGCGGCCTCGTCGAACCGGGCTTTCAACTCCACGAGCGCGGTCACCGACTTGCCGTTTTCCGCCGCCTCGCACAGCGCCTCGACGATGGGCGACTCGTGCGAGGTGCGGTAAAGCGTCTGCTTGATCGCCACCACGTTGGGATCACGCGCGGCCTGCGCAAGGAAGCGGATTACCATATCAAAGGTTTCATAGGGGTGGTGCAGCAGCATGTCCTTTTGCCGGATCGCCGAGAACATGTCGCCGTCATGGTCCTGCACCCGTTCGGGCACCCGCGGGCTGAAGCTGGGCCACAGAAGGTCGGGGCGTTCGTCGATCACCAGTTCCTTGAGCCGCGCAAGCCCGATCATGCCGCTGACCTCGATGACCTCGTCGCCAATGACGCCAAGATGTTCGCAGATCTCCCGGCTGAGTTCCGCCGGCGCCCCCGTCGACACCTGAAGCCGCACCACGTGACCCCGACGGCGGCGCTTGAGCGCCGTCTCGAACTCGCGCACCAGATCCTCGGCCTCTTCCTCAAGCTCAAGGTCGCTGTCGCGCAGCACCCGGAACATGCACGATCCCGTCAGCTTGTAGCCCGGGAACAGCGCCCCGATATTGAGCAGCAGCAGATCCTCCAGCAGCAGGAACCGCACCTCGCCCTCCGATGAGGGCAGCCTTACGAAGCGGTCGACCTGCGTCGGGATCGGCAACAGCGCCTGCAGGCTGCGCCCGTCCTTGCCACGTTCCATCTGCAAGGCCAGCGAAACGCCTTCGTTGGGGATGAAGGGAAAGGGGTGCGCCGGGTCAATGGCCAGCGGCGACAGGACCGGGAAGACCTGCGTCAGGAACGCCTCTTCCAGCGCGGCCTTGTCGGCCTTGCCAAGCTCCTTGCGGCCCACGACGCTGATGCGCTCCGCCTCCAGCACCGACCGCAGCTCGGTCCATGTTTCCTGCTGCGCCTGCATCAGCTTGCGGGCATCGGCGTTGATCAGGCGCAACTGTTCGGCCGGGGTGCGGCCATCGGCCGATGGCGTGGTGTGGCCTTCCATCACCAACTCGCGCAGGCCGGCGACGCGGACGGTGTAGAACTCGTCGAGATTGGCCGAGGAAATCGACACGAAGCGCACCCGTTCCAGCAGTGGCACGCGCGGGTTGCGGGCCTCTTCCAGCACGCGCCAGTTGAAGGCCAGCCAGCTGAGTTCGCGGTTGAAATAGCGCTGCGGGCCGGAGGTCTGTTCTTCGGGCAGGTCAACCGGCTCGGGGATCGGATTATGAAGAAAATCGACGTTTACCATGGGCGTGCGCTATCCTTGGGAGGTGACGGGAACGTGACATTCATTCGGCTTGCCGTGCAAGCAGCGCCGCGATCATGGTCTTGGTCGGACGCGATTTGTCGCGCAGGGCGCGGGCGTCGATCGCCTCGATGAGCGCGCGGGCGGCGGCAAAGCTGCGCTCCATGCGCAGCACGGCATAGGAGACGAGGCCGGGCGCAAGCACGAGTTGCCGGTCGGCGGCCATCTTGACCATCACCGCCGACAAGAGCGCATCGTCGGGCGGGGCGAGCTTCAGCACCCCGGCCTGTTGAACCCGGCTTTTCAGATCGGGCAGCGCGACGGGCCAGCGGGCGGGGTCGTTGCGGGCGGTCAACAATAGCCGCCCCCCTTGCCCCGTCACGGCATTGTGCAAGTGGAAAAGCGCCGTCTCGGCCGCCGTTCCGGTAACACGATCGGCATCCTCGACGGCAACCATGGCGCCCATGCCGTCCGGGTCCGGCCCGGGCAGGTCGCCGGCGGCAATCACGGTTGCACCGGTCATCCCCGCCCAGACATGCGCCAGATGCGTCTTGCCCGAGGCTTCCGGCCCGACCAGCACCATCTTGCCATGCGGCCAGCCCTGCCATGCCTCGATCCCGGCGACGGCGGCGGCGTTGCCGTCGGAGACGAAGAAATCATCGCGTCCCAGGGCGGGTCGCACGGGAAGGTTGAGGATCAGTTGTTCGGCCATGGTTCAGATGTCACCATCCTCGCCGCGGGCTTCAAGCCCCCGGTAAAGTCGGCTGCCCTGATACTGCGCGACCCCGTAGCGCGCCAGAACCCCCATCATCGCCGCCACCGGCACCGCGACCAGCATGCCGACGAACCCGAAGAGCGTGCCGAAGGCCGCCAGCGCGAACAGCAGCCAGACAGGGTGCAGCCCGACCGAACTGCCCACCAGCTTGGGCGTCAGGAAATTGCCCTCCACCGCCTGCCCGATCATGAAGACCGCGGCAACCGCGGCGATCCAGATCCAGTCCCCCCAGAACTGGAACAGCGCCAGCCCGATCGACAGGACGCCCCCGACAAGCGCGCCAACGTAGGGGATGAAGGTCAGCAATCCCGCGACCAGCCCCGCGATGAGCCCGAATTGCAACCCGATAAGCATCAGCGAGATGGCGTAAAAGGTGCCGAGGATCAGGCAAACCGTGCCTTGCCCACGCACGAAACTGGCCAGTGTCCGGTCGATATCGGTGGCCAGTTTGCGGATCACCGGCGCATGGTCGCGCGGCAGAAGATCGTCAACCGACGCGGTCATCCGGTCCCAGTCGAGCAACAGGTAGAAGGCCACCACCGGCGCCACCACCAGCACCACCAGCCCGTTCATCGCAGACCCCGCCGAGGATAGGACCGAGGACAGGATCCCGCCGATCTGCGACCGGGCCTGTTCTAGGATCTCGGCGATGGTCTGACGCGCGGTCGACTCTTCCTGGATCAGGGCCGGGAACCGTTCGACCAACGCGTCGCGCAACGTTTCGTAGAATGCCGGTGCCGTCTGAACGAGCGTGACTACCTGCCCCACCAGCATCGGCAGGACAAGCAGCAGGACAAGCGCAAAGACCAGCATCGCGAGGGCAAAGATCACCACCGAGGCGACGATCCGGGACAGCCCCCGGCGTTCCAGCCGGTCCGCCAACGGGTCGAGCACGTAAGCGATCGCACCGCCCAAGACGAAGGGCAGAAGAACCTGCCCCAGAAACCACATCAGCAGGAAGAAGACGCCCGCCGCAATCCCCCAATAGGTCACCTGCTGTTTCACCGGCAATGCCATGCGGCGCGTGTCCTTGTCCTGTTCGCGAGGCGATCACGGCCAAAGCTGCCTGCGAGGCGGCGGATTTGCAAGCCGAAGCTGGCAGGGCGCCCGTCGAACGTGGCGCCCCCGGCCAACCGCGCGCGTCCTGCGCACCGGATCCTAGCCGCGCGTCGTGCGCACCGGATCCTAGCCGCGCGTCGTGCGCACGAGGGCGAGGATCTCTCGCGCGGCCTCGGGGATATTGGTGCCGGGGCCGAAGATGGCCTTCACGCCAGCATCCTGCAAGAACTGGTAATCCTGGTGCGGGATCACCCCGCCGCAGATCACGATGATCTCCTCCGCGCCCTCGGCCTTCAGCGCCGCGATCAGCTTGGGCGCCAGCGTCTTGTGGCCTGCCGCCTGCGACGAGATCCCGACGATATGCACGTCGTTGTCGATGGCGTCCTGCGCAGCCTCTTCCGGGGTCTGGAAGAGCGGGCCGACATCCACGTCGAAGCCGATATCGGCAAAGGCGGTGGCGATCACCTTGGCGCCGCGGTCATGCCCGTCCTGCCCCATCTTGACGACCAGCATGCGCGGGCGGCGTCCTTCCTCTTCGGCGAAGGCTTCCACGTCCTTCTGGATCGCGGCGAAGCCTTCATCGCCCTCGTAGGCCGCGCCGTAGACCCCGGCCAGCGTCTTGACCTCGGCACGGTGGCGGCCGAACTGCTTTTCCATTGCCATGCTGATCTCTCCGACAGTTGCACGGGCGCGGGCCGCCTCGACGGCAGCCTCCAGAAGGTTGCCGCCCTCGCCCGCGCGGCGAGTCAATTCTTCGAGCGCGGCGCTGCACGCGGCCTCGTCGCGGGCGGCGCGGATCCGGTCCAGCGCGGCAATCTGGCCCGCGCGCACCTTGACGTTGTCGACATCGAGAATGTCGATCGGATCCTCGTTGTCCTTGCGATACTTGTTGACGCCGACGATCACCTCGTCGCCCCGGTCGATCATCGCCTGACGCGTCGCGGCGGTTTCCTCGATCCGGAGCTTGGGCATGCCCGAGGCCACGGCCTTGGTCATGCCGCCCATTTCCTCGACCTCCTCGATCAGCGCCCACGCCTTCTCCGCCAATTCCGCGGTCAGGCTCTCGACGTAATAGGAGCCGGCCAGCGGATCGACCACGTTGGTGATCCCGGTTTCCTCCTGAAGGATAAGCTGGGTATTGCGGGCGATCCGGGCGCTGAACTCGGTCGGCAATGCGATGGCCTCGTCAAGCGCATTGGTGTGCAACGATTGCGTCCCGCCAAGCGCCGCCGACATCGCCTCGTAGGCCGTGCGGATCACGTTGTTGTAGGGGTCCTGTTCCTGCAACGACACGCCCGAGGTCTGGCAATGGGTGCGCAGCATCTTGGATTTCTCGGCCTCGGCACCAAGCTCGGTCATGATACGGTGCCAGAGCAGACGCGCGGCGCGCAGCTTCGCCGCCTCCATGAAGAAATTCATGCCGATGGCAAAGAAGAACGACAGCCGCGGCGCGAACTTGTCCACGTCCATCCCGGCCGCGATCGCCGCGCGCACGTATTCGCGCCCGTCAGCCAGCGTGTAGGCCAGTTCCTGCACGAGATTCGCCCCGGCCTCCTGCATGTGGTAGCCCGAGATCGAGATCGAGTTGAAGCGCGGCATCTCGTTGGAGGTATATTCGATGATGTCCGAAATGATCCGCATCGACGGTTCCGGCGGGTAGATATAGGTGTTGCGGACCATGAACTCCTTGAGGATGTCGTTCTGGATGGTCCCCGACAGGGCGTCGCGCGAATGGCCCTGTTCCTCGCCGGTGACGATGAAACTGGCGAGGATCGGGATCACCGCGCCGTTCATGGTCATCGAGACACTGACCTTGTCGAGCGGGATGCCATCGAACAGGATCTTCATGTCCTCGACGCTGTCGATGGCGACACCGGCCTTGCCCACGTCGCCCTCCACCCGCGGATGGTCGCTGTCATAACCGCGGTGCGTGGCAAGGTCGAAGGCCACGGATACGCCCTGCTGCCCGGCGGCAAGGGCCTTGCGGTAGAAGGCGTTGCTGTCCTCGGCGGTGGAAAAGCCCGCGTATTGGCGGATGGTCCACGGCCGGCCGGCATACATCGTGGCCTTGACCCCGCGCGTGAACGGCTCCTGCCCCGGCAGGCTGCCCACGTGCGGCAATTCGGCGGTGTCTTCCTCGGTGTAGAGGGGTTTGACCGGAATCCCTTCCAGCGTGTGCCATGTAAGGTCATCCAGCGGGCGGCCGCGCAGTTCCTTTTCGGCCATCTCGCGCCAGCTTCGGGTCTTGTCACTCATCGTGTCTGGTCCTTCTCATGCCATGTCGCGACGGCAGGTCGTGCCGCCTGCCGCGCCGTGCCGGGCATAGAGCATCCCCGGCGATGATTGCTCTTCGCTTTCGCGCGCGCCACACCTATATGTGTGCAAAACGGAGGATCCATGCGCGCAGCCCTGTCCCTTGTCTTGTCCCTCGCCTTGACCATACCGGTCTGGGCCCAAGACGCAGAAACGCCCCCCGTCGCGGAAGACGAGGAGTTGAGTTTGCCAGTTTTCGAGGCGGCCGATATCAATCTCGATGACTTCCTCTGGGTGGCCCGCCCCATAGTCGTCTTCGCCGACACGCCGCGCGACCCCCGGTTTCAGGATCAGATCGAGTTGCTCTTGCAGCGGCCCGGGCCGCTTTTGGAACGCGAAGTGGTTGTGATCATCGATTCCGACCCGTCCGACGAAACCGAAGTGCGGCAACGGTTGCGCCCGCGCGGCTTTTCTCTGGTGCTGCTGCGACGCGACGGGCAGGTCGTGATGCGCAAGCCGAATGCCCGGGACGTGCGCTCGATCGTGCGGGCCATCGACAACCTGCCGATGCGGATCGAGGAGCTGAGCACCCAAAGGTAGCGCCCGCGCCGGGTGCCCGTCTGCCGCGCGCACCCAAGGTATCCGCCCCGCGTCGGTCACGATGTCACTCGAATTCCATGATGACGTCATCCACCGCAAGGCTGTCACCGGCGGCGGCATTGACCTTTGCCACTACGGCCTTCCTCTCGGCGCGCAGAATGTTTTCCATCTTCATCGCCTCGACGGTGCACAGCGGCTGGCCTTCCTGCACCTCCTGCCCAACCTCGACATTGACCTTCATGATCAGCCCCGGCATCGGGCAGAGCAGCATCTTCGACGTATCTGGCGCCAGTTTCTCGGGCATCAGCGCGGCCAGTTCCGCCTGTCGCGGACTGCGCACATGCACTTTCAGATCGGCCCCGCGGGTCCGCACCCGGAAGCCTTGCGTCACCTTGCCGACCTTGAGCACCAGCGTTTCGCCGCTGACATCCAGCGTCGCCAATTGGTCCCCCGGTGTCCAGCCGCTGGCCACGCGCAGCACCTGCCCGTCATCGAATGTGACGGTCGATCCCTCGTGGTCGGCGTCGATATGCAGCGGGTAACTTTCGCCCTGCAACGCCACCACCCAGTCGGTCGCCACCACCCGTTCGTGGTTATCCATGCGTCCCGACACGCGGGCGCGGCGGATTTCGGCCACCCGGTGCATCGCCGCCGCCGAGGCCGCGATGCGCCGCAATTCCCCTTCCGGCAGGGTCACGCCCTCGAACCCGTCGGGGTACTCCTCGGCAATGAAGGCGGTGGTGATCTCGCCCGAGACGAAGCGCGGGTGGTCCATCACCGCCGACAGGAACGGCAGGTTGTGGCCGATCCCCTCGACCTCGAAACTGTCCAGCGCAATCCGCATCGCCTCGATCGCCGCCTCGCGCGTCGGCGCCCACGTGCACAGCTTGGCGATCATCGGATCGTAATACATGCTGATCTCGCCGCCTTCGTAGACGCCGGTATCGTTGCGCACCGCGCTGGCCCCTTCCGGTGCCTCGCCCTGCCACTTGCCGTTGGTCAGAAGCGGCCCGGCGGCCACCTCCTGCGGCGGGCGGTAGCGCGTGAGGCGCCCGATGGAGGGCAGAAAACCGCGATAGGGGTCCTCGGCATACAGCCGGTTCTCGATCGCCCAACCGGTCAGCGTGACGTCCTCCTGCCGGATCGACAGCGGCTCGCCGGCGGCAACGCGGATCATCTGCTCGACAAGATCAACACCGGTGACCAGTTCCGTCACCGGGTGCTCCACCTGAAGGCGGGTGTTCATTTCGAGGAAATAAAAATTCCGGTCGCCATCGACGATGAACTCCACCGTGCCAGCGCTGGTATAGCCCACCGCCTTGGCCAGCGCGACGGCCTGTTCCCCCATCGCCTTGCGCGTCGCCTCGTCAAGGAAGGGCGAGGGCGCCTCCTCGACCACCTTCTGGTTGCGCCGCTGGATCGAGCATTCGCGCTCTCCAAGGTAAATCCCGCCCCCATGCGCGTCGCACAGCACCTGGATCTCGATGTGACGCGGTTGCGTGACGAACTTCTCGATGAAGATGCGGTCGTCGCCGAAGCTGCTGGCCGCCTCGTTCTTGGAGGACTGGAAGCCTTCGCGCGCCTCCTCGTCATTCCACGCGATCCGCATGCCCTTGCCGCCACCCCCGGCGCTGGCCTTGATCATGACGGGGTAGCCGATCTCGCCCGAGATCTTCACAGCCTCCTCGGCATCCTCGATCAGGCCCATATACCCGGGAACTGTGGATACTTGTGCCTCCTGTGCAAGCTTCTTGGAGGTGATCTTGTCGCCCATCGCTTCGATCGCGCCCTTGGGCGGGCCGACAAAGGCAACCCCTTCCGCTTCAAGGGCTTCCGCGAAGTGGCTGTTTTCGGACAGGAACCCGTAGCCGGGATGCACCGCCTCGGCGCCGCTGGCGCGGATCGCCTCCATCACCTTGTCGATCACGATATAGGACTGGTTGGCGGGCGCAGGTCCGATATGTATCGCCTCGTCTGCCATGCTGACATGCAGCGCATGCCGGTCAGCGTCCGAGTAGATGGCCACCGTGGGGATCCCCATCTTCTTGGCCGTCTTCATCACACGGCAGGCGATCTCGCCCCGGTTGGCGATCAGCAGTTTGTTGAACATCGCAGGTCCCTTCCTTCCTTTTCCACGGCACGGGCAATGGCCACTTCGCCGGCAAGTCTTGGCCGCGCGGCGCCGCGGCAAGACCCGGGCGCGCGATCACGGCGTTGCAACGGTTTTCTGACAGGGTCTCGCGCCTGTCTCACGCGGACGTGGTTTTTCGGGCTCAAACCCGCGTGCCACGCTTGGGCATTCCCGTGCCGAGACGCGGGAACCATCGCGATAAAGGGAGACAGACCATGCGACAGAAACCCAGATGGCTGGCGGCGCTGCCCGCGGCGAGCCTCGCACTCGCCGGGCAGGCAAGCGCCACGACGGATGCCGAACTGGCCGAATTGCGCCAAAGGATCGCGCGTCTCGAATCCTCGGCGTCGTCCAACCTCAATTTCGGTCTCAGTTCCGATACGCAGGTCACGATCTACGGCTATGTGAAAGCCGATTTCATCTACGACGCGGATGCCGATCTTGGCACGACCTTCTTCGGTCTTGGCAGCCTGACCAATTCGCCGGCCAATGACGGCAACTTCCGCACGCAAGCGATCCAGTCGCGGCTCGGCTTCCGGTCGGTCACGCAGACCGATATCGGCGAGGTCCAGACCCAGATCGAGGGCGACTTCTTCGGCGGGGGCGGCGGGCAGTTCCGGCTGCGCCATGCGAATATCTCGGTCGGCAACTTCCTGATCGGGCGCAGTTGGACCAATTTCATGCCGATTTCCTACTACCCCGGCACGCTGGATTTCCAAGGCCCCGCAGGCATCCCCTTCTCGCGCCAGACGCAGGCCCGCTACACGCATCCCCTCGGGGAAAACGCATCGCTGGCCGTGTCTATCGAGAACGGCGCCGGCACCACCAGCGACCCCGTTTTCACCGCGGCGCTGGATTACGGCGTGGACGGTTACGGGCTGCGCCTCGCCGCGCTGGGCGGCACGGTGGATTTCGCCGGTCAGTCCTTTGACCGCTGGGGCGTCAACCTTTCCGGCGGGGCCGACCTGTGGCAGGGCGGCGCGGTCAACGCCTCCTACACGATGGGCGAGGGCATCGCCTCCTACATGGTCTATGGCGGGGCGGATGTGCGCACGATCGGCGGCATCACGGATCTTGTCGAATCCGAGGGCGCGACCGTCGGGCTGACGCATGATTTCAACGACCACTGGGGGCTTGGGCTGGCCTATGGCTACCGAGAGGATGACCGGTTCGCCGCCGCCGACACGCAAAGCCTTGAAACCGTCCATGCCAGCCTGTTCTGGCACCCGACCGAGCGGATGACGGTCGGACTGGAAGCGATCTATGGAGAACGCACCCTCGGGGATAACACCACCGCGGATGCCACCCGCTTCCAGTCCTCCGTCCAGTTCAATTTCTGAACCGTTCGGGTGGCCCGGTCGTTGCAGCCGACCGGGCGGCCGTCGAAGGTAAACCGGTGAGCCAACAAGGCAACCGCCTCGTGCAGGTTCGGTGCCCGACGGATCAGTATCGGCGACAAAGACCCGCGTCGTCGCAAAGCGCGCCCGCCGCAGTGCCGACGATGACGCCCGTTGCGACGCTTCCCCCCACGGCATAGGCCCCGGCGCCGCCAATGGCCGCACCGGCCGCCGCGCGGTCGAGATCATTGTTGAGGCAGCCCGCGAGACCGCCCGTTGCAATCGCGCAAAGCGCGATAAGGTTGATTTTGTGCATGTTGCTCGTGCCTTCGGACATTTTTTATGATTGCATCTAGCACCTTCCCAAAAAGACGGCCCGCCGTCAATTTCGACGGGCCGTTTCAAGGGGGAAGGGTAACACGGTACATTACCACCGGCCCGGTTGAAGCTGGGGACTGGGGCCGGCACGGAAACGCTGCCACGGACCACGGGATCGTAGAAGCGCCGCGCGCGGATCGTGCCGAATTGGGCGCCTTTCTGCGCAATGGCGGACCCCGTAGGCAGGTTCATGCCGACCCCTCCCAATGCCCTGTTCCGTCGAACGCCTCGGGGAAGGCGGCGCGGGCGCGCGCCACGTCCAACTGCAACAACGCACCGTAATCGGTTGGATCGAAAGGATCGTCCAGCGTCACCACCTCGCGCCCCAGCAGCCATGACAGGCGCCCGGCATCGAGGTTGCCGCGTTCGAATGGCGCGTCGCCGAAATAGAGCCACAGCGCCTCGACGAAGGCGGCATCGGCACGCCTGTCCGCCGGGCGCCGGTCGGCATAGCGTTCGCGCGCGACAAGCGGCGTGGCGCCGGCCTTGTTCTCGCGTCTCAGGGTGAAGTGGTAGTCGCTGCCCGGCATGCGGGACGGGAAGCCGCGATGCTTCTTCATGCCACGCCCCCCATGACGTCAGGGCGGAAATCGTGGCTGGCCCGGACGGGGCGCCCCCGTCCGGGCCGGGCCGCTTCAGTCGTACTTGGTGTAGCTGCCCTCGGGTTCGATCGGTTCGGGATCGATGATGATGACCTCTTCCTGTTCCGGCGCGGGGGCGCAGGCGGACACGCCTGCGACAAGGCCCAGAACCAGAAGAGACGTAAGGAATTTCGACATCCTGCTCTCCTAGTCTTCTTTGTCCCGCCCGTTCTTGCGCCGGACAGGGGTTCGGGTGCGGCAAAGCATGGCTCGCCGCTTTTGATCATACGCGAAAACGAGGCAGGACTGTAGCGTGAAAGCGGCGGAAATGTGGCCTGTGCCCACGCTGCACCAGAAAGATATCCACAGCAAGAACGATGCGCAACATATTGTATGGACATTAGAAGTCCTCCCAGATGCAGGTGCCGTTTTCGAAGCGGTATCCAGCAAACACCTGGGTGATATCGGGTGCGGGCTGGCCGCGTTCGACCCACGCACTCATCATCTGCACGACGATCTGGTCGGGCGGCACCGCAGCGTTCCCGGCCGCCTCCACCCCCCAGCTCGCGCACAGCGCGTCGGTATCGGCGGCAGTTTGGGCCGCGGTTTCGGCAGCGGATTGGGCGCGCGCGCCAAGGCCCGGCGCGATCACCCTCAGGATCAGCCAGACCTCGCCGCCGGGCTGCTCCTCCAGCAGGATCTCGGCCCGTTCGGCGACGAGGCCCGAGGGCAGTTGCATCTCCTCCGTCAAGCCGTCGCCCGATAACAAAGGCAGCAATGTCAGGCCCAATGCCCTCATGCCCTGCCCCCCGCGGACCGGCCCCAGCGGGCGCGCTTGTCCGGATCGTCCAGAAGCGCGGCGATGCGCGCCTCCAGTACCGCTTTCGGGGCCGGTCCCACGACCCGCCCCCCGGCGCGCAGCAGCAACCTGTCGCCCTGCGCCTCGACCCGGATGACGGGCGAAAAACCGCGCACATGTTGCAGCGCCCGCCACATGTCCTGTCGCACCTCCTGCGCCAGCCGCAGCCGGCCCGTCATGGGAAACACCGCGGCAACACCGATGTCGAACCGCGCGGGCAGGTGGCGGGCCAGCGTCAGCGTGTCCCCCTCGCGCAGCACATGCCAGCCGCGCGGCGCTCTGGTCCTGTTTCTGTGATCGGTCTGCTGCACCGCGACATCCTTGGACGAAGGCCCCCCGCCCGGAACACCGTCCGGGCCCGGGCGGGGGAGACCCGAGAAAGAAGCTCAAAGGGGAATGTTGTCGTGCTTCTTCCACGGATTCTGGAGTTGCTTGCCCCGCAGTGCCGCGAAGGCCTTTGCCACCCGCCGCCTCGTGCTGCGCGGCTGGATCACCTCGTCGATGAACCCGCGTTCGGCGGCAACGAAGGGATTGGCAAAGCGATCCTCGTAATCCTGTGTATGCGCCGCGATCTTTTCCACGTTGCCAAGGTCGCCGCGATGAATGATCTCCGTCGCGCCCTTGGCGCCCATCACCGCGATTTCCGCCGTTGGCCAGGCGTAGTTGAAATCGCCGCGCAGGTGTTTGGAGGCCATCACGTCATAGGCCCCGCCATAGGCCTTGCGGGTGATCACCGTCACCTTGGGCACCGTCGCCTCGCCATAGGCAAAGAGCAGCTTGGCGCCGTGCTTGATGACGCCGCCATGTTCCTGCCCGGTGCCGGGCAGGAAGCCGGGCACGTCGACGAAGGTCAGGATCGGGATCTCGAAGGCGTCGCAGAAGCGCACGAACCGGGCCGCCTTGCGGCTGGAGTCGATATCGAGGCAACCGGCCAGAACCATCGGCTGGTTGGCGACCACACCCACGGTCTGCCCTTCCAGCCGCATGAAACCGGTGATGATGTTCTTGGCGAAATCTTCCTGGATGTCATAGAAATCGCCCTCGTCGGCGACCTTCAGGATCAGCTCCTTCATGTCGTAGGGGGTATTGGCGTTGTCCGGGATCAGCGTATCAAGGCTTTCCTCCAACCGCGCCACGTCATCGAAGAAGGGCCGCACCGGGGGCTTTTCGCGGTTGTTCAGCGGCAGGAAATCCACGAGGCGGCGCACCTCGGCCATCGCCTCCACGTCGTTTTCGAAGGCGCCATCGGCGACGGAGGATTTGCGGGTATGGGTCGAGGCGCCGCCCAGCTCCTCGGCGGTGACATGTTCGTTGGTGACGGTCTTGACCACGTCGGGCCCTGTCACGAACATGTAGCTCGAGTCCTTCACCATGAAGATGAAGTCGGTCATGGCAGGGGAGTAGACCGCACCGCCCGCGCAGGGCCCCATGATGACGCTGATCTGCGGGACCACGCCCGAGGCCATGATGTTGCGCTGGAACACCTCGGCATACCCGGCCAGCGAGGCCACCCCTTCCTGGATGCGGGCGCCGCCCGAATCGTTGATGCCGATCACCGGCGCGCCGTTCTGCACCGCCATGTCCATGATCTTGGCGATCTTCTCGGCATGGGTTTCGGACAGCGAACCGCCGAACACGGTGAAATCCTGGCTGAAGACATAGACCATGCGCCCGTTGATCGTGCCCCAGCCGGTGACCACCCCGTCGCCATAGGTCTGGTGCTGTTCCATGCCGAAATCGGTGCAGCGGTGGGTCTTGAACATGTCGAACTCCTCGAAGGAGCCCTCGTCAAGCAACAGGTCGATCCGTTCGCGCGCGGTCAGCTTGCCCTTGGCGTGCTGGCTGTCGATCCGCTTTTGCCCGCCCCCAAGGCGAGCCTCCTCGCGGCGGCGTTCCAATTCGTGCAAAATGTCCTTCATCGGATCCCCTTCCTCCCCGGCCTCGCGGCCTTGTCGACGTTGCGCGCAGCCTAGGGACTGACACATCGAATGCCAGCATAATTCGGAATATTTGCAAATTTGGCATATTTACCAGAATTGCATTTGCAAATCTGAATACTGCCGCCCCCTTGTGCAGCCCTGCACATGGACAAGGCGAAACTTGCTGCGTTAAGTGATACCATGCAGCCGAAATCCGAGGCCCGTTACCTGAACCGGGCCACACCCCCGCATATCTCGACCCTGATCGCGGCGACAGCGCTCGGCGCGATGTCTATGAACGTCTTCCTACCGACCCTGCCGCAAATGGCGGCCTATTTCGATGTTGATTATGCGGTGATGCAGCGCTCGGTCACGCTTTACCTGATGGTGAACGCGATCCTGCAACTGGGGATCGGGCCGATCAGCGACCGCTATGGCCGCCGGCCCGTCCTGCTGGGCAGCTTCGTGCTGTTCTGCCTTGCGACGCTGGGCTGCATCCTTGCCCCCACGGCCGAGATCTTCCTTGCCTTCCGCATGGCGCAGGCGGTTGTCGTCGCCGGGCTGGTGCTGGGCCGGGCCGTGGTGCGAGACATGGTGCCGGGGCCCGAGGCGGCGGCGATGATCGGCTACGTAACCATGGGCATGGCGCTGGTGCCGATGATCGGCCCGGTGATCGGCGGCATCTTGGGTGAAACCTTCGGCTGGCAGGCGAATTTCGTGTTGTTGCTGGCGACCGGCATCGCTGTGCTGGCGCTGACATGGGCCGATCTGGGCGAAACCGCGCAAAGGTCTTCGGGCGGCTTCATGGCGCAGGTGCGCGCCTATCCCGAGCTTCTGACCTCGCGTCGCTTCTGGGGCTATTGCGGGGCCACGGCCTTCGCCTCGGGCGCCTTCTTCGCCTTCCTGGGGGGTGCGCCCTACGTCGGATCGGAAATCTACGGGCTGTCGCCCTCGGCGGTGGGCTTCTATTTCGGCGCGCCGGCACTGGGCTATTTCGTGGGCAATTTCGCCGCCGCGCGCCTGTCGGTGCGGCTCGGCATCAACCGGATGATTCTCTACGGCACGCTGATTTCCACCGCGGGCCTGTCGATCCCGGCGCTGCTGGAACTCGCGGGCATGGGCTCGGCGACGCTCTTCTTCGGCTCGATCACGCTTGTGGGCCTTGGCAACGGCATGACCCTGCCCAACGGCACCTCCGGCATGCTGTCGGTGCGCCCGCATCTGGCCGGCTCGGCCTCGGGCCTCGGCGGGGCGGTGATGCTGGCCGGCGGTGCCGGGCTTGCCGATCTGGCGGGCAACATGCTGACGGGCAGCCCCACCCCGATGCCGCTGGTGGCCATCATGCTGACCAGTTCGGCGCTGTCGGTGCTGGCCATCCTCTACACAATCCGCCGCGAACGCGCGGTGGCGGGCATCTGACCGGGGCGCGACGCGGCGCTTGCCGCCCGGCTTTGCAAACCTCATAGTGGCTTTGCAAACTTCGGGGGCTGCGCATGGCGATCCAGAAACTCTATGCCGGGGCGAAGCTGCGCGAATTGCGCGGACGGCTGGGCCTGACGCAAAAGGATTTCGCCGCCCGGCTCGGAGTCTCGCTGCCCTATCTCAACCAGATGGAAAACAACAACCGGCCCGTCTCCTCCACCGTCATGCTGGGATTGGTTCAGGAGTTCGGCTACGACATCAGCGAGCTTGGCTCCGGCGATACCGAGCGGCTGGTCTCCGACATGCGCGAGGCGCTGGCCGATCCCGTCTTTACCGAGGCCGCGCCGCCGCTGCCCGACCTGCGGCTGGCCGCATCGAACGCCCCCGCCCTTGCGCGCGCCTTTCTCGACCTGCACCGCGCCTATCGGCAAACCCATGAACGGCTGGCCTCGCTCGACGAGGCGCTGGGGCGCGAGGGCGGCCCGGTCGCCGCCTCCCCATGGGAGGAGGTGCGCGATTTCTTCCACTATTGCGACAACTACATCGACGCGGTGGACCACGCCGCCGAACGCTTCGCAAACCGCGCGGGCGGCCAGCTCGACGCGCATATCCGCGACGCTTATGACGATCTCGGGATCACGATCCGCACCGCCGACGGCGCCGGCGTGCGCCACTTCGACGCCGACACCAAAACGCTGACCCTGTCGCCCCGCGCCAGCCGTGAAACGCAGCGCTTCCAGCTTTTGCACCAATACGCGCTGCTCGATCAGGGCCGGCTTCTGGAGGCGACGCTCGACCTTGCCCGCTTCCAGACCGACACCGCCCGCGCCATCGCCAAGCTGGGCATGGCCAATTATTATGCCGGCGCGGTGCTGATGCCCTATACCCGCTTTGCCGCGGCGGCGGCGGAAACGCGCCATGACCTCGAACGGCTTTCCATCCGCTTTGGTGCCTCGATCGAACAGGTGGCGCATCGCCTGTCCACCCTGCAGCGTCCCGGCGCCAAGGGCATCCCCTTCTTCTTCGTGCGCGTCGATCAGGCCGGCACGATCACCAAGCGCCATTCCGCCACAAGACTGCAATTCGCCCGATTCGGCGGCGCCTGCCCCTTGTGGAACGTGCATCAGGCTTTTGAAACACCGGGCCGCTTCCTGCGCCAACTGGCCGAAACCCCGGACGGCGTGCGCTATTTCTGCCTTGCCCGCGACGTGTCGAAATCCGGCGGGGCGTTCAACGCGCCGACGCGGCGCTATGCCATCGGGCTGGGCTGCGAGGTGCAGCATGCCGAGGCGGTGGTCTATGCCGACGATCTCGATCTCGCCAACGAGGCGGCCTACGAACCGATCGGCATTTCCTGCCGCATCTGCGAACGGGCCGATTGCCATCA
Organism: Nioella halotolerans; assembly: GCA_003428585.1. GTDB lineage: Bacteria > Pseudomonadota > Alphaproteobacteria > Rhodobacterales > Rhodobacteraceae > Nioella > Nioella halotolerans. The sequence goes on from QVQC01000082.1 coordinate 60,692, forward strand.
ACGCTCCGTCCCGCCGCTGGAACGTCACCTGACCATCGACCCCGACCGGCGCGGCACCCTGCCCTACGAGATCGGGCGTTGACGCCGCCACGCACGGGCGGCCAAACTGATCCCGTGCCAGCAGGAGGAAACACACCATGGAACTGCATTCCAGCCGCGTGATCGCGGCCGACAGGGCCACCGTCTGGGCCGCGCTGAATTCCGCCGACGTGCTGAGGGACTGCATTCCCGGCTGCGAGGAGCTGACCGGCAACCCGGAGGACGGCTTCGCGGCAACCGTCAAGCAGAAGGTCGGCCCGGTGAAGGCCACCTTCAAGGGCGAGGTGACGCTGTCGGACGTCGTGCCGGCACAAAGCTACACCATCTCGGGGGAGGGCAAGGGCGGCGTCGCGGGCTTTGCCAAGGGCAGCGCCAACGTCCGGCTGGAGGACGCCGAGGACGGCGCGACGGAACTGTTCTACGATGTCGATGCCAAGGTCGGCGGCAAGCTGGCGCAGCTTGGGTCGCGCCTGATCGACGGCTTCGCGCGCAAGATGGCCGACCAGTTCTTCGAACGGTTCCAGGCCCATGTGGAAGGCACGGGCGACGGCGAGACCGAAACCGGCAGCGCGGCCGAAGCCTGAAGCCCCGGCCGCGCCGCCCAATCGTTGCGGATGGCCCGCGGGCTCAGGCCTTGGCCAGCATCGCGGCGATCTCGTCCTTCAGGTGCAGGCGCTTCTTGCGCAACTCGCTTTCGGCCAGATCCTCCATCGGCTCCACCCCGGTTTCGGCGCGGTGCACGGCGCGGTTCACCTCGTGATACTCGTCCATCAGCTTGGCGAAATGGGCATCCGTGGTCTTCAGATCGTGGATCTTCCCGACCTGGTCGGGAAATTCCTCGGCCAGTTCATGGGGGGTGTGGGACATGTCGCGCTCCTTTTTCATTGCTCCCGTTCGAACCGGGTCTAACAGGGTGGCGATGCCCGCAACCTTGACCAAGGTCAAGACACCCCGCACCGCGCGCGATAAATCCGCTAGTCCGCCGGCGCCCGCAGGCAGCGCTGCCAGGCCGCGGCGATCTCGGCCATGTCAAGCACCGCGACCTCCCCGCCGCGCCCCGGCACGCCCAGCCCGCCGCTGCGCGCCACGGTGCCCGGAAAGCCCAGCGTCGGGATATGCGCGGCCCGCGCCGCCTGCAACGCGGCGGGGCTGTCCACCACCGCCAGCGTCACCGATGCGTTGACCCTAAGATGGTCCAGCGCCAGCAGGTACGCCTCCGGGTGCGGCGGCAGATGGGCAAGGTCATCGCGCAGGATCGCCACGTCGAACCCCACCCCGCCGCGCGCCCGCGCCGTCGCCTTCAGCATCGCGCGCACCGGGTCCGGGCCAGAGCGTGTCACCAGCCCCAGCTTCATCTGCCGATCCGCCGCCGCGCGCACGACCGACACCACGCCGGGGCGCAGCGGCAGCCCCTCGGCCAGCAGCGCCGCGAAAAGCCGCGCCTGGCTCCGCTCCACCGCCGCGACGTCCACCGTCGCGCCCAACCGCAAAGCGTGGCGCAGCACCGGGCTGCGCGCGTCCCGCGTTGCCATCAGGGACTGGTAGGTCGACCAGCCCCATTCCCAGTTCAGGCCCTGCGCGCGCATCGCGCCATTCCATGCCTGCCGGTCCAGCTCGGCGCATTCCGCCACCGCGCCGATCCCGCCGAACAAGATCGCGTCCAAGCTCATCGTCCATCCTCCATGCGATTAGGGAAAGCCCGCGCGCCGCGCGCCGCAAGACCGCCCGCGCCGGCACCCCGGCCCGGCGCGCGGCGTTGGTCGCAATCCGGGCAGGCGCGACAGGCGCTGCCCATTCGGATGGCATGTCATGGATGCCGGCGGCCGCCTAAAGCTTGGTCTCGGTCACTGCCGGGGTCCGATGGCGGCGTTTCAGCATCGCCTCGCGCAGGGTGATGTAGCTGACCGCCCCGATGATCAGCGCGCCGCCCAGCATCACCCAGATATCCGCCGGCTCGCCGAAGACCAGCGCGCCAAGCAGCGTCGCCCAGACCAGTTGCAGGAAGGTGACCGGCTGCGTCACCGTCAACGGCGCCGCCTGAAAGGCCATCGACATGGTGAAATGCCCTGCCGTGGCGAACACCGCGACCCCGAACAGCCACGCCGCCTGTTCCCACGTCACCGGCACCCAGACCCACCACGCGAACGGGGCCAGTCCGATGGTCACCGTGATCGACAGCATCCCCACCACCACGGTGGGCGAGGTTTCGTCGGTCATGATCTTGGCCACGAGGTAGCCTAGCGCGAACGACAGCGCCGTGACCAGCATCGCAAGGTGGCCCGGGCTGACCTCTCGAAAGCCCGGCCGCAGGATCACAAGCGCCCCCAGAAGCGCCACGCCAACGGCGATGATGCGCCGCGCGGCCAACCGCTCGCCCAGGAAGATCGCGGCCAGGATCGTAACGTAGACCGGGCTGAGGTAATTCATCGCCGTGACCTCGGCGATGGGGATCTGCGTCATGGCATAGAACCACATGATCACGCCCAGCGTATGCGCCGCCCCGCGCAGGGTGAACAGCCGCAGCGCCCGGCGCGACAGCTTGGCGCGCAGCATCGGGCGGATCATCGGGATCACGAAAACCAGCCCAAGCGCATAGCGCAGGAAGGCCGATTGCGCAGGCGGCACGTCGCTGCCCACGGTTTTGACCATCGCGGTGACGGCGACGAAACACGCCCCCGTCACCAGCATCCAGAGGACACCGGCCACCGGGTTCTGCGCCGCCTCGGGCGGGGCTTGGGAACTGCTTGCCATGTCAAGCAATCAATCGCAAAGCGCGGGCCACGGCAAGCCGATACCTTACATCCCCCACAGCAGCCTGGCCGCGATGGCCCACATCACCGCGCCTATGACGCCATCAAGAACCTGCCACGCCCTCGGCCGCGCGAAGACCGGCGCCAGAAGCCGCGCGCCGTAGCCCAACGCGAAGAAGAAGGCGAAGCTGGCCGCGACCGCGCCCAGCCCGAACCAGCGGGTGTTGTCGCCATACTGGCTGGCGATGGTGCCGATCAGGATCACCGTGTCGAGGTAGACATGCGGATTGAGCCATGTCAGCGCAAGGCAAGTCAGAAGCGCGGCGCGCAGCGATCCCGCCCCGGTTGGGGCGGCGCGCAAGGCCTCGCCGCCCCGCCACATGGCGAGGAAACTGCGCCCGCCATACCAGATCAGGAAGGCCGCGCCGCCGTAGCGCAGCCCGGGCGCGATCCATGGCAGCGCCTCGGCGATCGCCGAAAAGCTCGTCACCCCAAGCGTGATCAGCGCCGCGTCGGAGACGGCACAGGTCAGCACGACCGGAAGGACATGTTCACGCCGCAGCCCTTGGCGCAGCACGAAGGCGTTTTGCGCGCCGATCGCGAGGATCAGGCTGAAGCCGAGGTAGAACCCGGAAACCGCGGCGTGGATCATGGTATGGCCCCTTTTCCCTGCCCCTGCGCGTGATCGTCCTTGGGCCGGCGATGCCCGATGACGGCTTGACGCGCTTGATGACCCTTGGTGCCGGGCGATGACGCGAAAGCACGGACGAAGGCCCGCGGCGCGGCAGCCCCGTGCCGGGGATCATTGCGACACGACATCCGCACGGGCGGCGCACGGGGGGTGTACGCCCGGTGCACGGCGGGCACCCCCCGTTTTTCGGGGGCGCGACTCAGCTGGCGAGTTGCTCCATCACCTCGTCCGAGATCTCGAAATTGGAGGTGACGCGCTGGACGTCGTCATCGTCTTCCAGAACTTCGATCAGCTTCATCAGTTTCTGCGCGCCGTCGAGGTCCAGCTCCGTCGTGGTGGTCGGCTGCCAGATCAGCTTGGCGGTGTCCGACTCGCCCAGCGCCGCCTCAAGCGCGGTGGAAACGTCGTTGAGGTCGGTGTCGGCGCAGGTGATCACGTGCTGCTCGGCTGTTGACTCCACGTTCTCGGCACCCGCCTCGATCGCGGCCTCCATCACCGTGTCCTCATCACCGACCGAGGCAGTGTAGACGATCTCGCCCTTGCGTTCGAACATGAAGGCGACGGACCCGGTCTCGCCCAGGTTTCCGCCATGTTTTCCAAAGGTTGAGCGCACGGTCGAGGCGGTGCGGTTACGGTTGTCGGTCATCGCCTCGACGATCACCGCGACGCCGCCGGGGCCGTAGCCCTCATAGCGGATCTCCTCGTAATCGTCGCCACCGGCGGCCTGGCTCTTGTCGATGGCACGCTGGATCACGTCCTTGGGCACGGATTGCGACTTGGCTTCCTTCACCGCGAGGCGCAGGCGGGGGTTCTTGTCGGGATCCGGGTCGCCCATCTTGGCGGCCACGGTGATCTCCTTGGCCAGCTTGGAAAACAGTTTCGACCGCGCGGCGTCCTGGCGCCCCTTGCGGTGCTGGATGTTCGCCCATTTCGAATGGCCTGCCATCACGCCTCTCCTGCAAATACTTGATCGGCACGGGTCTACTGCATGCGCCCACGCACACGCAAGCAGGCAATGGCGACGCGCAGTCGTTCACGAATGCCGCTTTCCGGCAAATACACGCGCCCGGTTTCGCGCTATGCTTGCACGAGTTTCGGGAGGACCTGACCCATGATGATCTACCCCACCATCGAGTTGCAGAACGGCCATTGCGTCAGCCTCAATCGCGGGCGGCTGGACGATCCGCTGATCTGGCACGTGGACCCCGTCGACAAGGCCAGAAGCTTTGCCGAGGATGGCGCGGCATGGCTGCACGTGACCAATTTCGACTGGATGACCGACAGCGAGGACTCGACCGGGATCGTGCAGGACATCATCCTCCATGCCGGCATCCCGGTGCAGCTTGGCGGCGGCTTTCGCAGCGTCGAGACAATCGCGCAATGGATCGACAAGGGGGCCGGGCGGATCGTCGTCAGTTCGCTTGCCGTGCACAACCCGACCCTTGTGAAACAGGCCGCCAAGCGCTTCCCCGACCAGATCGTCGTAGCCGTCGATGTCTACAAGGGCGGCTTGATGAGCGACGGCTGGAAATCCACGGCCGCGATCACGCCCGCCGATTTCATCGCCGCCTTCGACGAAGACCCGCTGGCCGCGATCATCATCACCGATATCGACAACGATATCGAGGACAGCGACGGCTCTCTCGGCATGATCACGCAACTGGCCGACGGGGCGCGCGCCCCGGTCATCGCACGCGGGTTGTCGCGCAGCCTCGACGATATCGCGCGGCTGAAATACGTTCCGCACATCGCGGGCGCGATCATTGGCCGGGCGCTGTTCGACAAGTCGATCGACCTGTGCGATGCGCTCGCCGTTGCCGGCGCCCGCCCCGGCCCGACGGCGCAGTTCATCTAGGCAGGTGACGCCCGCGTCATGGCGCGCTAGCCTCCCGCCATGACCACCGACCAGATCCTGCTGTTCGTGCTTTTCGGAACCGTCTTCGGCCTGCTTCTCTGGGGGCGATTCCGCTACGACCTCGTGGCCTTCGGCGCGCTGATGGTGGCGGTCATCCTCGGGCTTGTCCCCGCCAGCGAGGCCTTCGCCGGCTTCGGCCACCCCGCGACGCTGGTGGTGGCGCTGGTCCTTGTTGTCTCCGCCGGGCTGGTCCGGTCCGGCGCGGTGTTGCTGATCACCCGCACGCTGGTCGATGCGGGCCGGTCGCTGGGCGCGCATATTGCCATCATGGGCGGGGTCGGCGGGGTGTTATCGGCCTTCATGAACAATGTCGCGGCGCTGGCGCTGCTGATGCCGGTCGATATCGCCACCGCGCGCAAGGCCGGCCGCAGCCCCGGCCTGTCGCTGATGCCGCTGTCTTTCGCAACCATCCTCGGCGGTATGGCCACGCTGATCGGCACGCCGCCCAACATCATCATCGCCTCGATCCGCGAGGAATCGCTCGGTGCGCCCTTCGCCATGTTCGATTTCGCGCCAGTGGGTGGCGTCGCCGCTCTGGCCGGGCTGACCTTCGTCGCGCTGGTCGGCTGGCGGCTGATCCCGCGCCGCGATTCCGGCGTCGGCGCGGACCAGCTCGGCGAATTGGCGCCTTACATCTCGGAACTGTCGATCCCGGACGATAGCAAGCTGGTCGGCGGGCGCCTGCGCGACCTGATGGAGCCCGCCGAGAAAAGCGATGTCGCCATCCTTGGCCTCGTGCGTGACGGCAAGCGCCGCTTCGGCACCGGGCGCAACCTGGGCCTGAAGGCGGGCGATATCCTCGTGCTGGAGGCCGCCCCCGACGCGCTGGACGAGTTCCGCAGCGCGCTGAAGCTCGATTTCGCGCCCGACGGTCACGCCATCGAGGATGCCGTGGGCGAGGGCGTCACCCTCGTGGAAATGGTGGTGCCCGAGGGCAGCCGCATCGCGGGGCGCAATGCGCAGGCCATCGGCCTCGGCTGGCGCAAGCGCACCGTCCTGATGGGCATCTCGCGCAAGGGCACGCGCATCACCAAGCGGCTGCGACGGACCAACATCCGGCCCGGCGACATCCTGCTGTTGCTGGTGCCCTCCGATACGGGCGCGGATGTCGTGGACTGGCTGGGCGGGCACGCGCTGGCGGACCGGGGACTGGCGGTGACCCGCGACTCCAAGACTTGGGCCGCGATCGGCATCTTCGGCGCGGCAGTGACGGCAGCGGCGCTGGGGCTGCTTTACCTGCCGATCGCGCTGGGGCTGGTGGTACTGGCCTACGTGCTGTTCAAGATCCTGCCACTGGAAGAAATCTACGATCATATCGAGTGGCCGGTGGTGGTACTGCTCGGCTCGATGATCCCGCTCGGCGCGGCTTTGGAGGCGTCGGGCGGCACCGAGCTGCTGGCAGGGGCCCTTGTGACCCTCACCGAAACCTGGCCGGCCTGGGGCACGCTGACGCTATTGATGGTGGTGACCATGACGCTGAGCGATGTTCTCAACAACACCGCCACGACCATCGTCGCCGCGCCCGTGGGAATCCAGATGGCCCAAACGCTTGGCGTCAATCCCGACCCGTTCCTGATGGCGGTGGCGGTGGCGGCGTCGGCGGCCTTTCTGACGCCCATCGGGCACAAGAACAACACCCTGATCCTCGGCCCCGGCGGTTACGGTTTCGGCGATTACTGGCGCATGGGCCTGCCGCTGGAGGTGATCGTGGTCGCGGTGTCGATCCCTACGATCCTGGTTGTGTGGCCGTTGTGACGGCAGCAACCGGCCCCGTTCACTACCTCGTCAAGCCACCCGCGCGCGGCGGTAATCGCGCAATCCGGCAAGGTTGTTCAGCGCAAGCGCCCCCAGCACCACAGCGCCCCCCGCAAGCGTCCAACTGCCGGGAAACTCGGCCAGCACCAGCCACACCAGAAGCGGGCCGAGCACCGCCTCGAGCAGCATGATCAGCGCGACATCGGCGGCCGGCAGGTAGCGCGGCCCGAGGCTGAGCAGCGCGGTCGCCCCCGGCGTGACGACAAGCGCGATCAGCGTGACGTAAGGCAGCGCGGCGGCCGGAACCGAAAGCTGCGGCGCAAGGGGCAGCGCCAGCAGCGTTGCCACGACCCCCGCGATGGCCATGGCCGGCACCATCGACAGGTTTTTCTTCTTCGCGGCGATGGTGAAGATCACCGCCCAGGACAGGGCCGTGACCACCGCCGCGAGATCGCCGAGCAGGTCCCCCTGCCCCCCGCCTGCGCTACCCCAAGCGATCAGGCCGATACCGCAAAGCACAGCGCCGATCGTCGCCCATGTCCGCGATGCCACTTGCAAGCCCATGACGAAGCGCGCGATCAGGGCCGAGAAGACCGGCATTGTTGCCAAAATGAACAAAGTATTCGCTGCCAATGTATGATTGACGGAATAGAGGAAACAAAAATTGCCCAGCGTGTAGATTACCCCGATGGCGATCCCGGCCAGACCGACGCTGCGAAACGCCGCCCATGCGCCGCGCCCAAGCCGCAGGATCAGCCATAGGCCGATCACCCCGGCCATGCCCGCACCGCGCCAGACCATCAGCGTCCATTCCGGGATATCCGCCAGCCGGATCAGCAGCACGTCCGGCGACAGGATCAAGACGCCGGTCAGGGTGATCAGGAGGCCCCGGGCGTAGTCGCTCATCCCAGCCGCGCTCATAACGGCCAGATCAGCGGGATGAACAGGCTCGCCACAAGGCCGAGCGACAGGTTCAGCGGGATGCCGATCTTCATGAAATCGGTGAACCGGTAGCCGCCGGGGCCGAAGACCAGCATGTTGGTCTGGTAGCCGATCGGGGTGGCGAAGCTGGCCGAGGCCGCGATCATCACCGCCACGACCAGCGGGCGCGGATCGACCCCGATGGCAGCGCCCAGCCCGATGGCCACGGGGGTCACCACCACCGCGACGGCGTTGTTGGAGACAAGCTCGGTCAGGACCGAGGTGATCAGGTAGATCGCCCAGACCAGCAGGAACGGCGGCAGTTCAGCCAGCCACGGCGACAGGGCGTTCACGATCAGCGCCACGGCGCCGGTGTTCTGAAGCGCAGCCCCGATGGCGAGCATCGAGAAGATCAGCGCCAGAAGCCGTCCGTCGATGAAGGAAAACGCCTCGTCGGCGTCGATACAACGCATCACCAGCACAACCGCCACGGCCAGCACGGCAAGAAAGAAGATCGGCGCCACCCCGAGACCCGCAAGCCCCACGATCCCCACCATGGCGGCCATGGCATAGGGCGCATGGCCGCGCCTATAAGGACGTTCGGTCGGGGCCGTCACGTCGACAAGGTCCATGTCGGCGGCAAGCCGCTGGATATCGGCCGGGTCACCTTCCAGCAGCAGGGTATCGCCCACCCGCACGATCAGGTTGTCGAGATTGCTGCCGATATTCTGGTTCCGGCGATGCACGGCCAGCGGATAGACCCCGTAGCGCCGACGCAGGCGCAGCGCGCCAAGCGAACGGCCCACCATGCGGCACCCCGGCGTGATCAGCACCTCGACCGTCGTGGTTTCGACCGAGCTGAGCTTTTCCACCGTGCGCAGGTCCTTGCTCTGCTGCAGGCCGAGCACTTCTGCCATGTCGGTGCGCAGCACCACCCGGTCCCCGGCTTCCAGAACGACACCATCCATGTCCCGGCGCAACGATGCATCGCCGCGCAGCACGTCGATCAGGCGCACGCCCTCGCGCTTGAACATGTCGATGTCGTTCACGTTGCGCCCGATCAGGGCGCTGTCCTCGGGCAGGGCCAGTTCGGTGAAGAATTTCATCCGCTTGCGCCCGGTCAGCATGTCGGCCATCGAGGTGCGATCGGGCAGCAGGAACCGGCCGACCAGAAGCATGTAGGCCATCCCCCAGATCACCACTATGATGCCGATCGGCGTCACCTCGAAGATCGTGAACGGCGCCATGCCCTGCGCGCGGGCGACGCCATCGACCAACAGGTTGGTCGAGGTCCCGATCAGCGTCATCGTGCCGCCCATGACCGCCGCGTAGGACAACGGGATCAGCAGCTTGGAGGCCGGACGGCCCAGCGACCGGGCGATCTGCACGAAGACGGGAATCATCACCACCACGACCGGCGTGTTCGACACGAAGGCCGAGGCCACCACCACGAAGGCCAGAAGCGACGCAAGCGCGATGCGCGGGCTGGTCTTGGCCTTGGTTTCGGCACGCTGGGTAAAGGTCGCAAGCGCCCCGGTACGGACAAGCGCCCCCATGACGATGAACATCGCCGCGATGGTCCATGGCGCAGGATTGGACAGAACCGAAAGCGCCTCGTCATAGGGAAGGAACCCGGCGGCCAGCATGATGGACGCGCCGGCGATAGCGACCACCTCCGCGGGGTAGGTCTCGCGGATGAACATGATGAACATGCCCGCCACCACGGCCAGCGTCAGGACCGCCTGCACTGTCGGCGAGAGAAACTCTGCAATCATGTCCTGCCCCGTCCCGTCAGGTCGCCATCACCATTCCCGAAGGCCGCGGCAACCACAAGGGGCCGTGCATGCGCGGGACGCGTGGCCGGCGCGCCCGTCACAGCGGCCCATCCGGCCCCGCCTGCTGCAACCGCCCGCCAAGTCGGATCGGCGCCACGCGCAGCGCCTTGCCGGTGCGGTCGTCGGTTTCCACGAAGACGCCCGACAGCGTCGGCTCGCCGGTCGCGGGGGTGAAGCGATCCTTCGGCATGCCGGTGATGAAACGGCGCAGCGGTTCGCCTTTGTCCATGCCGATGACGCTGTTGTAATCGCCGCACATGCCTGCGTCGCTTTGCAAGGCGGTGCCGGCGGGCAGGATCTGGGTGTCGGCAGTGGGCACATGGGTGTGGGTGCCGACGACGAGGCTGGCGCGGCCGTCGCAGAAATGCCCCATCGCCATCTTTTCCGAGGTCGCCTCGCAATGCATGTCGATGATGGCGGCGGCAGCCAACCCGCCCAGCGGATGGCTGCGCAGCACACCCTCCACCGCGGAAAACGGGTCCGGAAAGGGACGCTTCATGAACACCTGCCCAAGCACCTGCATCACCAGAACCTTGCGCCCGCCCTTCGCCTCGAACAGTTGGTGCCCCCGCCCGGGCGCGGTTTTGGCATAGTTCAGCGGGCGCAGGATGCGCGGCTCACGCTCGATGAATTGCAGCATGTCGCGCTGGTCGAAAGCGTGGTCGCCCAGCGTCAGGCAATCGGCGCCCGCGTTCAGCAGAACCTGCGCATGCGCCGGCGACAGGCCCGCGCCGGAAGTGGCGTTCTCGCCATTCACGACGACGAAATCGAGCCGCCAGTCGGTTTTCAGACGGGGGAGCGTTCCGGTCACGGCGGCGCGGCCGGCGCGCCCCATCACATCCCCAAGGAAAAGAAGCCTCATGGCGGCAAGGCTTAGGGCGTTCCGCCGGGCGCGGCAAGGGGGCGGTGCGTGCCCGCCTCGGTCACCACCGCGTCAAGCCGCTGGTCAGTGGGTTCCACGACCAGATTGCCCAGTTCCTGTGCGCTATAGGCAAAGCCGACGGCGCGGGTGGGGCGCAGGGCGCGCAGCTTTTCCAGCGTGCGGTCGTAGAAGCCGCCGCCATAGCCCAGCCTGTTGCAGTCGCGGTCGAAAGCCACCAGCGGCACGATCAGGATCTCGGGGTCCAGCCAGTCGCCGTCCGCCGGCACCCGCGCCCCGAACGGGCCGTCGACCATCGCCGCCTCCGGCGTCCATTCGCGGAAGCCGAGCGGCTGGCCCTTGCCGGCGATCACCGGCACGCAGAGGCGGTTGCCCTCGGCCAAGGCCCTCATCGCCGGGGTCGGGTCAAGCTCCGTTCGCATCGCCATGTAACCGGCGATCACCTTGCCGCGGCGCGGGCCGATTTCCGCCAGCAGAGCATTGTTGGCGTCCGCGACAGAGGCGGTGGCAAAGGCTTCGGCCCGCGCGGCGAAGGCCTGTTCGCGCAGGGCGGTCTTGCGGGTGGTCGGGTCCAATTCTGCCTCTCTTGCTTGCGATCCGGGGCGGACCGGGGTTTCATCGTGGGCAGCATAGGCCAGTGCAAGGGGGAACCATGCTGACATTCGACCATCTGGCCGTTTCCTGCGACAGGCTGGCCGATGGCGTCGCCCATGTCGAGGCGGCATTGGGCGTCGCGCTTGGCCCCGGTGGCCACCACGCCGCCATGGGCACGCATAACCGGCTGCTGTCGCTCGGGCCCGGCGAATACCTGGAGGTCATCGCCATCGACCCCGAAGCGCCGGGACCGGCGCAGCCGCGTTGGTTCGACCTCGACAATTTCCACGGAACGCCAAGGGCGACGAACTGGATCTGCCGCTGCGACGATCTGGACGCCGCCCTTGCCGCGGCCCCCGAAGGCGCGGGTGTGGCGTGGGACCTAGCGCGCGGCGATCTGAACTGGCGCATGGCCGTGCCCGCGAACGGCAAGCTGCCTTTCGACAATGGCTTCCCGGCACTGATCGAGTGGAAGGGCACGGGCCACCCGGCGGACCGCCTGCCCGATCACGGCATCCGGCTGGCCCGGATCGACCTCGTGCACCCCGCGGCGGCGGCTCTTGGCCGGGCGCTTGGCCCGTTCATCGCCGACGGGCGGCTTGTCATCCGCGACGGCCCCGCCCCCGCCCTGTCGGCGGTCCTGGCGGGGCCCGGCGGGGAGGTCAGGCTATGATCCGCCTTTCGCGGCGGCGCGACGCGAAAGCCCCTCACAATTTGCGCGGCTCCGGGCTATGACATCGTCCATGTCCCTTTGGTCCCGCATCAGTGACGCGCTTTCTGCCCTCGCCGCCGGCGAAGGGCTTGGCGCGATGTTCGACAAGCTGCGCAAGCCGCCCGAACGGACGGTCGGTTTCGCCATCGCCGTGATCGCGCTTGGCGCCAAGATGGCCAAGGCCGATGGCCGCGTGACGCGCAACGAGGTCACCGCCTTCCGCGAGGTCTTCGCCATCCCGCAGGCCGATGAGAAATCGGCGGCCCGTGTCTTCAACCTCGCGCGCGAGGACGTGGCGGGATTCGAGGAATATGCCCGCAAGATCGCCACCATGTTCGACGCCGACAGCGCGGTGCTGACCGACCTGATGGACGGGCTTTTCCACATCGCCGTGGCCGATGGCGAATACCACCCGGCCGAGGATGCGTTCCTTGAACGGGTCGCCGAGATCTTCGGGATGCCGCCGCGCGAGTTTGCCGCCCTGCGTGCCCGCAACCTGCCCGATGCAAAGCCCGACCCCTACACCGTTCTGGGCGTCGATCCGAGCATGTCGCGCAAGGAGATTCGCGCCGTCTGGCGGCGCCTTGTGCGTGAAACCCACCCCGACCGGATGATCGCCCGTGGCGTGCCCGAGGAAGCCGTCAAGCTGGCCCAATCGCGGCTGGTGGCGATCAACGCGGCGTGGGAAGAGATCGAGACCACGCACGGGGAGTGACGGCCATGCGCATCGCCACCTACAACGTGGAATGGTTCGCCAACCTTTTCGACGATTCGGGCCGGTTGCTGGACGACCAGAACTGGTCGGGCCGGCAGGACGTGACCCGAAGCCAGCAGATCGCGGCGCTGACGCGTGTGTTCCGGGCGCTCGACGCCGACGCGGTGCTGGTGATCGAGGCGCCCGACAGTTCGCGCGACCGCGACGGCACCGCCGCGCTGGAAACCTTCGCGGCCCATGCCGGGATCCGGGCGCGCAAGGCGTTGATCGGCTTCGTCAACGAGACCCAGCAGGAGATCATCCTGCTCTACGACCCCGACACCCTGCAGGCGCGTCACGACCCCGTGGGCGAGGAAACCGGCAAGAAGGGATCGCGCACGCCGCCGCGTTTCGACGGCACCTACCGGATCGACCTCGATATCGACGCGACAGAGGATCTCGTGCGGTTTTCCAAGCCGCCGCTGGAAGCCGTGATCGACAGCGACCTCGGCAGTTTCCGCCTGATCGGGGTGCACGCGAAATCCAAGGCGCCGCACGGTGCGCGGGGTCGCGACGAGATGCTGCGCCTTGCCATTGCCAACCGGCGCAAGCAACTGGCGCAATGCATCTGGATCCGCGAACGCGTCTCCTCCCACCTGGCCGAGGGCACGCCGCTTGTCGTGGCGGGAGATTTCAACGACGGCCCCGGCCTTGACGAGTTCGAGGCGCTTTTCGGCCGCTCGGGCGTCGAGATCGTGCTCGGCACCGATCTGCCGCCCGAGGAGCAACTTTTCGACCCGCACGCGGCCGAGGCGTTGACGTCGCGGCTTGGCGGCGGGCCGACGAGTGCGCGGTTCTATATCCGGGACGAGGATCGCTTCCTGACCGCGCTGCTCGATTACATCATGGTCAGTTCGCGCCTGCGCCCCATGGCGCATGACTGGCGCATCTGGCACCCGTTCGAGGATCGCGCCTGCTGGCAGGACGACATGCTGTGTCGCGCACTGCTGACAGCGTCGGATCATTTTCCGGTCACGCTGGACCTGAGCAAACCCTTCACAACCCCGCACCAAGCCCCTAGCTGATAGATCATGAAACAGACCCTGCCCCTTTTGCTGACCCTTTCCCTTCTGGCCACCCCCGCCGCCGCGCAGGACGAGCAGCGCGACAGCCTGCGCGATGGCTGGGGGCTGCTGTCCGAAGGTTCGCGCCTCATCCTTGAGGGGCTGGCCGACGAGATGCGCCCGATGATGGATGAGCATGTGCTGCCCTTCCTCGCCGAATTGTCGGAACTGATGGACGATGTCGCCCTCTACGAACTGCCCGAGCGGTTGCCGAACGGCGATATCATCATCCGCCGGCGCGAACCGCTGGATCCGGACGTGGATGATAGCACCGATTCCGGTGAGCCGATCGACCTGTGACATCGGGGCGCCGGCGCATGGACAATCGTGCCGCGGCCCCGCATACCCGATCCCACCCTGACCTGATGAAGAGGCCCGCCCGATGTTCCTGCCCCGCCCCGACCGCCCCGAGATTGCCCGCGATGCCGACGCCTCCGGCGGGGCCGATCTGGGCCCCCTGCCCGATTGGGATCTGAGCGCCCTTTACACCGCGCCCGACGCGCCCGAGGTGACCCGCGACAAGGACTGGCTGCAAACGGAATGCGCCGCCTTCGCCACCGATTACGAGGGCAAGCTGGCGGATCTATCGGCTGACGAGATGCTGCGCGCGGTGCAGCGCTATGAAAAGATCGACACGGTCGCCGGGCGGCTGATGTCCTTTGCCGGCCTGCGCTATTACCAGAACACCACCGACCCGGAACGCGCGCAATTCCTGTCCAACATGCAGGAAGCGATCACCGTCTCCACCACGCCGCTGGTGTTCTGGGGTCTGGAATTCAACCGGCTGCCAGATGACCATTTCGAGAGGCTGATGACGGCCAATGCCGACCTCGCGCGCTATCGCCCGGTCTTTGACCGCATGCGCGCGATGAAGCCCTACCAGCTGTCGGACGAGCTGGAAAGATTCCTGCACGACCAGTCGATGGTGGGGGCCGCGGCGTGGAACAAGCTGTTCGATGAAACCATCGCGGGGTTGAGCTTCCATGTCGATGGCGAAGAGCTTGGCATCGAGGCCACGCTGAACCTGCTGACCGACAAGACCCGCGACAAGCGAGAGGCGGGCGCGCGGGCGCTGGCAGAGACCTTCGGCGAAAAGATCAGCCTTTTCGCCCGGGTTCACAACACGCTGACCAAGGAAAAGGAGATCGAGGATCGCTGGCGCAAACTGCCCACCCCGCAGATGAGCCGCCACCTTGCCAACCACGTTGAACCCGAGGTGGTCGAGGCGCTGCGCGACGCGGTGGTCAAGGCCTATCCGCGCCTGTCGCATCGCTACTACAAGCTGAAGGCAAAGTGGCTCGGCCTCGACACGCTGGAGGTCTGGGACCGCAACGCACCGCTGCCGATGCAAGATGACCGGCTGGTCACGTGGGACGAGGCGCGCCAGACGGTGATGGAAGCGTATGACAGCTTCGATCCGCGCATGTCGGAATTGGCCAAGCCGTTCTTTACCGATGGCTGGATCGACGCCGGCGTGAAGGAGGGCAAGGCGCCGGGGGCGTTCGCGCACCCCACCGTGGCCGACGCCCACCCTTACGTGATGCTGAACTACCTCGGCAAACCGCGCGACGTGATGACGCTGGCCCACGAACTGGGCCACGGCGTGCACCAGCGGCTGGCGGCGGGGCAAGGCGAGCTTCTGTCGGCCACGCCGCTGACGCTGGCCGAAACCGCCTCTGTCTTCGGTGAAATGCTGACCTTCCGCAAGATGCTGTCGCAAGCCAAGGACGACGCCGAACGCAAGGTGATGCTGGCCGGCAAGGTCGAGGACATGATCAACACGGTCGTGCGCCAGATCGCGTTTTACGATTTTGAATGCAAGCTGCATGCCGCCCGCGCCGAAAGCGAACTGACGCCTGAGGATATCAACGCGCTGTGGATGAGCGTTCAGGCCGAAAGCCTCGGCCCGGTCTTCAATTTCATGGACGGGTACGAAACCTTCTGGGCCTATATTCCGCATTTCGTCCATTCGCCTTTCTACGTCTATGCCTATGCCTTCGGCGACGGACTGGTGAACGCGCTTTATGCCGTCTACGAGGAAGGCGACGCGGATTTTCGGGAGAAATATTTCGAGATGCTGAAAGCGGGCGGATCGAAGCACCACAAGGACTTGCTGGCGCCCTTCGGGCTTGATGCCAGCGACCCGGCCTTCTGGGACAAGGGGCTCTCGATGATCGAGGGGATGATCGACGAGCTGGAAGCGATGGAAGATTGAGCGCCGGCTCGGGGATCGCGGGCGCATGACAAGCGATCGCAGCAAATGGGCCGCGTTTCGGATGAAACTGAAGCGGCTGCTGGTCTGGGTGCGCGCCAACGTGCCGCCCGGGCTGCGCCTGCTTGTGGGTCTGGTCCTGATCGGCTTCGGGTTGCTCGGGTTTCTGCCCGTCTTCGGCTTCTGGATGCTGCCGCTGGGGATCGCGGTGGCAGCGCTCGACGTGAAGCCGCTTCTGGCCCGGTTACGCAGGCGGCCGTGAGCGTTCTTTCAACGGGATGCCTTTGGGGCGCGTCTCATCCGATCGGAACCGGTTCAGCAACAGTCGCGCGACCGGCCTTCGGCCACGGGTTTACCGCGATGCGGCTTGTTCACCCGCGAAGGCCGCTTCCAGCGCCGCCTGCGTCCCGCGCGAGAATTCCAACGGAACCGGGTACTCGGCGCCCGTGCGCAGCGTGCGACCGAACGCCTCCACCTGCGCCACGTATTGCCGGGCGTTGGGGAACCGCGTCAGCCGCTCCTCGCCATCGCCGCGCACCAGCCGCACCGAGGCTTCGCGATGGCTCACCGGGTTGAACGGCGCGGTCAACTCCACGAACCCCTCGCTGCCATGGAAGGTCATCACCTGCCGGTTCGGGGCTTCCATGCTCATGTAGATGGAACAGGTCGTCGCGCCGTAATCCGCCCAGATCCGGGCAGACACGTCCACGCCGTCCCGCCAGCCGAAGCGCGAGACGACTTGCGCAGGCTCCTGCCCCGTGACCAACCGTGCAGCGCCAAGCGTATAGACCCCGATATCGCGCGTCACGCCGCCGCCAAGCGCCGCGTCGAGGCGGATATTGCCGGCATCCTGCAAGCGGAAGGTGAAATAGCCATCAATATGCAACAGGTCGCCAATCACGCTGCCCTGCACGATCTCGCGCACCATCTGCCATTGCGGGTGATGCGGGATCATGTAGGCCTCGGCGATCAAGAGCCCGGTTTCCTCGCGCAGGGCGATCAACCGGTCGATATCGGCAAGGCTCAGCCCGATCGGTTTTTCGCAGAGCACATGCTTGCCCGCGCGGGCGGCCTTCTCGGTCCATTCCACATGCAACGCATTGGGCAGCGGGATGTAGACCGCCTCGATCGCGGGATCGGCAAGCAGCGCCTCGTAGCTGTCATGAACCGCGAGGTCGGGCTGCAACGCCCGGAACGGCGCGGCCTTTTCGGAGGTCGATGTCGCCAAGGCCGCCAGAACGGCCCCGGAAGCATTGTGAATGGCAGGCGCCATCGTCTTGCGGGCGAAATTGGCGGCGCCGAGGACGCCCCATCGGATCGGATCGGTCATGTGGTCATCTCCCTGTTCGCCCGCACAAGACCATGAAAAAGGCCCGCGCGAAAGGCGGGCCAACCTCATTCTCGCGCGGGCCTTGCGGCGTCACGCCGGGGCCAGCATCCCCTGTTCCTTCGCCAGTTCGCGCATCCGGGTCTGCAGTTTCTCGAAGGCGCGCACCTCGATCTGGCGGATACGTTCGCGGCTGACTTCGTAGACCGCCGACAGGTCCTCCAGCGTCACCGGCTGATCCTTCAGCCGCCGCTGCGTCAGGATATCGCGTTCGCGGTCGTTCAGAACGTCCATCGCCTGTTTCATCAGGGCGAGGCGCTGCTGCAGCTCGTCGCGTTCCTCGTAGTCGCCGGCCTGATCGGCGCCTTCGTCCTCCAGCCAGTCCTGCCACTGGGTGGAACTGTCGCCCTCCGACCCGATCATGGCATTGAGCGACGCGTCGCTGCCAGACATGCGCCGGTTCATCGAGATCACCTCGTCCTCCGTCACGCCGAGATCATGGGCGATCTGCTTGACGTTCTCGGGGCGCATGTCGCCATCTTCGAGCGCGCCGATGCGGGCCTTGGCCTTGCGCAGGTTGAAAAAGAGCTTCTTCTGCGCGCTTGTCGTGCCAAGTTTCACCATCGACCACGATCGCAGGATGTATTCCTGGATGCTGGCGCGGATCCACCACATTGCATAGGTCGCAAGTCGAAAGCCCCGTTCCGGGTCGAACCGCTTGACGGCCTGCATCAGGCCCACGTTGGCCTCCGAAATAACCTCCGCCTGCGGCAGCCCGTAGCCGCGATAGCCCATGGCGATCTTGGCGGCGAGGCGCAGGTGCGACGTCACCAGCTTGTGGGCGGCCTCGGTATCCTCGTGGTCGACCCACCGCTTGGCCAGCATGTATTCCTCCTCCGGTTCCAGCATCGGGAACTTTCGGATTTCCTGCATGTACCGATTGAGGCCCTGTTCCGGCGACGGGGCCGGAAGATTGGCATAGGTGCTGAGGTTGCTACTCACGTTTGTCATACCCCTGTTCGATTCGACGGATATGTAAATTGTATTAACTTGCCGTTAACGTGGGGACAGCCCTTCTCCGTTTCAAGGGTCGATCCCGCATTCGTCCTAAAGTTACACCCGCAAGCTTGCACACACAATCCATGTTACAACGTCCTCACGTGCAGTTGTGCACACACTAGACGCCATGATCCCGAAGCCGTTCGAGAAGCCGGGCCATGTCGCCGGGAAGCGGCGCCGAGAAGCGCAGCCGCGCGCCGGTGACCGGATGCTCGAAGCCAAGCGTCCCGGCATGCAGCGCCTGCCGCGTGAATCCGTTGAGGTCGGCCGCCAGATCCGCTCCCAGATCCTTGGCCGAGACCTTGCGCCGCCCGCCATAGGTCTGATCGCCGACCAATGCGTGCCCGGCATGGGCCAGATGCACCCGAATCTGGTGGGTGCGCCCGGTTTCCAGCCAGCAATCGAGCAGCGCGACGGCGCCAAACCCCTCCGCGACCCGCGCCCGTGTCACCGCATGCCGCCCGCCGGAGAACAGCACCGCCTGGCGCTGACGGTCAGTCTTGTGGCGGGCAAGCTGGGTGGTGATCTTGAGGATGCCGCCCTGTTCGAAGCTGACCCCGCGAACGCCCCGCAGGCGCGGGTCGGAGGGGCCGGGTTCGCCGTGGCACAGCGCCATGTAATGACGCTCAACGCTGTGTTTTTCGAACTGCGCGGCAAGACCGTGATGCGCCCGGTCGGACTTGGCCACGACCAGCAGGCCGGACGTGTCCTTGTCGATCCGGTGCACGATGCCGGGGCGCTTTTCGCCGCCGATACCCGACAGGTTTCCGCCGAAATGGTGCAGGAGCGCGTTGACCAGCGTGCCCGTGGGCGTGCCCGGCGCTGGGTGCACGACCATGCCCGCGGGTTTGTTGACCACGATCAGGTCGGAATCCTCGTGCAGGATGTCCAGCGGGATATCCTCGGGCCGGGTTTCGACATCGGCGGCGTCTTTAAGCGTGATCTCTACCCGGTCGCCCGCGGCCAGCTTTGCCTTGGCGTCGGTCACGATGCCGCCGTTCACCGCAACGGCCCCCTCCGCGATCAGCTTTGCCAGACGCGAGCGGCTGAGTGCCGCGTCCTCTGGCACTTCGCGGGCCAATGCCTTATCAAGGCGCGGCGCCGGGTTTGCGCCGATACGGACCGCGACGATCTTGGAGGAAGGGCCGGACGACATGCAGGACGCTCCACTGGGTGAGGATGACCGGGACCCGCTGAACCTGAGGCTGCTGCGCCTCCTCGTGACGGTCCTGACGGTGGTGATGATCGTCGGGCTGATAGCGGTCGTGATCACCTTTGTCACCCGTTTCCCGGGCGGCGACGGCATCCGCCTGCCGGAAGAGGTGACGCTGCCCGAGGGCGTGCGGGCAAGCGCGGTGACCATGGGCCCGGACTGGTTCGCGGTGGTCACGGCGGATGACCGCATCCTGATCTTCGACCGCGACAGCGGCGACCTGCGCCAGAGCGTTCAGATCACCGGAGACTGAGCGCCCCACAGGCAACGACGAGGCGGCGTGTCAGTCGTTGAGCGCCCGCGCCGCCGCACGCGACATAGGACCGATGACCCCGTCGATGGCGCCGGCATACAGCCCCCGCTCCTGTAGGATCTGCTGGAAGGCAATCGCGGTGTCGCGATCCCATCGCGGGGTGGACCCCCCGAGTTGCCCACGCAGATCATCCATGCTCACATCGCCGGTTTCGAGGGCCTCGACGTAAAGCCGCGCGGCACGCTCCGGGTCGGCCTCGGCGCCGCGGCCCCGTTCGTAAAGGAACCCGAGCGCCGCGATCGCATCCGGCAGCCCTGCCTCGGCGGCGCGCTCGGTCCAGCGCAATTGCTGAGCCGGGTCGCCGCCGCCGGAACCGTCCCCGTCGCCGTAAAGCCGAGCCAGTTCGAGAACCGCCTCGATATTGCCCTGCTCGGCGGCCATAGACAGGTAGCGCGCCGCCGCCTCGCGGTCTGGAATGCCAAGCGCGGCATCCTGCCCGCCCGGAACCCCCTCGCCCGTCAGGTAGGTCTGGCCCAGCCGGAACTGCGCGAAGTGATAGCCCGCATCGGCCGCCTCGCGCATCAGCGCCACCATGCGGCCGGCGTCGCGCGGCACCCCGGCGCCGAGACGGTGCAAGAGCCCCAGCGTCATCTGCGCCGCCGGGTCGCCGCCCTCCGCCCCGGCGCGGAAATGGCCAGCGGCCGTCTCGGCATCGCGCCCGAGCGGTCCGATCCCAAACAGGTGATAATCCCCAAGCTTGGTCTCGGCCGTTGCAAGCCCGGCCTCGGCGGCCGCCTCGAAGGCAGCGATAGCAGCGTCATGGTCGCCCGCCGCCTGCCGGATCACGCCGAGATGAAACAGCACCTCCGGCGCCGCCCCGCCGTCGGCCATGGCCTGCTCGCAAAAGGGGGCGGCCTCCTGCAGCGCTGCGCGGGCGGCGTCCTGCGCTTCGGGCGAGATCGGGACCCCGGCATCTGGGGGGCCGGCCATCTCGACGCAGCGCGTGGCCGCCTCCTCCGGCGCCGTCTGCGCGGCAACGGCAAGCGGGCTGATCGACAGCGCCAGCACGAGGCCGAGGCGCGGCAATGAAATGCGGGCGGGAAGGATCATGGCTATGGACCGGATTGCTATTGAAATAGTGCCCGAAGACTAGCCAATCGCGCCCGGCCCTGTCGACAGCTTTGCCACCGGGCACCCCAATAAAACCACATGGCCGTCCGAGGATTGCCTTACCCCTGTGCAAGGCGTTGCGCAGGATGTAAAAGCCGGGAACACCAGCGGACAAACCGGCGCCGGCGCCAGATGCCATGACGAAGCGGGGACAATGCGCGATTCCGATGTGAAAGACAGCGTTCTGGCCGTCGATCTCGATGGCACGCTCCTGCGTTCGGACATGCTGTTCGAATGTTTCTGGGCGACCCTTGCGCAGGATTGGCACGCGCCGTTCACCGCCGCCCGTGCCTTGCGGCAGGGCATTCCGGCGCTCAAGCGCGAGATGGCGCTTTCGGCCTGTCCCGACGTGACCCGCTTGCCCTACAACAACGAGGTCATCGCCCGGATCGAAGATTGGCGGGCGACCGGCGGGCGCGTCGTGCTGGTCACCGCAAGCGACCAGATCCTTGCCGACCGGATCGCCGACCATCTGGGCCTTTTCGACGAGGTGTTCGGCACCGCGCCGGGCCACAACCTCAAGGCCGGGCAAAAGGCCGCCTTCCTGACCGACCGCTACGGCGATGGCGGTTTTACCTACATGGGCGACAGCCAGGCGGATATTGCCGTTTGGCAGCGCGCAGGCGGGGCCATTACCGTGGGCGCGCGCCGCGCCTTCCGGGGCAAGGTCGAGGCCATCAATCGTGAGGCCACCCACCTTTCCCCGCCCGAACCGCTGATCTGGCCGATCCTGAAAGCGATGCGCCCGCATCAATGGCTGAAGAACGTTCTCATCTTCGTACCGATGCTGGCCAGCCAGTCGCTTGCCGCGGTGACCCTGCTGCAATGCCTTGTGGCGTTCTTGTCCTTCGGGCTGGTCGCCTCGGCGGGCTATGTCCTCAACGACCTGCTCGACCTCGACCCGGACCGCGCCCATGCACGCAAGTGCCGACGCCCGCTCGCCTCTGGCCGTTTGCCGGTGCCCGTCGGCACCGCGCTTTTCCCCGCGCTGCTGGTGCTGGGGCTGGCCACGTCCGGCACGTTGGGCTGGGCCTTCTTCGGCACCATCGCCTTCTATTTCGCCATGACGATGAGCTATTCGCTCTGGCTCAAGCGCAAGGTGATCGTGGATATCTGCATCCTCGCCGGGCTTTACACGCTGCGCATCGTGGCCGGCGGGGTGGCAACGGGAATCGGTTTGTCGCTGTGGCTGCTGGCGTTTTCCATGTTCTTTTTCTTCGCGCTCGCCGCCGTCAAGCGGCAGGCGGAACTCGTCCATCTGAAGGACAGCGGCCGACAAGACGCCGCCGGGCGCGGCTACCGGCTGGAGGATCTGCCGATCGTGACGCAGATGGCGACCGCGTCCGGCATGGTCTCCATCCTCGTGCTGGCGCTTTACATCAACGATCCGGTCACGCGGGACCACTACACGAGCCCGACCCTTTTGTGGGGCGTCTGCGTGCTGCTGCTGTTCTGGATTTCGAGGGTCATCTTCGTCACCCACCGGGGCGCGATGAACGATGACCCGCTGGTATTCGCGGTAAGCGACCGCACCAGCCTGACCACCTTCGTCGTGATGACCGCGCTTGGCGCGGCGGCGGCGCTGATATGAGCGTGAGAACGCTCGCCCTGCGCTACGCCATCTTCGCGGTGATCGCCACGCTCGCCAATCTCGGCACGCAGCGCGCGGTGCTGCATTTCGGGGAAAGCGGCGCCTATTTCGCCGTCGCGGTCGGGGCGGGCACGCTTGTGGGGCTTGTCGTGAAATACCTGCTCGACAAGCGGTGGATCTTCTTCGACACCTCGACGGGCGTGAAGGCCCATGGCCAGAAATTCGCGCTCTATTCCGCGATGGGGATCGTGACGACCTGCATCTTCTGGGGGACGGAAACCGCGTTCTGGCTGATCTGGGGCAGCGATGCGATGCGCGAACTGGGCGCGATACTGGGCCTGATGGTGGGCTACGTGACGAAATACACGCTCGACAGGCGCTTCGTTTTCACCGATGCGCGGCTGGCAAATGCGGGGGGCGCGTGATGCAACTGTCCGGTTGGGGCAATTTCCCGAAGGCCGAGGCGCGGGTGCGCGCGCCGCGGAAAGAAGCCGAACTGGCCGACCACGTTGCCGAGGGCAGCGCCATCGCCCGCGGCAACGGCCGGTCCTACGGCGATTCCGCGATCAGCCCACGCAACACGATCGACATGCGCCATTTCGACCGGATGTTGTCCTTCAACCCCGCCACCGGGCAACTGGTGGCCGAGGCGGGTGTGATGCTGGCCGACGTGATCGACTGTTTCCTGCCGCGCGGCTGGTTTCCCATGGTCACGCCGGGCACCAAGCTGATCACGCTTGGCGGCGCGATCGCGGCGGATGTGCATGGCAAGAACCACCATCTGGACGGCAGTTTCCGCGCTTGCGTGGATTGGATCGACGTGATGGGGCCCAGGGGCGAGGTGACCCGCTGTTCGCGCGACGAGAACGCGGATCTGTTCGAATGGACGCTCGGCGGCATGGGGCTGACCGGCGTGATCCTGCGCTGCGCGGTCCGGCTGCGCGCGGTGAAATCGGGCTGGATCCGGCAAGAGATGATCCCGGCCGACAACCTTGCCGCGGCCATGGACGCCTTCGAGGCCAACATGGGCGCGACGTATTCGGTCGCCTGGATCGACTGCGCCGCCAAGGGCGACCACCTTGGCCGCAGCCTCGTCATGCTTGGCGAACACGCCGACCCGGGCGAGGTGCCGCCGCGCTACCGCGCCACCCCGTTCAAGGCGCCGCGTCACCGCAACATCCCCTTCCCGATCAACGCGCCGGGCTTTGCCTTGAACCCGCTCACGGTGCGCGCCTTCAACGCGGCCTATTACCGGAACGGCGCGCGGCAGAAGGGCACGAGGATCGTGGACTGGGACGGCTATTTCTATCCGCTCGACGCGATCGGGAACTGGAACCGCCTCTATGGCCGGCGCGGCTTCATGCAGTTTCAATGCGTGATCCCGCAGGACACCGCACGCGAAGGGATGCAGCGGCTTCTATCGGCGATTTCGGCCTCCGGGCAGGCATCGTTCCTTTCGGTTCTCAAGCGCTTCGGCCCGCAGGACAGCGCCTTTTCCTTCCCGATGGCGGGCTACACGCTGGCGCTCGACTTCCCCCGTTCCAAGGCCGCCATCGCCCTGATGCCGGAGCTTGACGCCATCACGCTGGACCATGGCGGCCGTTTCTACCTTGCCAAGGACAGCCGCATGCCCGCCGAGATCCTCGCCGGTTCCGACCCCCGCGCCGAGGCTTTCGCCACGTGGCGCCGCGACCGGGGATTGTCGGCCAGTTTCGCGTCGCTTCAATCCGAAAGGCTCAACCTGTGACACTGCCCGTTCTCATCCTTGGCGCACGCTCCGACATCGCCCGCGCCACCGCCCGCGCTTTCGCCGCAGGGGGCCACCCGATCCAGCTGGCCGCGCGCCATGTCGAGGGGCTGGAAGCCGACAAGGCCGACCTGGAAACCCGGTATGGTGTCGAGGTGACCTTGCATGACTTCGACGCGCTCGACGTGGCCGGGCACGAGGGGTTCGTCGACGCCCTGCCAAGCCTGCCCGCCATCGCCGTTTCGGCCGTGGGCCTGATGGGCGAGCAGGCGGAGAACGAGACGGACCCTGCCAAGGCGGTCACCGTGATGCGGTCGAATTTCGAGGGCCCGGCGGTGATCCTCGGCGTGCTTGCGGACCGGTTCGCCATGCGCCGATCGGGCACATTGGTGGGAATCAGTTCCGTCGCGGGTGACCGGGGGCGCGCGTCGAACTACGTCTACGGTGCCGCCAAGGCGGGCTTCACCGCCTTCCTGTCGGGCCTGCGCAACCGGCTTGCGAAGCAGGGCGTGCACGTGGTGACGGTGAAACCGGGCTTCGTGAACACCACGATGACTGCCCATCTCGACCTTCCCGCCCGGCTGACGGCAGAGCCACAGGAAGTCGCGGCGGCAATCGTGAAAGCGGTCGAAAAATCCCGTAATATCATCTACGTACGCCCGATCTGGCGGATCGTTATGGCGGTGATCAAGGCAATCCCCGAGGCGATCTTCAAGAAGACCAGCATCTGAGCGGGCGCAGAGAACCGCTCGCACTCGCAGAAAAGCGGCAGGTTTCCGCCACATCTGTGGTCACCGCCGCGCGGGTGCATGGCGTGTTCTTGTTTGCTTAACCTCTTGAGTGTATCCCCGCCGCCATGAGGGACAGATATTTTGACCAGCTGAAGCAGCGGGTCGTTGACACGCGCTCCGAGTTTCTGGAATCGCCCGCCGCCGTCATCGTGACGCTGGTGGCGTCAGCCTGCGTGTGTGCGGCGCTTTTGACGGTGACCCTGACCCGGATCGCGCCGGCGGTGCGCCTCGCCGGGGTGGAGGACGTCCCCGTGCCCGCGCGCGCCGAGATTCCGCAGGCTGGCCTTGGCACCCTGCCGGTGGCCGAACGCGCGACTCCCCCGATCGCGGGCGCCGATACGGGCCCCGAACGCGCCCTGCCCGCCTCCCTGCCCCCCGCCACGCCCGGCACCGGCTACGAGGTGGCGGAGCCGAGTCCGCCGCACCCTGAACCGGCCCCGACCGTGATCACGGGCCGCCCCCCGGTCGACGCGATCCCGCGCCCGGCCCGGATCGAGGCGCTGGCCGCCGCCGCCCGACGCGACGCTGCCGCTGCCGATCTGGCCGCGTTGCGGCCCGATCCACGCCCGATCGCGGAAATCGCCGAGGCGGAGGTCGAGGTCGCCGCGCTGTCGCCACTGGCCACCCCGGTCAGTCCGCGCCCCGCCCTGCGCCCGGCGGATCTGGACACCACGCCCGCCGCGACCGCCCCGGCGCGCGCCTCTGAACCTACCGCCGAGGTCACGCTTGCCGCCCTGCCGGCGGAAGAGCCTGCGGCGACACCGCAATTCGACCGCAACGCCAATGCCTGCTCCGACCGCCTCGCCCGTGACATTCCCCGCCGGTCGCGCGGCGCGTCGCGCGGCACCGCCTTTGCCACCTCGATCGAATCGCTGTCGGGCACCAGCCGCGACGCCGCCATCGCGCGCGAGGTGCTGGCCGGCAACGTCCCCGATTTCCTGCGCGGCCTCGCGCCGGTCAACTTCACCGGCGTGCTTCCGAACGGCCGCAGCGCACAGGTGACGATCTGCGTGACGCCGGATTACCTTGCCGTCGGCGATGACAGCGATTTCATGCGCGTGCCGCTCGGCCTGTCCGCCGCCGCCCGCATCGCGGAAGGCTTCGGCATGATGCTCCCCACCACCCGCATGGTGGACGCGATCCATACCCAAGCCGACTTGAGGCTCTCGCCGTCACCGATGAACCCGGGCGCGCAAATGGCCTCCACCGGGTACTTCATGCGCCACAACGCCACGGTGCAGCAGCAATACCGCAACTCCGGCGGGCGCCTCGGCATGCTGGTGGCCGGCCACAAGAAGGATCTTGTGCTGACCAACCGCCTGTCGAGCGCGCCGGGTCGCGTGGCGATCTACGGCTGGCACCGCGCCGGCGGCAGCCCGATCCAGCCGCTGTCGACCGTGCACGGCGCCGAATATGCCGATTACAGCCACGGCATCCGGTTGGTCAGCCGCACCGCCTTCGTCAATGGCCGCGCGGTGGACCTGCGCGACCTGCTGATGGACAGCACCTATGCCGGCCTGCTGAACACGGATGGACCGATCGGCCGCCCCGCGATCCAGATCGCCTCGCGCTGATCCCCCGAACCTGAACCCGCACCGCTTGCCTGCGCCCGCCGCGCCGTGCGCGGTTGGCACGCCTGCGCGCCCTCGGGCGTGACAGGGGTGGGCGGGTGGGTCGCGGCCGAGGGCGCAGGCCCGGCTCAGTTCACATCGTAGAAACAGCGAAACCCCAGATGGTAGTTTCGATGGCTCGACGGGGAAAGGACCCGGCTGCCATGCCAGTAGGGTGCCCGCCAGCGGGCCCAGTGCTCATGCGCGCGGATCGTGTCCCAGATGAACCAGCTGCCCTTCATCTCGGTCACGCCAAGCGTGGTGGAGCCGCGGCTCGCCATCTGGTCCTCGCGGAGCGGCAGGTTCATATGCTCGGCCGCGTTACCGTCGATGTCAAAGGCGCCAAGCGGGCTTTGGCATTGCGGAAACGATCCCGCCGGATAAGTATTCGAGCCGCAGCCGGTGAAACTGCCGCCATTGCAACTGGCCGATTTGGAACTGCCCGTCGCGCAGACCCCTGACCGCCACTGCCCGATGCTGTAGACGTTGCGCGTATGCGCCCAGTTGGCATTGTGCCAGGCGCGCATCGCCTGCTGGCTGCCAAGCTGGAACTGGTAATCCGGCGGCAAAAGCTGCCCGGCAGCCGCGCCTTCCCATTCATGCGCATCGCCCAGTCGCCCGCCCTCGGCCTGGCAAAGGGCATGCGCCTCGTTCGCGCGCACCCAGACCACCGGGTACGCCATCGGGATGTTGGGATATTCGAACATGTCGACGCAGACCTCGGCGTCCTCCGGGCGCTCGGTCTCGGGGTCGTAGAGCGGTGCCCGGTAGGGTCCGCCGCAGATGCGTTCCCATTGCCGGTTGCGATAGCTCTGCTGCACCGCCTCGACCGACCCGCCGATCCGCGCCGCGGCTTCCTCGGGCGTCATCGGGTGGCGCGTGACAGAGGGATTGCCCTGACCGATCCAGGACGACCCGGCGAAAATCTCGCGGATGCGCCGGATCTCTGCATTGGAGACACCGCGCACCTCCTGCATCTGGCGGAACATCTGCTCGTTGCGTTCCTGCAGGCTTTGCGCGCCCCCCGGCCCGGCGCCCATGACGCCGATTGCAAGGGCCACGACCATGCGGGACAGGGTGTTCATCGGGGGATCCTCCGGCTTCGGGTTACTCGCGTCTGAGAAGGTAGAAGAAATCGCGGTTGTCGGCGAAGCCCACGAAGCGCGGGACCACGCCCGCACGGCTCTGCTGGTCGATGGAGGCCATGCCCGGCACGAGGTGTTCCGCCTCGATCCAGTCATCACCATCCTCGATCTGCGGGTAAAGCGCCATGTAGGTATGCTCCTGGCTGTTCATATCGAGAAGCATTGCATAGTCGCAATCATAGGCCTGGAACGTCCGCGCCATGGCCGAGGGCGTGGCGGTGGAGAAGTAGGCGTAGATCAGGAATTGCCGCCCGCCCACCTCGCGCAGGCAGGACCCGGCGCGCAACGTGCGCAGTTGCGCATCGGCCGAGCCGGACCAGTTGCCCGCCCCCCATTGGGTCACGCGATCACCCGGTACGCTTTCGCCGGTTTCCGGGTCAGGGTGGATCAGCGGCACCCCGTTCTGCCGGGCAAAGCGCAGGTGCGGCAGCAATTCCTCGTTCAGCGCCTCGGTCCAGGTTGTCATGCCGAAGCTGCCGTCATGGGTGACGTAGATCGTGGACAGCCCCGGCCAGAGGCGGCTGAGCACGGTGCCGTTGACCATGAACCCGTAGTGATGCCCATGATTGAAGGTTGCCATGTCGCCATAGCGAAAGGCGCCGTGGTCACGTTTGTAACCGGCGGTGAAGGTCGCCGCGACCCGGTCGGTCAGCGACGGGCTGAGCATGCCGGTCATGATCAACGGGCTGGGCGAATCGATCCCGTCGGGGCCGGGGATGGACCAGTCGCGCCCGGCGCCGTGCGGCCGCGAGGACCAGCCGAGCGCCGGATGCGCGGTGCCAAGTTCATAGCCGATCTCGAAATCGCGCATGTCGAAGGCGACAAGGTGGACATTCGCGCCCCGTTCGACCCCGTCCAGCCAGTTGGTCTCGCCCCGGCGGTTCAGGATCTCGTCGCTGATCATGCCGGGCTGCATCATCGAGGCGTAGATGCCCGGCGCGTCCTCCACCGCGTACCAACTGCCCGCCTCCATCCCGCCCTCGGCGCCGACGAGGTCGAACCCCGGCGCGGTGCGCATCACCGGGAACCGGCTCAGATTCGCTTGGCCGAGCGCCGCGACCACGGACCCGGCGTCTTCGGTATCCGCCTCTTCCGAGCTTTCGCGATAGGCATCCTGAAACAGCGTGCCCTTGATCAGGTTGACAAGGGAGTCGCCGAAAATCACATTCTCCCGAAGGAATTCCGCGATCGCCTCGCGCGAGGTGCGGTTGCCAGAGACCTGGTTGCGCAGGTACATGGCCCCGTCACAGAGCGGCGCATAGGGCAGCGGTTCGGCGCGGGCGGCCTCGAGTTGCGAATTGCGCCCCTGCCACGGCGCGCAATCGACCGTGTTGTCTGCGCTTTCCAGCCGGATCGCCGGCGCGTCGCCATCCATGGCAAGCGAGACCTGCCACGCCGCCGGATCCGCGTTTTCAAGGTGATAGAACCGCGCGCGGCCATGGTCGCCGCCGGCCACGCGCAAGATGAACCACGCGTTCACGCCGGGGTTCATGGAGGTCAGCGTCACCTCCAGCCCGTCCGCGCCGGTAAGCGACATGTCGTTGCGATAGGGTTGCAGCGCGAAGATCGAGCCGGGCGCGTTGGAATTGTAGACCTCCAGTTGCGCCGCGATCCTCTCGGCATCCGGCAAGTCCAGCCCGGTGGCATGGGCCGGGCCCGTCATGGCCAGAAAAAGCGTTGAAAGGGCAGCCACCGTTTGCGCGCGATATCGGGGAAAAGTCATGTGCGTATTAAATCCAGCTCCAAAAAATCCGGGTCGGATCGGGCAGGTAGCGGCCCGATCCGACCGAAAACCGCCCCGTGTAGTCCGAGTCCCGATGCTGCAACAAAACCGGCATCCGCGCAACGCTGGCGTAGCCCGCGGCCACGTGTCGCCGGGGCCTCACGCGGTCGTGATAATGCCGTGACACGACCCGCTCGGTTTTGCAGCACTCGGTGGTTGAAATGGCCCGCAATGGCGGTTGGCAGCGATCGACGGAAGGGGGGATGGTACCGCCTCCCCGGCTCGAACGGGGGACCTCTGGATCCACAATCCAGCGCTCTAACCAACTGAGCTAAGGCGGCACTGGCGGGGTCAATAGCCACCCGCGGCAGAGAATGCAAGCCTCTCCTGTACGTCAAATTCCCCCGCTTGACCGGGACCCCTTGTGCGTTGCGGCGTCAGTCGCTACCTCTCTGCAACTGACATCGGCCCCATGCCAACGGGCCATCTCGGAGGCACCCGCAATGGGCATAGACAGCGAAAGCGATACCGCGGCCAACCTGCAGATCGGGCCGACCACCATGGGCATGGTGCGCATTTATATCGAGGCCGAGGGGGTGGATCTGCCGCTCGATTTCGACCCGGACGAGGCGCTGGAAATCGCCGAGGAACTGCGTAGCGCCGCCGAGACCCTGAAGAAGGCCACCAAGGGCTGAGTCCGGCCGCTTGCCCTTGGCAAGGCGGCAAGCTAAGCGAACTGCATGAGAATCCTGCGCGACCACCAATATGCACAAGCCGCGGACCGGGGTGCCTCTGCCGCGATCGGCAATTTCGACGGCGTGCATCTGGGCCATCAATACGTGATCGACCGGGCGCGCCGCGACACTGCCCCGCTTGGCGTGCTGACCTTCGAGCCGCATCCGCGCCAGTTCTTCGCCCCCGACGCACCGCCTTTCCGGCTGATGAATGCCGAGGCGCGGGCGCACCGGCTGGAGAAGCTCGGCGTCGACATCCTGTATGAACTGCCGTTCAACACGGCGCTCGCCGGCCTGTCGGCGGAGGCGTTTTCGCGCGAGGTTCTGGCCACGGGGCTGGGCCTGAGCCGGGTCATCGTCGGGTCCGATTTCTGTTTCGGGCGGGGGCGCAAAGGCACCGCCGAGATGCTGGCGGAGTTCGGGCAGCGCCACGGCTTCGCGGTCGATATCGTGCCGATCCAGCACGGCGACCTTGGCGCGATTTCCTCGACCAATATCCGCAAGGCGCTGTCCGACGGTCGCCCGCGCGACGCGGCCGCGATGTTGGGGCACTGGCACCGGATCGAGGGGCCGGTGGTGCATGGTGAGAAACGCGGTCGGCAGTTGGGCTATCCCACGGCGAACATGGACCTTTCGGGGCTTCACCTGCCCCGGCTTGGCGTTTACGCGGTGCTGGTCGATGTGCTGGACGGGGCGCATGCAGGCCAGTACCACGGTGTCGCGTCGCTGGGCATTCGGCCGATGTTCGGCGGCGAGGCGCCCAACCTTGAAACCTTCGTCTTTGATTTCACTGGCGACCTCTACGGTTGCGACCTGTCCGTTGCCTTGGTCGAGTTCCTGCGCCCGGAGATGAATTTCGACGGGCTGGAAGCCCTGATCACCCAGATGGACGGCGACAGCGCGCGCGCCCGCGCGACCCTCAAGGCGCTGGAATGACCCGCCTGCGCCCGCGTTTCTGGGAATTGCCGCTTGACCGCCTGAACGCCGAGGAGTGGGAAGCGCTCTGCGACGGTTGCGGCAAGTGCTGCCTGAACAAGCTTGAAGACGAGGAAACGGGCGAGGTCGCGCTGACCCGCGTCGCCTGCAGGTTGCTGGATGACGAGACGTGCCGCTGTGGCCAGTATGACATCCGCAAGACTCTGGTGCCCGAATGCATCCACCTGACCCCCGACACGATGGGCGAGGTGGCCTATTTCATGCCGGAAACCTGCGCCTACCGCCTGCGCCACGAGGGCAAGCCGCTTTACCACTGGCATCCGTTGGTGTCAGGTGATCCGGACAGCGTCCACCGCGCGGGCGTCTCCATGCGCGGGATCACGGTGCCCGAATTCGAGGTGCCGGAAGAGGACTGGGAAGACTACATCATAGAGGAGCCGGGCACATGATCTTTGCCTCCGACAATACCGGACCCGCCGCGCCAGAGGTCATGGCGGCGCTGATGCGCGCCAACGAGGGCTACCAGATGCCCTACGGCAACGACACGATCATGCCGGGGGTCTTGCAGAAGATCCGCGACCTGTTCGACGCGCCGGAGGCAAGCGTGCACCTCGTGGCCACCGGCACGGCGGCGAATTCGCTGGCGCTGGCGACGCTGGCCAACCCGTGGGACGGGGTGTTCATGCATCGCATCGCCCATGCCGAGGAGGACGAATGTGGCGCGCCGGAATTCTACACCGGCGGCGCCAAGATGGTGCTGGTCGATGGCGCGGATGGCAAGATGACGCCCGAGGCGCTTGACCGCGCGATCCTCGCGACCGGCGACAAGGGCGTGCACGGGGTGCAACGCGGGCCGGTCACGATCACCAACATCACCGAGATCGGCACCGCCTATTCGCTGGACGAGATCCGCGCCCTGACGGCGGTGGCGAAATCCTATGGCCTCAAGACCCACCTTGACGGCGCGCGCTTTGCCAACGCCTGCGCGGCGCTTGGCTGCACACCGGCCGAGATGACGTGGAAGGCGGGCATCGACGCGGTCAGCTTCGGCGGCACCAAGAACGGCTGCCTCGGGGTGGAGGCGGTGGTGTTCTTCGACCCCGCGCAGGCGTGGGAACTGGAACTGCGCCGCAAGCGCGGCGCGCATCTGTTTTCCAAGCATCGGTATCTTTCGGCGCAGATGGATGCATATGTCACTGACGGCCTTTGGTTGCGGCTGGCCCAACAGGCCAATGCGCGCGCCGCCGAACTGGCCGAGGGCATCGCGGCCCTGCCCGGCGCGCGGCTGGAGGCGGCGCCGGCGGGCAACATGATCTTCGCGCATATCCCGCGCGGCGCGCACAAGCGGGCGATGGCGGCCGAGGCGAAATACTACCTCTTTCCCTTCAACGCGTCGCTGGAGGGGCCGGAGGAGGAACCGATCCGCTGCCGCTTCGTCTGCGACTGGTCCTGCGAAAGCGAAACGGTGCAGCGCTTGCTGGGGCTGCTCAGGGGGTAGCGCCCGCACCGATGCGCATCCGGGTCGTCAAACCGACCGCGCGCCATATGCGGAGCGGTCGAACAGCGCCCGGATCGCCTTTGCCACCGGCCCCGGATGGGTGATCGGCACCATGTGGCCGGCGCCGGGCACGCAAAGGCGCGTGGTGTCGGGAATGTCGCGCGCCATCCGGTCGAGAATCGCATGGATGATGCCGGGACTCTCGCCGCCCTCTACCAGCAGCGTGGGCGCGGCCACCTCCCGCAACCGGGGCACCAGCCCCGCGCTGTCCTCGAACAGGGCCGGTTCCGCCGCCTTGATCAGGTGAATCCGTTCCGTCGCGTAGGTCTGTTGCGCGGCTGGCAGATCCTCGAACGCCCGGCCATTGCCCCAGACCGAAAGGAAGGCCCGCGCCGTCGCCGCGCGGTCCGCTCTTGCCTCTGCGGCGGCATAATCGGCCATTTCTGACAGATGCGCCGAAAATACGCCGCTACTCTTTGCCGCGGCGAACAGCACCGGCTCGATCAGCGTCAGGCTGCGGATGCGATCGGGCCTCTGCTCGGCCAATCGAAGCGCCAGCGTTGCGCCGAAACTGTGACCGATGACATCGCAATGCCCCTCGGGCAGATGCGGCAGGATCGCCTCGTAACACTGATCATGAAGATCCCGGGCCGGGTCGATACCGGGCGCCTTTCCGTGGCCAAGGATATCGGGCGCCGTCAGATGCAGGCCGGGGCCAAGGGCGCGCGCCACGCCCTCCCACGCGCCGGAATGGGCGAGTGAGCAATGCAGCGCCAGGACCGCGCGCGGCCCCGCGCCCCAATACCGCACGAAGCCGGTCACAGATCGCCCGAAAGATACCGGTCGAGATCGTCGAGCCGGTCGTGGCCCCAGAACAGCTCCGCCCCGTCCACGACGTAGAAAGGGGAGCCGAAAACACCCACCGCGGCCGCGTCTTCGAGGTTACGGGCGTATTCCTCAGCGGCCATCAGCATCCCCTTGTCGGCAAGGTCGGGGGCAAACCCGGCATCCGACAGCGCGGCGCGGATCACCTCGCTTTCGGCGATGTCCTTTTCCTCGGCCCAGATCGCCCGCAAGATCCCGTGCACCAGCCCGCCGAGGTCGCCGCCACCGGCCTTCTGCACGGTGATGATCGCGTAAGAGGCGGGCGCCGGGTTTGTGGGAAAGGCAATCGGCTGTTCGTTGATCGGCAGCCCCGCCTTCTTCGCGCCGCGTCGCAATTCCTGCAGGCGGTAGGCCTTGCGCGCCGGGTGCCGGTCCGGCAGCGCCGTGCCACCGGTGCGCGCGAAAAGCGTCACGATATCAAGCGGCTTGTAGGTGATCGTCGCGCCATGCCGCATCGCGATTTCCTCCAGCCGCGTGCCGGCGAGATAGGTGAACGGGGACAGGGTGGAAAGGTAATAGTCGATATGCGCCATCTTGTGCCTCCCTAGGGCCTTTCGCCCTTCGTAGCCGAGTGCTAGGGGGTGTCAACAACCCGTTACATCCGCGACTTCAGGGACACCCGCCATGGCCGCCACTGACCCCAAGCTGATTTCCGGCAACTCCAATCGCCCGCTGGCCCAGGCCATCGCCCGCCGCATGACCCTGCACCGGGGCATCAATGTTGGCCTCGTGGATGCGCGTGTCGAGCGGTTCAACGATCAGGAAATCTTCGTAGAGGTCTACGAGAACGTCCGCGGCGAGGACATGTTCATCATCCAGTCCACCTCGAACCCGGCCAATGACAACTTGATGGAATTGTTGATCATGGCAGATGCGCTGCGCCGCTCCTCGGCGGCGCGGATCACCGCCGTGATGCCCTATTTCGGCTATGCGCGGCAGGACCGCCGCACCAAGGCCCGCACGCCCATTTCTGCCAAGCTGGTGGCCAACATGATCCGGCAGGCCGGGATCGAGCGGGTGCTGACGCTGGACCTGCACGCCACCCAGATCCAGGGGTTCTTCGATATCCCGGTGGACAACCTCTATGCCGCGCCGGTCTTCGCGCTGGATATCCAGCACCATTTCCGCGGCGAGATGGACGATATCATGGTGATCTCGCCCGATGTCGGCGGGGTGGCGCGCGCGCGCGAACTGGCCAAGCGGATCAACGCGCCGCTGTCCATCGTCGACAAGCGCCGCGAGAAGGCAGGCGAAGTGGCAGAGATGACCGTGATCGGCAATGTCGAGGGCAAGAAATGCATCATCGTCGATGACATCTGCGACACCGCCGGCACCCTGTGCAAGGCGGCCGAGGTGCTGATGGAACACGGCGCCACCGAGGTGCATTCCTATATCAGCCACGGCGTCCTGTCCGGCCCGGCGATCGACCGGGTCAGCAAATCGGTGATGAAATCGCTGGTGATCACCGACTCCATCGAGGCGACCGAGGCGACCAAGGCCGCGCCAAATATTCGCATCGTGCCGACCGCGCCGATGTTCGCGCAAGCCATCCTGAACACCTGGAGCGGAACCTCCGTCTCCTCTCTGTTTCAGAACGAGACCCTGTCGCCGATCTACGAGGGCATGTATTCCCGCGCCTGACGGTCCGCGCACGGGCGCATGTGCAACTGATTATCAACCGCGATTTCAGTGACTTGCCGGGTGCGACCCCGGTCTGCTATGGGCTTGCGCGATGCATGCGGGGGGCCTTGCCTTGACCGTCACCTCGAAACTCGCCATCGGCAGCCTGATCATCGGGCTTGCCGTCTTCGCCCTCAAGGGGCTGGCCTACTGGGTGACCGGGTCGGTGGCACTGCTGTCGGACGCGCTGGAAAGCACCGTGAACCTTGCCACTGCCAGTGCCGCGCTGATCGCGGTGCGCGTGGCCGAACGCCCCGCAGATGCCAATCATCCCTACGGCCACCACAAGGCGGAGTTCTTCAGCGCCGTGCTGGAGGGTGTGCTGATCGTCATTGCCGCGCTTTTCATCCTGCGCGAGGCGTGGCAGGGATTCCAGGCGCCGCGCGCCATCGCGGCCCCGGTCGAGGGCCTCTTGATCAATGCCGCCGCGACGGTGCTGAACGCCGGCTGGTGCTGGGTGTTGCTGCGATGGGGGCGGCGGGTGCGCTCGCCCGCTTTGGTGGCGGATGGCAAGCACCTGCTGGCCGACGTGGTGACGTCGGTCGGGGTTGCGGCCGGAATCCTGCTGGCGTGGGTGACCGGCTGGTGGGTGCTAGACCCGGCGCTTGCCGCGCTTGTGGCGGTGAACATCCTTTGGTCAGGTAGCCGGGTGATCCGCGACTCGCTCGTCGCGCTGATGGACGAGGCGGTGCCGGAGGACACGCTGCAGACGATCCGCGATGTCATCTCGCAAGAGGCCGGCGGCGCGGTGGAGGCGCATGACCTGCGCACACGCCATGCCGGGCGGATCATCTTCATCGACTTTCACCTCGTGATCCCGGGCGAGACCACAGTGGCCGATGCGCATGTCGTCTGCGACCGGGTCGAGGCGGCCCTGCTAAAGGCGGTACCGGATGCCAATATCACAATCCATGTCGAACCCGAGCACAAGGCCAAGCATAGCGGGATCGTGGTTCTCGACTGACGCGCGCGGGCTCAGTCGACATCCCAGTCATCGTCATTGGACAACGCCCCGATCGCCATCCAGTCCGCGCGGATTCGAGCGACCTTGGTATCTTCCCATGTCGTGAACACGATCTCGAACCCGTCGCGGCGGATATGGGCGGCGCGGATATCTGCGCGTTGATTGGCGTCAGCGGCCATGTCCCACATGCTGATCGAGACATGCACCGAGGGCAGGTCCCTGAACGCGGTCGCGAAACGCACCGGGTGCCAGACCTCGCGCTTGCCGGAGCCGGTCCACATCTCGCCGTCAGTGTCATAGTCGGCGAACAGCAACGCGCTGCCCTGATCGACGCCAACAAGGGTGCTGTCTATCCGTTTCATGTCTCGGTCGCGTTGCCCCATACCGTCCTTTGGCTAAACTTTCGGGCAGGATCA
This sequence comes from Nioella halotolerans, assembly GCA_003428585.1. Taxonomy (GTDB): domain Bacteria; phylum Pseudomonadota; class Alphaproteobacteria; order Rhodobacterales; family Rhodobacteraceae; genus Nioella; species Nioella halotolerans. The sequence continues at coordinate 97,556 of QVQC01000082.1, forward strand.
GGCAACAAGGCAAGGGCCAATCGGAACGCGAAACGCCCCGCGACCGGTCCCGTGCGGGGCGTTCCTAGCTGTGGGTTGAAGAGCGACTCGCGCTCAGTCCATGCGGTCCATCAGTTCAACGAGGTCGGAGACCAACTTCTCGGCGCCATCCTTGTGCTCGCCTTCGGCCTCGGCGGCCTTGGCGCGGGCATCCGCCAGAACATCCTCAAGGTCTTCCTTGCGCACCTCGTCGCCCGCATGGGCGCGTTCGGCGATCACCGACACGGATTCAGCGGTCACTTCGACGAAGCCGGCGACAACCACGTAGTCTGTTTCGCCCTCGGCCGACTGCACCCGGACAATGCCCGGACGCAGGGTGGTGATGACGGGGCTGTGGCCCGCCATCGCCGTCAGGTCGCCATCGACGCCCGGAATCTGGACCGAGGCCGCTTCGAAAGAGGCAAGCCTCTTTTCAGGCGACACAAGGTCGAACTGGATCATATCGGCCATCAGGATCCTCCTCAGGCGGCTTCTGCGGCGAGACGCTCGGCTTTCGCTTTCACCTCGTCGATGCCACCGACCATGTAGAAGGCCGCTTCGGGCAGGTGATCGTATTCACCGGCGACAACTGCCTTGAACGACGAAATCGTGTCTTCCAGAGGCACCTGAACCCCGTCGGACCCGGTGAACACCTTCGCAACGTCGAAGGGCTGCGACAGGAAGCGCTGGATCTTGCGAGCACGGGCCACGGTCAGCTTGTCCTCTTCGCTGAGTTCGTCCATCCCGAGAATGGCGATGATGTCCTGCAGCGACTTGTAGCGCTGAAGGATCCCCTGCACGTCACGCGCGACCTGATAGTGCTCCTCGCCGATCAGGGACGGGTCCATCAGGCGCGAGGTGGAGTCGAGCGGGTCCACGGCGGGGTAGATGCCCAGTTCCGAGATCGCACGGTTGAGAACGGTCGTCGCGTCGAGGTGGGCGAATGTCGTGGCCGGCGCCGGGTCGGTCAGGTCGTCCGCCGGCACGTAAACGGCTTGGATCGAGGTGATCGAACCCGAGCGCGTCGAGGTGATGCGTTCCTGCATCTGGCCCATGTCGGTGGCCAGCGTCGGCTGGTAACCCACGGCGGACGGGATACGGCCCAGAAGCGCCGACACCTCGGAGCCCGCCTGCGTGAAGCGGAAGATGTTGTCGACGAAGAACAGAACGTCGGTGCCCGACTGGTCGCGGAACTGTTCGGCCAGCGTCAGGCCGGTCAGGGCGACGCGGGCACGGGCGCCCGGCGGTTCGTTCATCTGGCCGTAGACCAGCGCCACCTGGCTTTCCGACAGGTTGTCGGGCTTGATGACGTTCGACTCGATCATCTCGTGGTAGAGGTCGTTGCCCTCGCGGGTGCGTTCCCCCACCCCGGCGAACACGGAATAGCCCGAGTGCACCTTGGCGATGTTGTTGATCAGTTCCATGATCAGAACCGTCTTGCCGACGCCGGCACCGCCGAACAGGCCAATCTTGCCGCCCTTGGAATAGGGCGCCAGAAGGTCGACGACCTTGATGCCGGTGACGAGGATTTCGGACGCGGTGGACTGTTCTTCGAAGACCGGCGCCAACTGGTGGATGGCGCGGGTTTCCTCGGCCTCGACAGGGCCTTTCTCGTCCACCGGTTCACCGATGACGTTAAGGATACGGCCCAGCGTGGCGTTGCCGACCGGCACCGAGATCGGCGCGCCGGTATCGGTGACCTTCTGGCCGCGCACGAGGCCCTCGGTCGCGTCCATCGCGATCGTGCGCACGGTGTTTTCGCCCAAGTGCTGCGCCACTTCGAGAACCAGTTTCTTGCCGTTGTTCTCGGTGGTCAGCGCGTTGAGGATCTCGGGCAGGTGATTCCCGAACTGCACGTCAACGACAGCGCCGATGACCTGCGTGATTTTACCGACTGCTTGTGCCATGTCGTCTCTCCAGATTACGTCAGAGCGCCTCGGCGCCCGAAATGATTTCGATGAGCTCGTTGGTGATGACGGCCTGACGCGAGCGGTTGTACTCGATCGTCAGCTTGTCGATCATCTCGCCCGCGTTGCGCGTCGCGTTATCCATCGCCGACATCCGCGCGCCCTCTTCGGACGCCCTGTTTTCCAGAAGCGCGGTGAAGATCTGCGTCGCGATCGCACGCGGCAACAGGTCCTCGAGAACGGCCTCCTCCGACGGCTCGTAGTCGTAGAGCGTCGAGGCATCACCGGCGTCGGACTCTTCGAACTTGGCCGGGATGATCTGGGTTTCGGTCGGGATCTGGCTGATCACCGATTGGAAAACGCTGAAGTAGATCGACGCGACGTCGAACTCCCCGGCATCGAAGCGCGCGATGACATCCGCGGCAATCTCGGCCGCGTTGGCATAGCCGACGCGCTTGACCTCCGACAGGTCGACGTGACCCACCATCAGATCCTCGTAGTCACGCTTGAGCTGTTCGCGCCCTTTCTTGCCGACGGTCAGCAGCTTGACGGTCTTGCCTTCGCCTTTCAGCGCCTCGACCCGGTTGCGCACGAGGCGCACGATCGAGGAGTTGAAGCCACCGCATAGACCCCGTTCGGCGGTCATCACCACCAAAAGGTGGGTCTTGTCGGATCCGGTGCCGGCCAGCAGGCGCGGCGCGGTGTCCGATCCGCCGACCGAGGCGGAGAGGCGGGCCATGACGGCCTGCATCCGTTCGGCATAGGGGCGACCGGCCTCCGCCGCGTCTTGCGCCCGGCGCAGCTTGGCGGCGGCGACCATCTGCATCGCCTTGGTGATCTTGCGGGTCGATTTGACCGACGCGATCCGTGTTTTCAGGTCCTTGAGACTCGGCATTGACCAGTCTCCTTATGCGAAGTCGGCGGCGTATTCGTCCAGCGCAGCCTTGATCTTGTCCTCGAGCTCACCCTTGACCTTGCGGTCGTTGTTGGTGATGTCGTCCAGCAAGTCCTGATGCTTGCCGCGCAGATGCGCCAGCAGCCCCTGCTCGAAGCGGCCCACGGTCCCCACGTCGATCCCGTCGAGATACCCCTTGGTGCCGGCATAGATCACGCAGACGATCTCTGCGTTGGTCATCGGCGAATATTGCGGCTGCTTCATCAGCTCGGTCAGGCGGGCACCGCGGTTCAGCAGGCGCTGCGTCGCGGCGTCGAGGTCGGAGCCGAACTGCGCGAAGGCGGCCATTTCCCGATACTGCGCCAACTCGAGCTTCACCGGGCCGGCGACCGACTTCATCGCGTCGGTCTGTGCCGAGCCGCCGACGCGGCTGACCGAGAGGCCGGTGTTCACGGCCGGGCGGATGCCCTGGTAGAACAGGTCCGTTTCGAGGAAGATCTGGCCGTCGGTGATCGAGATCACGTTGGTCGAGATGAAGTCCGAGATATCCCCGGCCTGCGTCTCGATGATCGGCAACGCGGTCAGCGAGCCGGACCCGTGATCCTCGTTCAGCTTGGCCGAGCGCTCCAGCAGGCGCGAGTGCAGGTAGAACACGTCGCCGGGATAGGCTTCGCGGCCCGGCGGGCGGCGCAGCAGCAGCGACATCTGGCGATAGGCCACGGCCTGCTTGGACAGGTCATCGTAGACAATCAGCGCGTGACGCCCGTTGTCGCGGAAGTATTCCGCCATCGCGGTCGCGGCATAGGGGGCGAGGAACTGCATCGGCGCCGGGTCGGAGGCGGTCGCGGCGACGACGATCGAGTATTCGATGGCGCCGGTTTCCTCCAGCTTCTTGACCAGCTGCGCCACGGTGGAGCGCTTCTGCCCGACGGCGACGTAGACGCAGTAGAGCTTCTTGCTCTCGTCATCGCCGGCGGCGTCGTTGTAGGTCTTCTGGTTCAGGATCGTGTCGAGCGCCACAGCGGTCTTGCCGGTCTGGCGGTCGCCGATGATCAGTTCCCGCTGGCCACGGCCGATCGGGATCATGGCATCCACGGATTTGAGGCCGGAGGCCATCGGCTCATGCACCGATTTGCGCGGGATGATGCCCGGCGCCTTGACGTCCGCGACGCGGCGTTCGCTGGCCTCGATCGGGCCCTTGCCGTCGATCGGGTTGCCAAGGCCGTCGACCACGCGGCCGAGCAGGCCGTCGCCGGCGGGCACGTCGACGATCGAATTGGTGCGCTTGACGGTGTCGCCTTCCTTGATGTCCCGGTCGGACCCGAAGATCACGATCCCGACATTGTCGGTTTCAAGGTTCAGCGCCATGCCCATGATCCCGCCGGGGAATTCGACCATCTCGCCGGCCTGGATGTTGTCCAGCCCGTGAACGCGGGCGATACCGTCGCCAACGGAGAGCACGCGGCCCACCTCGGCGACTTCGGCCTCCTGGCCAAAGCTCTTGATCTGGTCCTTCAGGATCGCAGAGATCTCGGCTGCTTGGATAGTCATTTATCCGACCTCTTTCATGGTGTTCTGGAGGGTGTTGAGCTTGGAGCGGATCGAGGTGTCGATCATCTTCGAGCCCACCTTGACGACAAGACCGCCGATGATGCCTTCATCGACGGTCGCATTCAGTTTCACATCCTTGCCGACAGCAGCCTTGAGCGTCTTGGCCAGCTTTTCGGACTGGGTCTTGGTCAGCGCCTTGGCCGACACCACGTCGGCGGTCACTTCGCCCTTGTGGTCGGCGATCATGGCGCGCAGCGCGGCGATCATCTGCGGGACGACGAACAGGCGGCGCTTGGACGCCATCAGTTGCAAAGTGTTGGCAAGGGTGGCGCCGAGCCCCATGGCCTTGGCGACGGCCGCGATCCCGGCCTGCATGTCCTGCCGCGAATAGACCGGCGAGGCGATCAGGTCGCGCAGGTCCTCGATGTCGCCCAAGGCGCTGTTCAGCGCATCGAGATCCGCCTCAAGCGCGTCGAGCGCCTTGCCTTCCGTGGCCAGTTCGAACACCGCTGTCGCATAACGCGAGGCGATGCCGGTCGAGATCGAAGCTGTTTCCGACACGTCCACCCTTCCGATACAGTGGCCGGGACCACGCCCAAAGGCGCGCCCGGCGGTTCTGTCCAGGGCGGATCCGTTGCCGCCCGTTTGAAATCGCGCAGGATGTAGCAGAGGGTTGGGGACCCTGCAACATCCACGGCCATCGGCGTTTTTTCGCCGAACGCCCTGTTTTGCTTGGCCTTTTCGAGAACCACGCGTCCTGCGACGCTTTGAAGCTAAGTTTTTTCGTGGTTTTTCTGTGGATAATGACCGAGTCACGGTACGTGCGGATGTGATGGCATGCAATCGCATACCGGTCAGCCAAGCCCGCGCCGGCGCCATTCCAAACGCCCGAGCGGCGCTCATACCCCCGGATCGCTGCGCACACGTGCGGGTTGCGGGGCGGAATCGAGGATGCGCAGGGGGCGCCGCACCCTTTCCGCCAGACCGGGTCGCGTGGGGGCGTAGCTGTGTTTGCTGGCCTCCAGCATGATGACCCCGCCGGCATGGTTGTTGGACAACTTGCGCCCCATGCGCTCCAGCAGGTCGGCGCTGCGCAACCAGAACCGGCCATGGCTCGGCGGTGCGAACAGGGCGGCGCGGTGCCGGTCGGGGCGAAACCCGTGGTCGCGCAGTTGCTCTTCCAGTTGCGACAGCGAGTAGGGGCGCCCGAAACCGAAGGGCGTGCCGTCACGTCGCGCCCACAGCCCGCCCCGGTTTGGCACGATGAACAGCACCCGGCCCTCGGGCGCCAGAACCCGGTGGCATTCTTCCAGCACTGCGGCGGGATGTTCCGAGGTTTCCAGCCCGTGCAGGCAGACCAGCCGGTCCACCGCGCCCGCCGGCAGGGGCCAGCGGGTCTCTCGACACAAGACCGAGACATTGTCCATCCCGGCGGGCCACGGCATCACCCCCTGCGCGCCGGGCATCAGCCCGATCACCCGTTCCGACGACCCGAGATATGGCCTGAGCAGCGGCACCGCGAATCCATAGCCGACCACGGTTTCGCCACGCGCCTCGGGCCAGAAGGCAACGACCTGATCGCGCACCGACTTCTGCGCCATCCGGCCAAGCCGCGTCCGATAGTAAAACTGGCGAAGATCCAGCACGTCAAGATGCATTGCAACGCCTCCGGCTTTGGGCGACGGTTCGGCTACAGCTTAACCGCGGGAAAGGAAAATGCCATGCCCTTCGAGATCGTGACCGTGCCCTGTCTGAAAGACAATTATGCTTTCCTCGCCCACGATTCCAGCACCGGGGCGACGGCGCTCGTCGATGCGCCCGAGGCGGCGCCGATCCTGTCGGAACTGTCGGCACGCGACTGGACGCTGACCGACATACTGATCACCCACCACCACTGGGACCATGTCGATGGGCTGGCCGAGATCGTGGCCGCGACCGGGGCCCGCACATGGGGCAATGCAGAGGACGCGGATCGCCTGCCGCCGCTCGACCACGCGATTGCGCCCGGCGGCACCGTCACAGTCGGCGACGAAAGCGGCACGATGATCGACGTGTCGGGCCACACAATCGGCCATGTCGCGTTTCACTTCCCCGACAGCCGCGTTGCCTTCACCGCTGACAGCCTGATGTCGCTTGGCTGCGGGCGGGTGTTCGAAGGCTCGCCCGAAATGATGCATGCAAGCCTCGCGCGGCTCGCCGCGCTGCCGCCGGAAACCGTGATCTGCTCTGGCCACGAATACACCGCCAACAACGCGAAATTCGCGCTGACGGTTGATCCCGACAACGCGGCGCTTATCTCTCGTGAGGCAGAGGTGGCGACTGCGCGTGGCGAAGGCCGACCGACCGTGCCATCTACCCTGCAAGACGAACTGGACACCAACCCGTTCCTGCGCGCCGGCGATCCGGCGATCCGGGCCCGCCTTGGCATGCAGGATGCCACCGACGCAGAGGTGTTCGCCGAAATCCGCGCCCGCAAGGACGCCTTCTGACCGACACACGCCAAATCCCGGACAGGCCTGTACAAAACCCGGTCATCACGCGACCCCCGCATCGGCGTTGGAAAAATTGAAGAGAAATGCCTTGAACTGCGCAATCAAAAACCGAACCTTAACAGGATAAGGCCACAGTCGGCCGGGCGCGCCAGACCGCGCCTGATCGGCGCAACGAAAGGAGCACAGGCAGTGCCGTCGTTTTCGAACACCCTTGAGCAGGCCATTCATTCGGCGTTGGCAACCGCCAACGCGCACCGTCATGAGCTTGCGACGCTCGAACATCTTCTTCTGGCGCTGCTGGAAGAACCCGACGCGATGAAGGTCATGAAGGCCTGCAGCGTCGACCTTGAAGACCTGCGCCAGACGCTGGTCACCTTCATCGAGGAGGAGCTTTCCACCCTCGTAACCGATATCGAAGGCTCGGAGGCCGTGCCGACCGCCGCGTTCCAGCGTGTCATCCAGCGTGCCGCGATCCACGTGCAAAGCTCCGGCCGGACCGAGGTGACGGGGGCCAACGTGCTGGTAGCCATCTTTGCCGAACGCGAATCGAACGCCGCCTATTTCCTGCAGGAGCAGGACATGACGCGCTACGACGCGGTGAACTTCATCGCCCATGGCGTCGCGAAGGATCCGTCCTATGGCGAAGCACGGCCCGTCACCGGGTCCCCCGAGTCCGAGGATGAAGACATTTCCGGCGCAACCGGCGCCGGCGAGGAGGGCAAGGAATCCGCGCTTGGCAAGTATTGCGTGGACCTCAACGCCAAAGCCGTGAAGGGTGATGTCGACCCGCTGATCGGCCGCGACTACGAGGTTGAACGCTGCATTCAGGTGCTTTGCCGCCGGCGCAAGAACAACCCGCTTCTGGTCGGTGATCCCGGCGTCGGCAAGACCGCCATTGCCGAGGGTCTGGCCAAGAAGATCGTGGACCGCCAGACACCGGAAGTGTTGCGGGGCGCGACGATCTATTCGCTCGACATGGGCGCATTGCTGGCCGGAACCCGCTATCGCGGCGATTTCGAGGAACGTCTGAAGGCCGTCGTCTCGGAACTGGAAGACCACCCCGACGCGGTGCTTTTCATCGACGAGATCCACACCGTGATCGGCGCGGGCGCCACCTCCGGCGGCGCGATGGATGCCTCCAACCTGCTGAAACCCGCGCTGCAGGGCGGCAAGCTGCGCTGCATGGGGTCGACCACCTACAAGGAGTTTCGCCAGCATTTCGAGAAGGACCGTGCGCTGTCGCGCCGGTTCCAGAAGATCGACGTGAACGAGCCCTCGGTCGAGGACACGGTGAAGATCCTCAAGGGCCTGAAGCCCTATTTCGAGAAGCACCACGACATCAAGTACACCAACGACTCGATCAAGTCGGCGGTAGAACTTTCGGCGCGCTACATCAATGACCGCAAGCTGCCCGACAAGGCCATCGACGTGATCGACGAGGCCGGCGCGGCGCAGCACCTTGTTGCGGATTCCAAGCGCCGCAAGACCATCGGCGCCAAGGAGATCGAGGCCGTGGTCGCCAAGATCGCCCGCATCCCGCCCAAGAACGTCTCCAAGGACGATGCGGCGGTGCTGAAGGATCTGGAGGTGACGCTGAAGCGCGTGGTCTTCGGGCAGGACGCCGCCATCACGGCGCTTTCCTCGGCGATCAAGCTGGCCCGCGCCGGGCTGCGCGAACCCGAGAAACCGATCGGCAACTACCTCTTCGCGGGGCCCACCGGCGTCGGCAAGACGGAGGTGGCCAAGCAATTGGCCGATACGCTCGGGGTGGAACTTCTGCGCTTCGACATGTCGGAATACATGGAGAAACATGCCGTCAGCCGCCTGATCGGCGCGCCGCCGGGCTATGTCGGGTTCGATCAGGGCGGACAGTTGACCGATGGGGTCGACCAGCACCCGCATTGCGTGCTGCTGCTCGACGAGATCGAGAAGGCACACCCGGACGTGTTCAACATCCTGCTGCAGGTGATGGACCACGGCACGCTGACAGACCACAATGGACGGTCGGTCGATTTCCGCAACGTGATCCTGATCATGACCTCGAACGCGGGCGCCGCGGAACAGGCCAAGGCCGCTGTCGGCTTCGGCCGCGACCGGCGCGAGGGCGAGGATACGGCGGCGATCGAACGCACCTTCACGCCGGAATTCCGCAACCGTCTGGACGCGGTGATTTCCTTCGGCGCGCTGCCCAAGGAGGTGATCTTGCAGGTGGTCGAGAAATTCGTGCTACAACTCGAAGCCCAGCTGATGGATCGAAACGTCACCATCGAACTGACCAAACCGGCGGCCGAATGGCTGGCCGAAAAGGGCTATGACGACCGCATGGGCGCGCGACCGCTTGGGCGCGTCATCCAGGAGCATATCAAGAAGCCACTGGCCGAGGAGCTTCTGTTCGGCAAGCTGGCCAAGGGCGGCAACGTCAAGGTCGGTGTCAAGGATGGCGAGATCGACCTGCGCATCGAGGATCAGAGCACACGGCGGCTATCCTCGAAAAAGCCGCCGCTTCTGACCGCGGATTGATCGTAATCACCCGGTTGGCACCGCCTACCCATGCCCGGCCTGAAGGCCTAAGACACGTGCATAG
>QVQC01000074.1 GCA_003428585.1 Nioella halotolerans
CAGCGTGCCGGTCAGCTCGGTGATCCTGCCCTGTGCCTCTTCGGCGCGTTGCTGCGCCTCGGCGCTCTGGATCCGGGCTGCCGCTATCTCTTCGCCTGTCGCCTTGGCCTCTGACTGTACCTGCTCAAGCTTGGAAAGCGTCTGCTTTTCTTCCTGCGTCTTTAGCTGAAGCGCCAACGCATCCTTGCGCCCCGTTTCAACTAAAGTTGTAAACACAGGCGTCGCCCGATTGAAATCTTCGAGGATCGCACCAAGGGTTGCATGGTCCCCGGGACTTTCACCTTCCTCGGCCCATCGTTCCAGTATTTCGAACGTCTTCGAGACCCATGGCGTAAATTTCAGCGGCGCGTGCTTATGCTTCACGCGTTCATGCTCATGGTTCAGGTCGGAATCGAGAAAGTCGTGTATCTCCTCCGCCACGCTATTTGAAAGTCTCGGCCAAGTGATTTTGAAAGATGCAGCTGTCGCATCGGCAACTTCACTCCAATCGCGTGTTAATTGGGAGTAGGAAGTAAAATGCCGATTATGACCCCGAGTGGCCGCTTCGGCTTCAAGCACGTAACGCAACCACAGTAACTGTCCGATTTGTGAACTATAACCAGGAAAGCGATCATTGGACACCGATGACCAACGTTGAAGAGAGCTTGCTACTTCGAGTGGATGACGATGAGTGTGTAAGTAGAACGGCGTGTAGTTGTCCCTAACAAGCACTTCGTGCCAAAATGGCACCAAAAGACACATCCGTGGGTCTTTCAGGACGATAAGACGGCTGTCGGAGAAACTCTCTTTTACCGAGTTGGATGCGACTTCGAAAAACTCGGCTGCTTTTGGCGACCGGAACCAGCCTTGATTAACACCTTGCCAACTGGACCAGCCCGCGCCGGCGGACGCCAAGATTGTATCATCCAGCGCGCTAATCGAAAGAGCTTCATAAAAACCTTTCTCATTATCCTCCGTGGCAGGCATCAGATCCTTCGGCGTATCGCAGCCCAGCCGAGCCAGCAGGCCCGCAAGTGCGGACGTGCCGGAACGGTGCATCCCCATCACGACAACCGCATAACGTGTGTCACGATCGGTCACTTGGTTATCTGACATGAATTCGCCCTGAAGAATCCTGATTCGCCTCGAACTGGTTGACGACGTTGCTCATTGTCATGCCGCAGCGCTGCCGCCCGTTCGAAAGGAAACAGTAAACTGAGGAGAAGGTCAACCGAAGACCTTTGGAGGCGATGGCCTGAAAGTGTGTCTTGCCATGGAAACATCCCGTCTGTCCTTTGAAAAAACATTACCACGATTTCAATTGTATAATGCCATTTCACGCATTTTTTGACACCCAATCCCAAGTCTGCCTTATACCGTCCTGCAAGCCGATTTTCGGCCACCAGTCAAATTCGCGGCGTGCGCGTGTGCTATCGAGGACGACGCGCGGGACGTCGAATTTGCGACTCGGCTTAAAATCTGGTTTCAACGGTCGTCCCGTGGTGTTTTCGATCATCGATATGATCTCGAGAATCGATGCCCCCTCACCATATCCGGCGTTGAAAACGCCACACGCACTGGAAGAGAGCGCCGATGCGCAAAGCGCAGCAACGTCGGTGACATGAATGTAGTCGCGCACCACGCTGCCATTACCCCAAACCTCCACGGGCCCGCCGGTGGCTGCGCGCCAGAGATAGGTGCCGAGCACCCCCTGTACACCCTTATGCCCCTGACGCGCTCCGTAAGGATTGGATGCACGCAATACGCAATAACGAAGACCGTGCATATGTTTTTCGAAATGCAGATATTTTTCGATTGCAAGCTTTACAATTCCGTATGAACTGATCGGCTGAACCGGATGATCCTCCGTGATCGGATCTGTCTGCGGGATGCCATATACCGTCCCTCCCGATGACAGATAAACAAGGTTGCGCACACCAACTCCCCGCATCACATCCAGCAGGCGCACAGTGGCAATGAGGTTGCCGGTTATGTCTGCAACTGGGTCGAGATTCGATGTGGACGGGACAGTGGTCGAAATCAGATGCACGACCGCATCCACACCCGTAAGCGCCTCTGCTAGAAGCGCGGTGTTCGAAAATTCACCCTCGAAGTATTCAACAGAGGGCAGGGGAGCGCGAAAAGGTTCGGGGTGACGATCAAGAACTCTCACGCCGAAACCATGACCTATTAGCTCATCCACCACATGTGAGCCGATAAACCCGCATCCACCAAGAACTAAGACCTCCATGCTTATCTCCCTATCCGGTTCCCAAGGTTCGTCACCCCGCCTTATTCATCGAAATCGGGGAGGATGGCTGGCGTGCCCGCGAAAGCTCTGTAGAATCAAGGGCACCTTGATTTTTGACTATTTTCTTGGGCGCGCAACGGTGCGTTTGGCGTGAAGCGGGAGGGAAGTAGCCGTTTGGCGGTATGGCGCCCCCGGGCAATCACGGCTCGGTGCCTTTCATTCCCGGTTTCTCCAGGTTTGCGGCCTGACCTGCGCGCTGGTTTGCCCGGTGTTCACGCCGGGCACGGGTTGATGCGGCGCAGCTGCACAAGGCGGCGCATGTTGTAGGCGATGTTCTTCATCCCGATCTTCGCCTTGGCGCGCGCCATGCCGATCGTGCGCACCAGCGTGCCGCCCATGTCATTGGCTTGTGCGCCGAAGACATGTTCCACGCGGACCCGCACGGTCGATTTGGTCCGGTTGCTGCCCGTCGCCTGATCTGTCAGTGGCTTGCCCCGCTTGCCCTTGCGGTGGATGTGGCTCTTCAGCTTCCGGTCGTGCAGCTTGGCCTCCATCGCCTCGGACCGATAGGCTGAATCCGCCCAGACTCCCGCGCCGGTGTTACCGCGCATCAGCAGGTGATCCACCGCTTGGCTGTCGTGCAGGGCGGCGTCTGACACGTGGTAGCGGCGCACCAGCTTGTGCTTTCGGTCCACGTTCACGTGGTTCTTGTAACCGTAGTGGCTCTTGCCGTGTTTCTTGGTCCAGCGCGCATCGACATCTTTCTGCGACCTCTTGGCGGGCTTGTCGGTCCAGTCCTCGGGCACCTCGCCGGACTTGATGGTTTTGTTCGCATCGCGGGTGTTGTGGTTCTTCGGCACCGCCACGATGGACGCGTCCAAGATCTGCCCGCCCCGGGCAATGTATCCCTGCCGATCGAGATAGCCGTCGAACTGGCGGAACAGCTCCTCGACCAGACCCGCCTGCGCCAGCCCCTCGCGATAGAGCCAGACCGTCTTGGCGTCCGGCACCCGGTCCTCGAGCCCCAGCCCGAGAAACCGCATGAACGAGAGCCGGTCGCGCACCTGATACTCGATCTGGTCGTCGGACAGTTTGTAGAGCGCGCTCAAGACCAGCGTCTTGAACATCAGCACCGCATCCATCGGCTTGCGCCCGGCGCGCGACTTGCGCTCCCCTTCCGGCTTGCGCCAGACCCGCTCGAGCGCCGGGCGAAACTCCTCCCAGAGAACTATGGCGTCGATCTCGACCAACGGATCGCGCTTGGCATCGAGGCTCGCATACCGGTCCGAAAGATCAAAGAAACCCATCTGCGCCATCGTCCTACCCCCATTCCGGTTTGCCACCCCGATCTTACCGCTGCGCCGGGTTCAGGGCAATTTTTATCCAGCCTTATCCCGCCTTATTCACCCAAGTCCGGGGAAAAGGCTGGCGTGCCCGCGAAAGCTCTGTAGAATCAAGCTGCTAAACAAAGTCCGACAGCAGCGTTCGGAGCACGCCATGAGTGTAACGCTACAGCCGGTCGCCACGGGCTTCAACACGTCTCTTCGCGTCGAGAGTCGCACCGAAAGGTTGACCGGTGGTTCGGTAGGACCGTGGCCCTCGATGGGGCCGCTAAGCCTGCCGAACGGGGCCGTGGTGCTGCGCGAGATCATGGAGCGGAGCGGCAGACTCTACATTACGGCGAGGGAACCTCCGGGGGGCAGGTCAGGCCAATAAGTGGCCAGTTTCCGACTTTGCCAAGCACAGGCCCCTGCGGCACACTGCGTAGAGTTATCGAAAGTGTCCTATACAGCCCTACCTGTCACATCCCGCGTGATTATATGGTCGCTTCTTGAAGAGCCCTGGCTTCTGCCGCTGCCAG
>QVQC01000080.1 GCA_003428585.1 Nioella halotolerans
CAGCCTGCTGAGCAAGATCGGCTGACGCGGCCGGGCAGTTGGCACGGGAACGGGGCGCTCCGCCGGGGCGCCCCGTCTTGTCGCACCCTGCCGCGCCGCCGCCAGAAACGGGGTCCGGCCAGGCCTCGAACCAGAAACGGCAGACATGAAGGCCAAGTCGGTCGGGCGCGCGCGACGTGCTGTCTGTTGGCCCCCGGTCGCTTGCCGGTGGCCGGGAAGCGCCCCTACAGCTCCCACCTCCACGGCGGATTCGCCCCGGCGCGGCTGACCGTGACGGCGGCGGTCCGTGCGGCGAGGGTGAGAGCCTCCTGCAACTGCGCCGGGGTCAGGGCCCGCAGCCCGGCCTTGCCCAGCACCCCTTGCGCCGAGAGGCTGGCCAGCAGCCCGGCGTTGAACGTGTCGCCCGCGCCCACGGTGTCGGCGACGGTGACGGGCGGGGCGTCGACATGCACCTCTGTGCCATCCGCGAGGGTGGCCGTCGCGCCCATGGCGCCCCGCGTCAGCACGACGATTGCGGGGCCGGCGGCGCGCAGCTGCGCCAGTTGCGCGGGCATGTCCCCGGCATCGGGGTAGAGCCAGGCCAGATCCTCGTCGGAGACCTTTGCGATATCGGCGCTTGCCAGCATCCGCGCCAGCCGCTCGCGGTAGCGGCCGGCGTCCTTGATGAAACCGGGGCGGATGTTGGGGTCCATCATCACCGCGCGCGTCGCGCCCTCGCGCGCCAGCAGCGCGGCATAGGTATCTGCGCAGGGTTCCACCGCAAGGCTGATACCGCCGAAGAAGAGCGCCGTGGCCTCCTCCGACAGCGTGGGCAGGTCCGGCTCCGCGATCATGCGCCCGGCGGAATTCTCGTCGAAGAAGGAATAGCTGGCATGGCCATCCTCGAGCTTGACGAAGGCCAGCGTCGTGGGCCGGTCCGTAAGGATCACGCGTGACGTGTCGACATGGGAGGCGCGGAGGCTTTCGGCCAGTTGTTGGCCGAACATGTCGCTGGACAGCCCCGTGACCATTCCCGCCCGCGCCCCGAGGCGGCCGAGCGCTATGGCGGTGTTGAACACCGCGCCGCCCGAATGGGGCACGAAGCCCTCGCCGCCATCGGTGGTTGGGGCGGGGATCATGTCGATCAGGGCTTCGCCGCAGCACAGGATCATCGGGTCCGTCCTTTCTTGGGGGCAGTGTCGTGTGGGCGCCATATGACAGCAGCTGGCGGGGCAGGGAAAGGGCGATTTCCGGGCCGCGCGGCCTGCGGGATTGGTCTGGCCTTTGCCGGGGCAATCGGATAGCGAGGGACCCCGTGGACCTGACGCGGGTCCGAGGCAAGAGGGTCCTTCCCGTGACACCCGAAGACACCACCGCCCCCGACACCATCCTTGCCGCGGCCCGGCGCACGCTTGTCACCGAGGCCGAGGCGCTGTCCCGGCTGGCCGACGACCTGCCCGTCGATTTCCCCGCCGCGGTGCGCGCGATGCGTGGCGCGAAGGGCCGGGTGATCGTGTCGGGTATCGGCAAGTCGGGCCATGTCGGGCGCAAGATCGCGGCGACGCTGGCCTCTACCGGGACGCCGGCGCTGTTCGTGCACAGCGCCGAGGCCAGCCATGGCGACCTTGGCATGATCGGGGCCGGGGATGTCTGCCTTCTGATCTCCAATTCCGGCGAGACGGCGGAACTGCGCGACATCATCTACCACACGCGGCGCTTTGGGATTCCGATGATCGGGATTTCCTCGCGCGCGGGCAGCACGCTGATGCAGGCGGCCGATTACCGGCTGCTTCTGCCCGACCTGCCAGAGGCCTGCCCGATCGGCATGGCGCCCACCACCTCCACCACCTTGACGCTGGCGCTTGGCGATGCGCTTGCCGTGGCGCTGATGGAGGAACGCGGCTTCATGCCCGAGGATTTCAGCGTTTTCCACCCCGGCGGCAAGCTGGGCGCGCAGATGCGCCGGGTGGGCGAGATCATGCATCGCGGCGACGCCGTTCCGACCATCGACAGCCGCGCCGACATGGACGACGTCTTGCAGGTCATGACCTCCAAGGGCTTCGGCATCGCGGCGCTCGTGGAGGAGGGGCGGCTTTTCGGGGTGATCACCGATGGCGACCTGCGCCGCCACATGGGCGGGCTGAACGGGGCGAAGGCGCGCGAGATCGCCACGCGTGCTCCGCTGAGCGTGACCGGCGACATGCTGGCCGCCGAGGCGCTGGCGCTGATCCAGCACCGGTCGATCAGCGCGCTGATCGTCGTCGATGAGGGCAACCGGCCCGTTGGCGTGGTGCATTTCCTCGACTTCCTGCGCGAGGGCGTGGCCTGACCGCCGCGCGCCGGATCAGTGGAAATCCCGGCTTGGAAACAGCCGCTTGGCCTGATCGCGGGGATGCATGGCGCGGGCGGGTTGACGCCTTGGGCGCGGCGCCTCGTCGGCCTGCGGGGCGGTGACGCCCACCGCCTCCTCCATCGGGTGGCCCAGCCGGGACAGGAGGGGCGAAAGGTCCTCGATCTCTTGCGCGATCAGGTGCACCACGGGGCCTTCGCGTTGCAGGTACCCCGTCACCTTCAAAAGCCGCCCGCCCATCACCGCGCGCCGGAACCGGTCATGCACCTTGGGCCAGACCACCACGTTGGCGACCCCGGTTTCATCCTCCAGCGTCAGGAAGATCACGCCCGAGGCGGTGCCGGGCCGCTGCCGGGTGATGACGAGGCCGCAGATACCGGTGCGCGCCAGCGCCGCCGCCGGCAGGCGGTCATGCGGGGTGAGGCCGGGGATGTCGGGGCGCAAAAGCTCCATCGGGTGGGCGCGCAGCGTCAGGCGCAGGGCGACGTAATCCTCCACCACCTCCTCGCCC
Source organism: Nioella halotolerans (assembly GCA_003428585.1). Classification (GTDB taxonomy): domain Bacteria; phylum Pseudomonadota; class Alphaproteobacteria; order Rhodobacterales; family Rhodobacteraceae; genus Nioella; species Nioella halotolerans. The sequence goes on from QVQC01000080.1 coordinate 2,841, forward strand.
AGTTGCATCTGGGGCAGGGTGACCTGTGGCTCCGCCACCGCCTCGCCGTCGATGGGGTCGCTGAACAGGGGCAGGGGGGCAGGCGCGCGGATCGCCTTGACCTGCCACAGCGCATCGCGGCGGGTCAGCCCCATCCCGGCGAAGGCATCGGCCTCTGCCAGCCGTTGCAGCACGGCCGGTGCCAGCCCGGCGCGCAGCCAGACGGATTCGGGGTCGCGGTAGCCGTTGCCGCGCGCCGCCACGATCCAGTCTGCATCCGCTTCGCGCAGCCCCTTGATCTGGCGAAACCCGAGGCGCAGCGCAAGCGCCCCGTCGGCGCGGCGTTCCAGCGTGTTGTCCCAGTGGCTGGCATTGACGCAGACCGGGCGCACTTCAATCCCGTGGTCGCGCGCATCGCGCACGATCTGGGCCGGCGCGTAGAATCCCATCGGCTGGGAATTGAGCAGCGCGCAGGCAAAGACCGCCGGGTGGTGGCATTTCAGCCAGGCCGAGACATAAACCAGCAGGGCGAAGGCGGCGGCGTGGCTTTCGGGAAAGCCGTATTCGCCGAACCCCTCGATCTGGTCGAAGCAGCGTTCGGCGAAATCGGGTGCGTAGCCCCGGTCCAGCATGCCGGATACGAAGCGGTCGCGGAAGGTGCCGATGGTGCCCATCTTGCGGAAGGTGGCGAGGCTGCGGCGCAGGCGGTCGGCCTCCTCGGGCGAGAAGCCCGCCGCCACCACCGCGATCCGCATCGCCTGTTCCTGGAACAGCGGCACGCCAAGCGTCTTGCCCAGCACCTCCTGCAGCTCCGCCGAGGGAAAGCTGACCGCCTCCTTGCCCTGCCGGCGGTTGATATAGGGGTGGACCATGCCGCCCTGAATCGGGCCGGGGCGGACGATGGCGACCTCGATCACGAGGTCATAGAAGGTGCGCGGCCGCATCCGCGGCAGGAAGTTCATCTGCGCCCGGCTTTCGACCTGGAAGACCCCGACCGCATCGGCCCGGCACAGCATGTCGTAGGGGGCCGGGTCCTCCTGCGGGACGGTGTCGATGGACAGGCGCTGTCCCGCGTGGGTTTCCAGCAGGTCGAAGGCCTTGCGGATGCAGGTCAGCATGCCGAGGCTGAGCACATCGACCTTGAGGATGCCCAGCGTGTCGATATCGTCCTTGTCCCATTCGATGATCGTGCGCCCGTCCATCGCCGCGTTCTCGATCGGGCACAGCTCATCCAGCCGCCCCTTGGTGATCACGAAGCCGCCGACATGTTGCGACAGGTGGCGGGGAAAGCCGATGATCTCGCCGATCAGCCGGACGGTCTGGGCCAGCCGCCGGTCCTGCATGTCGAGGCCAAGCTCCTTGAGGCGGTCGGGGTCGGCGCCGCCTGGGCCGCGGCCCCAGATCTGGCCCGACAGGCTGGCGGTGACGTCCTGGCTCAGCCCCATGACCTTGCCCACCTCGCGGATCGCGGCGCGGCTGCGGAAATGGATCACCGTGGCGCAAAGCCCGGCGCGGTGACGGCCGTAACGCTCATAGATCCACTGGATCACCTCCTCGCGCCGCTCGTGTTCGAAGTCGACGTCGATATCGGGCGGCTCGCCCCGGTACTTGGACACGAAGCGCTCGAACACCATGGAAATCTGGTCGGGACCGACATCGGTGATGCCCAGAAGGTAGCACAGGATGGAATTGGCCGCCGAGCCGCGGCCCTGGCACAGGATACCGACGGAGCGGGCATACTCGACGATGTCATGGACGGTCAGGAAATAGGCGGCGAAGCCAAGTTCGCCCACCATGGCCAGTTCCTTTTCCATCAGGTCATGCACCCGGCGCGGCGCGCCATGCGGGTAGCGTTGCTTGATCCCCGCCCGCGCCAGCCGGTCGAGCCGGGCCTGCGGCGCCTCGCCCTCGGCCACCTCGTCGGGGTAGTCGTAGCTGAGTTCGCCGAGGCAGAAGCCGCAGCGCGCCGCGATCTGCTGCGTGCGGGTGAGCGCGGCGGGGTGATCGCGGTAAAGCCGGGCCATGTCGGCGCCCGCCTTGAGGCGGCGTTCGGCATTGGGCAGGGCGCGGGTGCCGATGCGGTCGATGGTGATGCCCTCGCGCAGGCAGGTCAGCACGTCGGCCAGTTGGCGGCGCGCGGCCCGGTGCATCAGCACGTCCCCCACCGCCACCATCGGTGTCGCGCAGCGTTGCGCCAGCCGCGCGCAGGCCCGGAACCACGCCTGGTCGGAGCCGTCGTAGCGCGGCGCGGCGCCAAGGTGAACATGGCCGGGAAAGCGCCGCGCGAGGCGGTCGAGATGCGGTGCCGCCTTGCGCAGCGGCCCTTGCGGCAGGGCGATCAGGATCAGCCCCTCGCCGCCGTCGATCAGGTCTTGCAGCCACAGGTGGCAGTCGCCTTTCGTGGCCCGCCGCTTGCCCAGCGTCAGAAGCCGGGTCAACCGCTGATAGGCGGCGCGGTCGCGTGGCAGGGCGACCCAGTGGGCGGGGCTGTCCTGTAACACGAGGCGGCAGCCGACCAGAATCCGGGGCAGGCGCGGGGCCGCGGGGCGGGGTAGCGGCGTCGGGTCGTCGGTGGAGCGGCGCGAGCCGGGGTCGGTTTCTTGGCGCGAGCGCACCGAAAGCGCCCCATCGGCGTCACGCTGCAATTCCTTCAGCGCGGCATAGGCGCGGACCACGCCGGCCAGCGAATTGCGGTCGGTGATGGCAATGGCCGACAGGCCAAGCTCGGCGGCGCGGGTCACCATTTCCTCGGGGTGGGAGGCGCCGGTGAGGAAGGTGAAATTGGTGGTGACGCAAAGCTCCGCGTAGTCCTCGGGCGGGTTTGTCATGCGAATTCCCCCTGCACGAACCAACCGGGCGCTTGCGGCGTGTGAAACAGCCATAGCCGCCGCCCCTCTGCCGTTTCCACCTGCCAGTAATCGCGCAGGCCCGATCGCCAGGCCTCGTCCTCCAGCCACCATTCCGGCGCGATGCGTTCCGGCCCGGTGGCCCGCGCGGTCGTGAGCCGCATGCGCCGCCAGCGAAACTGGTGGGGCGGGCGCGCGCCCTGCCCGGCGATGGGTTCTGGCGGAAACAGGCGCAGGGGCCGGGGGCGCAGGCTGACCCACGGGCCTTCGGGGTCGGAGAAGGCGGCGGGCGCGATCAGGAAGCCGCGTTCGGGAATATGGCTGTCGGCGGGCAGGAACCGCTGGATGTTGTCCAGCCCGATCCGGGTGCCGAGGCGCGAGATCAGGTCATCCAGCCGGTCGCCCCGGTCGCAGGTGACGTGGCTGGCCTGCTCGGCCGGCAGCGGCTCCACCCGCGTCGCGTCCAGCCGCAACTGGTCGATGCCGAAGCCCGCGTCGATGCCTGCGACGCCACGCTCGAAGAGGGGCAGGATTCGGGCGGGATCGCGCGCGGGGCGGGCAAGGCGCACCTCCACGTCCTGCGCGCCCTGGTCGACGCGGCGCAGGGTCAGGGTCAGCGCCCGCGCGCCGGCTTCCTGTGCCTTGAGTTTCGCGCAAAGCTGATCCAGCAGCCGCGCCAGCCCCGCCATCACGTCGCCCTGCAGGCCGATCGGGTCGGGCAGGGTCAGGCGCACGCCGTAATGCGGCGGCTCGGTCTCGGGGGTGATCGCCTCGGGCACATGGCCAAGCGCCGCGTCCAGCCGGCGTAGCACATCCGGCCCGAAACGGCGGGTGATCGGTGCGCGCGCGGTCGCGGCCAGATCGCCGATCCTGCGCAGGCCAAGCCGGTGCAGCGCCACGGTGGTCTCCGCCTCCAGCCGCAGGGCGGCGACGGGCAAGTCGCGCAGGGCCGCCAGCCCGGCGCCCGGTGCCGCCGGCCCCTCGCCATAATGCGCCAGGGCCCAGGCCGCGCCGCGGGTGTCGCCCAGCCCGAGGCGCACCGCCAGTCCCGCCCGCGCCAGACGCTGGCGCATGTCGGCCAGCATCGCGCCCTCGCCGCCGAAAAGATGCGCCGCCCCGGTGATGTCGAGCACCAGCCCCGCCTCCCCGTCCAGCCCGACCCAGGGGCAATAGCGGGTCGCCCAGCGGCGCAGCACCTGAAGGAACTGCACGTCGCGCGCGGGGTCGGCGGGGCGGCTGAGCAGATCGGGGCAGAAGGCGCGCGCGTCCGACAGCGGCATGCCGCGCGACAGGCCCTGCCGCTCGGCCGCCGCGTTCAGGCAGTGCAGCCGGTCGGCATTGCCCTGCCGCAGCACCAGCGCGAAGGGGCCGGCGACGGGATGCGCGCGCAGAACCCGGTCACTCGCCAGCCGGGGAAACCACATCGAGACGACGCGCCGCCCAATCCCATCGAACATGCCAGGCCCCCAATGTTCCTGCTTTGTTCTTTATAATTTCCCAATGCTGCGGAGTCGAGTCGCCCCGCCCTTCGGCATCGAGGACAGGGGTGCACCGCCAGCGGGTCTCGGCGGCGTTGCTGCCCATGCCCTCGGGGATCAGGCACAGCCCGGTGGTGCGCCCCGCCTTGGCCGCCAGTTGCAGCCGCCGGCCCGGCGTCAGGTCGAGCGGTTGGCCAAGCTCGATCACCACCAGCGGCACGGCGCCGTCGCGCAGCGCCTCCTCCATCACCGCAAGCCCCTCGGTCTGGTCCTTGACCTGCGCCACCAGCACGCGGGCGGGATCGAGGAAGGCGGCAAGGCCCACGGGGTTCAGTATCTCCGCGCGCCAGCCCTCGCGCAGCCAGAGCAGCGGGCCGGTGATCTGCGCTGCCATGATCGCGGCAAAGCCCGTGGCGCCGGCACCGCAGGCTTCGTGAACGCGCGCCTTGCGCAGGGGAAAACAGGACGTGAAGTCGGGTCGCATGTCCGCAAACCTACACCACATGGCACGGGTTTCAATTCGCGTGGGGGCGCGGGCGCGGTTCAGATCCGGGGCAACCGCCAGTCGGGCACGATGCCCGAGGCGTTCTCGAACCGGTCCGTCGCGTGGCCGGCGAACAGCCCGTCCGCGGTGACCAGAACGGTCTGCCAGCCTGTCGCCGCGGCGCCGAGGATATCGGTGTGCAGCGTGTCGCCGCACATCACGATGCGTTCGGGCGCGATGCCGGGCAGGCTGGCGCGGGTCAGGGCGTAGACCTCTGCGAAGGGCTTGCCAAAGACCCGTGGCCGCCCCGGCAGGCGGTGGCCATAATAGCCCGGTTCCAGCGTCAGACCGGTTTCGCGCGGCGCGACGAGGTCGGCATTGCCGATCAGCACCGGGCGCGGCCGCGCGGAAAGGCTCTCGGCAAGGCGCTGCTGGCGCGTCTCGTCCCACGCGACGGTGGACAGGAACACGACCCCCTCGGCCCGGTCAAGCGACCCGGCGCTGTCATCGAGCCGCAGCCAGCGCCCCGGCAGATCGTGCAGCGCATCCTCCGGCGCGGCGATCACGCCCCACAGGCGCCCGTCCATCGCCGCGAGGGTGGCGTCGCGGCTGGTGATCAACTCCGCCTCTGTCAGCGGGATGCCGAGGCGGCGGAATTTTTCCAGCGCGGCGGGCTTGTCGTAGCTGGCCGCGTTCGACAGCACCCGCACCGCCTTGCCCATGTCGCGTAGCGCCGTCAGCCGTTCGGCTGCGCCGGGGATCGGCGTGGTGCCGACATTGAGCACCCCGAAGGCGTCGAAGACGAAGGCATCGGCCCCCTCCGCGATATCGAGAAGCGAGCCGATCTGCCGCCCCGCCCCCGGCGCGGGCATGGCCGGCAGCTTTGGCCGAAGGGTTTCATAGGCCTCGAAAACGGCCGTCACATCCTGCATGTCGGGGATTCCGGTATCGTTGGCGCAGCCCGCAGGCCATAGCAGCGATCCGGCGCGCTGTGCAATCGCTTGAACAGGGTGCGGTCACATGCGCTTGGCCACCTCTTCCAGCATCACCTCGGTGGCGCCGCCGCCGATGGCCTGCACGCGGGCGTCGCGGGTCATGCGCTCTATCGGGGTGCCGGTCATGTAGCCGCTGCCGCCGTGGAATTGCAAGCAATCATACATCACCTCGTTGACCAGTTCACCGCAAAGCGCCTTGATCATCGACACCTCCTTGACCACGTCCTCGCCCTGCGCGTCGCGCATCGCCGTCGCGTAGACAAGGTGGCGCGCCGCCGTCACCCGCGCTTGCAACATCGCCAGCCGCTGACGGATCGCCTGCTTGTCCCACAACACGCCACCGAATGCCTTGCGGGATTTCACGTGGTCCAGCGTCAGGTCGAGGGCGGCCTGCGCCTCGCCCACGGCCATGGCGCCCAGAACGATCCGTTCGTTCTGGAAATTCCGCATGATCGCGTAGAAGCCGCCGCCTTCCTGCCCAAGGATATTCGCCGCCGGTATCTCGCAATCGTCGAAGTGCAGTTCGGCGGTGTCCGAGGACCGCCAGCCATGCTTGTCAAGCTGCCGCGCCACGGTGAAGCCGGGCGTGCCTTTTTCGACAAGGAACATCGTCACGCCCTTGGCCGGCGGGGCCTCCGGGTCGGTCCGTGCGGCGATGCAATAGAGATCGCCGAGAACCCCGTTGGTGATGAAGACCTTGGACCCGTTGAGAACGAAGCGATCGTTGCCCTTGCGCCTTGCGGTGGTGCGGATCGCCTTCACGTCCGACCCGGCGCCGGGTTCTGTCACGCCCACGGCGGTGATCACCTCGCCCGACACGATCCCCGGCATCCAGCGGTCGCGCTGCGCATCGGTGCCGGCGTTGAACAGGTGGACAGAGGCCATGTCGGTATGCACCAGCGCCGTGATCGCCACCCCCGAAAAGGTGGACCGGCCCAGTTCCTCGGCCCAGATGGCGGTGGCCCGCGTGTCCATTTCTGCCCCGCCGTAGCGGTCGGGGTAGCGGATGCCAAAGAACCCGAGCGCGCCCATTCGGCGCAGCACGTCGCGCGGCACCCGGCCCTCTTCCTCCCATGCGTCGGCATGGGGCTGGATGTCTGCGGTCACGAAGCGGCGGATCTGGTCACGCAGAAGGGCGTGTTCGGGTTCCAGGAACATGGTGTCGGTCATCTGTGCGGTCCTCCTCGCGGGGCAGGGTCGCCGGGATGCTCCTTGCGGGCAAGCGAAACGTCGCGGCGCTTCCATTGCCGGGGCAAACATGCATACCTGCCGCCATGACCCGCCTCGACGCCCGCGATCTGCAAATCCTCAAGGTGCTGGCCACGGATGGCCGCATCACCAAGGCCGCCTTGGCCGAGAAGGTGGGCCTGTCGGCGACGCCGTGCTGGGAAAGGCTCAAGCGACTGGAACAGGCCGGGCTGATCGCTGGCTACCGGGCCGAGATCGCGCTGAAGAAGATCGGCCCGCATGTGACGGTCTTCGTCGCCGCCGAACTGGCCGACCACACGGCGGCCAGCATGCAAGGATTCGAACGCGCGGTGCAGGGCTATGACGAGGTGGTGGCCTGCTGGGCGCTAGGCGGCGGCTTCGACTACCTGATGCAGATCGTCACCCGCGATATCGACGCCTACCAGCGCCTGATAGATGCCATGCTGGAGGCGCGGATCGGGCTGGCGCGCTACTTCACCTATATCGTAACGAAACCGGTGAAATCTTCCGGTGTGCCGCCGCTCGACCTGTTGGCCTCTCGGTGAGATAAACGATTTGGTCTGTTTGGTGGCGGCTATCCAGCTGAATCCTCTGCGCGGACGGTCAAAAACGGCCCCATACCGGCCCCGGATCATGGCATCCTCCGCCCATAGACGGAGGTAATCCATGGCTCAGACAGTTCTGTCCGCGCGCGCGGAAATCACGGAAAAGGCGCTCGTGCGCAGCTTTTCCTATGTTGGCGGCAAATGGGTCGGCGCATCCGACAATGCCACGCTGCCCGTGCATGACCCGGCCACCGGCGACCTGGTGGGCGAGGTGGCCAGCCTGACAGGGGAGGACAGCGCCGGCGCCGTTGACGCCGCGCAAGCCGCCTTCGCCGATTGGTCGCAGACCCTGCCGCAGGACCGATCCGTCATCCTGCGCCGCTGGTTCGACCTGATGATCGCCCACCGCGAGGATCTGGCGCGGATCATGGTGCTGGAACAGGGCAAGCCGATTTCCGAGGCGCGCGGCGAGATCGATTATGCCGCCAGCTTCGTGGAATATTTCGCAGAAGAGGCCAAGCGCCCGAATATCGAGGGCGTCACCAGCCACCTGCCCGATGCGGAGGTGGAGCTTTGGCTGGAACCGGTGGGGGTCGTTGCGCTGATCACGCCGTGGAACTTCCCCTGTGCCATGCTGACGCGCAAGGCCGCCGCGGCACTTGCCGCGGGATGTTCCGTGGTCGCCCATCCCAGCCACGAGACGCCGTTTTCCGCGCTCGCCCTTGCCGAGCTGGCGGAACGGGCGGGGGTTCCCGCCGGCGTGTTCAACGTGGTGACCGGGCGGGCCAGCACCGTTGTGCCGCCCTGGACCGATGACAAGCGGGTGCGGGCGCTGTCCTTCACGGGCTCGACCGAGGTGGGGCGACTGCTTTACCGCGCCTCGGCCGAGACGATCAAGAAACTGGTGATGGAGCTTGGCGGCCACGCGCCGGTCATCGTCTTCAAGGGGGCCGATCTGGACGAGGCCGTGGCCGAGACCATCAAGGCCAAGTTCGCCACGTCCGGGCAGGATTGCCTCGGCGCCAACCGGATCTACGTGGAACGCCCCGTTTACGAGGCGTTCTGCGAGAAATTCACCGCGGCCACCGGGGCGCTGACCATCGGTGCCGGCATGGACGACCCGGAAATCGGCCCGCTGATGAACGAGGCCGCCGTCGCCAAGCAGGAGGAGCACGTGGCCGATGCGCTTGACAAGGGGGCGCGGCTGGCCTGTGGCGGCAAGCGCCACGCGCTCGGGCGGCTGTTCTATGAACCAACCGTGCTGACCGATGTGCCCGACAGTGCGAAGATCATGTCGGAGGAAACCTTCGGCCCCGTCGCGCCCATCACCCCCTTCGACACCGAGGAGGAGGTCGTCGCGCGCGCCAATGACAGCGAATACGGGCTGGTGGCCTACCTGCACTCGATGGATCCGCGCCGCATCTACCGGATGAGCCGGGCGCTGCAATACGGCATGGTGGCGGTGAACCGCACCAAGGTGACGGGCGCGCCCATCCCCTTCGGCGGCACCAAGCAATCCGGCCTTGGCCGCGAGGGCGCCCGCCGCGGGATGGAGGAGTTCATGGAAATCAAGTATGTCTGCCGTGATTGGGCCTGAACGATAGATTGCCCCGAACCGGGCCGCAGGAATGAACAAGGAACACGATGATGCTGAGAAACGATCAACTCGACCAGTGGGACCGCGAGAACTTCTTTCACCCCTCCACCCACCTTGCCGACTTCGCGCGCGGCAACGTGCCCAACCGGGTGGTGACCGGCGGCTCCGGCTGCCATATCGAGGATCGCGACGGCAATCGCCTGCTTGACGCCTTCGCCGGGCTCTACTGCGTGAACGCGGGCTACGGGCGGCAGGAAATCGCCGAGGCCATCGCCGCGCAGGCGCGTGAACTGGCCTATTACCACGCCTATGTGGGCCACGGGACCGAGGCGAGCATCACGCTGTCCAAGATGATCCTCGACCGCGCGCCGGCCAACATGTCGAAGGTCTATTTCGGTCTTGGCGGGTCGGACGCGAACGAGACCAACATCAAGCTGGTCTGGTATTACAACAACATCCTCGGTCGCCCGGAAAAGAAGAAGATCATCAGCCGCTGGCGCGGCTATCACGGATCGGGCCTGATGACCGGGTCGCTGACGGGGCTGGAGCTGTTCCACAAGAAATTCGACCTGCCCCTGGCGCAGGTCATCCATACCGACGCGCCCTATTACTTCCGCCGTCCGGACCCGGACATGACCGAAGAGGCCTTCACCGATCATTGCGTGGCCGAACTGGAGGCGCTGATCGAACGCGAGGGCGCCGACACCATCGCCGCCTTCATCGGGGAACCCGTGCTGGGCACCGGTGGCATCGTGCCGCCGCCGGCCGGTTACTGGGACGCGGTTCAGAAAGTGTTGAAAAAGCATGACATCCTTCTGATCGCCGACGAGGTCGTGACCGGTTTCGGTCGCCTCGGCACCATGTTCGGATCGACCCATTACGGGATCGAACCGGATATCATCACCATCGCCAAGGGGCTGACCTCGGCCTATGCGCCGCTGTCGGGGTCCATCGTCGGCGACAAGGTCTGGAAGGTGCTGGAGGACGGCACCGACGAAAACGGCCCCATCGGCCACGGCTGGACCTATTCCGCGCATCCCATCGGCGCGGCGGCAGGGGTGGCCAACCTCAAGCTGATCGACGACTTGAACCTCGTGCACAATGCGGGCGAGATCGGCCGCTACCTCAATACCGCGATGACCGCCGCGCTTGCCGACCACGCCAATGTCGGCGAGATCCGGGGCGAGGGGATGCTCTGTGCCGTGGAATTCGTCAAGGACAAGGGCAGGCGCAGCTTCTTCGAGGCCTCCGAGAAGGTCGGCCCGCGCATCGCGGCGGCCCTGCTGGAGGAAGGCGTCATCGGCCGCGCCATGCCGCAGGGCGATATCCTCGGCTTCGCGCCACCCTTCTGCCTGACGAAGGAAGAGGCCGACGAGGTCGTGGGCAAGACCGAACAGGCGGTGAAGGCGGTCCTCGGCTGAGTATGGTGCTCAAAAGGCTCGCGGCGGGCATTGTCCGCTTCGAGCCCTTGCCATACATTCGAGCGAGCGCCCCGCGCGAATAGCGCCGAAGGCGCCGCGCATCGCCGGGCCGCCCCCCGGCACGGCGAT
>QVQC01000051.1 GCA_003428585.1 Nioella halotolerans
GGTATCGACGATGATCTTGCGCCCGGTCAGGCCGGCGTCGCCATCCGGGCCGCCGATGACGAAGGCACCGGTCGGGTTGATCCACCATTCCGTGTTGTCGGTGAGCCAGCCGGCGGGCAGGGTTTCGCGGATGTAGGGCTCGACGATGGCGCGCACGTCGTCCGAGGTCATGGCCGCGTCAAGGTGCTGTGTCGACAGGACGATCGACGTCACCTCCACCGGCTTGCCATCCTCGTAGCGCACCGAAAGCTGGGATTTCGCATCGGGGCCGAGCTTCGGCTCCTTGCCGGATTTGCGCACCTCGGCCAGCCGCCGCAGGATCGCGTGCGAATACTGGATCGGCGCGGGCATCAGCGCCGGCGTCTCGTTGGTGGCAAAGCCGAACATGATGCCCTGGTCGCCGGCCCCGTCCTTGTCGACGCCCTGCGCGATATGGGCCGATTGCTCGTGCAGGAAGTTCAGCACGTGGCAGGTATTCCAGTGGAACTTTTCCTGTTCGTAGCCGATATCCTTGATGCAATCGCGGGCGATCTCGCCGATCCGGCCCATGTAATTCTTCAGCCGGTCACGGTCGTTCAGGCCGACCTCGCCGCCGATCACGACCATGCCTGTTGTGGCGAAGGTTTCGCATGCCACGCGGGCCCGGGGGTCCTCGGCCAGGAAGGCGTCCAGAACCGCGTCGGAAATGCGGTCGCAGACCTTGTCGGGATGCCCTTCCGAGACGGACTCGGAGGTGAAAGTATAGTTCTTGCGGGACATGGGAACGCTCCATTGGATGTTATCGCACCCACGCCAGGAAGCCGTTGTGGGGACAGTATCCGTTTTGCTTACGCACCTTGTGCAGCGGGTTCAATGGCGCCTGTGTCGCAAGCGCAACGCCGCCAGCCCGAATGTCACAAGCAGGACGAGCAGAACCGGCCAGTCGCCCAGCCGCGCATAGGCCGTGGCCGGCAGCGCCGACGGCAGCGCGGCGTCAAGCGCACCGTGGTCGCCCAAGGGCAGCGACGCGACCACCTGCCCGCGCGCGTCGATCACCGCCGACACGCCCGTGTTGGCGGCGCGCAGCAATGGCAGCCCCTGTTCCACGGCGCGCAGCTGCGCCAGTTCCAGATGCTGGTAGGGGCCGGAAAACGCCCCGAACCACGCGTCGTTGGTGACCTGCACCATCCAGTCAGGCCGCTCCACCCGGCGGATATATTGCGGAAAGATCGTTTCGTAGCAGATCATCGGGAAGACCTGCCCGAAGCGCCCCAGATCCAGACGGCGCGCCCCCGGCCCCGGCGCGTAGCCCTCACCGGCCACCTCGGCCAGACCGCGCAGGCCGATGGCCCGCGCCAACCCGGTCAGCGGAATGTATTCCCCGAACGGCACGAGGTGGTGCTTGTCATAGATCCCCGCCACCGCGCCCGCCGCATCGAGGTGGATCAGCGAATTCCGCGCCATCCCCGCGTCCAGCCGCTGCCCGCCAAGGATGACCTCGGCCGCACCGCCGGCGCGGGCGATCTCCGCGCGCCACTCGTCCGAGTTGCGCAGCAAGGCGGGCAGGCTCGTCTCGGGCCAGATGAGCAGCGCGGGCGCCGCACCCTCGGGCGCCCGCGCGCTCAGGTCCAGCGACCGGCGAAAGAAGACAGGGATCATCTCTGGCTGCCATTTCAGGTGCTGCGGCGCGTTCGGCTGCACCAGCCGCACGACGGGCGCGTCAACGGCCGGGGCCGGCGCGGACGGCAGGGTTTGCACGGCGGCGAAAAGCGCCGCAAGCGCCACCGCCGGCAGCAGCACGAGCCGCGGTCGCGCCCAGACCGCCATCGCCACACCCGCCGCCAGCAACAGCGTGACCAGCGTCAGCCCGTGCGGCCCGCCCCATGCCGCCAGCCCCATCAGCGGGCTACCGATCCAGATATGCCCCGGATGCGCCCATGGAAACCCGCTGAGCAGATGGGCGCGCAAGACCTCCGCCAATGACAGCGCCGCCGCAAGCGCCACCGCGCGGCGCGGACCCGGTGCCGCGAGCCGCACCGCAAGCGCGGCTGCCGCGCCCCAGAACAACGCCATGCCCGCCGCCATCAACAATAGCGCGAAGGGTGCCATCCAGCCATGCCGCAGGGGATCGACGAGGAACGGCTCCACGATCCAGTGCAGCGCGAGGCCGAAATACCCGACGCCACCGGCAAGCCCGGTCAGGAGCGCCGCACGCGGCGTCGGCGCGGCCAACAGCACCAGAAAAAGCGCGGCGAAGCCGGCAAGCGCCAAGCCCGGAAGATCGAAGGGCGCCAGCCCAAGCGCCGCCACACCACCCGAAAGCGCCGCCAGCCCGCGCCGGCGCCACGCCCCCTGCCGCTGGACCCAACGGGCGGCTCTCGTCACTCCGCCGCCTCTTTGGGCAACCGCACCCGCAGCCGCTTGACCCTGCGCGGGTCGGCATCGACAATCTCGAATTCCGGCCCGGCGGGGTGCACCACCACCTCGCCGCGCGCGGGCACCCGGCCCGTCAGCACGAAGACCAGACCGCCGAGCGTGTCGATCTCCTCGTCATCCAGTCCCTCCGTCAGGTCAAGACCGACGGCCTGCTCGAATTCGTCCAGCGAGGCGCGCGCCCGCGCCACCCAGCATCCCGGCGATTCTTCTGACCAGAGCTTGTCCTCTTCCACGTCGTGTTCATCCTCGATCTCGCCGATGACCTGCTCGATCAGGTCTTCCAGCGTCACCAGCCCGTCGACCCCGCCGTATTCGTCGATGACAAGGGCCATGTGGGTGCGATCGGTCTGCATCTTCTGCAGCATCACCCCGATCGGCATCGACGGCGGCGCGTAGAGCAGGGGGCGAAGCATCGTGCGCAGGGCGATCGACTCGTGGCCGCCGTTGAAGCCGTAGGTCAGCGCGATATCCTTGAGGTGGACCAGCCCGACGGGCGTGTCCATCGTGCCCTCGTAGACAGGCAGCCGGGTATAGCCGCTTGTCCGGAACACCTCGACCAGATCGGGCAGGTCGGTATCCACCGGCACCGCCGTGATCTCGGCGCGCGGCACAGCGACGTCATCGAGCCGCATCCGGCGCAGGTTGTAGACCGAGATCGCCGCATGTGCGGCGGAGCCGGCGGGATGATGCGCCTCGGCCTCTCGTGGCGGGGCCTCGGCATTCTCACTCTGGGAGGCGACACCGAACATCCGGGCGAAGAAACCCGGCTGTTGACTTGACGTATCGTCCTCGTCCTGCGCGCGATGCGCTGCGCTAGAGGAGGACTCGGGGGAGTCGTTCATCGATCCTTTCCAGGGGCACTGCACCGGGCCTGAACACCCGTTGGCGTCAATATGGGTCAGCAACCCCCATATTTGCAAGGATGCGCGTTTCCAAACCCTCCATATGGGCGGCATCGGCATCGTTTATGTGATCAAAACCCAACAGGTGCAGCACCGCGTGCACAAGAAGGTGGCCAAGATGGTCCGCCAGGGGCTTGCCTTGCTCCGTCGCCTCGCGGGCGCAAGTCTGGTAGGCGATGGCAATATCGCCCAGTTCGTACGGCGGCCCGTCGGCGCCGGGATCGGGCAAGGCGGGGGTCTGCCCCGGTGGCAGCGCGATCTCCTCGGCGGGCCAGCTGAGCACGTTGGTCGGCTGCGGCTTGCCCCGGAAATCGGCGTTGAGCACGGCGATCCGCGCGTCGTCACATGCCAGCACCGCGATCTCGAAGCGATCCGCCGGCAGGCCGAGCGCGGTGAGCGCGGCAGTGCAGGCCCTCTCCGCGATGCCCTCCAGATCGACGCCCGCCCACTCGGGGGCCTCGACGATCACGTCAACGCCGGCTGTTCCGGTCATACTTTTCCCCTCCGGCAGGATCTTCCCGAAAGGTCCGCCGCACAGATGAACTTCTGGAAAACCGCCCTAGCCGCGCTCGGCCGGGTCGTCGGCGTCATAGGCCTCGATGATCTTGGCCACCATCGGGTGGCGCACCACGTCCTTCGACGTGAAATAGTTGAAGCTGATCCCCTCGACGTCGCCGAGGATCCTCTCGGCCTCGCGCAGCCCGCTCGACACGCCGCGCGGCAGGTCGATCTGGCTGCGGTCCCCGGTCACCACCATGCGGCTGCCCTGCCCGAGCCGCGTCAGGAACATCTTCATCTGCATCGAAGTGGCGTTCTGCGCCTCGTCCAGCACCACGTAGGCATTGGACAGGGTGCGCCCGCGCATGAAGGCCAGTGGCGCGATCTCGATCCGCTTTTCCTCGATCAGCTTGGCCAGTTGCTTGCCGGGCAGGAAGTCGTTCAGCGCGTCGTAAAGCGGCTGCATGTAGGGATCGACCTTGTCCTTCATGTCGCCGGGCAGATAGCCGAGCTTTTCGCCCGCCTCCACCGCCGGGCGCGACAGGATGATGCGCTCCACATGGCCGTTGACCATCTGGTTCACCGCGACAGCCACGGCAAGGTAGGTCTTGCCGGTGCCCGCCGGGCCGATACCAAAGGCCAGTTCATGGGCGAACAGCGCCTTCACATAGTCCTGCTGCGCCTTGGTGCGCGGCTCCACCGTCTTCTTGCGGGTCTTGATTTCCAGATCGCCGGTCTGGAACATCTCTATCTGGTCACCCGCCCGCGCGCCCGTTTCCACGTTCGCGGTGCCAAGCCGCACCACCGCGTCGATATCGCCGGGGTCAAGAGAGCGCCCCCCCTCCGCCCGGTCATACAGCACCTCGAGCGCGTCGGCCGCCATGTCCTGCGCGCCGCCATGGATGGCAAGCGTATTGCCGCGGCGCACGATCTGCACGTCCATCAGGTGCTCGATCTGGGCAAGGTTGCGGTCGAACTCTCCGCAAAGCTCGATCAGCAGGCGATTGTCGGGGAATTCCAGAACACGTTCCAGGGGGGGATCGGCGGACGGCGGAAGCAGCGTGTTTGTCGCCAAAGGAGTCTCCAGCTAGAGGGGCTTGCGGACAATGTGGCAATTGCCGGGGATATGCGCAAGCGCCTGCACGAAACCGTCATGCATTCGCCACGGCCAGCGAGACCGGGCAGGCCGGAAAAGGCCATGGGCGGCGCCGCGCGGCACCGCCCGTGTCATTGTGCCCCTGTGGCGCGCCTGTGCGGTGCTCACCGCTGACGCGGCACCCAGTCCTGAACACCGGCGCCCGACTGCGAATCGCCGACGATGGAATTCGGCGGTGCGATATCGGTGCACACCGGCAGGCCGCTGGCCGGGTCGCGGCGCCGCATCCAGTAGCCTTCCAGCCCGTCATCGATCATCCAGACATGACAGCCATCGGGGTCGACATAGATCGCCGCCTCGTGCTGGCTGAGATGACCGCGATCGGTGCCCCGATCCTCGCCGATGGCACGCAGCGGCGCGGGATCGCTCGTCGGCGAGACGCCTTCCAGCGTCTCGACACAGCCGGAAAGCACAAGGGCCGACGCCATGACCGCCGCCAGTTTCATCGTGTTCGGAATACTTGTCATGGCGGTCACCTGTAGCAAACGATTTCAACACGGCGGTTCTGCTGCATGTTGGCAGCCGAGCTATTGGGCACCCGCGGGCGCCGCTCTCCATAGCCGATCTCGCGCGCCACCCGCGCCCCGACGGAGCGGGCGACGGCCGCGACGGAGGCGGCCCGGCGCTGCGACAGGCGTATGTTGTATTCATCCGAGGCCCGGCTGTCGGTATGGCCGTAGATCGCATAGGCGAAGGCCCCGGCACTGCGGAAGAACTGTTCCAGATGCGCCCGGCCAGAATGGGTCAGGTGATGGCTGTCAGTGGCGAAGAGCGTATCGGTATTGCGTACCGCGCAGGTGTTCATTTCCATGCAGACGGGCATGCCGTTCTGCGGATCGACCCGGCCGACGCCATACCCCTCGACACCGCCATCGGCGACCCAGTGCATGCAGCCATCGGGATCAATCCAGATCGTGGGTTCCACCGTGCCGGTGATCTCGCCAGTGGATTGCGCCGCGGCCATGCCGGGCACGCTGACGGACAGAGCCGCGACCAGCGCCGCCGTCGTCAAGGATCTCAAACAAGGACTTAAAACGCGCATCACTGCGTCACCCCCTTTTTCCAACTTACCTGCTTTCCGGGGGCGTGGCAGCGCCGACCGGAAAACCCTATTTGTTTGCAGCACTTTATCAACGCGCGCCGATTTTGGAAGCCTGAAAATGGCACCCTGCCCCGCAAAAGCGACGACACGTTGATTCGGGTCGGTGCCGTCGCAGGCTGGACATTTCTTGTCGAAATTGGGGCTCCAAGGCGGAAAGACTGTGAAGAACCGCTCCCTTTGTCGCGGGCGGGGGAACAGTCAGCGGCGCGCGCGCAATACCGTTTCCCGCCAAGCCTTTATACATGGAGCCGCCTTCACAGGCGTTTAGGATCGGTTAATATCAGGCGGCATGATGGGCAAGGGTGTCGCGCGAAGCACCCGATCCGTTTTTCGAGGCCGAGCAGACCGACGATTTCGCCTTGGAAAAGGATTTGGGGGCTATGACACTTCTCAGGATACTGGCTGCGAGCGCGGCCTGCGCCATCATTGGCACCGGGCCGGTGGCGGCGAACGGCTACCACCAACCGTCGCAGCCAAGCGGCTACCACGAACATGGCCACGGCCATTGGCACGGCAATGAACGGCATGTGCACCAGAACCTGCGGGCGCAGCAGGTTCATATCACGATCAGCTGTTTCCGCGGCCCGTGGGAAGATGTGATCTGGGACCGGCCAGAGCCGGTCTTCGTCGACAGCCTCGTTGCCGCCGGCTACAGCTTCCCCGAGGCGCATGCGATCGCGGAACGCGTCTGCCGCGACATCGACGGGGTGGGCAACTCGGCGCATGCGCGCTCCGTGATGATGCAGATCTTCCAGAACACGCCACCGCATTCCACCCACAACCACCTGCGGAACTGACGCCGACCGCCGCGACCGCTGGTGTCAACATGGATAGGGAAAGACAAGGGCCGGGGCGATCCTCCCCGGCCCGCCCTATGCGTCGATCAGATCCCCGGACAGCGAATTGGGCTGGCTCTCGACGATGCGAACGCGGGCGATCTCGCCCTTCAGATGCGCGGGCGCCTGAACGTGCACCGCGTGCAGGTGCTCCGACTTGCCAACAAGCTGGCCCTCCAGCCGCCCCGCCTTCTCGAACAGCACATCCACCTCGCGCCCGACCATCGCATCCTGCGCGGCGCGTTGCTGTTCTGTCAGCAATGCCTGCAGCCTTTGCAGCCGCGCATCGGCAATCGCGGGATCGACCGGGGGTTTCTCCGCCGCCGGCGTGCCGGGGCGGGCGGAATACTTGAACGAATAGGCCTGCCCGTAGCCGACCCGCCGGACTAGGTCCATCGTCGCCTCGAAATCCTCGTCCGTCTCGCCGGGAAAACCGACGATGAAATCGCCCGACAGCAGCAGGTCGGGCCGGGCGGCGCGAATGCGGTCGATCAGGCGGATGTAGGCCTCGGCGGTATGCTTGCGGTTCATCGCCTTCAGGATCCGGTCAGACCCCGATTGCACCGGCAGGTGCAGGTAGGGCATCAGCTTCTCGCAATCGCCATGCGCGGCGATCAGGTCGTCTTCCATGTCATTGGGATGCGAGGTGGTAAAGCGAATGCGGTCGAGCCCGTCGATCAGCGCCATCTCGCGTATCAGCCGCGCAAGACCCCATTCGCCATCCGGCCCCTCACCATGATACGCGTTCACGTTCTGGCCCAGAAGCGTGACCTCGCGCACGCCGCGCTCCACCAGGTCGCGCGCCTCGCGCAACAGGCGCTCCGCCGGGCGGCTGACCTCGGCGCCGCGCGTGTACGGCACCACGCAAAAGGCGCAGAACTTGTCGCAGCCCTCCTGCACGGTCAGGAACGCCGTCGGGCCGCGCTTGGGTTTGCGCGCCTTGGGCAGGTGCAGGAACTTGTCCTCCTCGGGGAAATCGGTGTCGAGCGCCTTGCCCCCACCTTCCACCGCCCGCGCCATGGCCGGCAGGCGGTGATAGGTCTGCGGGCCGACGACCAGATCGACCATCGGCTGGCGGCGCATGATCTCCTCGCCCTCGGCCTGCGCCACGCAGCCCGCGACGCCGATCTTCAGATCAGGCTTCGCCTCGCGCAACGGCTTGAAGCGGCCCAGCTCGGAATAGACCTTCTCGGCGGCCTTTTCGCGGATATGGCAGGTATTGAGCAGGATCATGTCCGCCTCTTCGGGCGTCGCCACCTGTTCATAGCCCTCCGACCCAAGCGCCTCGGCCATGCGCTCGCTGTCATAGACGTTCATCTGGCAACCATAAGTCTTGACGTAGAGTTTCTTCGGGGCAGACATGGGGCGCGGCTCCTCGCGGGGGTTTCGCGTGGGTCTATCGCACCCGCGGCGCTGCTTCAATGCGGCGTGGGTTTGCAAAATCCTTACCATGGGGGCAGAGTATCGGCGGGCAGCAAGACCCGGGCAGCAGGCACATGATCCACACCTCCCTTCCCGCCTTCGCGGCACATGCGCGGCGCCACCCCCTTGGCAAGGGGCCCTTCGCGCTTGTCATCGCCGAGGACGCGACCGAACTGGCCTCGACGCTAGACCACGTCACGCATCTGGGCTTTCGACGCATCCTGCTGCTGGCACCGGCGGACGTTGACCTGCCCGATCATGTTTCCGAGCCTGACCGGATCGACATCATCCGCCACACGACGCGCCAGCCCGGCAACGCGCAGGACGCCGTCAACACGCTGATCCCGCTGGTGCGGGGCGAATGGGTTCACTACTGCTTCAACGCCGAATACCTGTTCTTCCCCTTCTGCGAGCAGCGCCGCGTCGGCGAGGCGCTCGCCTTCGTGACCGAGGAACGCCGCGACAGCGTCCTGGGCTACACGATCGACCTTTACGCCGAGGATCTGGGCCGCCACCCCGATGCCGTGTCGCTGGAAACGGCGCATATCGACGGTTCCGGTTACTATGCCGACACGCGGCGCAACGCGGCGGGCGAGGTGATGGAGCGGCAGCTTGATTTCTTCGGTGGCTTGCGGTGGCGGTTCGAGGAACACGTCCCCCCGCCCAAGCGTCGCATCGACCGCCCGGCACTGTTCCGCGCGGTGGACGGGGTGCATCTGCGCGAGGACGCGACCCTGTCGATCGAGGAAATGAACACCTATACCTGCCCGTGGCACCACTCGCTTTCGGCCGCGATCTGTTCGTTCCGGGCAGCCAAGGCGCTCCGGACGAATCCCGGCTCGCGCCACGACGTGGACAATTTCCGCTGGCACAAGTCGACGCGTTTCTACTGGTCGTCACGGCAATTGATGGAATTGGGGCTCATGGAACCGGGGCAGTGGTTCTGACCGCGCCCGCCGCGCTACCCTGCCGGCCGCGCCGAATGGCATCGCGCAGGTAACCGCATCTTAACCGGGTTGCGGCAGTCTTGTCGGCGGTATACCGATTCCAATGCGTGGCTCGGTTGGCCGTCCGACCCCAAGACCACCCGATGAGGGTGCAGGCCAGGCACGGCCCGGACGCTTCGACAGACCAGCACGCCGCGCCCCACCAACGGGCGGCGCCGCTCACCTGGCACTGCCCTGCGGACCGCACGGCCCGGCACCCCCGCCAGAGCCACCGCCTCAAGGCCTCCACGCGCCCCTCCTGCCAGTCGCCGCGCCTCTTCTTCTTGGCCGAAATACTCCGGGGGAGTCGCCGCAGGCGACGGGGGCAGCGCCCCCCTTCCACGCGCGCCGCAAGGCGCGCGCGGATCGACGCCGCAGGCGGCGAAACCCCGCACCTCCGCTCAGACGGAATTCGGCAGCGCCCGCCCCTCGGCACAGGCGATCACGTTGTCCAGCGCCATCCGTCCCATCGCCTCGCGCACCTCCAGCGCCGCGGTGCCCAGATGCGGCAACAGGGTGACGTTGTCCATCGTCCGCAGCGCCTCGGGCACCTCCGGCTCGAACTCGTAGACATCGAGACCGGCGCCCGCGATCCGCCCTTCCTGCAACGCGGCGATCAGCGCCGCCTCGTCGATGACGTCACCGCGGCTGATATTGACGAGGATCGCATGGGGCTGCATCGCCGCAAGGACATCCACCCCCACGAGGTGATGCGTTTCGGCCCCGCCCGGCGCGGCCACCACGACGATATCGGCGCGCGACAGCGCCGCGCCCATTTCCATCTGTTCGGCGGGAAAATCCACGGACTTCGTCGACCGGTTCACGTAGACGACCGGGCAACCGAACCCGAAATGGCAGCGCCGCGCGATGGCCTGCCCGATCCGGCCCATGCCGATCACGCAGACTGTCTTGCCGCTGACATGCAGGCCCAGCAATTGCGTCGGGTGCCAGCCCGTCCAGCCCCCGGCCCGGACCAACCGCTCGCCCTCACCCGCACGCCGCGCGGTCATCAGGATCAGCGTCAGCGCGATATCGGCCGTGGCGCCCGTGACCGCGCCCGGCGTGTGCGTCACCGCGACGCCGGCGGCGCGCGCGGCACCCACGTCGATATGATTGAACCCGGCCCCGAAATTGGCCAGCAGGCGGCAGCGCGGGTCGGGCACGGCGGCGAAGGCGGCCGAGTCGAAAGCATCGCCCAGCGTCGGGATCACCGCGTCGCAATCGCTCAGCGCGGCCACGCATTCGGCCGGCGACATCGGGGCCGTCGTCGCCCGGCAGGTCACGTCAAAGCGCGCCTCCGCGGCGTCCATCACGCTATCCGGCAAGCGCCGCGACACGAGCAGTTTCAATGCAGCCTCCCGCCCTTGGGCACCGGCTGATCCGGGCCGATCAGCACGACTTCGCCGTTTTCATCGGGCAGCCCAAGCACAAGGATCTCCGACCGCATCGGCCCGATCTGGCGCGGCGGAAAGTTCACCACCGCCATCACCTGCTTGCCGATCAGCGACCCGGGGTCATAATGCGCGGTGATCTGGGCGGAACTTTTCCTGACCCCAAGCGCGCCCCCGAAATCGACCCATAGCTTGATCGACGGCTTGCGCGCCTCGGGGAAGGGTTCGGCGCGCACGACCTCGCCGACGCGGATCTCGACCTTCAGGAAATCGTCGAAGGAAATCTCGTCGCTCATCCCTTCAACTCCCGCGCGCGGTTCGCCGCCGCGCCCACGGTGGCGCGCATCAGGGGCGCAAGGCCCTTGCCCTCGTCCATCAGAACCTCCAGACCTGCCTGCGTGGTGCCGTTCGGGCTGGTCACGTTGCGGCGCAATTGCGCGGGGCTGTCCTCCGCCGCTTCGGCCAATGCGCCCGCCCCGGCGACCGTGGCCTTGGCCAATTGCATCGCCATGTCCTCCGGCAGGCCCTCGGCCCGGCCCGCCGCCGCCAGCGTCTCGATCAGGTAGAAGATATAGGCCGGGCCCGACCCGGACACGCCGGTGACCGCATCGATCTGCCCCTCGTCCGACAGGCGCACCACCTGCCCCACGGCAGAAAGCAGCGCCTCGGCGATGTCGGCATCCGCCGCGCCGGCCGCGTCATTGCCGACGATCGCGGTGATGCCCCGGCCCACGGCGGCGGGCGTGTTGGGCATCGCCCGGATCACCCGCGTGGCCTTGCCAAGCACCTCTTCGAACAGCGAAATCGAGGTTCCGGCCGCGACCGAAATCATCAGTGTCCCGCCGCCGCCAAGCGGTGCAAGCTGGCCCAGTGCCGCATCCATCACCTGCGGTTTCACGGCGACGATGGCGACCGCCGGATCGGCGGGCAGCCCCGCGTTCACGTGCACGCCCCGCGCAGTCACCCAGTCGGACGGCTTCGGGTCCAGCACCCAGACCGCGCCGGCCGGCAGCCCGGCCTCGAGCCAGCCCTCCAGCATCGCCTGTCCCATCTTGCCGCAGCCCAGCATCACCAACCCGCGGCGCGCGATCTCGTCGAAATCCATGTCCTCTCCCGGCGTTGTTCGCCGGGCAGGTTAGGCGCGCCCGTAGCTCTGTGCAATGGCGACCTGCATCGCCTCCGCCGGCGCCTTGTCGGACCAGACGGCCAGTTGGAAGGCGGGGTAATAGCGTTCGGCGGCCACGACAGCGGTTTCCACCATGCAGGCGATCTGCTCGGGGCTGGCCATTTGGTCGCCGGCCAGCACCAGCCCGTAACGATAGACCATCAGCCGATGTTCATGCCAGTAGCTGAACGCCCCGGCCCAGCACTTGTCATTGGTCAGGTTCAACACCTCGTAAAGCGCCGGCAGCTTGTCCTCGGGCGGTTCCATGTCGAAGGTGCAGATCATGCGCAGCGTTTCGTCCTGCGCCGACCACGCAAGCGTGACGGAATAGGTCCGCCACTGTCCCTCGATCGCCATGGCGATCTGGTCATCGGCGACGCGGTCAAAGTCCCACTCGTGGTGGGCCGCCAATGTTTCAACGATATCAATGGGGTGGAGGTCATCGACCTCGAAATACTGCTCCGATAACGACATTGCCCAAGCCTCTTTGTTTTGGCAGCTCCGCGGTCGTTCGGCCAAGGGCCGGAATATCCCACTAGAAGCTGGGTGTCTGACTATGGGTCGCCGGAAAGCACCCGGCCCCACACCAGATATGGTGTAACCAATGGCAGGACCTGTAAAGGATAATCTTCGGGAGTCGAGGCGCGAGTCTCAACCGGTGTGGCCTATCCACAGGTTTTTGCGGATCGGCCCAAGTTATTCACAATTCCTTAACAATTCCGGGTCAGGCACGGGAAACAGGCGCCTTTGAACACCGTTGCCCGACGTCCTGAAGGCGTGTTTCGCACGCCGTCTTGGCGTCTACACGATGGGAACGTGAAGGGACTGCCACCGCCGGCATGGATCACACCGCCCAACGCGCGGGCAGCGCCCCAAGAGACCTTGGTCGCTTGGCGACGGTCGCAATCGCGCCCACCCCAGCACACGCCGCAGGTCCAAGCACTGACCATCCGTCGCCGCCTGCGCAGCCTCGTCCAAGGCGGGCGCTTCGTCCCGGCTATCCGGTCAGCCGTTTGCGCCAGGCCGGTGACGAGAACCGGGGGCAAGAAAAGGAAAACGGGCAGCGGCGCGGCGTCACTTTCCGGCCTTCGCCTCCAACGCCGCGAGGCGGGCTTTCAGCGCCTCGTTTTCCTCGCGCGCCTTCTGGGCCATGGCGCGCACCGCGTCGAACTCCTCGCGGGTGACGAAATCGTGATCCGCCAGCCAGCGATCCATCATCGAGCGCATCGCCGTCTCGGCCTCGTCCTTGGCGCCCTGTGCCACGCCCATGGCGTTGGTCATCAGTTGCGACATGTCTTCCATGAATTTGTTGCGGGTCTGCATCCGGGGCCTCCTGTGATCCGTTCCCCATATGGCCCCGCGCGCCGCCGGCATCAAGGTTGACTTCGCCGCGGGGGCCAGCCATCCCGTCCGCGACAGGACCAGCGAGAGACCCCGACCATGCTGCCAGCCGCGATCCCCTTCCCAGATCTTTCGCCGGAACTTTTCAGCATCGAGATCGGCAATTTCGCCTTCGCCCTGCGCTGGTATGCCCTGGCCTATATCGCGGGTATCCTGATCGGCTGGCGCCTTGCCGTGGCGGCGGTGAAACGCCCCGCGCTCTGGCCCTCTGGCACCCCGCCAATGACGCCGCAGCAGGTGGAGGCGTTCCTGACATGGCTGATCCTCGGCATCGTGCTGGGCGGGCGACTGGGCTACGTGCTGTTCTACCAGCCGGGATATTACCTCGACCATCCGGGCGAGATCCTGATGCTCTGGCAGGGCGGCATGGCATTTCACGGCGGCTTCCTTGGCGTGGCGGTGGCCGGGCTGGCATTCTGCTGGCGCCACAAGATCCCCGTGCTGCAGGCGGGCGACATGATGGCGCTGGCGACCCCGCCGGGGCTGCTTCTTGGCCGACTGGCCAATTTCATCAATGCCGAGCTTTGGGGCCGCCCGTCGGACATCCCGTGGGCGGTGATCTTCCCCGGCTCCATGGCGCAGGATTGCCCCGGCCCCGCCGGGCTGGTGGAACTGGGCGGCATGGTGCTGTGTGCCCGCCACCCCTCGCAGCTTTACGAGGCGGCGCTGGAGGGGCTGGTCCTTGGCGCGGTGCTGATCTGGCTGGCGTGGCGGCGCGGCGCGCTGCAACGGCCGGGCCGGGTGATGGGGGTGTTCTTCGCGGGCTACGGGCTGGCCCGCATCATCGTTGAACTGTTCCGCGAAGCCGATCCGCAGTTCATCACCCCCGACAACCCGCTGGGGCACGTGATCTCGCTTTCCCCCGCCATCGGGCTGTCGATGGGCCAGCTTCTGTCGCTGCCGATGGTGGTGCTGGGCGCGGCGCTGCTGACAGCGGCCCGCCGCCGCACGGCATGAGCGCGCTGCTGGAAACGCTTGTCGCGCGGATCACGCGCACCGGGCCGCTTTCGGTGGCCGAGTTCATGACGGACTGCCTGCTGCATCCCGAGCACGGCTATTACACCACCCGCGACCCGCTTGGCGCCGCAGGCGATTTCACCACCGCGCCGGAGATCAGCCAGATGTTCGGCGAGCTTGTCGGCCTCTGGCTGGCGCAGGTCTGGATGGATCAGGGCCGCCCCGCGCCCGTCGTGCTGGCCGAGCTTGGGCCGGGGCGCGGCACGCTGATGGCCGACGCGCTGCGCGCCACGCGGGCCGTGCCGGGATTTCACGAAGCGGCGCGCCTGCACCTCGTGGAGGTCTCGCCGGCGCTGCGCACGCGCCAGACGCAGGCGCTTGCAGGCTGGGATATCACCTTTCACGCCCATCTCGCCGAGCTGCCCGAGGGGCCGCTTTTCCTTGTCGCCAACGAGTTCTTCGACGCCCTGCCAATCCGCCAGTTCAGGAGGGGCAAAACCGGTTGGCACGAGTGCCAGATCGGCGCCGTGGAGGGGCGGCTTGTCTGGGGCCTCGGCCCCGAGACCCGGTTCGAGATGCTGGACGACCGGCTGGCGGAGACGCGCGCGGGCCAGATCGTCGAGGTCAACACCCCCGCCCTACCGTTGGCCGGCGATATCGGCACCCGCATCGCCAGCCATGGCGGCGCGGCGCTGATCATCGATTACGGCGACGCGGTCAGCCTTGGCGACACGGTTCAGGCGCTGCGGGGCCATGCGCCTGTTGACCCGCTGACCTGCCCCGGCGCGGCCGACCTGACCGCGCATGTCGCCTTTGCCCCGCTGGCCCGCGCCGCGGCGCCCGCCATCGCCTCGGCCCCGACGCCGCAGGGAATGTTCCTCGAACGGCTGGGCATCACCACGCGGGCGCAGGCCCTCGCCCGGTCGCTTGGCGGCGCGACACTGGAGGCGCATGTCGCCGCGCACAGGCGGTTGACGCATCCCGAAGAAATGGGAACCCTGTTCAAGGCCATGGCGCTGACCCCGCCGGGCGCACCGCCGCCGCCCGGGCTCGACCCCGCCACCGACGCAACAGACGAGGACAAGACCCCGCGATGAGTGCAACGCCCCGCCTCGAGATCATCACCTCGGACCTGCTGCAGGGGGTCGGCCACGGCTTTTTCACCCGCCGTGGCGGGGCCTCCTCGGGGATCTTCCGCGGGCTGAATTGCGGCGGCGGGTCGTCGGACCAGACCAGCGTTGTCGAGACCAACCGCGCCCGCGCCGCCGAGGCGATGGGGGTGGCGCCCGATCGCCTGATCACCGTGCACCAGATTCATTCGGCATATGCCGTCACGGTCGGGGACACCCAGCCCGACCCGCGCCCGCAGGCCGACGCGCTGGTCACCGCGACCCCCGGCACCGCCATCGCCGTGCTGACCGCCGATTGCCAGCCGGTCCTTCTGGCCGACCGTGCGGCGGGTGTCGTGGGGGCGGCGCATGCGGGTTGGCGCGGGGCGCGCGACGGGGTGCTGGAGGCGGTGCTGGACGCGATGGAGAGCCTCGGCGCCACGCGCGCCGATATCACCGCCGTGATCGGCCCCGCGATCAGCCAGCGGGCCTACGAGGTCGGGCCGGAATTCTTCGAGATGTTCTTCGACGAAGACCGCGACAACGCCATGTTCTTTGCCAATGGGGAAGGCGACAGGTACCTGTTCGACCTGCCGGGCTACGGGCTGCACCGGCTGCGCGCGGCCGGCGTGGGCCAGGCGGAATGGACATGGCATTGCACATATGGCGACGAGGATCGGTTCTTTTCCTACCGTCGCTCCGTGCATCGGGGCGAGGCGGATTACGGTCGGCTTCTGTCCGCGATTCGGGCCTGAACAGGCGTCGATTCCGGGCGAGATTGCCCAACTTTCCGGGCCGCTTGCGCGATTGTGGCGCTGTCTGGGCGCCCCCTGCCGAAAATCCGCCGCGATCCGGCCCGGCGGGCCGTCTTCGCCCTTATGATAAAGACAACCGGCGGCCATATTTTCGCCGCCGCCGTTCAGGAAAAATTAGCGGCTTGGCCGTAAGACTGCCCCAGTCCTCGGGCAAATTGTCCTCAATCCGGAAACGGAACCACGACAGGCCGGAATGGCCGGCATGAAAAGAGGACGAGAGCGATGAGAAAGACGCGCTGGATCAAACGGGTTCTGGAAGAAAGCCAGAAGGACCAGATCGAAATGCCATGGGCCCGGGGCAGCCGCCAGCGGCGCGGGCAGATCGCGCGCAAATCGGCGCGGGCCTGATCGCCACCCCCGGACCGGCCGAGCGCGCCGCGAAGCGACGCGGGACGAAAGACCAAGGAAGACGGCGGCCAAAACGGCCGCCTTTTTCGTCGGCGGCGCAGCATGGTCCGGGCAGGTCGCCATTGCAACCTCGCCGGAATCGCCATCATCGGATAGCCTCGGACGCAGACTCACCGGAAAGGGATAGCCATGCGCCTGATCACCGTGCTCGTTTTTCTTGCATTCTCCGGCGGCGGGGCCTTCGCGCAGGCAACCGATGCCATGCTCGACCGCTCCATGGAGACGATCCGCAGCTATTACGCGCTCCACGGCCCGTCCCGCCTTGTGCAAGCGCAATTGGTGCTGCGCGAAACACAGCACTACAACGGCCCCTTGGACGGGCAATGGGGTCCGGGCACAGCAGCCGCGTTTCGGCGTGTGGTCAGCACCCGGATTGCAATCGGCGGGCCGCAATATGGCATGACCACGAAACCAGATGATGTGCCGGCGGTGACTGATTGGGCCGGGGCCCTGATTCTTCACCAAGGCGGATACGGCGACCTGCCCGACTGACAGGGCGCTACAGCACCACCGGCTTTTCCAGCGCCTCCAGCAGCGGCGCCAACTCATCCTCGTAGCGTTTCCAAGCGGCGACGGAACTGCGGTAGATCGGCTGGCGCACCTGCGCGAAACTGAGCGTCTCGACCCGGCGTTTTGCCTTGTGGGGCGCGAGGCAGGCATCCTCCCAGTCCAGCCCCGCCGCCGCGACAAGCGCCCGCACATGCGGCTCGGGCGCCTCCGTCAGCGCATCGTAATCGACGACATGCACCCGGTCGGGCAGCGCCTCGGCCCAGACCTGTTGCAGCGCGTCGTAAAGCCGGATGAAGCGGCCGATATCGGCCAGATCGGTGGAATAGCGCTGCGTGCCGGCGGGAAACATGTTGCGGTAGATCGACAGGCCCACGTCGCGCGGATCGCGGCGCAGCATCAGGAAGCGGGCCTCGGGCAGCGCCATGACCGCCGGCCCGATACGCGAGAAGGTGGCAATCGCCTTGTCGGTAAACAGGTCCGTCGCCCCGCTCTGCCGGCGCGCGGCGCGGATATAGCGCTGCCCGGCCTCGGCAAAGCTGCTGCCAAGCGCGCCGGGATTCAGCGACGCCTGTTCCAGCGGCAGGTGCAGCGCCTGCACGATGGCCGACATCTCGCCCCCCGCCGTGACCCGCGAATGCGCCGCGAGAATGGTTTCAACCAGCGTCGTCCCCGACCGCGGCAGCCCCGACACGAAAAGCGGTCTCTCCTCGCTGAACGGGCCGGGATGGTCGCGGCCCCGCACAGCCCGGTAGCCTTCGACCAAAGCGCGGGCATTGGTGAGGTCAACATCGAAACTGTAGGGGAACTCCTCCCGCATCAGACGGTTGGCGCGGTGCAGATGCTCGAAGACGCGGCCATGGTCGCCCAGATCCTCCAGCGCCTTGGCCATGGCGAAGGCCAGTACCCGGCGCGAGGCGCGCGGCAGCGTCTTGTCGGCCAGCCGCGCCTCAAGGATGGGAAGGATCGGGTCATCGGCCGCAACCTTGCCACCCCCGACATAGGAACGGACCGCTTCGGCCCCGTCACGGGTCAGTTCCAGCACGCGCATGAGGTCGGCGCGCGCCCCGTCGAGATCGCCCGCTGTCTGGCGCTGCTGGCCGCGCAGGCAGAGAAGGTCGGGATTGTCGGGATCGGCGCGCAAAAGTTCCTCGATCAGCGCCGCGGCGGCGGCATGTTCGCCTTCCGAGGCCAGCTTGTCGGCCAGTTCGGCCAGCACGCTGGGCCGCGCGCCAAGTGCAATGGCGCGGTCATAGGCGGCACGGGCCGCGCGCGGGCGGCGCAGGGTGGCGCGGGTCTCGCCAAGGTCGAGATGGAGCCGCGGTGACTTTCGGTGTTTCTCGGCCGCCTTGGCCAGCAGCGCCTCGGCTTCTTCCGGGCGGCAGGTCTCGCGCAGGACGCGGGCCAAGGGGCGGGCAGTGTCGGCGCCAAGCTCCGCCGCGCGGCGCAAGTCCTGCTCGGCGCGCAGCCATTGGCCGAGCTCGGCCCGCGCCTCGCCCAGCGCGGCAAGGGCGCGCGGGTTGGCCGGGTCGCGCTCCACCGCCTTTTCCAGCGGTCCGAACGCCTTGCCCCATTTGCCCTGCGCGGCGCGGGCCAGCCCCAGCGCCAGCGCCGGGCCGGCGGCCTGCGGGTGGCGGGTGACAAGGGCGAAGGCAGCGGTTTCGGCGGCCTCGGCCTGGCCTCTGTCAATCTGCGCAAGAAGGCCGGCGATATCGGGCTCGGCCGACAGCGATATGCCCGCCGCCGCCGCCTCGCGCCGCAATTTCTTCAGCTTGCCGCCCGAGAGCACCCCGCCCAGCGCCTGCCAGATCGCCGGTTCCTTCGGCTTGGCCTTCAGCGCCTTGCGCAGGGCCGCCTCGGCCTTGTCGGCCTGACCGCGCGCGGCATGAATGCGGCCGATCTGGAAATGCGCCTCGGCCAGATCGGGGCGCATCTGCAAGACCTGCGCGTAAAGGCGCAGCGCCTCGGGCGCGTTGCCGGCGTTCTGCGCCGCCAGCGCCTGTTGGTAGAGCTGCTTGATCCGGGCGGCATTGACGGGAAGCATGCGGTTCAGGCCTCGCGCGCCAGTCGGTCCTCGAGCACTTCGAAGGGCACGCCGGGATCATCCTTGGCGCCCCGGATCACCAGCGAGGTGCGCACATGGGCGACGTTGTCGGCGGCCGTCAGTTGTTCGGTCAGGAAGCTCTGGAAACTGGACAGGTCGGGTGCAACGCATTTCAGGATGAAGTCGATCTCGCCGTTGAGCATGTGGCATTCACGCACCAGCGGCCAGTCCCGGCAGCGCGCCTCGAAGGCGGTCAGGTCCGCCTCGGCCTGGCTGTGCAGGCCGACCATGGCAAAGACCTGCACCTCGAAGCCCAGAAGCCGTGGCTCGACCTCGGCGTGGTAGCCGCGGATGAAGCCCTGCTCCTCCAGCGTGCGCACCCGGCGCAGGCAGGGCGGTGCGGAAATCCCCACCCGGCTGGCCAGTTCGACATTGGTCATGCGCCCGTCGGCCTGAAGCTCCGCGAGGATACGGCGATCGGTCTGGTCCAGTTTTGCCCCCGGCATGGCGTCGACGCCTCCCTATGGCTCGTGATTTTAATTATTCTGTTGGCGGACATGCCCATGGCGCAAGAATGTTTCAAGGGCGCGCAATATATGAAACAGCACGGCCCGGAATGCAAGGGCGTCGATGCGTCCCTTTTCACCGCCGTGCGGTCTGGTTATATGGCGTGGATCAGGTTGTTGACAGACGCAACCGCCACATGTCCAGCCAAGCGAAGGGGCCCCCATGTCCGACACCCGCCACACCCGCGTTCTCATCATCGGTTCCGGCCCGGCCGGCTATACCGCCGGGGTTTACGCAGCGCGCGCCATGCTGGAGCCGGTGCTGGTGCAGGGGATCGAACCGGGGGGCCAACTGACCACCACGACCGAGGTGGAAAACTGGCCCGGCGACAGCGAGGTGCAGGGCCCCGACCTGATGGTGCGGATGGAAGCCCATGCCAAGGCGATGGGCTGCGAGGTTGTCGGCGACATCATCACCAAGCTTGACGTGGACAACCGCCCCT
The DNA here is from genome assembly GCA_003428585.1 of Nioella halotolerans. Classification (GTDB taxonomy): domain Bacteria; phylum Pseudomonadota; class Alphaproteobacteria; order Rhodobacterales; family Rhodobacteraceae; genus Nioella; species Nioella halotolerans. The sequence goes on from QVQC01000051.1 coordinate 20,124, forward strand.
TCACCGCCACGGGCGACAGCGGCACGACCTATACCGCCGACGCGGTGATCCTTGCCACCGGGGCGCGGGCGAAATGGCTGGGGCTGGACAGCGAAGAGGCGTTCAAGGGCTTCGGCGTCTCGGCATGCGCCACCTGCGACGGGTTCTTCTACCGCGGGCAGGAAATCGTTGTCATCGGCGGCGGCAACACCGCCGTCGAAGAAGCGCTGTTCCTGACCAATTTCGCCAGCAAGGTCACGCTGATCCATCGCCGCGACGAACTGCGCGCCGAGAAGATCCTGCAGGACCGGCTGTTCAAGAACCCAAAGATCGAGCCGTTGTGGTTCCACCAGCTTGACGAGGTGGTCGGCAGCAGCAACCCCAAGGGGGTCGAGGCGGTGCGCGTGAAACATGTGGAGACCGGCGAGATCACCGAGATCCCCTGCAAGGGCGTCTTCATCGCCATCGGCCACGCGCCGGCAAGCGAGCTTGTGAAAGGCAAGGTCGAGATGCACCACGGCGATTACGTGCATGTCGAACCGGGCAGCACCCGCACCTCGATCCCCGGCCTCTTCGCGGCGGGCGACCTCACGGACCATATCTACCGGCAGGCGGTGACAAGCGCCGGGATGGGCTGCATGGCGGCACTGGACGCGGAAAAGTTCCTCGCCGAGCAGGAAGGGTAAGGGGACGCGCTTACCAGACCTGATCTGGCGCCAACGGGCAGCGCGCCATGTTCAGCGCCCCAAGTGCGCGCAGCCGGGCATGGGCGGCATCGGCAAGGGCATGGCAATCGGCCAGGGCCTCGCCAAGGCGGGCATGGCTGAACTCTGTCAGCACCTGCGCGGCGAGCCCCGCCTCGCCCGCGTTCAGCAGGGCCGCCGCGGCGCGCGCGGCGTCGGGCAGCCGCGCGTTGACGTCCGCCTCCACCGCGCGCCAATGCGCCCCGACCTCGGCAAGGATCGGATCGGGCTTCTGGAAGGCCAGATGCATCAGCCGCTTGAAGGCGTAGACGGCCGAGGCGCCGGTTTCGATCCCCTGCGGCACCAGCGAAACGGTATCGGGGTCGGCCTCCTCCTTGCGCCGGTCGAGAAACCGGTGGCTTTCCCCGGTCGTCAGGTAGCGGTGCTGGCGATAGGCGGGCGGCACGGAGGCCTGCCCGAGAAACACCGGCAAAAGCGGCGCGGTGACCGGGCCGACCGGGGCATGCCACATCATGCGCAGCGCGTCGTGATCGGGATGGGCCAGCGGTACGACCTGCCCGTAGCCCGCCGTATCGCCGGTCAGGCGTTCTGTGCTGATCGACCAGAACACGTCCTCGAGCGTGATCTTTCCGGGCCGGGCGGCGCGGCGGCGCATCTCGTCCTCGATCCAGGCGACGCCGTCCCAGCGATGCTTGCCGTCGCCATAGACGTGGTTGACGTGGAACGGCCCGTCCTCCGGTGACCACCAGCCCATTTCGCGCGCCGTCTCGAAGAAGTGCGGCGGGAACTGGACATCGTCGGTCGGGGTCGCGGGGATCGCGCCGATATAACCGGGGCGCGAGGCGCGGATGCTGTCCGGCCCCAGCCGTTCGGCGCACCAAAGCCCCTTGCCGCCGGCAAACTCGATCACCACCCATGCTTCGTCGGGATCGGCGATGATGTGGGAATTGCCGCCATAGGTGGAATAGCCATACTCCGCGATCAGCCCGGCAATCAGGTCCACCCCCTCACGGGCGGTGCGGGCGCGTTCGATCACGATGCGCGCAAGGTCGGAATAGTTCGGCCCGGTCTGGTCCTTCGGCGTCATGGCGCGCAACTCGGCCCGCGAGGTCGCCCAGATATCGCGCACAGCCACCCCGCATTCGTTCAACCCGCCATTCGTCAGGGGCGCCGGCACACCAAGGTAATAGCTGTAGCTGACGCGCATGTTGCGCAGCGTCTCGGCCACCTGCGGGATCTGGCTCAGCTGCCCCGGCATGTCGGCCTGCGGCGTGACACCGACGGTGATGGTGCTGCCCGGGGCGTGCATCGCCCGCGGACAGATTTCCAGCCAGTGGCTGCTGGGTTCATCCCCGTAGCCGGCCAGATAGGCCGTGCCATCGGCGGTCAGGTTCCGCCCGATATAGATACCGTAGCTCATGTGTCCTCGCTGAATGAAGCCGTCAGGTCAGGGGAAAATGGCAGGCATGGCGGCGCCCGTCCGGCATGGTCACATGGGCCGGTTTCTCGGCCCGGCAGCGATCCTGCGCGATGGGGCAGCGCCCGGCGAAATCGCAGCCCTTGGGCCGGTTGAGCAGGCTCGGCACCTCGCCCGAGATCGAGACATGCACGCGCCGCCGGTCCGGGTCCGGCTGCGGCACGCCCTCGACCAGCGCGCGGGTATAGGGGTGCACGGGATGCGCGAAAACCGCGTCGGTGCGTCCCTCCTCGACGATGCGGCCCAGATACATGATCGCCAGCCGGTCGGCGATATGGCGCACCACCGGCAAGTTGTGGGTGATGATCAGGTAGCCCAGCCCGTGCTCGGCCTGCAGGTCGGCCATCAGGTTGAGGATCTCGCCCTGCACCGAGACATCCAGCCCGGCCGTCGGCTCATCCGCGATGATCAGCTTGGGGTTCAGCGCCAGCGCGCGGGCCACGCCGACGCGCCGCGCCTGCCCGCCCGACAGTTCATGCGGGTAGCGGCTGAGGAAGGGTTTCGGCAGGCGCACCATGTCGGCCAGCCGCTCGGCCTCGGCATCCAGATCGACGCCGGTGATGCCGTGGATCAGGAACGGCTCGGTGATCAGCGCGCGCACCGATTTGCGCGGCGAAAGCGACCCCACCGGGTCCTGGAACATCATCGCCATGTCGCGGCGCAGCGGCTTGAAACGGGCCTCTGGCATGGCGCGAATTTCCTGTCCTTCGAAGCGGACCGACCCGGCCTGCCCGGCCACGAGGTTGAGAACGCTGCGCCCCAGCGTCGTCTTGCCGGATCCGCTTTCGCCCACCAGCCCCACGGTTTCGCCGGGGCGAACCGTCAGGCTGACATCGAGGACGGCATCGACATGGCGTGTCTCGAGACCCTTCAGCCAGGCGCTGATCCGGCCAACCGTTTCGAACTGCACGTTGAGGTCGCTCACCTCCAGCAGCGTCTGTTCGGCTGGCACCTTGTGGGTTGTCGCGTCCGCTTCGACCCCGCGCCCGACTGTGATCACCGACGGGTCCGGCGGCCAGTCCGGGTCATGCGCGGGACCGGCCAGCAGGTGGCAGCGGGCCATGTTGACCGGGCTGCGCGCGACACGCGGCGGCTTTTCCGTGCGGCAGATCTCCTGCACCCGCTGGCAGCGGGGGGCGAAGATGCAGCCCGCCCGCGGTTTCGTGAGGTCCGGGATGTCGCCGGGAATGACCGGCAGCTTGCGCGACACGTCGTCGATGCGGGCCGGGTCGCATTCCAGCAGGGCGCGTGTATAGGGGTGTTGCGGGCTGTGGAAGATCTCGCGCACCTCGCCCGCCTCCACCACCTCGCCGGCATACATCACCACCACGTCGTCGCAGAGCTCCGCGATCAGCCCGAGATTGTGCGAGACAAGCACCACCGTCGCGTCCAGTTCCTTTTGCAGATCCTGCAACAGGTGGATGATCTGCGCCTCCATCGTCACGTCCAGCGCGGTCGTCGGCTCATCCGCCAACAGCAGCTTGGGCCCCGTCAGCAGCGCCATGGCGATCCCGGCGCGCTGCCGCATCCCGCCCGAGAAATGGTGCGGATACTGGTCGATGCGCTTCTCTGGGTCCGGAATGCCCACCTTGGCCAGCATCTCCACCGCCATCCGCCGCTTTTCCGCCACCGAAACGTTCGGACGCCGGTAGAGGATGTCGCGCATCTGGCGGGCGTAGGTCAGCACCGGGATCTGGCTTGTCATCGGATCCTGGAAGACGACCGAGATCTCCTCGCCACGCACGGCGCGCAATTGCGGCTCGCTGGCATGCAGCAGGTCGCGATCCTCGAAGCGGATCTCGCCGCCGGTCACCTCGGCGTTCTTGGCCAGCAGCCCGAGGATCGACCACAGGATGGTCGACTTGCCCGACCCGCTTTCGCCGACGATGCCGATCACCCGGTTCTTGCGAACGGGAAAAGAGACGTTGCGCAGCGCCTTGACGCGTCCGCGCGGGGTGCGGAAATCGAGTGACAGATCGCGGATGTCGAGCAGGATCTCCCCGGCGCCCGCACCGGTCCCTGTATCCTTGGCCATGGTCAGCGTCCTTTCCCCATCCGCGGGTCGAAAATGTCGCGCAGCGCCTCGCCCAGGAAGGTGAAGCCAAGCGTCGTGAGGATCAGCGGTATGCCGCCAGCGATCACCATCCACGGTGTGTCGCGGATCACGAGGTAGCCCTCGTTCAGGATCGTGCCCCAGCTTGCCGTGGGCGGCAGGACGCCAAGGCCGAGAAAGCTCAGCCCTGCCTCCACGGTGACGACCACCGGCACCTCCATCGCGGCGAGGATCAGAAGCGGGCCGATCACGTTCGGCATGATGTGATGCCACAGCATCCGCGCCGTGCCGGCCCCGAAGGCGCGTTCGGCAAGGATGAACTCGGTATTGCGCAGGCTCAACGTGGCGGTGCGCGCGACGCGGGCATATTGCGGGATCGACGTGATGATCACGATTGCCAGCACCATGCCGAGGCTCGGACCGGTCAGCGCGACGGTGGCCAGTGCCAGAACGATCGTCGGAAAGGCGCGCACGGTATCGAAGAGCAGCAGCAGCAAGCTGTCGAGCCAGCGCGGCCCGAAACCGGCGAGCATCCCCAGAAACACGCCCACGACCAGCGCGATGGACACCCCGAGCGCCGCAATCTTCAGCGCGACGCGGCCGCCGTAAAGGATGCGCGACAGGGTATCGCGGCCCAACTGGTCGGTGCCGGCGATGTGGTCCAGTGTCGGCCCGGACAGCCGCGCCGGAATGTCGAGCGCGTTGGGATCGTAGGGCGCGATCCACGGCGCGAGAAGGGCGCTTGCGAAGAACAGGATGACAAGGATCAGCCCCGTCATGCCCTGCCAGTTGGTCAGGAACATGCGCAGCTTCTCGCGCCGCTCGCGCGCCGCGGATTCGCGGATATCGGCCTCGGCGACATGGTCCGGCACGCCGCTGGCGTCGATCGCGGGCAGGCCGGTGGCGGTATTAAAGCGATTCTCGGACACGGGGATCAAACCAGGCTATGAGGAGGTCGGAGATCAGCACGACAAGGATGTAGAGGCCGGTAGCGACCAGCACCCCGCCCTGCACGATCGGGAAGTTGCGCGCCATCACGGCGTCGAAGATCAGCTTGCCGATGCCGGGCCGTGCGAAGATGATCTCGGCAAAGACGGTCGAGGAGATCAGCCCGCCGAAGCCCATGCCGATCAGGGTGATCGTGGGCAGGATCGCCACCCGCAGCGCGTAGCCGAAGACGACCCGCCGCGGGGCGAGGCCAAAGGCACGGGCGGAACGGATATAGGTTTCGCCCATCACCTCCAGCATCGAGGCGCGGACCATGCGGGCAAGGTAGCCGACCCAGCTCAGCCCGATGGCAAAGGCGGGCAGGATCAGGTGGCGCAACTGGTCCACGACGTCGCCCGGCTCGCCCGCGCCGATGGCCGGCAGCCAGCGCAGGTGCACGGCAAAGATCAGCAGCGCCCAGATCGAGACGAGGAAGGACGGCACCGCGATGGTGCTGACCGACAGCACGCCGGTGACCCGGTCCAGCCAACTGTTGGGGCGCACCGCCGCAAGGCAGCCCAGCGGAATGCCCAGCGTCATCGCCCAGCCCATGCCAAGCCCGACAAGGGCCAGCGTGAAGCCCAGCCGTTCGCCGACGATGGTGGTGACGGACCGTTCGGAGAAGACATCGACGCCGAGATCGCCGGTCAGCGCGTTGCCGATGAAGATCAGGAACTGGCGCCAGATCGGTTCATCGAGATGCATGCGCTCGGCGTAGCGGGCGATCGCCTCTGGCGAGGCGCGCGGCCCAAGGGCGATCGTGGCCGGGTCACCGGGGATCAGGTAGAGCAGCGAGAACAGCACCAGCACCACGGCGCAGATCACCGCGAAGGCCAGCCCAAGCCGCTTGAGAAGGTAGAAACCCATCGGGAAGGCTCCTTGGGGCACGGCCCCCGCGCGGGTGCTGCGCGGGGGCCGTACTGTCAGGCGCGGTCAGGCGCGTTCGAAGCGGCGGTAGTCCAGTTCGCCCGAGGGCGCGGCGTTGACCACGATCTCGGAGCGGTGCACGAACGCCTCCGGTTCATGGTTGATCCAGACATAGGCGCCGGTTTCTTCCATGATTTCCTGCATGCGGATGTAGATATCCGCGCGGCGGTCGGGGTCGGTTTCCGCGATGCCCTCGTCATACAGCCGGTCGAACTCCTCGCTGGTCCAGCGTTCCCAGTTCCACACGCCGACTTGCTCCGAGACGAACCATGACGTCGCCTCGTAGGGGTCGGGCGTGGTGCCGAAGCGCATCAGCCACAGTTCGAGGTCCTGCCATGTGTCGCCGGCGCTTTCCTGTCCCATTTCCCAGTACGATCCGCTGTCGAGCGGCAACACCGAGACGGTGACGCCCACCGCGGCGAGGTTGGCCTGGATGATCTGTGCCGTCAGCATCCGTTCCTGCGTGTTGAGTGTGCGGATCGTCAACTCAAGGCCGGCAACCCCCGCCTCGGCCAGAAGCTCGCGGGCGCGGGCCGGGTCGTAACTGTAATAGGTGGTGCTGTCGCGCTGTCCGATCAGGCCCGGGCAGATGATGCCGTGGGATTTGGCCGTGGTGCCCGAATAGGCGCCGGCAAGAATGCTGTCCACGTCGATGGCGTGCTGGATGGCGCGGCGCACGCGGATGTCCTGCAGCTTGGGATGTTCGGTGTTCATTCCCATCCACATGTATTGCAGCTCGCCCGCGACGGTAACGCTGGTACCTTCGGGCATGTCGGCGTCGAGCCGTGCCAGCGCATCGGCGCTGACCTCGGTGCAGTCCAGTTCGCCGGCATCGAAGGCCAGTTCCGCGGCGCGCACTTCGGAAATGATATTGGCCTGGATGGTGTCGAAGGCCGGCGCCGGCCCGGTCCAGTCCGGGTTGGGCGAGAACGTCACCCGCTGGCCCGGTTCCTGGTCCATCGTGTAGGGGCCGCAAACCGCCGGGAACTGGTTGGTATAGCGCCCGCCCGCCTCGGTGACCGCCGCCTCGCAGACGATCGCGCCGGGACCGTGGCACAGCGTGATCATGATGAACGGCGCGAACGGCGCGTTCAGGACGAGGGTGCCGGTCCGCTCACCTGTCACCTCGACATGGTCGAGCGCCTCGAAGTAGCCCGACCAGTCGCTGTCCTTCATACGCTCGTAGGAGAAGCGGACATCGTTGGCAGTCAGCGGGCCGTAGCCGCCCGACCACACGAGCCCCTCGCGCAGTTCGAAGTCGATATGGGTCGCGTCGCGCTGTTCCAGCCGGGTGACGTAGTAGGTCGGTTCCCAGCTGAAGCCATCCTCGGTCGTGGCATACTGGGCGAGGAACGGCAGGCATTGCTTCTGGGCCTCGATCTCGGTTCCGCCGGTCATGTAGCCCGGATCGAGGATTTCGAGGTCGCCGTCGAGGCGCAGGCGCAACACGGATGCGCCTTGCGCGAAGGATGCGCCGGTCAGGCCCGGCATCATGCCGAAGGCACCAAGCGCGGCCGTCGAGGCCAGGAAACTGCGGCGGGATGTACGTAGTTTCATCGGTTGAGATCTCCCTGTGGTCTGTTTGTTTTGCGTGATCATCTCATGCTTGGGCGGGTGATGCCCATTTCGCATTCATGCGCGATGTGACGCGCTTGGAAAGTCACCAAGCGTCACATGTGATCGCGCGGAATGCGTTCGTTCCAGTTTTCTTCTAGGATGAGCGCGTCCCCTTCCCAGGCCCGCAAGCGCGCTTCGATGATGAAATGCCCGGCATCGGTGGTCAGCCGGGTTTCGGTTTTCGACAGAACCGACCAATCGCCACGTTCCAGCCCGTAGGTCCAGCGCGTTTCGCCGCGGGCCGATGTCGGGTCGTCAAGCGTGACGCCGTAGGTCTCGTAGCCCTGTTTGCGCAGGGTCAGGTCATTGTCGTGCAGCCTGACGACGCCACCGCCATCGGCGATCTGCATCTCGACGGTCCCGTTGGCCGCGTCCTCGACGATGCGAAAGAAGGTCTCCGGCGGCGCCACCTGATCGCTGCCCGCCGGCGACCCCGCCTCCACCGGGGCGAAGGCCGGCAGCGCGTCATCTGCCGACACCGGCGCGCGCAGCGGCAGGTCAAGGTAGCTGCCGCCTGTGTGCACGGTCACGCTGACCGGTTCGGGCGCCGGCCAGATCATCGGGAAATAGCTGGTGGACAGGGCCAGCCGCAGGCGATGCCCTTCGGGGATATGCTGCGCCACGTGCTTGAGCGGAATGGCGATGTCGTAGACCTTGCCCGGTTCCAGCGGTTCCGGCGTCTCGTGGCTGTCGCGGTGGGTCAGGTTGAGCACGCCGAAGGTGACGCGAGTGGAGCGGCCATCGGGATTCACGTCGCAGATCCGCGCGGCAAGCTGTGCCACCGGCCGGTCGACGCTGAGGCGCAGGTGAACCATACCGTCCCCGGCGAAGGACAGGCCCCCTTCGGGCACCGCGAGGTCGAAGCACAGGCTGCCCGCATCCTCGCGGCGCTGGTCGACCGGGGCATCGCCCGGCGTCGCGTAGCCGCACCATTTGCCCGAGGCCATGCCGAGATCGGCGGGCGAGCGATGAACCAGCGCTGCGCCGGTGCCGGCGGCCTCGCGCGACAGGCGACCGTCGCCCTGCAGGTGGAACGCCGTGCGCGTGACATTCGGCGAGGGCCAGCGCGGCTCCGCGATCCAGCGGCCCGGACGCTCCGCATGCCATCCCTGCGGCGCGACGCTGTCCTGCAGGAAAAGCCGCAGCTGGGGCTCGTCCATGATGCCGGTGTCCTGCCCTTTCAGCCAGTGATCCCACCAGCGCAACTCCTCCTGCAGGAAGCCGATCGCCGGGCCGGGTTCGCCAAGATGCGGATAGCGGTGCGCCCATGGCCCGACGAGACCCTTCTTGGGGCCTTGCAGGTTTTCCATCAGCCGAAAGACACTGCGCGGGTAGCCGTCGGCCCAGCCCGAGACGGCATAGACCGGCACCTGCACGCGCGACCAGTCCTCGCAGATGGAGCCATGTTTCCAGAACGCGTCGCGGCGCTGATGTTCCAGCCAGTTCTTCAGCCACAGGCCGCTGCCCTTCAGGCGCTCCAGCCACATGTCGCGCCACCGGTCGCCGACATTGGCCGGATCAGGCGGCAGCGTGTTGCGCCCGAACATGATCGAGGCCCAACTAAGCTGCTCGCCCAGCAGGCAGCCGCCCATGTAGTGGATGTCGTCGGCGTAGCGGTCATCGGTGGAACACAAGCTCACCACCGCCTTCAGCGCCGGCGGCTGCAGCGCGGCGATCTGCAAGCCGTTGAACCCGCCCCAGGAAATGCCGATCATGCCGACGCTGCCGTCGCACCATGGCTGGCCCGCGATCCACGCGATGGCGTCGCAGCCATCCTGCAATTCCTGCGGCAGGTATTCGTCCTGCATCAGCCCCTCGGAATCGCCGGCGCCGCGCAGGTCGAGCCGGATGACCGCGTAGCCATGCCCGGCAAGGTAGGGCTGCATCGAAGCATCGCGCGCGGTGGTGAAGTCATTCTTGCGATAGGGCAGGTATTCGAGGATCGCGGGCACCGGCGCCTCCTCGGCGCCTTCCGGCATCCAGATGCGCGCCGCCAGCCGACAGCCATCCGGCATCGGGATCTCGGTGTGAAAGACCTCGCGCACCTGATGCGGAAAGACCTCAACGTGTTTCATTTTTGTCACCGTCCCGTGTGCTGTTCGCTGGATATTCTTTCCGGCAGCCTAGCCGCGGACGGCGCGCGCGCAATTTCGCACCCCTTCGCGCATTGACGCACTCGAAGCGTCACTCTACACAATCACCATGCCGGATGACTTTCGCCAGAACCTGGCCCTGCTGTGCAGCTACTTCCCCTCGATTTCCGAGGTGTGCCGAAAGCTCGACATCAACCGCCAGCAGTTCAACAAGTACCTCGCCGGCAGCGCCCGCCCCTCGCGCCGCAACATGCGGCGGCTGTGCGATTTCTTCGGCGTGTCCGAGGCCGAACTTTTGATGGAGTCCGGCCAGTTCGAGGAGATCATCACGATCAAGCGCAAGCCGGTTCAGCAAGAGGCGCTCAGCAAGCCGCTGCGCCATCTCGACCGGCTTTACCAGTGCAGCCAGAGCCTTGAAAAATACCTCGGCTATTATTTCCGCTACTTCTATTCCTTCGGCAACCCCGGCAAGGTCATCCGCTCGCTGCTGCTGATCTACCGCGAGGACGACAAGTATTACTGGAAGAATATCGAGCTTCTGCGCGATCCCGTCACCGGGCGGTCGCGCGGGCTGAACAAGTACGAGGCAGTGATGTTCTACCTCGCCGACCGGATCTATGCCGTGGAATACGAGTCGGTCGAGTTGAACACCATCACGCAGGCCACGCTTTACCCAAGCCACCGCAGCCGGCTTGACGTGCTGGTGGGCATCCAGACCGGCGGGCCGACGCGGCGCGGGCGCAAGCCCGGCGCCTCCAAGGTCGCGCTGGAATATATCGGGCGCGATATCGACATCCGCGCCGCCCTGAAGCGCACCGGGCTGATCGAACCCGAAAGCGGGCTGGTGCGTAGCGAAATCCTGACGCTGATCGAAAACAGCATCGGCGAGGGATCTTTCGTGCTCGACGTCGAAGAACCCTGACAGGCCAAAGCGCCCCGTGGCCGTGATGCAACAGGGGGCACCGCACCCCGGTTTTCCCTTCACAACGGCATCGTCGCGTGACATACGTTCACTCGTGAACACACTTTGAGTCGCCCACGATGACCGCATCAACGCCAACCTTGCCGGAAGACGACCTGCTCTTTCGCCTGCTGCGCCAGCTGGACACGGCGCCGGAGGCATCGCAGCGGACGACGGCGGCAGCGCTGGGCGTTAGCCTTGGGCGGCTCAACGCGGTGTTGCGCGCGGTGACCGAGGCGGGGCTGGTCGAGGTCACCGACCGCGACAGCACCGACAAGCGGCAGCGCTTCGCCTACGCCCTCACCTCTCGCGGGGCGGCCGAAAAGACCCGGCTGACCGATTGGTTCCTTACCCGCAAACTCGCCGAATACGACGCCCTTCACGCCGAACTTACCGGCACGACGAGCGGCCTACTTTCCCTCAAGCATAGGACACAAACCATGCAGAACCATCTTGCCCCTATTCAAGAGCTCTACGTTTCCCCCGACAGCGCGCAGAAGCTAAAGCGCGATGCCGCCGACATGATCAGCTGGGACCTGACATCGCGCCAGATCTGCGACCTTGAACTGCTGATGAATGGCGGGTTCAATCCGCTCAAGGGCTTCATGGCGCAGGACGATTACGAAAGCGTCGTCGAGAACATGCGCCTTGCAGACGGCACGCTGTGGCCGATGCCGATCACGCTGGACGTGTCCGAGGATTTCGCGGAAAAGATCGAACCCGGGCAGGACATCGCCCTGCGCGACCAGGAAGGCGTGATCCTCTCCATCCTGTCGATCAGCGACAAATACGTGCCGAACAAGGCGCGCGAGGCCGAGAAGGTCTTCGGCGCCGATGACGTAGCGCACCCCGCGGTGAATTACCTGCATCACGTCGCCGGGCCGGTCTACCTTGGCGGGGCGATCACCGGCATCCAGCCGCCAATGCATTATGATTTCCGCGCCCGCCGCGACACCCCGAACGAACTGCGCGCCTATTTCCGCAAGCTCGGCTGGCGCAAGATCGTCGCCTTCCAGACGCGCAACCCGCTGCACCGCGCGCACCAGGAACTGACCTTCCGCGCCGCCAAGGAAAGCCAGGCCAACCTGCTGATCCATCCCGTTGTCGGCATGACCAAGCCGGGCGATGTCGATCACTTCACCCGCGTGCGCTGCTACGAGGCGGTGCTGGATCAATACCCGGGCGCGACCACCACGATGAGCCTGCTGAACCTTGCCATGCGCATGGCCGGCCCGCGCGAGGCGGTCTGGCACGGGCTGATCCGCAAGAACCACGGCTGCACCCACATGATCGTCGGGCGCGACCATGCGGGCCCGGGCAAGAATTCCGCCGGGGAGGATTTCTACGGCGCCTATGATGCGCAAGACCTGTTCCGCACCCATCAGGAAGAAATCGGCATCGAAATGGTCGATTTCAAACACATGGTCTACGTGCAGGAACGCGCGCAATACGAACCCGCCGACGAGATCACCGACAAGGATGATGTCACGATCCTGAACATCTCGGGCACCGAGTTGCGCCGCCGCCTGCGCGAAGGGCTGGAAATTCCCGAATGGTTCTCGTTCCCCGAGGTCGTGGCCGAACTGCGCCGCACGTCTCCGCCACGCTCCAAGCAGGGTTTCACCGTGTTTCTTACCGGGCTGTCCGGGTCGGGCAAATCCACGATCGCCAACGCGATGATGGTCAAGCTGATGGAAATGGGCGGGCGCCCCGTGACGCTGCTGGATGGGGACGTGGTGCGCAAACACCTGTCCTCGGAACTCGGCTTCTCCAAGGAACACCGCGACATCAACATCCGCCGCATCGGCTACGTCGCCAGCGAGATCACGAAGAACGGCGGCATCGCCATCTGCGCGCCCATTGCCCCCTATACCGCCACCCGGCGGGCGGTGCGCGAAATGGTCGAAGCCTACGGCGCCTTCGTCGAGGTGCACGTCGCCACCAGCCTCGAGGAATGCGAGCGGCGCGACCGCAAGGGGCTTTACGCCATGGCGCGCGAGGGCAAGATCAAGGAATTCACCGGCATTTCCGACCCCTACGAGGTGCCCACCAATGCCGAACTGGTGGTCGATACCGAGGGCATGGACGTGGATTACTGCGCCCAGCAGGTTTTGCTGAAGCTCGAATCCATGGGCCTGATCGCGGCCTGATCCCCGACCGGGCCGCTTGCGGCCCGGTCATCCGCCCCGCGGATGGGCGCGTGACCCTTGCAGATCCCTCGGCGCAGATCCCTCCGCATTGTCGGCGGGTCACGCTGCGCCCGGTCCAGCCGCTGTCAGCCGGCAGGCCCGGTGACCCGGTTCACATGGCCCATCTTGCGGCCCGGCCGGGTTTCCGCCTTGCCGTAGAGGTGGACCTGCACGCCGGGCTCACCCGCCCGCAGCGGGGCCGTGTCCGTATCGGCGCCGATCAGGTTTTCCATCACCACGTTGGCATGGCGGCCCCCGTCGCCAAGCGGCCAGCCGGCGATGGCGCGGATATGCTGTTCGAACTGATCGACAGCACAGCCCGCCTGCGTCCAGTGGCCGGAATTGTGCACGCGCGGGGCAATTTCATTGACCACGAGGCCCTGCGGCGCCACGAACAACTCCACCCCCATCACGCCGACATAATCGAGCGCGTTGAGGATGCGCGCAGCCAACAGAACCGCGTCGCTTTTCAAGCCCGGCGGGATCGCGGCGGGCACGGTGGTGGTGGCGAGGATGCCGTTTTCATGGACGTTCTCGCCGGGGTCGTAGCAGGCAATCGCCCCGTCCCGGCCGCGCGCCGCGATGACGGAAATCTCGCGGCTGAAGTCGATGAAGCCTTCAAGGATCGCGGGCGCGCCGGCCATGTCGGACAATGCTCGCGTCGCGTCCCCGGGCGTCCTGATCCGCGCCTGCCCCTTACCGTCATAGCCGAAGCGGCGGGTCTTGAGGATCGCCGGCGTGCCGATCACCGTGATGGCCTTGTCGAGATCCTCGGCACTGTCCACCGGCGCGAAAGGCGCGGTTGCAAGGCCGATATCGGAAAGGAAGGTCTTTTCGCTCAACCGGTCTTGGCTGACTTCCAGTGCGCGGCGCGAGGGATAAAGCGGCGTTCTGGCCGCGAGCAAATCGAGGGCGTCGGCCGGGATGTTCTCGAACTCGTAGGTGATAAGGTCAACGGCGTCGGCAAAGCGCGCAAGCGCCTCCAGATCATCGTAGGCGGCCTGCGTGACCGTCGCGGCCACGTCACCCGCGGGGGCCGCGCCCGGTTCATAGATATGGGTCTTGTAGCCGAGGCGGGAGGCCGCGACCGACAGCATCCGGCCCAGTTGCCCGCCGCCGAGGATGCCGATGGTCGCGCCTTGGCGCAGCATATCACTCATCGACGGGCACCTCGGGAATGGAGGCGGACAGCGCCGCGCGCCACGCCTCCAGCCGCTCTGCAAGGTCCGGATCGTTCAGCGACAGGATACCGGCGGCCATCAGCCCCGCGTTCTTCGCGCCCGCCGCCCCGATCGCCATGGTGGCGACGGGATAGCCGCGCGGCATCTGCAGGATGGAATACAGGCTGTCGACACCAGACAGCGCCCGTGTCTCGACCGGCACGCCGATCACGGGAACCCGCGTCTTGGAGGCCATCATGCCCGGCAGATGCGCCGCGCCGCCCGCGCCTGCGATGATCACTTTAATGCCGCGGTCCACGGCCTCCTTGCCATAGCGCCAAAGCCGGTCCGGCGTGCGGTGCGCCGACACGATGCGCGCCTCGAAGGGCACGCCCAATTCCTCAAGGATATCCGCAGCTTCGCGCATCGTGGGCCAATCCGACTGGCTGCCCATGATGATGCCGACATCGACCTCTGCCATTCCCGTGTGATCCCTCGCTGCCCGTCCCGGAGCGCGCACTATAGTCATGCGGCCCGGTTACGCAATGATATCAGGGTAAAGCTCATCCTCGATGCGAGAGATTTCGTCCTTCAGAAACAGCTTGCGCTTCTTCAGGCGACGCAGCGTCAACTGGTCGGGCTTGAGCGAGTCCTCCAGCGCGGTGATCGCGTCATCGAGGTCGCGATGTTCCCGCTTCAACACCGTGAGCCTTGCGCGCAGCACATCCTCATGGGTCATCTCTTGCGGGGCGTTCATTTGGGGCGGACCTCGGGTTGAGTCGTCTCGGCAGAGCCTGAAGATACCGGATTGTCGCGCTATCGCAAAGCCTTGTCCGCCTTGCAGTGGCACCATGGCGCCCCCATATCGACTGGGAAGGCCGCCAAGTTGGGGCCGCTTTGCAGATCGCTTGTTCGAAGGATGTGCCCGATGACGAAACTGACCCTTGGCTCGCACCCGTTCCTTCTCGGGTTCGACCAGTTGGAACGGCTGGTGGAACGCACCGCCAAGACGGGAAATGACGGCTACCCGCCCTACAATATTGAGGCGAGGGGCGAGAACGCCTTTCGCATTACGTTGGCCGTGGCCGGATTCTCGGAGGAAGACCTGTCCATCACGTTGGAGGACCGGCAACTCGCGATCCGGGGCCGCCAAGGCGAAGAGGACGAGGGCCGCGTGTTCCTGCATCGCGGGATCGCGGCGCGCCAGTTCCAGCGCAGCTTCGTGCTGGCGGATGGCGTGAAGGTCGTCGGCGCGACGATGGAGCATGGGCTGCTGCATGTCGACCTGCGGCGCGAGGTGCCCGACAACGTGGTGCAGACAATCGAAATCCGGTCAGGAGGCAAGGACAATGCATGAACCGAATGAAAAGGCACAAGCCGGCGCGCGGCCCATCGTCTACGTCCGCAAGGTCGCGGTCGAGGATCTGCCAGAGGATATCAAGGAACAGGCCAGCGGCGCGGGGCTGACCTCGCTTTACGCGATCGGCAACGAAGAGGGCGAGCAACTGGCGCTCGTGCGGGACCGTGAACTCGCCTTCGTCGTGGCGCGCCAGAACGACATGACCCCGGTCAGCGTGCACTGACGGGCTTTCCCGTCGCGGGCGCGGCCGCGCTCGGGCGGGTCAACGCCGACCCGCCGAACGGTCCGGAAAGCCCGCTCCGTGCATGGCCCGACGGGGACGCTTGCGGCCCCTTATCGGCATGTCGCCGTCACAAGATGTCCGCCCCCGTCAGTCGAGCAGGTCGCCGATTCCCTCGACAAACTGCATATCGGGGTCGAACGCACCTTCTAGCAGGAATTCCAGCGTCTGGGCCACGACCAGCGGGTTGTTCATCATGAAGGTATGGCTGACGCGCAGGGCGATGAAATCGCGCATACCCTCCACCCGCGTGCTTTCCAGCGACACGGCGCCGTCATCCGGCCCCTCGATCAGCGCCGAGCCCACTGGGTTGATGCTGCCATAGCCCGCGATCACCCCTAGATCGAAATCCACCGGCGGCAGGCCCTCCGGTACGCCTCCCTCGGCGGTGCCCAGTTCCTGCCCCGCCGGGCCGAATTGCCATTCGAAGGCGCCGACCTCGCCCAACCGGTCAACCACTACCGACCCCTGGTTGGGCGGGGCCAGCATCACCACGCGGCCAAGCCGCGGTAGATCGTTTCGCGCCAGCCAGTAGCGCAGCAGGATGCCGCCCATGGAATGGGTGACGAAATGGATCCTGTCGTCGCCGCAGGCCGCCACGGCCGGCTCGATCGCGCCCGGCGCAAGCACTTCGATCCGCGCCTCGGTCGAGGGGTAGTCGCGGTTCACCACGGCAAAGCCCTCGCGCACCAGCACATCCTCCATCAGCCAGAAGGAAAAGGAGGAGCGCGCCAGCCCATGCAGAAGGATGACGCAATCGGCGCGTGCGGGTGCCGCGGCGAGGAGGGCCGCACAGACCGCCAGAAGGGGAATCAGGTATTTCATGCACCCTAGATAGCAACGATATGTGACAGCCCAAGCCTGACCTTGCATCCCCCGCACGCCCCGGGCAGCATTGCGCCCATGCCTGCCCCCCGTCTGGCCGCGCGCGGCCTTCTCCTGATCGACAACCGCCTGCTTCTGGTGAACGCCTGGCCCGGTCACCGGGGCGGGCTGTGGTGCGCGCCCGGTGGCGGGGTGGAACGGGGGGCCTCCCTGCCCGACAACCTCGCGCGGGAGTTTCACGAGGAAACCGGGCTGACCGTCGCGGTCCACGATCCCTGCCTCGTGAACGAGTTTTACGACCCGAAGGGCACGTTCCACCAGGTCGATATCTACTTTCGCTGCTCATTGGTCGCGGGCGCGCTCGACGATCGCTGGCGCGACCCGGAGGGCATCGTGACCCGCCGCCGCCTGTTCACCCGCGCCGAAATGGCCGGGATCAAGGTCAAGCCCGACAGCCTCGCCGATGCGGCGTGGGGACAAGGCATCCTCTACGACCCGCTGGAACCGATCCTGCGCTGAGGCGCCAGCAGGCCGTAGGCGATCCCGCCCAGCACTACCGCCCCGGCAGCGGCCAGCCGCAGGCTGACCCCTTCCCCCAGCAGCGCGATCCCGCCAAGGATGGCGATGACCGGAACGGTCAACTGCACCAGCCCGGCAACGGCGGAGTCCAGACGCGGCAGCACGGAATACCACAGCGCGTAGCCAAGCCCGGAGGTCACCGCACCCGAGAGGCCCGCCAGCACGACGCCGCGTGGCGTGATCGCTGGCGGCTCCGCCGCGCCGGGCAATAGCAGCGCGGCCGCGCCACAGACCGGGACGGCCAGCAGGAAATTCGCCGCCGTCGCCGCCAGTGGATCGCCCGATTTGCGACCCGCCAGCGAATAGACGCCCCAGCCCGCCCCGGCCAGTGCCATGAACAGCGTACCCAGAAGCGGCACCTGCACCGCCCCCGCGGGCCAGACCAGCCATGCCAGCCCGATCAGCGCCACCCCGGCCCCGATCCAGCGCGCCCGTGGCACCGTTTCGCCGGCGATGACGGCGCCCGCGAACATGGTGATCTGCACGCAGCCGAACAGGATCAGCGCCCCGAGCCCGGCATCGAGCCGCAGGTAGGCGACGGAAAAGCCGATGAGATAGAGGCACAGCGACATCACCCCGGCGGCCCGCCCCGGCGCGACAAGCGGCAGGCGGCGACGTTGCACGATGGCCAGCAGCACCAGCACCGCCGCGCCGGCGGCGACGCGGATCACGGCAAAGCCCATCGCGTCGATATCGCCAGCGGCCAGCGCCATCCGGTTGAGGATGGAATTGGCGGCAAAGGCCAGCATGGTCAGCGCGGTCAGAAGGAAAAGGCGCATCGGCGGCTCCGGTCAGGGTCGCCGAAGAACAGCCCATCGCGCCGCGGGGTGCAAGGCCCCTGCGACCACGGCTGCGTAACCGCCTGTCGCGCGCGGACGCAGTGACGGTCAGAGGAACCGGGCGGCCAGCGGTCCGGAAAGATGCGCCACCTGCCCGCCCGCGACGGTTGCGGCCACCCGGCGTGTTGCCCGGTCGAGGATCACGAGATCGGCGCGCGCGCCCGCCTCCAGCCGGCCCCGGTCGGTCCAGCCCATGACCGCCGCCGGGCGGGACGAGACCAGCGCCCACGCCTCGGCCAGCGGCATCGACCCACGATCGACCAGCGCGAAGGCCGCCAGCCGGGGGGCGGGGTAGTGGTAGTCGGAGGCGAGCGCGTCGCAGCAGCCCGCCGCGATCACCTCCTCGGCCGACACCTTCTTGTCATGCGAGCCGCCGCGCACCACGTTCGGCGCGCCCATCACGATGCTGTCTCCGTCGGCCTTCGCCGCCCGCGCCGCCGCCAACGTCTCGGGAAACTCCGCCAGCCGCGCGCCAAGGGCATGGGCGCGCGCACGGTCCGCGTCCGTGCTGTCGTCATGGCTACCGAGGATCACGCCCTCGGCCCGCAGCACCGCCGCCAGCCGCGCCAGCGCCTGCGGCACGTCGTTGCTATTCTCATGCAGGCGCTTGAGCAGCGCATGATGCGCCTCGGGGCTGCGGCCGCTCTTGATCGCCTGGCCTGTCAGGCGCGGCGGCGTGCGGCCCTCGGCCAGATGCCTGTGCGGCAGGTGGTCGTTGAAGGTGACGACCCCGATCCCGGCCCGGCGCACCAGCGCCAGCGCGCGCTCGTACTCGTCCAGCAGGTTGACCTCCAGCCGCAATTGCAGGCGCATGTCGGTCAGCGTTTCGGCGCCGGCCAACGCCTCGGCCACGCGTTCGGCGAAACCGGGGCCGCGCATGCCGCCTTCCCAGCTGAAGAACTGCGCCAGCAGGGTCGTGGTGATGCCGTTGGCGGCAAGCTCCGCATCCACCGCATGAAGCCCGGCGGCCGGATCCGTCTGCGCCCCCCGGCGCGGGGCAAGGTGGCGTTCGAACCCGTCACCGTGCAGGTCGACGATACCCGGCAGCACCATGTAGCCGGCAAGGTCCACGCGGCGCCCGCCCGACGCGGCGATGCGTTCCCCGGCCACGGACAGCGGCGCGTCGGAAAATCCGTCGGGGCGCAGGACAGGGGCGTTCACGAAGCACAGGGGCGGCAGGGTCATGGCGCCTTACCTGCCGCAAGCCGCGGGCAAAGAAAAGCCTGCCGTCGCCTCAATAGCTGACCTGCCGGCGCGCCCGCCAGTCGCGGAGGATCGCGCCGAACCCGACCATGCCCAGAACCAGCCCGAAGAGCCAGCCAAGGAACGGGATCAGCCCGATCAACGCGGCCGCAAGCGCCCCAAGCAGCGCCATCAACGCCTTCTGCCCGAGCGTGTCGGGCGCCGCGCGGCCAAGCGCGGACCAGAGCGCCCCACCGAAAACATAGACCCCGAGCACGTAGCCCACGATCATCGCAAGCCCGGCCAGCACCACCGCCGCCGGGAATAGCACGATCCCGATCAGCGTCAGCGAGGCAACGAGCCCGGCACCGACCAGCGTCGACAGCCCGAGGAAGCCCGAGACAAGGCTTTGGCCCGGGTGTTCCACGGCGCGTTCGCGCAGGGCCCGCAGACGGTCGGGCATCAGCGCGGCAAGCCCCACGGCCAGCCCGGCCAGCCCCAGCACCCACAGGACGAAGCCGCCCAGCACCGACAGCAGCCCGCGATCGGGCCGCGCCTGCCACGGGGCATCGGCATGCTCCCACGTCTCGGCCTCCAGCACCGTGACGCGGGCCGCCGGGGCGACGCGTTCGGGCACGGTGATCGCCTCGGGGTCCTCGGCATAGATGGTCAGCATCCCGCCCACCTCCGCAGCATCGCCAAAGTGCAGATCCTCCGCCGAGACGGACAGGTCGCCGGCGACTTCCGCGTCAAGCGTCACGATGGACCCGGCCAACAGGGCGCTGCCCGCAACCGGCGCGTCAAGCCGAACCTCCCACCCGCTGGCACGCAGGTTTCCGGTGATCGGGGCGGCGATGAGGATTTCCATGCCGCTGGCGGTGACACTGCCGTCAACCGGCGCCTCCACCCGCAAAGCGTAGCCCGCACCGTAGACATTGCCGCCCACCGGCGCGGACACCGCCAGGCGCCGCCCGGCGATGTGCACGCTTCCCGCGACCGCAGCGGCCACGCTGGCCCGCTCCCCGGCGATGAAAAGGTCACGCTCTGTCGTCTCCTGCGCGGTAACGCTGCGCCCGGCAATGTAGCGGTCCCCGCCGAAGAGCGTGCTTCCCCCGTCCTCCCCATGGATCTGGGCGGTGGCCGGCAGGCCAAGGACGACAAGAACAGCACAGAAAAGGCTGGCAAGATGGACTCTGGACATGACGACCCCCGAGATAATGGATAACTTCCAATCATGCCACGCCCATGTGCCGTGTCCATGACATGGCTCAAGGTCGGTGCCGTGAAGACCGGGACAATCGCGTCATCCCGGCAAAGTCGCGTCACCGTCGCCGGGGCCGGGGCAAGCCGACGGGGCGGCCATCTGCCGGCGAAAAGAAAAGGCCGCCCCGAACCGGGGCGGCCTTCTTTGCGCGGTGCGGGCGCGGCAGATTACATCATGCCGCCCATGCCGCCCATGTCGGGCATGCCGCCGCCGCCGCCACCGGCGCCTTCCTTTTGCGGAATGTCGGCGATCATGGCCTCGGTGGTGATCAGCAGCGACGCGATCGAAGCCGCATCTTCCAGCGCGGTGCGAGTCACTTTCGCCGGGTCGATCACGCCGAACTTGAACATGTCGCCATATTCCTCGGTCTGGGCGTTGAACCCGAAGGTCAGGTCATCGCTCTCGCGGATCTTGCCCGCGACAACGGCACCGTCGACACCGGCATTCTCGGCGATCTGGCGCAGCGGCGCTTCCAGCGCGCGGCGTACTATCGCGATACCGGCGTTCTGGTCGCTGTTGGCTCCTTCGAACCCGTCGAGCGCCTTGGCCCCTTGCACAAGGGCGACACCGCCGCCAACAACGATGCCTTCCTGAACCGCGGCGCGGGTCGCGTTGAGCGCGTCATCGACGCGGTCCTTGCGTTCCTTCACCTCGGTTTCGGTCATGCCACCAACGCGGATGACAGCAACACCGCCGGCCAGCTTGGCGACGCGTTCCTGAAGCTTCTCCTTGTCGTAGTCCGAGGTGGTTTCCTCGATCTGGCCACGGATCTGGGACACGCGCGCCTCGATCTCGGCCTTGTCGCCGTGACCGTCGACGATGGTGGTCTCGTCCTTGGTGATGTTCACGGTCTTGGCGGTGCCGAGCATGTCCATGGTGACATTCTCGAGCTTCATGCCCAGATCTTCCGAGATCACCTGCCCACCGGTCAGGATCGCGATGTCCTGCAGCATGGCCTTGCGGCGATCACCGAAGCCCGGCGCCTTGACGGCGGCGATCTTCAGGCCGCCACGCAGCTTGTTCACCACGAGGGTGGCCAGCGCTTCGCCTTCGACGTCCTCTGCAATGATCAGCAGCGGTTTCTGCGACTGGATCACCTGCTCCAGCAGCGGCACCATCGGCTGCAGCGACGACAGCTTCTTCTCGTGCAGCAGGATCATGCAGTCTTCCAGTTCGGCCACCATCTTGTCGGAGTTGGTGACGAAGTAGGGGCTGAGGTAGCCACGGTCGAACTGCATGCCTTCGACAACGTCGGTCTCGGTCACGAGGCCCTTGTTCTCCTCGACCGTGATAACGCCGTCATTGCCGACTTTCTGCATCGCGTCGGCGATCATGCGGCCGATCTCTGCCTCGCCGTTGGCCGACACGGTGCCGACCTGCGCGACCTCGTCCGAATCCGCGACTTCGCGCGCGGCGGCCTTGATCGATTCGACGACCTTCGACACGGCAAGGTCGATGCCGCGCTTGAGGTCCATCGGGTTGAGGCCCGCGGTAACCTGCTTGAGGCCGTCCTTGACGATGGCCTGTGCCAGCACGGTGGCGGTGGTGGTGCCGTCGCCGGCCTCGTCATTGGTGCGGCTGGCCACTTCCTTGACCATCTGCGCGCCCATGTTCTCGAACTTGTCTTCCAGTTCGATTTCCTTGGCCACCGTCACACCGTCCTTGGTGATGCGGGGGGATCCGAAGGATTTGTCGAGAACGACGTTGCGGCCCTTGGGGCCGAGGGTGACCTTGACCGCATCGGCGAGCGTATTGACGCCGGCCATCATGCGGTTGCGGGCATCGGTATGAAACTTGACGTCCTTGGCAGCCATCTGAGCTTGCTCCTATCTTATTGCGTTGTCTTGAGGGTCGGCGCGCGGCTCAGGAAATGATCCCGAGGATGTCGCTTTCCTTCATGATCAGCAGTTCCTTGCCGTCAACGGTCACTTCGGTTCCGGACCATTTGCCGAACAGGATCTTGTCGCCGGCCTTGACGTCCATGGCGATCCGGTCGCCGTCGTCGTCCCGGGCGCCATCGCCAACGGCCACAACCAGCCCTTCGGAGGGCTTTTCCTTGGCGCTGTCGGGGATGATCAGACCGCCTGCGGTCTTTTCGTCGCTTTCGACGCGCTCGACGAGCACACGGTCATGCAGCGGTGTGAATGCCATCTTGCGAACACTCCTTCGGTTCGTATGTTTCTGACGGTATTATCACTCACCCTTGGGGAGTGATAACGGAGTCGAGATAGGCAAGCGGCCGGGGCAAGTCAACAGGGTGCGCGCCAAAAACGCCGCAACGCGATTCACTGAACATTCAGGATTGTTCGTGTTATGATGGGTCAAGCGGGGACCGCCGGTGGCGTTTCAACCCGCCCAAAGAGGCAAGAGCAGTGAAATGCCGAACACAATCAACGGAAGCTGGCAGGATGACAGCCTGACCGGCACGCACGGCGACGATAGCATCCGGGGTGAATCCGGCAACGACACGCTGGGTGGCGGCACCGGCGACGATACGCTTGAAGGGAATTCCGGCGACGATTCCCTGCTTGGCGGGTCGGGCGACGATTTGCTGCTCGGCGGGTCCGGCAACGACGCAGTTTCGGGCGGCGACGGCGCGGATACGCTGCAGGGGGCCAGTGGCGATGACCTCTTGTCGGGCGGCGACGGCGACGACCTGATCGACGGGGGCTGGGGGCAGGATACGCTTTTCGGCGGCGACGGCGATGACACGATCCATGCCATCGGTGGCGATTTCGTCGATGGCGGCGCCGGCGACGACCTGATCACCATGGGCGGCTATTCCGGCGGCAGCGACACCATCGCCTTCGGGCCGGACAGCGGCCACGACACCGCGACCGGCTGGAGCCCGGACAGCGACAACATCCATATCGGCGGTGCGAATCCCGGCGACGTAATCCTGACGCCCACCGGTGACCCGCAAGTCTGGGTGTTGACGCTCGACGGTGTGCCGGATGCCAGCCTGACACTGGATTTCACCTATCACTGGGACAGGTCCATCGGCGAGGCGGACATCCTTGACCGGGTTCTGACCAATGACGACGAACTGCGCCCAGAGGATCCCTTCGGGCCACCGATCTGCCTGACCGCGGGGGCCATGATCGACACCGCGGTCGGCCCCCGCCCGGTCGAGGCGCTGCGCCCCGGCGATCTGGTGCTGACGCGCGACGGCGGGCTGCACCCGCTGCGCGCAGCCCTGCGCCGCCATGTCACCCCCGCCGCGCAGCAAGGCGACCCGGCGCTGCGCCCGGTTCGGATCGAGGCCGGGGCCTTCGGCGGTGGCTTGCCCCGGCAGGCCATGCTCGTCTCGCGTCAACATGCCTTTCTGGCCAATGATCCGCGCCCCGGCGGCAAGGGCGAGGTGCTGATCCGCGCCCGCCACGTCGCCGAGGAACTGGGCAAGGCGCGGCATGCGGCGCACCCGGTCGCTGGGCTGACCTATGTGCACCTGCTCTTCGACCAGCACCATTTGATCCGCGCCGATGGCGTCTGGACGGAAAGCATCTTTACCGGGGCCGAGGCGCTGCGCACCGACCCCGTGCTGCGCCTTCTGCTGCAAGGGCACAGGCCGCGGCCCATGCGTGACAGGGTGCGGCCGCTGCTGCTGCGCAAGCACCTTCGGCGCTACCGCGACCATGTGCTTGGCCGAGGGGCGGACGGCGCCGACTCCGGGCGATTCTCGGAAAATGCCGTGTGAACACGCGGCCCGGGGTAGGGATTTGTTCATTCGTTGCGCCGAAGTTCATCCGCAAACGGATGACGAATCGGTGGCGCACCTTGGCCAAGTCCCTTCCAGACCCGGATGAGCAATCCGACGACTACCGGCGCTACGCCGATCTGGCCCTGCGCCATATCCTCGACGCGGTCCTGGTCACCGATCTCGACAACAACGTCGTCTGGGTGAATTCCGGCTTCGAACGCATGTTCGGCCACCGGCTGGACAATATCCGCGGCCAGGCCGCCCGCGGGCTGCTCGACGGACCCGACACCGACCCCAGCGCGCGCGACCATGTGCTACGCGCCATAAAAGGGCGCGAGACACTAACAGTAGACATCCTGCACTACACCGCGACCGGCGAACAGGTCTGGGTCGACAAGACTTTGACCCCGATCTTCGACGAGGCGGGCACCCACACCCATCACATGTCGATCAACCGCGACATAACCGAACGCCGCCGGATGGAGGAAAAGACCCGCGAGGTGATGGCCAACGAGGAACAGCGCCAGCACGAACGCAAGCTGCTCAGCCAGGTCAGCGAATGGCTCTATTCGGCCAAGTCACTGGACGAACTGCTTATGGTTGTGCAGAAATCCATGCACACGCTGATGCCGGAATCCGAGGGGCAGCTTTATATCTATTCCAATTCCCGCGATACGCTGGACCTGAAAACCGCGTGGGGCGAGGGCACGGCGCATGAACATATCGATGCCGAGGATTGCTGGGCCCTGCGCCGGGGGCGCGCCTATGCCTACGGCACCCGCGCGATCGAGTTTCCCTGCGCCCATACCGAGACTGCCGACACCCCCTATTTCTGCCTGCCGATCATCGCCCATGGCGAAACCATCGGCCTGATGCATGTGGCCTTTGCGGCCTACGACCGCGCGATCATGTCGCGCAAGATGGTGGAAACCTTCCTGCAACAACGCTGGGACCTGAGCCTGCTCTGCGCCGAACAGATCAGCCTTGCCGTGGCTAATGTGCAGCTTCGCCAGGAATTGCTGGACCAGTCGGTGCGTGACCCGCTCACGAGCCTGTGGAACCGCCGCTGGTTCCTCGACGCGGCGCACAAGGAGATCAACCGCGCCGAGCGGCAGGGCAGCGCGCTGTCGCTGATCTCGCTCGATGTCGATCATTTCAAGGCATTCAACGACCACCACGGCCACGACGCGGGCGATATCGTTCTGCGCGAGGTCGGCGCCCTGATGCGGGAGGTCTTCACACCGCCACTCGCCCCTTGCCGCCTGGGCGGGGAAGAATTCGTCGTGCTCTGCCCCGGGCTGGGCCATGATGCGGCGATGGACCTTGCCGACAGGTTCCGCGTCGCCCTGTCCGAGCTTGACCTTGCCTATGGCGACGGCAAGCTGCCGCGCATCACCGCGTCGGCAGGGGTGACATCGTTCCCCGATTGCGGGGCGCATGTGGAAGACATGCTCAAACATGCGGATCGTGCCCTTTACCGGGCGAAGGACCGGGGGCGCAACTGCGTCGTCTCGGCGCTGCCGGAGGACAGGCAGATCGCCGCGCAGTAGCGGCAAGATCGCCCCTTAACATTTGCCCGTCCCCCGGCCTATAAGGCGCCCAAAGTCGCGTTCAACAGATAGGCAGAAATCATGACCACGCTCGTCTTCGGCCACAAATCCCCCGATACCGATTCCACCGGCGCGCCCCTCATCTGGGCGTGGTACCTGACCGAGGTGACGGGGACACCCGCCGAGGCCGTCCTGCTGGGCGAGCCGAACACCGAAGCCGCCTTCATGCTGGAGAAATGGAACCTGCCGAAGCCGCGCATCATCGAGGAAGTCGCGCCCGGCGCGCCCGTCGTCATCGTCGATACCAACAACCCCGACGAGTTGCCCGAGGGCATCAACGATGCCGATATCCGCGCCGTCATCGACCATCACAAGCTGGTCGGCGGGCTGCAGACCAAGGGGCCGATCGACATCCGGATCGAGCCGCTCGCCTGCACCGCCACAATCATGCACAAGATGATCGGCAAGCACCTTGCGCAGGCGCCCACGGGCATCAAGGGCGCGATGCTGTCCTGCATCCTGTCGGACACTCTGGAATTCCGCTCGCCCACCACCACGCAGGAAGACCGCGCCATCGCCGAGGATCTGGCCAAGGATCTCGGCGTGTCGATCCCCGACTACGCGGCAGAAATGTTTGCCGCCAAGTCCGACGTGTCGGCGTTTTCCGACGCGGAATTGCTGCGCATGGATTCCAAGGCCTACGAGGTCGGGGACACCAAATTCCGCGTCTCGGTTCTGGAAACCACCGCGCCGGCGACCGTGCTGGCGCGCAAGGACGCCCTTGTCGCCGCGATGCCGCAAGTGGCCAAGGAAGACGGCGTTGACCAGGTTCTGCTTTTCGTGGTCGACATCCTGAAGGAGGAAGCAACGCTGCTGGTGCCCAACGATCTGGTGAAATCCGTTGCGGAGAAAAGCTTCGCGACCGTCTGCGGCGACGCCGACAACGTGGTGCTGCCCGGCGTGGTCAGCCGCAAGAAACAGATCATCCCGAACCTTGCCGTCTGATCCAGACACGATGCGACCCGGGGAAGGGGCGGCCAGCGCGGCCGCCTTTTTTCGTCTTGCCGGTCTGAAAGTCGCGAGTGACGGCCCTCCCCCCGCCCGCGTCGCGCGCCACAGCCCGCGCAAGGCGCGCGTCTGCGACCACGCGGCGCAGGGGGTGTCGGTGGCGGAAAAGGGCGGTGGCGCTTGGCGCCTCGGCAAACTTCGTGCGGGCGCTGCGCGAACGCGCATGGCGCCAACTTGGCCTTGGATCGGCGCGGCGCTTGCGGCCCTTGTGCATGCCGGACGCGGCTGACCCCCTTTCCGCCCCGCCCGTTTCGTGGAACCATCGCCGCGTGCCAAGCAGGAGACAGCAGATGAGAC
Organism: Nioella halotolerans; assembly: GCA_003428585.1. GTDB lineage: Bacteria > Pseudomonadota > Alphaproteobacteria > Rhodobacterales > Rhodobacteraceae > Nioella > Nioella halotolerans. Next base: position 47,215 of record QVQC01000051.1, read on the forward strand.
TTGAGGGGAAAACCGCCATCGTGACCGGCGCGGCGTCGGGCTTCGGCGCCGGCATCGCCCGGCGCTTCGCGGCGGACGGGGCAAAGGTGATGGTCGTCGATCTGAACGAAGAGGCGGCCGCCGCCGTCGCGGAGGAGATCGGCGGTCTCGCACAGGTCGCCGATGTCGCGAATGCCGAAAGCGTGCGCGCCATGGCCGGCGCGGCGATCGCGGCATGGGGGCGCGTCGATGTTCTGGTCAACAACGCCGGGATCACCCATACCCCGCAACCGCTGGAAACCGTGACCGAGGCGGATTTCGACAAGGTGTTCGCCGTCAACGCCAAGTCGGTCTACCTAACGGCGCGCGAGATCGTGCCGCACATGAAGGATGCCGGCGCGGGCGCGATCCTCAACGTCGCCTCCACCGCCGGGGTGTCGCCGCGCCCGAACCTCAACTGGTACAACGCGTCCAAGGGCTGGATGATCACCGCGACGAAGGCGATGGCGGTGGAGCTTGCCCCCTTCGGTATCCGGGTCAACGCGGTCAACCCGGTGGCGGGCGAGACGCCGCTTCTGAAAAGCTTCATGGGCGAGGACACGCCGGAGATCCGGACAAAATTCCTGTCGACCATCCCTTTGGGGCGGTTTTCCACCCCCGAGGATATCGCGGGGGCCGCGCTTTACCTCTGTTCCGACGACGCCGGAATGGTGACCGGCGTGGCGATGGAAGTGGATGGCGGGCGCTGCATCTGAACGCTGGAATGGCCCCAGCCCGAGGGATTGGCACGAAGGAGACGACAGACGATGATGCACCCCGGCCCCCGCAACCTGATCACCGATGTCGGCGGCTTGCATGTCGGCAATGCCGAGGATCACGCCATCAAGACCGGCGCTACCGTGCTTCTGGGCGCGCGGCCCTTCACCGCCGGCGTGCACGTGATGGGCGGCGCCCCGGGCACCCGCGAAACCGACCTCTTGGCCCCCGACAAGACGGTGCAGGAGGTTGATGCGCTGGTTCTGTCGGGCGGGTCTGCCTTCGGGCTCGATGCGGCCTCCGGCGCGGCGGAGTGGCTGCGCGCGCGCGGTCGCGGCTTCGCCGTAGGCGACCAGCGTGTTCCCATCGTGCCCGGCGCGATCCTCTTCGACCTGATCAACGGCGGCGACAAGGCGTGGACGGAAGCGCCCTACAAGCGGCTTGGCGCGGCGGCGGCGGAGGCAGCAAACGAGACGTTTGCCCTTGGCACCGCGGGGGCGGGCACCGGGGCGATCATTGCCGACCTCAAGGGCGGGCTCGGCTCGGCCTCGCTTGTGCTGCCCTCGGGCCACACCGTCGGCGCGCTTGTCGCGGTCAACGCGATCGGGCAGGTCACGGTGGGCGATGGCCCGTACTTCTGGGCGGCCCCGTTCGAATTCGGCGCAGAGTTCGGCGGCCTCGGCCCCGCGCCCGGCTTCGACGCAAGCCTGCCGCCGCGCCACAAGGGCGGACCGGGGCAGGCCACCACGATTGCCATCGTCGCCACCGACGCGGCCCTCAGCCAGGCGCAGGCGACCCGCATGGCAACGGCGGCGCATGACGGCATGGCGCGCGCGATCTATCCCAGCCACACGCCGATGGATGGCGACCTCGTCTTCGCGGCTGCGACCGGGGGCAAGCCGCTCGCCGATCCGGTCTGGGACGCGCTACACCTTGGGCATGCCGCCGCGCTCTGCCTTGCGCGCGCCATCGCGCGCGGCGTCCATGCGGCGACGCCCGCCGCCGCCGACCCGCTCCCGACATGGCGCGCGCGCTTCGGTTAGGCTTGGCGAAGATCCCGCGCGGCGGTAGCCTCGGGCACTTGCATTCGAAATGGAGTGTGCAATGCGCCAGACCCTTCTTGCCGCCGCCGCGGCGCTTTCCCTTGCGCCGATGCCGGCGCTTGCCGACACCCACGATGGCGAGATCACCACCACCCTGTAATCGGCGATGGACGCCTATGCCGATGGCGACGTGCAATACGCGCTCGACGAGATTGCCTATGCCACGCAGTTGCTGAACGCCCTTGTCACCGAGGGGTTGCAGGCTCACCTGCCCGAGCCGCAAGAAGGCTGGACGAGGAGGCCGGCGCGGGCATGGGCGTTCTGGGCGGTGGCAACATCGCGCGCGGCGAATATGCCGGACCTGCGCCAAGCTTCACGATCACGCTGATGGCTGACAACCCGATGGTCACCTCGATGGGGGCGATGCTGGGGAACACGCGGCTGATGTCCGCCATGGGCTCGATCATTCGGGTCAACCGCGAAAGCTTCCTCGATCAGGACGGCGCGCTTTCGGGCCTGATCGGCAACCGCATCCTCGTGGAGGCCGAGGATGGCGACGTAGACACGACGGTTGAACACCTCGAACGGATGGATTTCCGCGAATTGATGATGTTCGGGATGTGAGTCCGGCAGCGCTGACCGCGCCCGGGCACCAAGAAAAACCCCCGGCGCGACAGCAGTCGGCCGGGGGGTCTTTCCAAGGATCGGCGCCGGTTAGTGAAAGCGCGCCGAGACTTCGTCGATCGCACTATCGATCAGCTTGTTCTGATCGGCGGCACTGGTCTTTGCGCCAATCACCTCTGCCGAGGCGGCGATGGCGATGGTGACGGCACGGTCGCGCACCTCGCGCACCGCGCCCGCCTCGGCCGAGGCGATCTGTTCCTCGGCGGCCTTCAGGCGCCGTTCGATCGAAGCTTGCAGGTCGGCCTTGGCCTGCTCCGCCGCAAGTTCGGCTTCCTCTCGGGCATGCGCGACGATGCGATCCGCCTGTTCGGAGACTTCCCGCTGCTTGCGCTCGTAGGATGCCAGAAGCGTCTGCGCCTCCTCGCGCAGCGCGCGCGCCTCGTCCAGTTCGTTGCGGATCTGTTCGGCCCGCTTGTCGAGCAGCCCGATCAGGATGCCCGGCACCTTGAAATAGACCAGCACGCCGATGAAGACGAGGAAGGCGATCAACACCACGAAATCGGTGTTGAAGAGCGAGAAGAACGGACCGCTGGCGGCGAAGGCCGGCGACCCGGTCAGCGCGAAGAGAACGGCAAGACGTTTCATGGCGCTTATCCTTTCAATCGGGAGGTGACGGCCGCGTCGATGCTTTTCTTGTCCACTGCCGCGGGGGCGAGGGTGGCAACGAGTTCCGCCGCGGTGTCACGGGCGACGGTTTCCACCGCCTCCAAGGCACCGGCACGGATCTCCTCGATGCGGGCCGCCGACTCGGCGGATTTCGCGGCGATCTGGGCATCGGCCTTGGCGGTCGCCTCGGCGAGGTCTTCCTTGATCTCGGCGCGCGTCTGCTCGGCGATGGCCTGCGCCTCTGCACGGGCATCGGCAAGCGCCTTCTGATACGCCTTCTCCGCCTCGGCGGCCTGGCGCTTCAGGTCTTCGGCGGCGGCTATGTCATTGGTTATGGTCCCCTGACGTTCGGCCAGAACGGCCCCGATACGGGGCAGCGCGACGCGCGACAGGATGAGGTATATCACCACGATGGTGACCACGAGCCAGAAGATCTGGTTCGGGAAGGTAGAAAAATCGAGCTGCGGCATTCCGGGTGCGGATGCGGCGCCCTCTGGTGCGTCAACGGCCATCGTTTCCTCCGTGGAACCTGGTTACACCGGACCGCGCACCTGTTCGGCAAGCGGCCCGGCCGTAAGGATGGTTCGCGAAAGGCTTAGACGGCGAACATCAGCAGCAGGGCCACGAGGAACGCGAAGATCCCGAGTGCTTCTGCAAATGCGATGCCGATGAAGAGCGTTGCGGTCTGGCCGGCGGCGGCCGACGGGTTGCGCAGCGCGCCGGACAGGAAGTTGCCAGCCACGTGGCCCACCCCGATTGCGGCCGCGCCGGACCCGATTGCTGCCAGGCCTGCGCCGATATGTGCGAGATCGCCTTCCATGTGATATCTCCTTACGGTTGGAAGTTTTCGATTTGAGTTCGTAGCGGGTCGACCGGCCTCTCAGTGCGACGGATGCAACGCATCGCGCAGGTAGACGCAGGTCAGGATCGTGAAAACGTAGGCCTGGATGAAGGCCACCAGAACCTCCAGCCCGTAGACAGCCGTCATCGCGGCAACCGGCAGGACGGCGCCCACGCCGAGAACACCGGCAAAGCCCGCGAAGACCTTGATCACCGCGTGCCCGGCCATGATGTTGCCCGCCAGACGAATGGAATGGCTGACCGGGCGCACGAAGTAGGAAATCAGCTCGATGATCGCCAGCACGGGCCGCAGCGGCGCGGGCGCCGACGACACCCAGAACAGCCCCAGGAAGGCGGCACCGTTCTTGACGAAGCCCACGACGGTCACGGTCAGGAACACGGCCAGCGCGAGAATCGCGGTGACGGCGATATGCGAGGTGGTGGTGAAGCTCATCGGGATCAGGCCGAGGAAGTTGGCCATCAGGATGAACAGGAAGAGGGTCATGATATAGGGGAAGAAGGCCAGCGCATCCTTGCCCGCCACGTCCTCGACCATCTTGCGGATGAAACCGTAGGTCAGTTCCGCCACCGACTGCGCCCGCGACGGCACGACCGCGCGACCGCTGGCCCCGAAGACCATCAGGATCAGCACCGCGACGATCGCCAGCGCCATCCAAAGCGTCACGTTGGTGGGCGTATACCACGCAACCGGGCCGTCACCGAAAAGCGGCTGAACGATGAACTGGTCCATCGGGTGGATCTGAAGGCCACCGCCCGCGCCCTGTGCCGCGTCCCCGGCGGCAGCCGCCCCGTTGGCCTGGTCCTGTGCTTCGTCAGACACCTGTCATTCCCTCTCGTCGCGCGCGGCCGAGGCCGCTTCGTTTTCCTTCTGGATTTCCTGGGCGGAGCGCATCATCGTCTTCACCCCGGCCGCGAAACCCAGCATTGTAAACACCACCATCAACCACGGCGCGCTTCCGAACAGCGCATCCAGCCCGTAGCCGATGCCGAACCCGATCCCGAGGCCGGCCACCAGTTCGATCACCATCCGCCACGCGTGCTGCGCCATCGAATAGTGCTCCTCGGTATGGGGTTTTCCGCCACCCTGCCCGGCCTTGAGACGTTCCAACCGCTGTTCGAGATCCTTCAAGCGGTCTGGATCGGGCCCTTCTGACATCACGGACGCCCCATGTGAGGTTCGAGCGGAACCTAGGCAGGGGACGGGCCGGAGTCAACTTGAAGTTTCGACGAATAAGGGTGCCATAAGATATTGATAAAAATGTACTTTCAAACGGTGCGACAATCCCGTCACACGTCCCTCGCCCGGCCTGCAGAGGTTTCGTCATTCAACCACGCGGTTGACGATGCGCGGCGTTGGGAGGATACCGGCCACATGCGCACGGATCTCGACACCGTTTTCTCGGCCCTCGCCGACCCGACCCGCCGGCAGATCCTGACGATGCTGCTGGAGGATGACATGGCCGTCACGGACGTGGCGGAGCCGTTCGAGATGTCGCTCGCCGCGATTTCCAAGCACCTTGCGATCCTTGCCTCGGCGGGGTTGATCACGCAGGAAAGGCATGGCCGGGTGAAATGGTGCAAGCTGGAACCGGACGCGCTGAAATCCGCCTCGGTCTGGATGCAGGGCTTCGGGCAGTTCGAGCCGGTGAACCTCGACGCGTTCGAGGCCTTCCTTGCGCAGGAACTGGTCGACGGCACGGACTGATCCGTTCATGCCGGCGCGACGACGCCGGGGCGCGCCCTACCCCTCCTCCTTCAACAACAGACCCAGCGCCAGCACCGTCAGCACCACGCCCCCGAGAACCAGCGCCGGCGGCACCCCGTTGCCTAGCGCCACTTCCCAGCCGATCACCCATGTCGGCGTCAGGTAGGTATAGGCCATGACCTTGGACGACGGCAGCCGCATCGACGCGAATTGCAGCAGCACCACCGTGATCGCCGTCGCCATGACCGCCGTGTAGCCCAGCGTGATCCAGACGATGCCGGGCAGCGCCGCCCAGTCTGTCGCCCCGACAGCGCCGCCACCCCAGAGAAACAGCACCACCGCGCCGCCCACCATCGTCCCGAAGGTGGAGACCGGCGCGCTCTCGCCGCGGTTCAGCACACGCACCATGGGCGTGTAGAGCGCATGCGCCACGCAGCCGACGAAATAGACTGCTTCGCCGCGCCCGACCTCAAGCGCCATCAATGCCGACAGGTCGGCGCGGAAGATCACCCAAAGCGCCCCGGCCCCGCCGATGGCCAGCGCAAGCGCCATGCGCGCGGTCAGCACCTGCCGCAGCAGCAGATAGCCAAAGCCCGCCGTCATGATCGGGGTCAGCGTGAACACCGCCGCCGTCGATACCGGCGGCGCCGTCTTCAGCCCCTCGAACATCAGGACGAAGTAGCTGCCGAACAGCCCGCCCAGCACGAGGTAGCGCCACGGGGCGCGGAAATGCCATCGTTCGAAGCCGCCCCGCGCCTGCACCAACGCGGCCACCACGACCGCCCCGCACAGGAAACGCACCGCGTTGAAGGCCGCTGGGTCGATATGGTTGGCCGTCATGGAGCCGAGCGAGAACGACCCTGCCACCAGCGCCGAGAAGGCCAGCATGGCCAGATGGCCGCGCGCGCGATCATTCATGTCAGGCCGGGTCCACGGGCCAATCCCTGACCCGCTCTTTCAGGAACCGCAGCACCGTCTGCACCTTCGCTGTCCGGTGCAGGTCCATGTGGGTGACCAGCCAAAGCTTGATCGACCATTCCTCCAACGGCGGCAGCATCTCGACAAGGTCATCGCTGGTCTGCAGATCGAGGCTGGATACGAAGCCGATCCCCATCCCCGCCTTGACCGCATGGGTCATGCTGTCGATGTCGTTGCATTTGAAGTTCATGCAGCCAGAGGGCACAACGTCGACCAGCCAGCGCAGGAACGGCGCGCGCGGGCTTTCCTGGGTGGTGCCGATGAACCGGTGCCGGGCGATATTCTCCTCGGTCAGCGGGCCGAACCGCTCGACATAGGATTTCGTGGCCGCCAGCACGGTGGACAGGGTGCAATAGGGCTGCACGATGTTGTCCTGGTTTTCGCCGGGCTTGCCGGCGCGGATCGCCACATGCGCCTCGCCATATTCCAGCCGGTAAAGCCGCGTATCGGTCAGGAACTGGATTTCCAGGTCAGGGTGGATGTCCTGGAACGCCCCAAGCGCCGGCACGACAAGCGGCGCGATCGCGGTCAGCGAGGTGATCAGCAGTTCGCCTGTCACCTCGTTGCCGCGCCCCTTGATCCGGCTGGCAAGCTGGGCGAACTGGTCATCGGCCCGCGCCCCCACGGCCAGCAGGTCCTGTCCCGCCTCGGTGGGCGTGTAACCGCGCGCGTGCCGCTGGAAGAGCTTCGCCCCAAGTCGCCCCTCAAGCGAGTCGATATGCCGGATCACCGTTGCATGGTGCACCCCCAGCACCTGCGCCGCGCCGCTGACGGTCCCCATGCGCGCCACTTGGTAGGCGGTGCGGATCTCGTCCCAGTCGCTGAATGCCATGCGGTTCTGTTCCCTTGTGCGTCAGATCACGAAGTCTGCGTCATGATGCCTGCTCTGTTCGCTGAGGCAAGGGGAAATGCCGTGATTGGATCAAACGACCGCCTTGACGGGGTGCGTGCGCCCCTGACCACCACGGGTGCCAGACGACCCAAGCCGTGGTATCCTTCCGACCATGCTACGCGCGGGACTTTTTTTCTTGCTCACGGTGCCGACACAGGCGCTTGCCCTGTCCTGCACGATATCCTTTGGCGTGACGGTGACCCACGGCATCGGCCGCTACCCGCCCGGCACCGCCCTACACGGCACGGCCGAATTCGCGACACGCGGCAGCTTTCGGCAAGAAGGCGGTGCCACGGCGCACCTGGCGACCGGCACGATGACGCTTGACGGGCAGATCACCGGCCGGTTGTGGACGGTGATCACCACCAGCCGGACGCAGGCGGCGGACCTGATCGGCCTCTATGCGCAGGATGTGGAGGGGCTCAGCTTCGTCGGTCAGGACTTCACCGGCCCGATGGCGATCACGCTTTTCGGCCGGCGCGGCAGCTGGCCGCATGATCGCCCTCCGGTCACCCAGGCCGAATGGGACAGCCTCGATCTGCGCCGGGTCTTCCAGTTGCACGCGCCGACCAGCCCCGACATGCTCGGCGGCGATATTACCGGGCTTGACGCGGCCTGTCTTGACTCCGCCCGGAACGCCCCTTAAACGCCGCGGGATATCCGGGAAGTGCCAGCTTTCCGGTCCTGCGCATTTGCAGGATCGCCCCCCGTCAGCGAGGTTTCGCCCACGGGGGTGTTGGTGCATTCCCCGCCGCCCCTTATCTGGGGGTGAGCAACCGAAAGCAGCAAAGGGGCCGCGCCCATGTTCGAAAACCTGTCAGAGCGCCTCTCGGGTGTCTTCGACCGCCTGACCAAGCAGGGCGCGCTCAGCGAGGAGGACGTCAAGACGGCGATGCGCGAGGTCCGGGTCGCGCTGCTGGAGGCCGACGTCTCGCTGCCCGTTGCCCGCCAGTTCATCCGGGCGGTGGAAAAGAAGGCCACCGGCGCGGCGGTGACGAAATCGGTGACCCCCGGCCAACAGGTGGTCAAGATCGTCCATGACGAGCTGATCGAGACCCTGCGCGGCGACGGCGACCCCGGCGCGCTGCGCATCGACAACCCGCCGGCCCCGATCCTGATGGTGGGCCTTCAGGGCTCTGGCAAGACGACGACCACTGCCAAGCTCGCCAAGCGCCTGAAGGAGCGCGAGGGCAAGAAGGTGTTGATGGCGTCGCTCGACACAAACCGCCCGGCGGCCATGGAACAGCTGGCCATCCTCGGCCAACAGGTCGGCGTCGACACCCTTCCGATCGTCAAGGGCGAAAGCGCGCAGGCCATTGCCAAGCGGGCCAAGACGCAGGCCAGCCTCGGCGGCTACGATGTCTTCCTGCTCGACACCGCCGGACGGCTGCATATCGACCAGGAGCTGATCGCCCAGGCCCAAGAGGTGCGCGACATCGCGTCCCCGCGCGAAACGCTTCTGGTGGTCGATGGCCTGACCGGCCAGGACGCGGTCAACGTGGCGCAGGAATTCGACGACAAGATCGGCGTGACCGGCGTCTGCCTGACCCGGATGGACGGCGACGGGCGCGGCGGTGCGGCCCTGTCGATGCGTGCGATCACCGGCAAGTCGATCCGCTTCGTCGGCACCGGCGAGAAGATGGACGCGCTGGAGACCTTTGAGGCGGAACGCATCGCGGGCCGCATCCTCGGCATGGGCGATATCGTCAGCCTCGTCGAGAAGGCACAGGAAACGCTGGAGGCCGAACAGGCCGAGCGCATGATGAAGCGCTTCCAGAAGGGTCAGTTCAACATGAACGACCTCAAGGGCCAGTTGGAACAGATGCAGAAGATGGGCGGCATGGAAGGCATGATGTCGATGATGCCGGGCATGGGCAAGATGGCCAGGCAGGTGCAGGAGGCCGGCTTCGACGACAAGGCCATCACGCGCCAGATCGCCCTGATCCAGTCGATGACGAAAAAGGAACGCGCCAACCCCGCGCTGCTTCAGGCCAGCCGCAAGAAACGCATCGCGAAGGGCGCCGGGCAGGAGGTCGCCGATCTCAACAAGCTGCTCAAGATGCACCGCCAGATGGCCGACGCGATGAAGAAAATGGGCAAGATGGGCAAGAAGGGCATGATGCGCGGCGGTCTCGGCGCGCTGTTCGGCAAGGGCGGCGGCATGCCCGGCGGCGCCGGTGCGGGCGGCATGGACCAGCAGGCGCTGGAACAGGCCGCAAAGCAGATGGGCACAGGGGGCGGCGCCCTGCCGCCCGGTCTCTCCGGTTTCGGGAAAAAGAAATGATGCCTTCTTCTTGGTCCGAATACTCACGACGCAACGCCGCCACGCGCGCCCCGTCCGGGATCGGCTCGATCACGCGCCGCTGGCCGGAATCGTCTTCGCGCGGCAGCGCGACAATCTGGTTGGAAATTCCGGCGGCGCCCGCCGCCGCCCCCGCCCGGAGGCCCTGACATGACCGACGACACCACCCGCGCGGCAGCGCTTCTGCGCGACCACCGCGAGTCGATCGACCGGCTCGACGCGATCCTCGTCTACACACTGGGCGAGCGGTTCAAGCACACGCAGGCGGTGGGTCGTCTCAAGGCCGAGCACGCCCTGCCCCCGTCCGACCCGGACCGCGAAACGAAGCAGATCGCGCGACTGGAAGATCTTGCGGCCCAAGCCGATCTCGACCCGGAATTCGCCAAGAAATTCCTGAATTTCATCATCGCCGAAGTGATTCAGCACCACAAGAACCAGCAATCGTAGGTGCGCCTCCGCGCACCGCCCCACGCCATCCAAAGGAGAACACCAAAATGGCCATGAAACTTCGTCTCGCCCGCGCCGGGTCCAAGAAGCGCCCCTTCTACCGCATCGTTGCCGCTGACAGCCGCATGCCGCGCGACGGGCGCTACCTTGAGAAAGTCGGCATCTACAACCCGCTTCTGCCCAAGGATTCCGAGGACCGCGTCAGGATGGACATGGAGCGCGTGCAATACTGGCTCGATCAGGGTGCGCTGCCGACCGACCGGGTCAGCCGCTTTCTCGAAGCGTCCGGCGTGATCGCCAAGAAAGAGCGCGCCAACCTCAAGAAGGCGGTTCCGGGCAAGAAGGCACAGGAACGCGCCGAAGAGAAAGCCGCCAAGTCCGCGGCCGCAGCCGAGGCACCCGCCGACGAGTAAGCCGGGATGCGCGCGTTTTCCCGCGACTTCCAGCAAGACCTCCGGGACCTGATGCGGTGGCGGCGCGACGTGCGCCGCTTCCGCACCGCCCCGGTGGACGAGGCGCTGTTGGCAGACGCCCTCGGCGCCTTTTCACTTGCCCCCTCGGTGGGGCTGTCGGAACCGTGGCGGTTGGTCCGGGTGGACAGTGACGCGAGCCGCGCCGCCGTGCTGGCCAATTTCGAGGCGGCAAATACCGACGCGCTTCAGGGCTACTCGGGTGACAAGGCGGCGCGCTATGCAAGCCTGAAACTGTCGGGGATGCGCGAGGCGCCGGTGCAACTGGCCGTGTTCTCGGACGAGGACACAACCAAGGGGGCCGGCCTCGGCCGCCAGACGATGCCGGAAATGCTGCGCTATTCAGTGGTTTCGGCGCTGATGCTGTTCTGGCTGGCGGCGCGGGCGCGCGGGCTTGGCGTCGGCTGGGTCTCGATCCTCGACCCGGAGCGACTGGCACGCGATCTCGACACGCCCGCCGATTGGCGGCTGGTGGCCTATCTGTGCATCGGCTGGCCAGAAGATGACGGCGACACGCCGGAACTGGAGCGGCTGGGTTGGGAAACCCGCGAACCGGACTTGGAGGTTCTGAGCCGATGATGATTGCCCCGGAAAAGGAACCCGCCCCATGATCCTGACCGCGCTCGCGGCCGGATTGTTCGGCCTTTACCTGCTGATCATGGGGGACGGGCCGGCGCGGGTCTTCGGCCTTTTGCTGATCTTCGCAGCGGCGGTGTTCGGGTTCCTGTTCTGGGTCGCAATCTACGTGGACCTGCCGCCACCCGAGGCGGCAGGTCCACCCGTTGAGGGAGGTTAGACATGGGTGACAAGGTTTGCGTCGGCGCGATCACCGGCGCCTTCGGGGTGCGCGGCGAGGTGCGCGTGAAAAGCTTCTGCGCCGATCCCGCCGCGATCGGTGATTACGGCCCGCTTAGCGACGCGGACAATCGGCGGGCGTTCACCCTGACCATCACCCGCCCCGTCAAGGGCGGCTTCGCCGTGCGCTTGTCGGGGGTGAAGACGAAGGAGGAGGCCGACGCGCTCAAGGGCACCCGGCTTTACGCGGCGCGCGACGCATTGCCCGCCCTGCCCGATGACGAGTTCTATCAGGCCGACCTTGTCGGCCTTGCGGTCGTCGATACCGGCGGTGTGGCGCGCGGGCAGGTGCACGCGGTCCTGAACCACGGCGCCGGCGATCTTCTCGAGGTGCGCCGAAAGGGCCAGTCGGCCACGACGCTCGTCCCCTTCACCAAGGAGATCGTGCCGACGGTCGATCTTTCCAGTGGCCAGATCGTTGTGGACCCGCCCGACGGGCTGTTCGAGGGCGATTAGCCCGCGTCGTCGCCGTCCACCGCCTCGGGCATCGGCAGAAGGTAGGCCTGCACCTCCCGGTGGTCACCGTGGCTGACGAACTCGAAGGGATTTTCCTCGATCACCCGGCTCATCGGGCCGGGCACCGGGCCAAGGAAAACGTCGATCTGGTTGCCGGTGACGGCGCCGCCTGTATCCGCGCAGGTGAAGATCCCGTCATGCACGCTGCCATCGGGCAGCACCGTGCCATCGGCGGCCGGGATGTAGAGCTGCTGACCGAATTCCGGGTAGCCGCCGTCGACCCACGGCGAGGAACCGCCAACCCACCCCAGATCGCAAGCGATGGATCGGAACGGCTGCAGCGGATTGCTGCGCGCCCCGGTGCCGTGCGGGTGTGGCGAAGGGCTCCAGCGGACCCGTTCGCTCGGCCCGTGGCTGCAATCGGCCTGCGCGGCGCCGGATGTGCCGGCGAAGGTATAGACCTCGCCCGCCACGCGCAGGGTGCCGGCAAGCGCCCCGGCGCACCAGTCGGAGCGCGCAACCGATGGCCCGATCTCGCGCCCGTTCATGTCACGCAAGGGAACCCCATCGCCGTGCGACCGGCCATCGACGAGGCGGTAGACCGTTGCCCAGACCATGACCGGGGTGCCGTCCGGGGGCGGCGTGGTCTCGGCGGAACAGCCCGCAAGACCAAGGCCACACCCGAACAGGAATGCCTTGCTGAAAACAGCTTTCATCATCGTTCGTGGTCGTCCATGTTTCAAAGCTGCCCGATATCCTATCATGATCTGCCAAAAAGCAATCATCCAGCGACGTGGCGATTTCGGCGGGTTCCAGCCGACGGCCATATTGTGCAGGCCGGTCGAAGCCTGTACCCCCGCCCCCATGTCGGACAACGCCCCGAAATCCCACGGTCGCCTGTCGATCAGCGCCAGCCTTCAGCCGAGGGACCTGATGACGCCCACGCCACGCCTGAAAGATGCGTGGACGGCGAAGGTTCTGACCCTGTTTCCGGAGGTGTTTCCCGGTGTCCTTGGTGCCTCGCTGACCGGCAAGGCCCTGCAGGAGGGGCTGTGGGCGCTGGAACCGATCGACCTGCGCACCTTCGGCAGCGGCAAGCACCGCAAAGTGGACGACACGCCCGCCGGGGGCGGTGCCGGTCTGGTGATGCGTCCCGATGTGCTGGGCCGGGCCTTGGGCATGGCCGCCAGCGGCACGCCCCCTGACCAGGCCCGGTGGCCGCGCGTCTACCTCAGCCCGCGCGGCAAGCCCTTCACGCAGGCCGATGCTGAGCGCTTCGCGCAGGCCGAGGGGATGACGCTGCTCTGTGGGCGCTTCGAGGGGGTGGATCAGCGCGTGATCGACCATTTCGGGCTGGAAGAGATCTCCATCGGGGATTTCGTGCTGACCGGCGGCGAGATCGCGGCGCAGGCGGTGATCGACGCGACGGTGCGGCTGATCCCCAAGGTTCTGGGCAACCACGCCTCGACCGAGGAGGAAAGCTTCTCCGACGGGTTGCTGGAACATCCGCACTACACCCGGCCCGCCATGTGGCAAGGCCGGGAAATCCCCGAGGTGCTGATGTCCGGCCATCACGGCAAGGTCGCGGCATGGCGGCGCGAAGAGGCCGAACGGCTTACCCGCGAACGCCGCCCGGACCTCTGGGAGGCCTACCGGGCGCGCAAGCGCAACGGCTAGCGCGTGCGGCGTTCAATCGAACATGGTCGTCCCGGGCCGTCCACCTTGGCCAGCCGCATGCTATTCGGGCCGGGGGCCAGCTGCTCTGATACCGGGACACCGCCGCCTGACACGCCCGGCTCGGCGTTCGCAGCCTCTTGATCCCGGCCCGTAACCTGCCTATACGCAGCCCTGTCCCGGTCGGAAACCGACTCGGGGCCGTTTTCGCATTGGCAAGACCGGGTTCACGCGGGCTTTCTTCGGCCCGCCGCTGCCGGTTCCACCCGGGCGAGGCGTGCAAAGGCAAACCGACCTGATCCTCTGGCGGGCGCATCGCGGACCCGGAAGAAGACCAAGAGTTCTGAGGCGGACACACATTCGTGGGCAAAACCACGATCAGTTTTGGAGACCAGCGATGGACATTATCGCACAGATCGACGCCGAGCAGGTCGCTGCGCTTGGCAAGAAGATCCCGGATTTCAAGGCCGGCGACACGATCCGCGTCGGCTACAAGGTGACCGAGGGCACCCGCAGCCGGGTGCAGAACTACGAAGGCGTCTGCATCAGCCGCAAGAATGGCGACGGCATTGCCGGGTCGTTCACGGTGCGCAAGATTTCCTTCGGCGAAGGCGTGGAAAGGGTTTTCCCGCTGCACTCGACCAATATCGACAGCATCACCGTCATACGCCGTGGCCGCGTGCGCCGCGCCAAGCTGTACTACCTGCGCTCGCGTCGCGGCAAATCGGCCCGGATCGCGGAAGATTCCAACTACAAGCCCAAGACCGGCGCCAGCGCGTAAGGAGCGGGACCATGAAAAAAGACATCCATCCCGATTACCACGTCATCGACGTCAAGATGACCGACGGCACCGTGGTGCAGATGAAATCAACGTGGGGCGCAGAGGGCGAGCAACTGGCGCTCGACATCGACCCCAGCGTGCACCCGGCCTGGACCGGCGGCACCTCGCGCCTGATGGATACCGGCGGTCGCGTCTCGAAGTTCAAGAAGAAATACGAAGGCCTCGGCTTCTGAGCCAACTCGCCTTTCGGATCATGCAGACGCCGCCCTCGACCGGGGCGGCGTCTTGCATTCTGCGTCAGCCATGCGCGGCGCGGCTGTCCTCGGGCGCCTCGTCCCGCTCGGTCATGCCGTAGTCGCGGATCACATGGGCGACGCGCAGCCGGTAATCGGTGAAGATGCCGCCACGCCCGGCAGCCTGCGCGTTGCGATGGCTGGCAAGGCTGCGCCAGCGCGCCACCGCCGCCTCGTCGCGCCAGAAGGACAGCGAGACGAACTTGCCCGGTGTGGTCACGCTTTCGAACCGTTCAATCGACAGGAATCCGTCTATCCCGTCAAGCTCGTCGCGCAGGGCGGCGGCGATGTCGAAATACCGCGCCTCCTTGTCCGGGTCCGGCTGGAATTCGAAGATGACGGCGATCATGTGTGGCTCCTTTTTAGCTACGGCCAGCATCCGCGAAACGCCCGGTCGAAGGCAAGCCCGGGCCAGACGGGGCTTTCGCGCTTAACACCACCCGATTAACCCCCTATATTGCGGCTCAACCGATTTGCCCCACGAAATGAGGGCAAACGAGACCAAGACCGCGAAGGGGACACCGGTGGCGCATATCATCGTTTTCGGCAATGAAAAGGGCGGGTCGGGCAAATCGACCACGGCCATGCACGTGGCCACGGCCCTCGCCCATCTGGGCCACCGGGTCGGCGGGCTGGACCTCGACCTGCGCCAACGCAGTTTCGGGCGCTACCTCGAAAACCGGCAGGGCACGATCGCGGCGCGCGACATGGACGTGGCCTCGCCCTTCCTGATCGACCTGCCGGAGATCGACCCCGCAACGCTCGGCCCGGACGAAAACATCTATGACCGACGCCTGTCGGCGGCGGTGGCCGATCTCGACACGCGCTGCGATTTCATCGTCATCGACTGCCCCGGATCGCACACGCGGCTGAGCCAGGTGGCGCATTCGCTGGCAGATACGCTGATCACGCCGATGAATGACAGTTTCGTCGATTTCGACCTTCTGGCCCGGATCGACGCCGAGACCTACGAGATCAAGGGCCCCTCGGTCTATTCGGAAATGGTCTGGCATTCGCGCCAGTTGCGCGCCAAGGCCGGACTGAAGCCAATTGACTGGGTGGTGCTGCGCAACCGGCTCGGCGCGCAGCAGATGCACAACAAGCGCAAGATGGGCGAGGCGCTGACCAACCTGTCGCGTCGGATCGGCTTTCGCGTCGCACCGGGGATGAGCGAGCGGGTCATCTTCCGAGAATTGTTCCCCACCGGCATGACATTGCTGGACCTGCGCGCCATGGGGGTGGAGCGGCTCAATATCTCCAACCTGTCTGCCCGGCAGGAATTGCGCGACCTGATGAAGACGCTGAACCTGCCGGGCGTGTCGGTGGATTTCTAGGCCGCCCCCGCCCCGACCCGCCGCCAATGTACCCCGGCGGCGGGCAGTGTCAGCCCGTCCCACTCCACCGGCTCCGCATCGTAGTTGATCAGGAACTCCGTCGTTCCCGCCTGCCGGCGGCGCAGCCCGCCGGGCATCGCGGTAGGGGCAAGGCCCGCCTTGTGCAGCGCCGCGCCAAGCAGGTCGCCAAGCGCCGCCTCGTCCAGCCAGCCGCCCAGGTAGGTGACATTGCCGGACCGCATCGCCACCGGCTGGCTGTCCGCGGCCGTGGCAAGGACAACTTCCGCGCCGCCCTCCAGCTCCTCCAGCCACAGTTTCACATGCCCGCCGCCCGCGACCGGCACCGGCATGTCGGCGCGCAGCGACTGCACCCGCGCCACCGTCACATCGAGGCCGGGGATCGCCGGGGGCAGCGGCACGGGGATATGCATCTCCGCCGTCTTGGCGTTGCTGCGCGGGCCAAGGATCACCCGCCCGCCATGCGCCGCGAGGGCCACCTTGAATGCCTCGGTCAGCGTCACCGCGCCGGGGGCCAGAACCAGCCGGTAGCCCGACAGATCACCGGTATCGGGCGGCAGGATATCGACCGACTGGCCCAGCTTGCGCAGGGCGCGGTAGGTCTCGAACACCAGCCGGAAGTAATCCTGCCCCTGCCCCTGCGGCTGCACCTGCCACGCCCAGGCGGCGGCGTAGTCGAAGACCAGCCCCACGGGCGCCTGCGCCACCTCGACCTCCGGCAATGCCGCCAGTTCCCGGGCAACCTCGGCGGCCTCGTGATAGGCGGGCGCGGGCGCGCTGTCGGGGCGCAGCATCCCGGCATGCATCTGTTCCTGCGCAAAAGGCGCCTGCCGCCAGCGGAAATAGCAAACGGCCTCTGCACCGTGCGCAAATGCCTCCCACGCCCAGAGCCGCGCCATCCCCGGCAGCGGGGCGGGGTTGCAGGGCGCCCAGTTCACCGGGCCGGGCTGCTGTTCCATGACCCACCAACGCCCGTTTCCGACCGCCCGGTAAAGATCATGGTGGAAGGCTTGCAAATCGGGGTCGCCCTGCCGTGCGTAGCGGCGTTTATGGGCTGCGTCCTCTTCCAGACGATCCTCCAGGAAGCCCATGGGGTAGCTGTCCCATGTGGCGATCTCCATCTGTCGGGCGACCTCGTAATGGTCGAACGCCACCTCGCGCCCCATGAAATTGTGCGAGATGGGCGCGTCGCAATGGTCGCGGATGATCCCGACCTGCACCGCGTTGAACCGCGCCACCTGTTCGGAACTGAAGCGCCGGAAGGCGAGGGCATGGGCCGGGTTCGGTTCCGTCACCGTCAGGTTGGGCAGGCCGATCTGGTCGAAGCGGCCGTATTCCATCGACCAGAACACATTGCCCCATGCCGCGTTCAGCGCCTCGATGCTGCCGTAGCGGGCCGCGCACCATGCCCGGAAGGCCGTGCGCGCAGCCTCGGAATACGAAATCACCGTGTCGTGGCAGCCATATTCGTTGTCCGTCTGCCAGGCCGCCACATGCGGGCTCGCCCCGTAGCGTTCGGCCAGCAGCCGCGTGATCCGCGCGCTTTCCTCGCGGTAGCCGTCATGGCTAAAACAGTAATGCCGGCGCGAGCCGAAGCCGCGCGGGCGCCCCTCGGCATCGACGGCCAGCATGTCGGGATGCCTGTCCAGCATCCAGCGCGGCGGCGTCGCCGTGGGGGTGCCCAGCACGACCTTCAGCCCGGCATCGCCCAGAACCGCGATCGCCCGGTCCAGCCAGTCAAAGCGCAAGTCGCCCGGTTCAGGCTCCAGCCGCGACCACGCGAATTCGCCGATCCGCACCCATGTCAGGCCGACCTCCGCCATCCGGGCGGCATCGCGCGGCCACTCTGCCTCGGGCCAGTGTTCGGGGTAGTAACAGGTGCCGAGCGTGCGTTTCACAGGATGACCTCGTGTTCCGTCTGGCCTTGGCCCATGTCCGGGGCGATGAAAAGCTGCCCGGCAAGCGGTTCCGCCGCAAGCGCCGCGGCCGTCATGTGTTCGCGCGCCGTGGTGATGTAGAGATCGCGCAAGTCCGGCCCGCCGAAGGCGGGGCAAGAGGGTTGCGAGACGGGCAGCGCCACCTCCTGCAGCACGGCCCCGTCGGGGCCGTAGCAGCGCACCCGCGACGATCCCCACTCGGCGCACCAGAACCGGCCTGCCGCATCGACAACCGCGCCGTCCGGGTTGGGGCCGTCGGCCCCGTGGTCGAGGTAAACCTGCGGCTCCCCCAATGGCCAGCCATCCGTGTCCGACAGGCGTTGCCGCCAGACGATGCCCCGGGCGGTGTCGGCGAAATGGGCATGGCCGCCATCGGGGGAAAAGCAGATCGCGTTGGGGATGGTGATCGGCGCGTGAAGCTGCCGGACCTCGCCCCGGTAATAGCGGTAGATCGCCCCCGCGCCCGGTTCCGCCCGCTTGCCCATCGTGCCGATCCAGAAGCCGCCCCAGGGGTCGGCGCGGCCATCGTTGGACCGGGTCGCCGGATTGTCGGCCTCCAGCGGCGCGACATGGTCTTGCGTGCCGGTCTCGATATCCAGCAGCATGAGGTCGGTTTCCGTGGCCACCAGCAAACCGTCACGCCCGACCCATCCAGCGGCAGAAACATGGCGGTTGAACACCCATTCCTGTCCCTCGGACAGAAGCCGTTTGCCAAGGATATCGAACCAGAAAAGCTGCCCCCGCGCGGGGTGCCAGAGCGGCCCTTCGCCAAGCTCGCAGGGGCGGGGATCGAAGATGCGCGCGCTCATGCCGTGGCCTCGTCGAAGGCGGCGACCAGCGCCCTGGCGCGGGCGCCAATGTCTTCGGCGGGCAGGCCGGGGGTATAGAGCGCGGTGCCAATGCCGAACCCGTCAACGCCCGCCTGCCACCATTCCGCGAAGTTGGACGGCCCCGCACCGCCGACGGCGAGGACCTGCGTTCCCGGTGGCAGCACCGCGCGGATCGCCTTGACCCCGGCGGGGCCGATCAGGCTGGCGGGGAAGATCTTGAGCCCGTCCGCGCCGGCATGCAGCGCGGCGAAACACTCCGTTGGCGTCATCACGCCGGGAAAGCTTCGCATTTCCAAGCGCTTGGTTTCCGCGATCACGTCGGGGTCCATGTTGGGCGAGACCACAAGCTTGCCGCCCACATCCGCCACGCGCGCGACATCCTCGTGCGTCAGAACCGTGCCCGCGCCGATCAGGGCGTCGTCGCCAAAGGCGCGGACCATGCGGGCAATGGAGTCGAACGGATCGGGGGAGTTCAGCGGCACCTCGATCCGGGTGATACCCGCGCCGATGAGCGCCGCCGTGATCGGTTCGGCCTCGGCCGGGGTGATCCCGCGCAGGATGGCGATGAGGGGGCGGCTCATGTCTCGGCCTCCGTCAGCTTGGCGTGGGCAAGGCGCAGCCCCGCGAGGGTCAGGGTTTCGGAGTCGCGCGTAAGGCATTGAACGCCTTGGGTTTCCAGCGCGCGGGCATAGAGCGCCACCAACGCGGGCGCACCGCCGATCAGCACCTGCTGGCCAAGCCAGTAGGGTTTGGCCGCGGCCAGTTCGGCACCGATCAGAAGGCCCGAAAGCCGCGCGCGCCCGATGGCGCCCGACTGGTCACGCAACAGCCCTTCGGCCCGGATGGTGAACAGCGATTGGGCCAGCCGTTCGGGGCGCGAGAGGGTTTCCCCCACGGCGCTGTCAAACGCGTCGCGGTCGAAATCGTCGCCGCCCACGGAATGGCGCAGGACGGAGCGTTGCGAGAGCAGCGCGAAAAGCTCGCCCGTCATGGCGGTGCGGAAACTGACGATTTCCTCGGCGGAAATGTGAATCCATTTCGTATGCGTGCCGGGCAAGCAGAGGATGCCGTCGAAGGCCGGATTGTCGGCAATGACGCCAGCGGTTTGCATCTCCTCGCCCCGCATGACATCGGCGGGGCTGGCCTGGCTTATGCCGGGCAGGATGTGAAGCCTGATCCGGCTGTCCTGCGTGGCGGGCGTGATTGGCGTGGCCTCGCCGGGTTTGCAGGGGACCGGGCGGTAGGGCGCCTCGACCCAGCCCTGTTTCGCACCGACCATGCCGCAGGCGACGACGGGGGTGGGCGTGTCGCCCAGCCACGGGTCAACGAGGCGCAGGAGCGCCGGTTCGAAATCTGCCTGCTTGAGCCCGCCCATGCCATCGGCGGAATCCGCCTTGTCCAGCACCACGCCACCTGCGCCGATGGCCCAGGCCCGCAGCTGCGAAGTGCCCCAGTCGACCGCGATCCAATGCGTCTGTGTCATCCTGTCACCACGACCCCGCCATCTATGACAAGCACTTGACCCGTCATCATTTTCGACGCGTCGGAGGCAAGGAAAAGCGTGCCGCCGACGATGTCTTCGGGGGCCAGTGTATCCTTCAGGCACTGGCGGTCCAGATGCGCGGCCAGATCTTCGGGGGTGGCCCAGAGATCCTTTTGTTTTTGCGTGAGAACCCAGCCGGGCGCGAGGGCGTTGACGCGGATGCGGTCGGGGCCGAATTCGCGCGCGAGGCTGCGGGTCATCGCGGTGATGCCGCCATTGGCGGTGGTGTAGGCGGGATAACCCGTGTTGCCCATCATGTAGGAGATGGAGGAAAAGTTGATGATCGTGCCTTTTCCGTTTTCTTTCATAGGTTTGGCCACCGCTTGGCAGGCGAAGAAATAGGCCTTGAGGTTGATGGACTGGGACCGGTCCCAGAAATCCTCCGTCACCTCCTCGGTGCTGTGGCGGGCGTCGTTGGCGGCATTGTTGACCAGCACCGAGATGGCCCCGTGGGCCTCGGTCGCCTGCGCGATGCAGCCTTGAAGGGCCGCGATATCGGTGATGTCGCAGGGCAGGAAAAGCGGGCGTTTCCCGGTGCTTGTCTCCATTTCGTCAACGAAGGCCGAGGCGTCGGAGCGTTGCACGAAGGCCACGTTCGCGCCTTGCCGCAGGAAGGCCTCGGTCAGCGCGGCGCCGATGCCGGAGCCGCCGCCGGTGATGAAGACGGAGGCGCCGTCGAGATCGGGATAGGTCGGGTGTGTCATCGGTTCTGTCCTTCGAATTTCGGGGGGTGCCCCCCGTGCACCGGGCGTACACCCCCTGTACACCCCGCGTGCAGACGTTTCGCGGTTTCGCCGCCCTTGGCGTCGATCCGGGAGCGGCCCTCGTCACCCCCGCTTGCGCGGGGCCTTCTCGGGCCGCGTTGCCACGGATTCTCGGACCGGGCGGCGCATCGGATCGGCGGGTCGGTCGGGTGAGGGTCTGGATGCCTCCGGCGGGAAGATTTGGACAAGCAAGACGGACGGGGTCAGTGGCTTTCGCGGGTGACGGGGCGGGTGTCCTTGCCGGTGAGGAAGTCGAGATCGGCGCCCTTGTCGGCTTGCAAGACGTGGTCGACATACATCCTTGCGTAGCCGCGATCGTAGCGCGGCGGGTCAGGGGCCCATGCGGCGCGGCGTGTGGCCAGTTCCGCCTCCGGGATCAGGAGGTCCAGACGGCCCTCTACGGCGGACAGCCGGATGCGGTCGCCGGTTTTCACGAGCGCCAGCGCGCCGCCGGCCTGCGCCTCGGGCGAGACATGCAGCACGACGGTGCCGTAGGCGGTGCCGGACATGCGCGCATCGGAGACGCGGACCATGTCGCGCACGCCCTGCTGGACGAGCTTTTTCGGGATCGGCATGTTGCCCACCTCCGGCATGCCGGGATAGCCCTTGGGTCCGCAGCCCTTGAGCACGAGGATCGTGTCGGGCGTCACCGGCAGGTCGTCGCGGTCGATATTGGCTTTCATGTCCTCGATATTTTCGAACACATAGGCCGTGCCCTCGTGGTCCAGCAACGCGTCGCTGGCCGCCGAGGGCTTGATAATCGCACCGTCGGGGGCCAGATTGCCGCGCAGCACCCGCAGGCCCGCCGCCGGTTTCAGCGGATCGTCGAAGGGGCGGATCACGTCGCGGTTATGGCACTCGGCGCCCTCGGCATAGGCCCTGATGTCACCGCCGAGCACGGTCTTTGCGGGGCGCAGGTGGTCGCCCAGTTCGTTCAGGACCACGGGCATGCCGCCGGCATAGCAGAAATCCTCCATCAGGTAGCTGCCGGAGGGCATGCAATTGACCAGAAGGGGAATCTCGCCGCCAAGCTCGAAATCCTTCAGCGTCAGGTCTACCCCGACCCGGCCCGCGATGGCCAGCAGGTGAACGACCGCGTTGGTCGATCCGCCGACGGCGGCATTGGCAAGGATCGCGTTCTCGAACGCCGCGCGGCTCATCACGTCGGAGGGTTTGAGATCCTCGTCCACCATCTCGACGATCCGGTTGCCGGTCAGGTGGGCCAGCGCCATGCGGCGACTGTCCACTGCAGGCAGGGCGGCATTGGTGGGCAGGGACATCCCCATCGCCTCGACCAGCGAGGCCATGGTGGAGGCGGTGCCCATGGTCATGCAGACGCCCTTTGACCGGGACATGCCCGATTCGGCGGCCATGAAATCCTGCAGGCTCATGTCACCGGCGCGCACGGCCTCGGAGAATTTCCAGACATCGGTGCCGGAGCCAATATCCTCCCCCTTCCATTTTCCGTTCAGCATCGGGCCGGAAGAGACCACGATGGCGGGCAGATCGACCGAGGCCGCGCCCATCAACTGTCCCGGCGTGGTCTTGTCGCAGCCCCCCAGCAGGACGACAGCGTCAAGCCCGTAGGCGCGGATCGATTCCTCCACATCCATGGCCAGAAGGTTGCGAAACAGCATCGCCGTCGGCTTCATCTGGGTTTCGCCAAGGCTCATCACCGGGAATTCGACGGGGAAGCCGCCCGCCTCCCAGACGCCGCGCTTGACGCCCTCGGCCAGGTCGCGCAGGCCGGAATTGCAGGGCGTCAGTTCCGACCACGTGTTGCAGATGCCGATGACCGGCCGGCCGTCGAAGGCGTGATCGGGAAAGCCCTGGTTCTTCATCCAGCTGCGGTGGATGAAGCCATCTCGGTCCAGCTTGCCATACCAAGCGGCGCTGCGTCTTGTCTTGGTCATCGTCCTCTTTCCTTTCGGCCCTTGCGGGGCCGGTTTGCAAACCGCTTTTCAGGCTGCCTTCTTCCGCCGCGCCCAAGATGGCAGCCAATCGCCGTGGGCGGCCAGCAGATCATCCACGAGGGCGCGGATCTGGCGCAGGTCAAGCTCTGCGGCGGTGTGGGGATCCATCATCGCGGCGTGGTAGATGTGGTCGCAGTCCTCGTCCAGAAGGGCGCGGACGGTCAGCTCCTGCACGTTGATCTGGCTGCGCATCAGCGCGACCAGTTGCGGCGGGATGTCGGTGACCACCGAGGGCTGCACGCCGTTCTTGTCGACAAGGCAGGGGGTTTCGACGGCGGCCCCCATGGGCAGTTGCGGGATCTGGCCGCGGTTGGGCAGGTTGCCATAGGTGGTGAAGGGGCGGTCCGTGATGATGGCGTTCATCATCTCGGCGGCGAATTCGTGGCTTTTGGGCACGTCCACGCCGGCCTGCTCGGCCAACGCGGCGGCCTCCTGCTTCCACGCCTCCACCTGTTCGATGCAGCGCTTGGGGTATTCGTCGAGCGGGATGGCGAAGTCTTCTACAAGATCCTCGCGGCCGCGCTTGATGAACCACGGCACGTATTCGGCCAGATGTTCGCTGCTTTCGGTGCAGAAGTAGCCGAGGTGGTCCATCACCTCGTAGCGGACGCGGTTGGGGCAGCGCGGCATCAGGAGCGGCGGCTTGGGCAACCGACCGGCGCGGTAGCCGTCGCGCAGACGCGGGTAAAGCGAGGCGCCGGTGGTATCCTCCAGCCGCAGGAAGAAGGCGACATGGTTGATGCCGGCGACGCGGTAGCGGATGTCGCCCGCGTCCATTTCGAGATCATGGGCCAGTTCCTGCACCGTGTTCTGGACCGAGTGGCAGAGGCCCACCTGCCGGATATGCGGGAACCGTTCGGCCAGCGCCCATGTGTTGATCGCCATGGGGTTGACGTATTGCATGAGCAGCGCATCGGGGCAGACCGCCGTCATGTCCTCGGCCACGCGCCACAGGTGGGGCACGGTGCGCAGGCCGCGCATGATGCCGCCGACGCCCAGCGTATCGGCGATGGTCTGGCGCAGGCCGTGGCGCTTGGGCACCTCGAAATCGGTGATCGTGCAGGGGTCAAAGCCGCCGATCTGGAAGGCGGTGACGACGAAATCGGCGTCCTCCAGCGCGCGGCGCTGGTCGGTATGGGTGGTGACGGTGGCGCCGGTGCCCATGGTGGCGATCATGCGGCGGGCGAGCGCCTCGGATTGCGCCAGCCGCGCCTCGTCGATATCCATCAGGGCGATGTCGGCATCGCGCAGCGCCTCGAAATGGAGCATGTCGCCCACGATGTTGCGCATGAAGATCGTGGACCCGGCCCCGATGAAGGTGAGTTTGGTCATTTGACGGCCCCCAGTGTCAGCCCGGCGATGAAGTGGCGCTGCATGGCGAAGAACATGGCCACCGGCGGCAGGGCGGCGACGATACTGCCCGCGCTCATCAGGTGGTATTGCGCGACGAACTGGCTGTTGAAGGCGGTGATCCCGGCGGTGACGGGCTGCGAGCCCGGCCCCTGCGTCAGCACGATGGCCCAGAAGTAATCGTTCCAGATGAAGGTGAAGATCAGCACGGCCAACGCCGCGATGGCGGGCTTCATCAGCGGCAGCACCACGAACCAGAAGATGCGCCATTCGGCGACCCCCTCGACGCGGGCGGCCTCGATCAGTTCATAGGGCAGCGCGCGGATGAAGTTGCGCATGAAAAGCGTGCAGAACCCCGTCTGGAAGGCGATGTGGAACAGGATCAGCCCGGTCTTGGTGTCGTAAAGCCCCATATCCACCGTCAGGTCACGTACCGGGACCATCAGGATCTGGAAGGGCACGAAATTGCCCGCGATGAACATGAAGAAAATCAACAGGTTGCCGCGGAACCGGTAAATGCCGAGGGCAAAGCCCGTCATGCAGGACAGCGCTACCGCGCCCACGACCGTCGGCAGGGTGATCATGAGCGAATTGAGCAGGTAGCGCGGCATGTTGCTTTCGAAGAACACCCGGCCGTAATTGGAGAACAGCTCGAACGACGAGGGCAGGCCCCAGTAATTGCCGTTGGAGAAATCCGACAGCGGCCGGATGGAGAACATCATCACCGCCAGCAGCGGCAGAAGCCACAGGATCAGCGCCAGCGGCAGAAAGCCCTGGTAGGTGACCTGCATCGCGCGGGGGCGTTTCTGGATCGGGGTGGGAAACATCGGGGCCTCCGCGCTCAGTGCCGCGCGGCGCGTTCGTCGCGCCACATCTGCCACAGGAAATAGCCGATGAAGACCAGCATGATCAGGAACAGCACCACCGCGATGGCGGAGCCGTAGCCCATGCGGAACCCGTATTCGCCCAGCGCCTTTTCGAACATCAGGAAACTGAGTACGCGGGTCGACCCGAAGGGGCCGCCATTGGTCATGATCGAGATGAGGTCGAAGCTGCGCAGCGCGCCGATGATGGTGACGACGAAGGCGATGAAGGTCGCGGGCCGCAGTTGCGGCAGCACCACGTGCCACAGCATCCGCCAGCCCTTGGCACCGTCCAGCCGCCCGGCCTCGATCTGTTCGGGGTCAACGGCATTGAGCCCGGTAAGATACAGAATCATGCAATAGGCCGTCTGCGGCCACAGCCCGGCGGCGATGATGCCGTAAGTGGCAAGCTGCGGATCGCCGAGGATGTTCACCGGCTCCAGCCCGAACAGGGCGAGCATGGCGTTCAACAGCCCCTCTCGCGGCAGGTAGAACCACGAGAAGACCAGCCCAACCACCACCTGACTGAGCACGAAGGGAAAGAAAAACAGCGACTTGTAAAGCCGGATGCCCCGGACCGTCTGGTTGAGAAACAGCGCGATGAATAGCCCCGCCGGGATCGCCAGAAGGTAGAGCACCAGCCATTTCACGTTGTTCCACAAAGAGATTTCGAAGGCGCGGTCGGTCATCAATTCGCGGTAATTGTCGAGGCCGATATAGTCCGCCTCGCCCAGCCCGTCCCATTCGTAAAGCGAGATGCCGAAGCTCTGGAAGATCGGGCTGATGACGTAGACGACGAAGAACAGCACGCCGGGCAGAAGGAACAGAAGCGGCGTCAGCGTCATGCGGTTGCGCTGCACCCAGCTGCCGGTTGCGGTGACGGTGGTCATGCCTTTGCCCCTCTTCGCATGGTGCATTCGGAAACCGGCCCATGCCCGGCCCGGTTCGCGGATGCGGACGGCCCCATATCGCGGGGCCGTTCACGGGTGTTGCGCGCGGGTGCCCCGCACGGGATGCAGGGCCCGCCGCGGCCGCGGATCAGTCGTAGATCCGCTGGCGGGCCTGTTCCAGCCGGTTCAGGATGTCATCGAGGTTGTCGGGGAAGACCATGAATTCCTGCAAACCCTCCATCCCGATCGCGGCCATTTCTGCCGGGAAGTCGCGGTCGAAGAACTGCGCGATGCCGCCTTGGGCATTCTCGCTCAGCATCTCGAAGCCCTGCTGGTTGAACTCGTCATCCGCGACGCTGGCATTGGCGTTCACGGGCAGCTGGCCCAGCCCGTCGGGGCCGTTGATCTCCGTCTGCACCTCCGGCGAGGCGACATAGGCGAGAAACGCGCGCGCGGCCTCCACGTTCTCGGCGCCCGCGGGCACGTGGAACGTGTCGGTGGGCGCATCCTCGCCCAGTTCGACATCGGGGTTGATGGCCGGGAACTGGTAGAAGTCGATCTGGTCGTCTGTCAGCCCCGCCTCTCGCAGGTGCGGCACCACGAAGTTGCCCATCAGGTAGGCCGCCGCCTCGCCGTTGATCATCAGGGGCAGCGCATCCTGCCAGCTATAGGTCTGGTGATCCTCGATGAAGGCGCCCATGTCGATCAGCTCGCGCCAGTTGGCGAAGGTCTGGCGCACGCGCTCATCCGTCCACGGCACCTCGCCGCGGGCAAGCGCCATGTGGAAATCGAAGCCGTTGGTGCGCATGTTGAGATAGTCGAACCAGCCGCCCGCCGTCCACAGGAAACGGGTGCCGATGGTGTAGCAGGCGCGGCCCGAGTCGATGATCACCTCGCAATTGGCAAGCTCCTCCTCCCACGTGGTCGGCTCGCTGAGGCCCAGTTCGTTGTAGATATCCTCGCGGTAATACACACCCCACTGGTAATAGGTGTAGGGGATGCCCCATTGGCGGCCATCCATCGTGAGCGCGCCGCGCACCGATTCCAGCCCCTCGTAATCGCCGGCCTCCCACCAGTCAGAGATATCCATGAACAGCCCGGCATCGACGTAGGGCCCCATCCGGTTGGCGGCATACCAGTTCACCACGTCCGGCGGATTGGCCGACAGCACGTTGCGGATCTGGGTCTTCCACGCCTCGCGGTCGACGACGGTCAGCTCGATATCGAGATCGGGGTGCATTTCCCCGAAATCCTCGACCAGCCCTTCGATGATCGCGCGCGGCGCCGGGTTCGACATGTCCGAGGAAATGCGCAACGTGCCGGACAGGCTGTCCTGCGCGACGGCTGCGCCCGAAAGCATGGTGGTTGCCGCCAGCACAGCCAGCGGGGTTTTGACGATGGAACGCATAGTGTCCTCCCTTTGGTTCCATTATATGAAACTTAGTTTCTATAATTGAAAACTTGCCGGAGAAGCGCTAAGCTGTCAACGCTTTCCTCGGGCGAGGGGCGCGAAGGGGAGGATCACGATGGCAGCGAAGGGGGCAGGCACCGGCGACGGCACGGTCGGCAAGGCCTTGCAAGTGCTCGATTGTGTGGCCGCGGCGGGGCACCCTGTGAAATTCACCGAGCTGCTGGAAAAAAGCCCGCATCCCAAGGCGACGCTTTACCGCCTGCTGCAAACCCTGACGAATCAGGGGATGCTGTCGCATGACCCCGAAACAGGCACCTACACGCTGGGCTTGCGGCTGGTGAAGCTGGCACATTCGGCGTGGAAACAGGCGACGCTGGCCACCGTCGCGCGGCCCTTCGTCGATGTGCTGGCCGCCAAGGTGGGCGAGACGATCCACCTTGCGCAGATGGAACAGGGGCAGGTCCTGTTCGTCGACAAGCAGAAGATGAGCGACCGGTTCGAGACTCTGGCGCAGACCGGCCGGGTGGCGCCGGGCTATTGCACCGGGGTCGGCAAGGCGATTCTTGCCAACATGACGCCCGAGCGGCAGGAGCGCGCCCTGCGCCAGCAGCATTTCCTGCAGAACACGGCCACGACCCATACATGCCGCGAGACCCTTTCGGCGGAACTGGACCGGATCCGGGCCGAGGGCGTCGCCTTCGACCGCGAAGAGCACGAGACCGGCATCATTTCCATCGCCGCACCGATCCTGACCAATGGCGGGCGGGTGATCGGCGCGCTTTCGATCGCCACCTCGACCACGCGCCATTCGCTGGACAGCCTGCGCGCCTTCGAGGCCGACCTGCTGCACACCGCCCGCAAGATCGGGGAAGAGGCCACGCCGTGGCAATTTCCCACCGTAAACTGACACGCACCCCTTGGAGGAGGCCGTAATGACCGGCGTCACGCTGACCAATGTCATCAAGAAATACGGGGAAACGCAGGTGATCCACGGGATCGACCTCGGGATCGAGGATGGCGAGTTCTGCGTCTTCGTCGGCCCCTCGGGCTGCGGCAAGTCCACGCTCCTGCGGATGATCGCGGGGCTGGAG
>QVQC01000063.1 GCA_003428585.1 Nioella halotolerans
GCCCTTGAAGAAGCCGCGTAGGTCTTGAACAAGAAAGCCTCTCGGAAACCCGGGGCGGTTCAATGCACCTCCCAACCCCGAGTCAAATGGACAGCGTGAATGACCCTCGCCACGGCTCTCACCGCCTTTACCGCCCTTTTCGTGGTGATCGACCCGATCGGCCTGACGCCGATCTTCATCGCGCTGACATCCGGCCTATCCGCGCGGGCGCGGCGGGTGATCGCGCTGCGCGCCTGCCTCGTGTCATTCCTGTTGCTGACAATCTTCGGCCTCGCGGGCGAGTCGGTGCTGCAATTCCTTGGCATCTCGCTGCCGGCCTTTCGCATCGCCGGGGGGATCCTGCTGTTTCTCACCGCGCTCGACATGCTCTTCGAGCGTCGCAAGCAACGCCGCGAAGGACAGGCCGACAGCGCCCCCGAAGCCGAGGATCCGTCCGTCTTTCCGCTTGCCATGCCGCTCATTGCCGGGCCCGGCGCGATTGCCACGATGATCCTTCTGGCCGGCTCGGCCAGCACCCCGGGCGAAATCCTGCTCATTCACGCGATCATGCTGGTGGTGCTGGCCTGCGTGCTGGCGCTGTTCTTTCTGGCGGGTGGGCTGGAACGATTGCTGGGCGCGGTCGGCATCAACGTGGTCACGCGGCTTCTGGGGATGCTGCTGGCGGCGCTTTCAGTGCAGTTCGTGATCGACGGCTTGCGCAGCTTGCAGGTGGTTTAACGAACGAGACCCCCTATATTGTCAGAGTGCGCGCCGGAAGGATCCACATGGAAAAGACCGAAATCGCCTCTCTCGTGTATCTCGGCCTGCTCGGCGTTGCGCTGGCGGGGTCGATGATTTCGGCCAATCGGCAACATATCGGGCGCGTGGCGCGGTACGCGCTGACATGGGGATTGCTGATCGCGGCCGGCGTCATCTCCGTGGGGCTCTGGCCGGACCTGCGCCAGACGGTGTTGCCACAGCAATCGACGGTGACCGACGCGGGCGAAATCTCCGTCCCGCGAAGCTTCGACGGGCACTATTACCTGACCCTACAGATCAACGGCGCGCCGGTCCGCTTCGTGGTCGACACTGGCGCGACCGACATGGTCCTGACGCCGCAGGACGCTGCCCATGCCGGTCTGGAAACCGCCAGCCTGCGCTACACCAGCCGCGCGATGACGGCGAACGGCATGGTGCAAACCGCGCCCGTGCGCCTTGACCTCGTGGAGGTCGGCCCGATCTCGGACCGCCAGGTGCCGGCCGTGGTCAATGGCTCGCCGATGCAGGAAAGCTTGCTTGGCATGTCCTATCTCAACCGGTTCTCACGCATCTCGATCGAGGATGGGCGCATGGTGCTGGACCGCTGAGGCGGTTTGTCCGATGGCACTTGAACGACCGGCGCTGTCATGCCACTGGGATACATCCGGAAAAGATCAGCGCGAGGAACCCGATGTCGCCGCTCAATATCGAAAAGGGCTCGTCCAGCCATTCCGCCTATGACCTGCGCAGCCATATGTCGGAGGTGGTGGAAACCCATACCCTCGCCATACTCGTGGAAAACGAGGCGGGGGTGCTGGCCCGCGTCATCGGCCTTTTCTCCGGGCGCGGCTACAACATCGAAAGCCTGACGGTGGCCGAGGTCGATCACGAGGGACGCCGGTCGCGCATCACCATCGTCACCTCCGGCACGCCGCAGGTGATCCAGCAGATCCGCATGCAGCTCGAACGCATGGTGCCGGTGCACGAAGTGGCCGACCTGACCGTGGAAGGCCCGCATGTCAGCCGCGAACTGTCGCTCATCAAGGTCTTCGCCAAGGGCGAGGCGCGGGTTGAATCGCTGCGCATCGCCGAGATTTTCCGCGCCAACGTGGTCGATTCCACGTTGGAAAGCTTCATCTTCGAAATGACTGGCACGCCGGAAAAGATCGACGCCTTCGCGGACCTGATGCGCCCCTTGGGCGAGGTGCGCATGGCGCGCACCGGCGTCGCGGCCATGGCGCGCGGGCTGTGATCCGCGCCGCCTGAGCCCCCACCGCGACCGGCCGGGGGAAGGGCGGCGCGCACCCTTCCCGCGACCCTTGCGACGGGTCCGGTGCCCCCGGTGCCCGCCCACCCAGAACCCGACACCGGTGTCAATTTCCGCCATCACGTGGTCGCAACCGGGCAAGACGGGCGCGGCGCGCATGGCCGATACTCCCCTCGTCCAGTTAACGAGAGCTAAGGGGGGAAACGCGATGCCGAAGGACCAGGCGATTGACGTGCTGGACGCGGTGCGCGGCCCGATCCAGACGGCCCACGGGCTGCCCAATGCCCATTACACCGACCCCGAGACCATCGCCGAGGAAAACGAGGCTGTCTTGCGTCGCACATGGGCCGGGCTGGCCGTGGGCGCCGATGTGCCCGAACCCTCCGATTGCAAGCCGATCACCTTCCTTGGGCAGCCGCTCTTGCTGGTACGCGACAAGGACGGCACCCTGCGCGTGTTCGAGAATATCTGCCGCCACCGTGGCATGATCCTTGTCGAGGAGGCGCGCAAGGTCGAGGGCGCCATCCGCTGCCCCTATCACAGCTGGTGCTACGCCAAGGACGGCCGGCTCGTCTCCACCCCGCATGTGGGCGGGCCGGGCCAGAACAGCCACCCCGACATGCCCCGGTCAGAGCTTGGCCTGATCGAAGTGCGCAGCCATGTCTGGCGCGACGTGGTGTTCGTCAACCTGTCCGGCGACGCGCCGCCCTTCGAGGAGGTGCATGCCGAGTTGATGGTCCGTTGGCGGGATGTCGACAAGCCGCTTTATCACGGCGGCTGGGACAGCCAGTTCACGCTGGAGGTGGAAACCAACTGGAAACTCGCGGTCGAGAATTACTGCGAAAGCTACCACCTGCCATGGGTGCATCCCGGCCTGAACAGCTATTCTAGGCTGGAGGATCACTACCATATTGAATCGCCGGGTAATTTTTCCGGCCAAGGCACCTATGTCTATCGCCAGTTGGAAGGACACGAGGGGCAGACCTTCCCCGATTTCGAGGGACTGCCGGACTTCTGGGATGCCGGCGGCGAGTATATCGCGGTTTATCCCAACGTGCTTTTGGGCGTGCAGCGCGACCATGCCTTCGCCATCGTGCTGGAACCGGTGCGCCACGACAGGACCCACGAACACGTGCATATCTACTACGCCGCGCCCGACACCGACGGCGCGCTGCGCCAGAAGAATGCGACACAGTGGAAAACGGTCTTCACCGAGGATGTCTTCGTCGTCGAAGGCATGCAGCGCGGCCGTTCCGCGCCCGGCTTCGACGGTGGCCGTTTCTCGCCCGCGATGGACGGGCCGACGCACCTGTTCCACGACTGGGTGGCCGGTCGCATTGGCGCACTGAGGGAGGCGGGCGATGCTTGAGGATCTGGACAGCCGCTTGCTGGCGGCGCATGCGATGAACGACCGCGCCGCGCTGATCGGGCTTTACGCCGAGGCGTCGGGCGCGGCCAATTCACCCGTCGCGCGAAATTTCTACCTGACCCATGCCTATGTCTACGCGCTGGAAGCTGGCCTGCCCGAGGCCGATTTCCTGCGTCGCCGGCTGGTGGATTACGGTGCCGAAACCGACGCGTGATCAGGTGCCGAGAATGGCGCGCACGTAGCCTTGCGTCTCGGCGAAGGGCGGGATCCCGTCATGGGCGATCACCGCCTCGGGCCCCGCGTTGTAGGCGGCAAGCGCAAGGTGCCAATCCCCGAAGCGGCGATATTGCTGCGACAGATACCGCGCGCCGCCATCGAGGTTGTCATGCGCATCATGCGGATCGACGCCCAGACGGGCGGCCGTGTCGGGCATGAGTTGCGCCAGCCCGATCGCCCCCGCATGACTGAGCGCGCCGGTATCCCAGCCGCTCTCCTGCTGAACGAGTCGCAGGAACAGGTCCTCCGGGATGCCGTGGCGACGCGCTGCGGCGCGCGCGACCTCCAGCCACGGGCCGGTATAGGCGCCCTCGTATCGCGGGATCGCGGTGGCGACGGGGCGGTTGGGGCGCAGTCGCTCGGAAAACTCGTATTGCTGCGCCGCACGGCTGTCGAGCAGGTCAAGCTGCGACGACAGGCGTGCCATCCGGTCGGATCCGCCCCCCTGCGCCGCCGCCGCGACAGGCAGCGCGATGCAGACGATACATGCAAGCACCGCCATCCCCTTGACTGTCACGATCCCCTCCTGCTCGTCAGCAGCTTTATCATACCGAAAGGCGCCCGCAGGTCCAGCGCGGCGCGACGGAACCGGCGATCCGTCGCGCATTTGGCTTTTCTTAACCTTGATGCGATGCTCTAACTGCGACCGACTCGAAACACGCGGGAGAAAACATGGCTGGCTCCGTCAACAAGGTCATTCTGGTGGGAAATCTGGGGCGCGACCCCGAGGTGCGGACATTCCAGAACGGGGGCAAGGTGTGCAACCTGCGCATCGCCACCTCCGAGACATGGAAGGATCGCAACACCGGCGAGAGGCGCGAAAAGACCGAATGGCACAGCGTCGCCATCTTTTCCGAACCGCTGGCCCGGATCGCGGAACAATACCTGCGCAAGGGGTCGAAGGTCTACCTCGAAGGCCAGCTCGAAACCCGTAAGTGGCAGGACCAGAGCGGGCAGGACCGCTACAGCACGGAGGTCGTGCTGCGCCCCTACCGCAGCGAGATGACCCTGCTCGACAGCCGCGGCGGCGGCGGCGGTGGTGGTGGAGACGGCGGTGGCGGCTACGGCGGCGGCGGCGGTTTCCCAGATGACCGCGATGGCGGCTATGGTGGCGGCGCACCGTCGGGCGGCGGCGGTGGTCGCGGCGACATGGATGACGAGATCCCGTTCTGAGGGGCACGTCTTTCCACCGGCGCCGGCCCCCGTTCCTGGCGGGGCTCGCCGGCAGCAGTATATGGACCAAGAAGACGACAGGTGGGGACGGTTTGACATGCGCGTGCTGAACCCGAACGTCGCTGCAACCTTTCCGCCCCCGGTGATGGAGGCGCGTCGCTGGATCGAGGGCGTCACTTTCCCGGCCGACCGGCCGCTGATAAATCTCAGCCAGGCCGCGCCGGTCGATCCGCCCCCCGAAGGACTGCGCGAGGCCATGGCCGAGGCGTTGCTGACCCGGCCCGAAAGCCACCTCTATGGCCCGGTGCTGGGTATGCCCGCCCTGCGCGAGGAGCTGGCCGCGCGATGGTCGGCAAGCTATGGCGGCGCGCTCGCCGCACGGCAGGTGGCGATCACCCCCGGCTGCAACCAGGCCTTTTGCGCGGTCATGACAACGCTGGCGGGCGCGGGCGACGGGGTGATCCTGCCGACCCCCTACTATTTCAACCACAAGATGTGGCTGGACATGACCGGGGTTGAAGCGCAGCTCTTGCCGACCGGCGACGGGCTGATCCCCGATCCGGAGGCGGCGGCGCGGCTGATCACCGGGCGCACCCGCGCCATCGTTCTGATTTCGCCCAACAATCCCGCCGGCGTCGAATACCCGCCAGAGGTCATGGCCGCCTTCCGCGACCTTTGCCGACGGCACGGCATCGCCCTCGTTGTCGACGAGACCTACCGCGATTTTCACAGCCGGGAAGGCGCGCCGCATGATCTTTTCACCGATCCCGGCTGGGATGATACGCTGATCCAGCTTTACTCCTTTTCCAAGTCCTACCGGCTGACCGGGCATCGCGTCGGCGCCATCGTGGCCAGCGCGGCGCGGCTCGGCGAGGTGGAGAAGGTCCTTGATACCGTTGCCATATGCCCCGGCCAGATCGGCCAGATCGGGGCGCTTTGGGGGATGCGGAACCTGCGCGACTGGCTGGCGGGCGAGCGGCGCGAAATCCTGCATCGTCGCGCCGCGGTGGAGGCGGCGTTCCAGCATGTCGCCGGGTGGGAGCTTCTGGGCTGCGGGGCCTATTTCGCCTATATCCGTCATCCGTTCGACATGCGCTCGGATGCTGTGGCCAAGGCAATGGTCAAGGATGCCAGCCTGCTGACCCTGCCCGGCACCATGTTCGGCCCCGCGCGCGAGGCGGGCGGTGACGGGCAGGCCGAAACGACGCTGCGGCTGGCCTTCGCCAATGCCGATGCAGACGGGCTGGCCGAGGTCGGACGCCGCATCGCGCAGCTTTCGCAGTGAAATCCTGTCCCGAAGGCCCCTTGCTCCCCCGGGGCCAAGTCCCTAAACCTGCGGGCCAACACCTGAGACCGGGGAGACCACAGGCATGGCACGACGCGCAGGCAAGAAACTGTCCGACTTCATCGTCTGGATCATCCTCGGCCTTCTGATCATCGGGTTGGCCGGCTTCGGGATCGGCAATTTCGGCGGCTCTGCCACGCAG
This sequence comes from Nioella halotolerans, assembly GCA_003428585.1. Taxonomy (GTDB): domain Bacteria; phylum Pseudomonadota; class Alphaproteobacteria; order Rhodobacterales; family Rhodobacteraceae; genus Nioella; species Nioella halotolerans. Next base: position 6,311 of record QVQC01000063.1, read on the forward strand.
ATCGGGTCGGTCGGCAATGCCACGATCAGCGCCGATGCCTATGCCCGCGCACTGCAGGCGGAACTGCGCGCACAGTCGGCAGAGGGCGGCCCCTACACCACGCTGGCCGGTCTGCAATCGGCCGGGCTTGACCGCGCCATCCTCGACGGGCTGGTGGCGCGCGCCGCGCTGACCCATGAAGCGGGCGAGATCGGGCTTTCCGTGGGCGACATGGAAGTGGCGCGCCAGATCCGCAATTCCGGCAGCTTCCAGGGGCCGGGCGGCAGCTTCGACCGGGCGACCTACGAATTGCAACTGTCGCAGGCAGGCTACAGCGTCGATGAATTCGAGGATACCATCCGCGAGGATACCACCCGGTCGATCCTGCAATCGGCGATCATCGGCGGGCTGGACATGCCCGACAGTTACATCGAGACGATGATCGCCTACCAGACCGAAACCCGCAGCTTCACGCTGGCGCGGGTCACGGAGAACGATCTGTCAGCCGGCCTCGCCGCGCCAAGCGACGCGGACCTGCAGGATTACTACAGCGAAAACGCCGACCGGTTCGAACGGCCCGAATTGCGCCGCATCACCTATGCATGGGTCACCCCGAACCAGATCCAGGACGACGTGGATGTCAGCGAGGACGCGCTGCGCACGCTCTATGACGAGCGTCGCGCCGAATACGTGCAACCCGAGCGCCGCTTGCTGGAGCGGCTGGTCTTCCCCTCGCAGGAGGAGGCCGAGGCGGCGCGCACCGCCCTTGACGCCGGGGAGACGGATTTCGACACGCTGGTCGCGGATAGGGGCCTGACGCTCGAGGATGTCGATCTGGGCGAGACCGCGCCGCGCGATTTGTCCGAAGCCGCCCGCGAGGTGATCTTCGCCGATACCGAGTCCGAGATCCTTGGCCCGCTTGAAAGCCGCTTCGGCCCGGCCCTTTTCCGCATCAACGCGGTCCTCGCGGCCAGCGAGGTGAGCTTCGAGGAGGCGCGCGACGACCTGCGCACGGAACTGGCCGAATCCGCCGCGCGCCGCGCGATAGATGACATGCGCGACGCGGTGGACGACCTTCTGGCCGGCGGCGCCACGCTGGAAGAGATCGCCGGGGAAACCGAGATGACGCTTGGCACCATCGATTGGTCCGAAGGCGTCGATACCGACATCGCCGCCTACGAGGCTTTCGGGGAGGCCGCCGCTGCCGCGCAGGAGGGCGATTTCCCGGAGCTTCTGCAACTGTCCGATGGAGGCCAGTTCGCGCTGCGGCTCGACGAGGTCGTGCCGCCAACCGTCCCGCAGCTTGACGAGATCGAGGAAGAGGTCGCCGACGCCTGGCGCGCGACGCAATTGCGCATCCGGCTGGAGGAACGCGCCAACGCGATCCTCGATGGCCTTGAGACCAGCGGGTCGCTGGAGGAGCTGGACCTGCCGCTGACCACCGAAACCCGCATACGGCGGCAGGATTTCATCCCCGACGCGCCGCCGACGCTGGTCGCGCAGGTTTTCCAGTTGGAAGCGCCCGGCGACAGGGTGGTTATTCCCGGCCCCCGCGCCGCCTACATCGCCCGGCTCGACGAGATCCACGCGGGAACGCGCGGCTCACCCGAGGTGCAGGCGCTGGAAGGGCAGTTCGCGCGGCAATCCGCCGGCTCCCTGACCGGCGATGTTTTCGAGGCCTTCGGGCAGGCGCTGCAAGACGAGGTCGGCATCTCTCTGGATCAGGGTGTCATCAACGCGATCCACGCGCAGTTCCCCTGAGGCGCCATGGCTTTGACCCCCTCTTTCGAGGCCTTCGCGGCAGGATGGGCCGAGGGCCGCAACCAGTTGGTCTACACGCGGCTCGCGGCCGATCTGGACACCCCGGTCTCGGTTATGATGAAGCTGGCCGATGCCGGGCGCGACAGTTTCATCCTTGAATCGGTGACCGGCGGCGAGGTGCGGGGCCGCTATTCGATCATCGGGATGAAACCCGACCTGATCTGGGAATGCCGCGGCACCGAAAGCCGCATCAACCGCGCCGCCCGCTACGACCGCGACGCCTTCGCGGCCTGCGACCGGCCGCCGCTGGAGGCGATCCGCGCGCTCCTCGCCGAAAGTGCCATCGACATGCCAGAGGATCTGCCCGCCGCCGCCGTCGGCCTCTTCGGCTATCTGGGCTATGACATGATCCGGCTGGTCGAACACCTGCCCGACGTCAACCCCGACCCCCTCGGCGTGCCCGACGCGGTGCTGATGCGGCCCTCGGTCATCGCGGTGCTCGATGGCGTCAAGGGCGAGGTGACGGTCGTCTCCCCGGCATGGAACGCGTCGGGCCTCTTAGCGCGGGCCGCCTATGCGCAGGCCGCTGAACGGGTTATGGACGCGGTGCGCGATCTGGATCGGGCGCCGGGCACGGCCGGGCGCGAAATGGGCGAAGCGCAGGCGGTGGCGGACCCTGTGTCGAACTTCGCCAAGCCCGATTACCTCGCCGCGGTGGAGCGCGCGAAGGACTACATCCGCGCCGGTGACATCTTTCAGGTCGTGCCCTCGCAACGCTGGACGCAAGCCTTCCCCGAACCGCCCTTCGCGCTTTACCGCGCGCTCAGGCGGACCAACCCCTCGCCTTTCATGTTCTTCTTCAATTTCGGCGGCTTCCAGGTGGTGGGAGCCAGCCCGGAAATCCTCGTTCGGGTCTTTGGAGGCGAGGTCACGATCCGCCCGATCGCCGGCACCCGCCCGCGCGGCGCGACGCCCGGGGAGGACAAGGCATTGGAGGCCGACCTTTTGGCCGACCCAAAGGAACTGGCCGAACACCTGATGCTGCTTGACCTCGGGCGCAACGACGCGGGTCGCGTTTCGAAGATCGGCACCGTGCGCCCGACCGAGGAATTCATCGTCGAGCGCTATAGCCATGTCATGCATATCGTGTCCAACGTTGTGGGCGAGTTATCGGACGAACACGACGCGCTGTCGGCGCTGCTGGCGGGGTTGCCGGCGGGCACGGTCTCGGGCGCGCCCAAGGTCCGCGCGATGCAGATCATCGACGAGCTGGAGCCGGAAAAGCGCGGCATCTATGGCGGTGGCGTGGGCTATTTCAGCGCCGGCGGCGACATGGACATGTGCATCGCCCTGCGCACCGCCGTGGTGAAGGACGAAAAACTCTACATCCAGGCAGGGGGCGGCGTGGTCTTCGACAGCGACCCCGAGGCCGAGTTCCAGGAAACCGTGAACAAGTCGCGCGCCATCCGCAAGGCCGCCGAGGAAGCGGGGAAATTCGCCGGGCGCGGCAACCGCTGACACGGGGGCACGGGGCGGGCCCCACCGGCACGAACTGACATGCGACGCAAAGCAAGCCCCCTGCCGGACAAGGCCCGTTGAGCACGATCCTGACCATCACCCTTCCGATCTACCTGTTGATCGGGCTCGGCTTCCTGACGGTGCGCAGCGGTTACGTCGCCGGCGACCACGTCAAGGCGCTCAGCGCCTTCGTGGTGCGGGTGGCGCTGCCCGCGCTGATATTCCTTGCCGTTGGCACCGCCGATCCCGCCGAGGTGCTGCATCGCGGCCTGTTCCTCGCCTATCTCGGCGGCTCTGGCGCGCTCTTCCTGACAAGCGTCGTGGTCGGGCGTCTTGTGCTGCGCCAACGCTGGTCACTAGTCGGGTTGGCGGCGCTTGGCGTGACCGGCTCCAATTCGGCGTTCGTCGGTTTCCCGCTGCTCTCGATCCTGTTTCCCGAACAGGCCCTGACCACCTTCGCCGTTGCCATGCTGGTGGAAAACGCGCTTCTCATTCCCTTGGCGCTTGCAATTGCCGGCGCCGGCGAACGGACGGAGGGCACCGCGCTGACCGGGCTTCTGAACGGGCTCAAGGGGCTTGCCCGCAACCCGATCTTCCTGAGCCTTCTGGCGGCACTCGCGTGGTCGCAGATGGGCGTCACGTTACCCGATCCGCTGATGCGCCCGATCGAGATGCTGCGCCCGGTTGCCGGACCCGTCGCGCTGTTCGCTGTCGGCGGGACCGTGGCCGGCGCGACCAGCTTTCGGGGAATCGCGCGACCAGCCATCCTGATCGCCCTTGGCAAGCTGGTGCTGCATCCGCTGGCCTTTTTCGGCGCCGCCATGATGGTGCCGGACCTGCCCGCCGAACTGCGCCTTGCCGGCTTGATCAACGCGGCCTGCCCGATGATGGCGCTGTTTTCCATCTTCGGAATCACGTTCGGACGCGGCGTGATGACATCCGCGACCTTGCTGGTCACGACCATGGCCTCCTTCGCCACGATCTCGGCCCTGTTGTGGATGCTTGGCTGAACCGCCCCGACCGACGCCTTGCCCCCAACCGAAAGGCGCACCGCGTTGCCGCGATGCGCCCTGGCTCGTGCGATGCCTTGCCGCCCTGCCCTACAAAAGCGACGGCAGGAAGGTGACGATCTGCGGGAACATCCACAGCAGCGCCAGCCCAAGCACCTGGATCAACACGAAGGGCAGAACCCCGCGGTAGATATGCTGTGTCGTGACCCCCGCCGGCGCCACGCCGCGCAGGTAGAACAGCGCGAAGCCAAAAGGCGGCGTCAGGAAGCTGGTCTGAAGGTTGATCGCGATCATGATCGTCACCCATGCCGGTTCCAGCGTGCCGCCATAGATCACCGGCCCGACGATCGGGATCACGATATAGATGATCTCGAGGAAATCGAGGACGAAGCCGAGGATGAACAGGATCCCCATGACGACGAGGAACACCACGATCTCGTTGTCGAAGGAGCGCAGGAATTGTTGAATGTAATGCTCCCCCCCGAAGGAAATCAGCACGAGGTTCAGAAGCTGCGACCCTATCAGGATGGTAAAGACCATCGAGGTGACCTTCGCCGATTCACGCACCACGGGCGACAGGATGTTGCTGCGCAACAGCACCCAGCAGGCATAGAGCAGCCCGAAAAAGGCGAAGTGATAGGCCCCCAACGCAATGATATAGGCGATCCAGTCTTCCAGCGGCACCGACGAGCGGGTCATCCGCAGGTCGAAATTGACGCCGAAGAGGATCATGATCACCACCGCGAAACTCGCCCACAGGATGATCTTGGGGGATTTCTGGTCTTCCTTCAGCTTGCGATAGGCCGCCAGCATGATCGCCCCCGCCGCGCCAAGCGCCGCCGCCGGGGTCGGGTTGGTGATCCCGCCGAGGATGGACCCCAGCACCGCAACGATCAGCACGAGCGGCGGGAAAACCACGCGCAACAGATCGTTCGAGGCAAGCCTCTTCATCGCCTCGACCACGCCGAACATCGTCACGGCAAACGGGATCGCCAGCAGAAGGAAGCGCGCCCCCGGCCCGGTGGTCGGCCCGATCAGCAGCGCGTCGGTCAGCAGCGACAAGACAACCCCCACCGCGCCGATCATCAGCGGCAGGGGGGAAGCGGTGGGCACGATGCCGCGCGCGATCGTCAGCACCAGCGCAAGGATCACGAACACGACGGCGACCCCGTTGCCGATGGGGGCGGCGTTGGCGAGTGCCTCGGCTTCGGCCTCGGCCATCTCGGCCTCTGTCCGATCCGACGTTTCGCCGGCCGCGCTGGCGGCATTGCGGGCCTCCTGCTGGGCGACGGCGCGGTCCCACATCTCCTGACCGTGCAGTTCGATCATCGAGGCTTGGCATTGTTCGGAGACATTGGTGCGCAATTCGGCGCGCTCCAGCTGCGTTGTCTGGTTCGAGACAAAGGGCGTCTGCGTGCCGACAAGGCCCACCTGCCCCGCCAGAACGACGGCAAGAATCAGCGCCGCGGGAACGCCAAGGAACCACGTCAGCGCCTCGTTCCGGGTGATCACCTCGCCGGTGCTGCTATCGAAGGCGACCGGCGGGGCATTGGCTGGCCGCCAAAGCGCGTAACCGAACGCATAGAGCGCATAGAGCCCGGCAAGGAAGATCCCCGGCAGTAGGGCGGCCTGAAACAACGTGCCGACGGACAGAACCGCCGGCTCGCCCAGATAGGTCAGCGCGTCGCCGCAGCCTGCAAGCTGCGCGCGCGTCTCTTGCCCGGTGGCGTAAAGGTCGCCCACCAGCGTGCCAAGCAGCACGATCACGATCGACGGCGGGATGATCTGCCCCAACGTGCCCGAGGCGGCGATCACCCCGGTCGCAAGTTCCGGCGAATAATTGTTGCGCAGCATCGTGGGCAGCGCCAGAAGCCCCATCGTCACGACGGTCGCGCCGACAATGCCGGTGGAGGCGGCAAGGAAGGCGCCGACGATGACGATCGACACGGCGAGACCACCGGGCAGCGGCCCGAACAGGCGCGCCATGGTGGTCAGCAGATCCTCCGCGATGCGCGAGCGTTCAAGCGTGATGCCCATCATCACGAACATCAGCACCGCCAGCAAGGTGTCGATGGACTGGCCGGCGATCACACGCTCGTTCATGCGGTTGACAATGAAGGAGATGTTCGTCTCCATCGCGTGTTGCCAGCCGCGCGGGAACAGCGCCTCCTCGACGCGGGGCAAATCCGGGTATCGGAACACCGATATAGCGTCGCGCGCAGTCCCGTCGGCCCGCAGCGCCCGGTACGCATCGGACCCGGTGTCGATGGCTTGGTGGATCAACAGCCCCGCGGAATCGAGCGCCGCGATGATGGCGAAGGAAATGACACCGGCCCCGGCAATCGAGAAAGCCACCGGAAAGCCGGTCATGATCGCGGAAAACAGTGTCAGGAAGACGATGATCAGCCCGATCTCGACCCCATCCAATCCAAATAGCATGCTCTGAGTTCCCCTTAGCTCAAGCGCGCCCGATCCTCGCGGGCGTGGTGTCGTTGGATCAGGTCGAGCCTGAGTGAATCATGTGTTCGACATCTTCGGCCTCGTCGCCGGTCATGTCGCGATCGAGGTGTTTGTCCACGCTGTCTTCGCCTTCCAGCCATTCCAGGTAAGACCGCCAGAACACCGCGACGGCCTGGATCATGACCATGACGCAGAACAGAACGATCAAGATCTTGAACAGGAAATAGGCGTTGAAGCCGTTCGGGCTGAAGCCGACGGTTTCGACGTTCCAGCGCACGATACGCGATTGCATCAACATCCGGTCGAGCGTGCCCGTCGAGGTCACGGACGGCGTGATCAGGTGGCGCCACATGAAGGGCCACGCGTAAAGGTAGGTGATCGTCATCGCCGGGATCATGAACAGCAGGCTGCCCGCCATGTCGATGATCCGCTTGGTGCGGAAACGGACGGCAGAGTAGACCAGATCGACGCGCACATGCCCGCCCTGCACGTAGGTATAGGTGACGCAAAGCGTGACCACGAGCGCGTTGTAGAGCTTCAGTTCCTCGCCCCACCAGCTCAGATCCTGCGAGAACGCGGTACCGAGCGGCCCGAGCTGGATCTCCGACACCCGGAAAATGCGTTGTAGGAAGACGATCATCACCTGCTGCAGGACCATCAGCAGCCCGGCCCAGGCCGCCACCCGGCCGACCCCGTTTGCAAATCCTTCGAGGATGCGAACACCCCACCACAGGATCTCGCGCTTCCACGCCATGCCCAAGCCGGTTATGACGATGACGGTTGTCAGGAACACGAAGAACAGTTCGACCGACGCGCCATAATAAATGAAGCGCATCATCGCTTCTGGGTCCGACCAATTCAGCCAAGCGCCCGGATTGGCGACGGCCATGACCACGTGATAGGGGGCCAAGGCTATGTTTTGAAGCACCCACAGGATGAAGTCGATCACGGGTCACCCCCCTCGGCGCGGCCCCAGCTGCCGGGACGCGTCATGACGTGTCAGTGATAACAAAACGCATCCCTGCCCGGCGCCATGTGGCACCGGACAGGTCGTTTCGTCGGCTTGCGATCAGTTCGCGTTCACGCGGTTACGCTGGCGCATGTACTCGCCATCACCGATTTCGTACCAAGAGGACGATTCTTCGAGCGATGCGAAGTAGCTTTCGGCGATCTCGGCATAGATCGGGTCGTCCATGTTCTCCTCGCGCACCTCGGCGGAGGCCCGGCCAAACGCATCCCAGACATCATCGGGGAATTCGCGGGTCTGCACGCCCTCGGACTTCAGACGCGCAAGCGCGGCCCCGTTTTCTGCCAGCGACAGCGCGGTGTTCTGCGCATGCGCCGCTTCACAGGCGACCTGGATGATGCGCTGCTGCTGCGCGGTCAGCGACTCCCAGACCTCGAGGTTGAACGACATGTGCAACGCCGAGCCCGGCTCATGGAAGCCGGCGGTGTAGTAGTTGTTGGTGATCTCCTGGAAGCCCAGACGTTCGTCGGCATAGGGGCCGATCCATTCCGCGCCGTCGATCTGGCCGGTGGACAGCGCCTGGTAGATCTCGCCGCCGGGAACGTTCTGAACCGACGCGCCGAGGCGACCAAGAACCTGGCCACCCTGACCGGGCATACGGAAGCGCAGGCCCTGCAGGTCGTCGACCGAGTTGATCTCGACGTTGAACCAGCCGCCCGGCTGCATCGCGGTCTGGCCGCACATCAGCGGCTTGAGGTTGAACAGCGACGACAGGTTGTCGTGCAGTTGCTGGCCGTCCCGGCGGTAATACCAGTTGGCAATCTCCTGCGAGGTCATGCCGAAGGGCACCGAGGTGAAGTAGGCAAACGCCGGATGCTGGTTCAGGAAATAGTATTCGGCCGAGTGGTAAACGTCGGCCTGCCCTGCGGACACGGCGTCGAACACCTCGAACGCGCCCACGAGCGTGCCGGCGGGGTTCTTGTCGATGACGAGCGAGCCGTCGCTCATCTCGGAAATGTAGTCGATGGCAAGCTGCGCCGCGTCATCGAAGATCGCGAAGCCGTCCGGCACCGACGTGACCATGGTCAAGGTGCGGTTGCCCTGTGCGTAGGCCGGTGCGGCCAGCGTCGTGGATGCGGCCGCTGCGCCGCCCACGGCAGACGTTCTCAAGAAAGAACGACGATCCATATGGTATCCTCCCCATTTGGTTTTTACGGCCTTCTCGGAGGCCGCTGTGCTAAGTCGTGTGAGGGCACGTTAGCGAACCCTCGTATCGCAACAAACCCCATTTTGGGCGTTTTGGCCAGAAAATTGTAAAATGTTCTGACCAATTCGGGCAAGAACTGGCCCGCTGCGCCAAAATTCGTCCCTCATATCCGCTTTTCAGGCTGTCATGGTCGTCTTTTCGCAGGCCGGGCCAGCCCCGATCGGCAGCCCGGAGAATCTGTTGGCGCTAGCAGTCGCGCGGGGTCCAAGCGTCCCGCTCGGTCGTATTCCGGGGCGCCCTTGCGCCGCCACGGCCATCTTCGACAGAATGTTGCGGAAAAATTGCCCGCCGCGACATTCTTCCTGTCAAACCCGGTTGACGGGCTTTTCACAGCGTGCATAACCTCTACGCGATCGTGGTAAGGAGTCCCGCGGATGCCCGGCATTCTCGTACTTGTAGGAAAGGCGCGCATGGGTCGGTGACGGCAACCATATCTTCCCCCCATGCGCCCCCGTTTCACCGGGGGCTTTTTTATGCGATCGGAACGGACAGGACCCTAGACAGCCCCGACCCGGGGGCCCGCTGGAAGGAGCAAGAGCGATGACACATATGACCGGTGCGAAAATGGTGGTCGAGGCCCTGAAGGAGCAGGGTGTCGATACCGTATTCGGCTATCCCGGCGGTGCCGTGCTTCCGATTTATGACGAGATCTTCCAGCAAAACGAGATCCGCCACATCCTCGTGCGTCATGAACAGGGCGCGGTCCATGCCGCCGAGGGCTACGCAAGGTCCACCGGCAAGCCGGGCGTGGTTCTGGTCACCTCCGGCCCCGGCGCCACGAACGCGGTGACCGGCATCACCGATGCGCTGATGGACTCGATCCCCATCGTCGTGCTGACCGGACAGGTGCCGACGTTCATGATCGGCTCCGACGCGTTCCAGGAGGCCGATACCGTCGGCATCACCCGGCCCTGCACCAAGATGAACTGGCTGGTCAAGGACACCGACCACCTGTCGGGCACGATCCACGAGGCGTTCCATATCTGCACCTCGGGCCGCCCCGGCCCGGTCCTGATCGACATTCCCAAGGACGTGCAGTTCGCCACCGGCGACTATACCCGCAAGCCCAAGGTCAGCCCTTCGCATTACCACCCGCGCGTCAAGGGCGATACCGACATGATCACCGCGCTGGTCGAGGCGATGGAGACCGCCGAACGCCCGGTCTTCTACACCGGGGGTGGCGTGATCAATTCCGGCAATGGCGCCAGCCAGCTTCTGCGCGAACTGGTGGGCGCCACGGGCTTTCCGATCACCTCGACCCTGATGGGCCTCGGCGCCTATCCGGCCTCTGGCGACAATTGGCTGGGGATGCTGGGCATGCACGGGCTGTACGAGGCCAACCTCGCGATGCACGATTGCGACCTGATGATCAATATCGGCGCCCGTTTCGATGACCGTATCACCGGGCGCATCGCCGATTTCAGCCCCGGCAGCCGCAAGGGCCATATCGACATCGACCCCTCTTCGATCAACAAGGTGATCCATGCCGATTTCCCGATCATCGGCGATGTGGGACACGTGCTGGAAGACATGCTGCGGATCTGGAAAAGCCGCGGGCGCAAAACCAATTCCGAAGCGCTGGCCAAGTGGTGGGACAGGATCGAGGAATGGCGCAAGGTGCGCTGCCTCGACTACAAGCCCTCGACCGCGACGATCAAGCCGCAATACGCGCTTGAAAGGCTGGAGGCGCTGACCAAGGGGCACGACCGCTACATCTGCACCGAGGTCGGCCAGCACCAGATGTGGGCGGCACAGTATCTCGGCTTCGAGGATCCGCATCGCTGGATGACCTCCGGCGGTCTGGGGACGATGGGCTACGGCACGCCGGCCTCGATCGGGGTGCAGGTCGCCCATCCCGACGCGTTGGTGATCAACGTCGCCGGTGAGGCGTCGTGGTTGATGAACATGCAGGAAATGGGCACCGCGGTGCAGTATCGCCTGCCTGTCAAGCAGTTCATCATGAACAACGAACGCCTCGGCATGGTGCGCCAGTGGCAGGAATTGCTGCACGGCGAACGCTACTCGCACAGTTGGTCCGAGGCGCTGCCCGATTTCGTCAAGCTCGCCGAGGCTTTCGGCGCCAAGGGCATCATGGTCAGCGATCCCAAGGACCTCGACGACGCGATCATGGAGATGCTGGACTATGACGGCCCGGTGATCTTCGACTGCCTCGTCGAGAAGCACGAGAACTGCTTCCCGATGATCCCGTCGGGCAAGGCCCATAACGAGATGCTGCTGGGCGAGGCGAAGACCGAGGGCGCCATCGAGACCGGCGGCGCGGTTCTGGTCTGACAGCGCCACGCGCGCAACACGCATGACGGGCCGTCCTTCGGGGCGGCCCTTTTTTCATGGGCTTCGGCCTGCCGAAAACGGCCAAGAACCCGGTGTTTGCAATCGCGGTGCCCGATGTTTACGCTGATTCCGGCTACGAATGACGTTATTGATCGTTTTTGGGTCGTTCCTCTCATTGTCCACGCGTGATGATCGGGGCTCCATGGCGGTCAACCAACGGTTGCCGAAGGCGATCCGAAAACAACTTGCCAACCACGAGGGAGAAAGACGTGTTCAAACGGATCATGATACCGGTTGATCTGGCGCACGAGGGCAACCTGGAGCGTGCGCTTCAGGTCGCTTGTGACCTCTCGTCCCATTACGGGGCAGAGCTGGTCTATGTGGGCGTCACCGGGGAGACACCCAGCAGCGTGGCCCACACGCCGGCCGAATTCGCCGCCAAGCTGGAAACCTTCGCCAAGGAGGAAACCAAGGCGCGCGGCGGCGGGTCGGCCCGCGCCCACACGATCACGGCGCATGACCCTGCGGTCGAGATCGACAAGCTGCTGGAAAAGGCGGCAACCGATCTGGGCGCCGACCTGGTGGTGATGGGGTCGCACATCCCGAGCCGCTTCGACTTCTCGTCGCATGGCGGCCACGTTGCCAACCACGCGACGTGTTCGGTCATGCTGGTGCGCGACCAGTGACGCCCATCCGCCACGCAAGCGACGGGACAGGAAAAAACAGGAAACGAAAGGCATTCCCATGACGGATGAAAACGAGAATCAGGGCATACCCGAGCCGGAAGGCGCGACGGACCTGATCGAGACCGATTTCGATATCGGTCAGGACAATATCGAGGGACGGGTCGGCCCCTTCGGCTTCGACATTCACAACCCGGTCTTCATGATTTCCGGGCTTTCGGTCATTGCCTTCGTGGCCTACGCGCTGATCGCCCCGACGCAGGCGGGCGATTTCTTCGGCTGGCTGCGGCCCGCGCTGACCTCCACCTTCGACTGGTTCTTCCTGTCGGCGGCCAATATCTTCGTGATCTTCTGCCTCGTGCTGATCGTGCTGCCGCTGGGCAAGGTCCGGCTTGGCGGGGCGGATGCGACGCCGGACTATTCCTACCTGGGATGGTTCGCGATGCTGTTCGCCGCGGGCATGGGCATCGGCCTGATGTTCTTCGGCGTGCTGGAACCGGCCTACTACTTCGGCACCCCATGGGGCGATGAGCCGCTGGGCGCGATCCGGCCTTTCGATGAAGATGGCAACCTCATCGCCGCGAACGTTCAGGAAGCCCGCCGCATGGCGCTGGCCGCCACCTCCTATCACTGGGCGCTGCATCCGTGGGCGATCTACGCGGTCGTGGCCCTCGCGCTGGCGCTGTTCAGCTATAACAAGGGTCTGCCGCTGTCGATCCGCTCCGCCTTCTTCCCGATCCTGGGCGAACGTGTCTGGGGCTGGTGGGGCCACGTGATCGACACCGTCGCGGTCTTCGCCACGCTTTTCGGTCTTGCCACGTCGCTCGGCCTTGGCGCGCAACAGGCGAATGCCGGTCTGGAATACGTCTACGGCATCCCCAACACCATCAACGCGCAGGTGATCCTGATCATCGGTATCACCGCCGTGGCGCTGGTCTCGGTGCTGCGCGGCCTTGATGGCGGCGTCAAGGTCCTGTCCGAGATCAACATGGGGCTGGCGGTTCTGCTGCTGATCTTCGTGCTGTTCGCGGCCGGTGCCGGTGTCATCCTGACCGAGTTCGGCCGGGGGCTTCTGGCCTACGCGCAGGAGGTGATCCCGCTCTCCAACCCGGTCGGGCGCGAGGATGACGGTTACCGTCAAGGCTGGACAGCCTTCTACTGGGCGTGGTGGATCAGCTGGTCACCCTTCGTCGGCATGTTCATCGCCCGCGTGAGCCGGGGCCGCACGGTGCGCGAATTCATCACCTGCGTGCTGATCATCCCGAGCCTCGTATGCATCCTGTGGATGGCCGTCTTCGGGGGCGCGGCAATCAACGACATGGTGGCCAATACCGACGATTCTGCGGTGATGGCCAACGTGATCACCAGCTACAGCCCGGAACTGTCGCTGTTCGCGATGCTGGAAAGCCTGCCCTTGGCGTCGATTACCTCGACCATCGGCATCGTGCTGGTGATCGTGTTCTTCGTCACCTCGTCGGACTCCGGGTCGCTGGTGATCGACACGATCACCGCGGGTGGCAAGATCGACGCGCCGGTGCCGCAGCGTGTGTTCTGGTGCACGTTCGAGGGGCTCGTGGCCATTGCCCTGCTTGTCGGTGGCGGCTTGTCCTCGCTTCAGGCGATGGTGATCTCCACCGGCCTGCCCTTCACGATCGTGCTGCTGCTGATGTGCTGGGCCATCTTCCAGGGCCTGCGCAGCGAACCGCGCTAACCCTGCGGACAGGCTTGAAAACCGACGCGCGCCCCCTGACCGGGGCGCGCGTTTTTCATTGCGGCGGGGCGATGTCCCGGGGGGCGCCAAGGCCCATGTGTCAACCGCCGCTTTCGGCTTTCTTTTCCCACTTGCCGCCCGCTTCCGACCAGTATTGCGCCGCGCAGCCGGCGCCGGTCAGCGCCTTCCACTGGCCGCGCGCATGGGCCACGGCGGTCTCCTCGGCCCCGTCGAAAAGGATGCAGACCCGCTGCATCGCCGTGGCCTCCTCGGCCGTCACCTCGGCGCCTTCGACGCTCATCACGCAGGCCGCGCCGTTCGGCACGTCCAGCCCATCGGTAAGCAGCACAGGCTGATCGGCGTCATGCGGCCCGCCGGCGCGGCCATGCGGCAGGAACCCGTCCTCCGGGTGCAGCCACAGCATCTCGTCCAACCGGTCGAGGAACGGCGCGGAGCGGCCCCTGACCACCACACGCCAGCCGGCCTGAAGCGACTTGCCCAGAAGACTGCGCAGCGTCGCCTCGGCCGAGGAGCGCGTGAGGTGATAGAAGAAGACCGCCCCCATGGTGATCAGCCCGCCTCGAACCGGTCGCGGATCATCCGGTCGAGCGCGCGCACCCCCCAGCCGGTCGCGCCCTTGGGCGCGAAATCCGTCTCTTCGGGCACCCGTGCCACCCCCGCGATATCGAGGTGGATCCACTGGCAATCGTCCTTGACGAACCGTTGCAGGAACTGCGCCGCGGTAATCGACCCGGCGGTGCGCCCGCCCACGTTCTTCATGTCGGCCACGGCGGATTTCAGAAGCTTGTCATAGGCCGGCGCCAGCGGCATGCGCCACGCCCCCTCGCCTTCCGCCTCGGCCGACTTGAGGAACCCGCCCGCGAAGCCATCGTCATTGGAAAAGACACCCGCCTTTTCATGGCCCAGCCCAATGATCACCGCGCCGGTCAGCGTTGCGAGGTCGACCATCGCGGCGGGCTTGAAGCGCTCCTGCGCGTACCACATCACGTCGCATAGCAGGAGCCGCCCCTCGGCATCGGTGTTGATCACCTCCACCGTGTCGCCCTTCATCGTGCGCACCACGTCACCGGGACGCTGCGCGCGCCCGTCCGGCATGTTTTCCACCAGCCCGATCAGCCCCACGACATTGGCCTTGGCCCCGCGCCGCGCAAGGCCGTGCATCACCCCGGCGACAACGCCGGCGCCGCCCATGTCCATGGTCATGTCCTCCATGCCCGAGGCGGGCTTGAGGCTGATCCCGCCGGTATCGAACACCACCCCCTTGCCGACAAGCGCCAGCGGCGCCTCTGCGCCGCCACCGTTCCACTGCATCACGACGACCTTGGTCGGGCTGTCGGACCCCTGCCCGACCGCCAGCAGCGCCCGCATGCCGAGCGCCTCGAGTTCCGCCTCGTCCAGCACGTCGACCTCCAGCCCCATGTCACGCATCGCGGCAAGGCGCGCGGCGAATTCCTCGGTGGTCAGGATGTTGGAAGGCTCGTTGACGAGATCGCGGGTCAGGAAAACGCCTTCGGCCACCGACAGCAGCGGCGCGGCAACCGCAGCGACGTCATCCGGCTTGCTGGCCATGATGACCGCGTCGCCAACGGTCTTATTCTCGGCTGTCTTGTGGTCGTTGAAGTCATAGCCGCGCAGCGCCAGCCCGAGCGCAAGCTCGGCGGTCCGGGTCAGCGCCCCCGCGGCCAGCGTCAACGCCGCCTCCCCCTTGGCCTTGGCAAGCGCCGCACCGGCCTTGCGCGCGGTCGCGGCATCGGGACGGCGGGCCAGCTTGACCACGATCAGCGCCTCGGCGGCAAGACCGGCGGGAAAGGCCAGCGTCACGCATTCGCCCTCGTCGGCGTCGGCCCAGCGATCCGACTCGGTGAGGCGTGCAACCGCGCCCTTGGTCAGCCGGTTGACCCGCCGCGCGGCCGGATCGAGCTTGTTATCCGGCGTCACGATCAGCGCCAGCTTGCCTTGGGCGGCGGACAGTACATCGAGATCGGTTTCGGTGAAGGAAATGGCGATTGGCGTGGTCATGTGGACCCCTTCTGAAAAGTGACGTCCATCCAACACTAGGGCTCGTGGTCCGGCTTGACCAGATAGGCCTGTCCTTGTGTCGGCGATTGACTTATGACGGGGCCACCGGGGTAGACTGAAACGAGTAACACGGGGGGATGTGCCCATGGGGCGCTATGACCGGTATATCCTGTCACAGCTGCTGATCCTGTTCAGCTTCTTCAGCCTCGTGCTCGTCTCGGTCTACTGGGTCAACAGCGCCGTTGGCCTCTTTGACAGGCTCATCGGCGACGGCCAGTCGCTGCGCGTCTTCCTTGAATTCTCCGCCCTGTCGATGCCGCAGATCATCCTGCTGGTGGTCCCGGTCTCGGGATTCGTCGCCGCCATCTACGTGACCAACCGCATGATCTCGGAAAGCGAGCTTGTGGTCATGCAGACCGCCGGCTGTTCGGCGCTGCGCCTGCTGCGCCCGGTCTGGGCCTTCGGGCTGATCATCGCGGTTCTGGTCGCGGTGCTCGCGCATCTGCTTGTTCCAGCGGCGCGCGGCCAACTCATGACCCGGTCGGTCGAGGTTTCGGCCGACCTGACCGGGCGCCTGCTGCGCGAGGGCGAATTCATCCATCCCACTACCGGCGTCACCGTCTATATCCGCGACATCACGGAACTGGGCGAGTTTCGGGACGTGTTCCTGCAGGACCGGTCGCAGCCGGGGACCGAGACCACCTACACGGCGCAGCGCGCGCTTCTGGTGTCCTCGCAAGACGGGCCGCGGCTGGTGATGTTCGAGGGCATTGCGCAGACCCTGCAAACCGCGGACGGGCGGCTGTCGATCGTGGAGTTTTCCGATTTTACCTACGATATCGCCGGGCTGATCGAGGCGCCGGGTGGGCGGCTTCTGCATATCCGCGAATTGCCCACCTCGGTATTGCTGTTCGCGCCGGCGGCCTATGCCGAGGCGCAGGGGTCGACCCTGGCCGCCTTCCGTTTCGCCGGGCATGACCGGCTGGCCAAGCCGTTCTACGCGCTGTTCGTGCCGGTCATCGCGGCGGCGACGCTGATGCTGGGGGCGTTTTCGCGTTTCGGCATCTGGCCGCAAATCCTGCTTGCGATCCTGCTGATGGTCCCGCTTCAGATGTCGTGGAACGTGGCCGAAAGCGTCGGCGCCCGGCAGGCCGGCATGGCGTGGCTGGCATGGCTCCAGCCCGCCTTGACGATGCTGACCGCCGCGATCATGACCACGCTGGCGATGCGCGGGCACCGGCGGCCGCGCACCGAAGGGGCCGCGCCGGCATGATCCTGCATCTCTATATCGCGCGCCGGTTCCTCAGGGCCTTCGCGATGGTGCTGGCGGTCTTCGTTGCGATCCTGCTGCCGATCGACCTGGCAGAGCAGCTGCGCGTCATCGACCAGCCCGATGCCGGGCTCGGCGCGGCGGCGCGGCTTGCCTTTCTCAACCTGCCCGGCGCGCTTTACCGGATGTTGCCGCTTTTCATCATATTGGCAACGCTGGTGCTGTTCCTTGGGCTGGCGCGCACGTCGGAACTGGTGGTGATCCGGGCATCGGGCCGCTCGGCCCTGAAATCGACCGTGTCGCCTGTCGTGGTGGCGCTTGGCATCGGGCTTCTGGGGCTGGGCGTGATCAACCCGCTGGTCGCGGCAACCGAAAGGCAATATGACCAGACGATCGCCCGCTACCAGACGGGCGAGAACAGGACGCTGTCGGTGTCGGACGAAGGGCTCTGGTTGCGTCAGGGCAGCGCTTTCGGGCAAACGGTGATCCACGCCGCGCGCGCCAATGGCGATGGCACCGCGCTATTCGGCGCCAGCTTTTTCGTCTTTGACCCGGACGGGACCGCGCAAAGCCGCATCGACGCCGCCGAGGCGCGCCTGACCGATGGCGCATGGCAACTGACCGACGTGAAGCTTTGGCCGCTCGGGCAGGCCAACCCGGAGGCAGCGGCAACCACCCACGCCGACTTCACCCTGCCCTCTACCCTGACGCGCGACCAGATCCGCGACAGTTTCGGGCGGCCGTCGACGATCCCGATCTACGAACTGCCCGCCTTCATCGCGCAGCTTCGCGCCGCGGGCTTTGGCGCGCTGCAACACCGGGCATGGTTCATGAGCGAACTGGCCAACCCGGTGCTGCTTGCGGCGATGGTTCTGATTGGCGCGAGCTTCACGATGCGCCATACCAGATTCGGGAAAACGGGGATGATGGTCTTGTTTGCATTGCTGCTGGGGTTCGGGCTCTATTTCCTGCGCAACTTCGCGCAGGTTTTGGGCGAGGCTGGCCAGCTGCCCGTGGCTGTCGCCGTCTGGACGCCGCCGCTTGCCGCGATCCTGCTGTCGCTTGGTGTCCTGCTGCACACGGAGGATGGCTGATGCGGATCGCGGCGGTTCTCGTGGCGCTATTGGCGACGCTGGCCACCCAACTGGCCGCGCAACCGGACTCCGTTCCCGCCACCCTGATCGCCGACGACATCCGTTTCTCGCGGGCGACCACCACCGTGACCGCGACTGGCAACGTGGAAATCTTCTACGATGGCGCGCGGCTGCGCGCGGGTCGCGTGCGCTATGACGGCAGCCTCGACCGCGTTGTCGTGGAGGGGCCGATCACCCTGACGGAGGACAGCGGCCGCAGCATCGTCTTCGCCGGTTTCGCGGACCTCTCGGCGGACCTGCAAGAGGGCGTGCTGCAATCCGCGCGGCTGGTGCTGGACCGGCAGTTGCAGATCGCCGCGACCCAGATCAACCGCGAGGCCGGGCGCTACACGCAGATGTACCAGACGGTCGCCTCCTCCTGCGAGGTGTGCGCCGAGAACCCGGTGCCGCTGTGGCAGATCCGGGCGCGGCGCATCGTGCACGACCAACAGGACCGCCAGCTTTATTTCGAGGATGCCCAGTTCCGCGCCCTCGGCGTCCCGATCGCCTATTTCCCGCGCCTGCGCCTGCCCGACCCGACGCTGGAGCGCGCCACCGGGTTCCTGTCACCGCAGGTCATCGCCAATGACCGGCTCGGCACCGGGCTCAGGATGCCTTACTTCATCGAGATCGGGCCGCATGCCGACCTGACCCTCACCCCCTACCTGACCGCGGGCGAAGGCCAGACGCTGGAGGCGCGCTTTCGCCGCGCTTTCCACAACGGGTTCGTCGAGATCGACGGGGCGGTCAGCCGCGATGACCTGACCCGGGACTCGACGCGGTCCTACCTTTTCGCGGAAGGGCAGTTCGACCTGCCACGCGATTTTTTGCTGGATTTCAGCTATGAAACCGTGTCCGATCCCGACTACCTGCTGACCTATGGTTTCGCAGATGCCGACATCCTGCAAAGCGGTGTCAGCATCAGCCGCACCCGGCGTGACGAGTATATCGAGCTGTCCTTCGATCGATACCGCTCGCTGCGCACGACGGACAACAATTTCACCCTGCCCACCACCGCCCATGACGCGGAGGTCACCCGGCGCTTCACACCCGGCGGCATCGGCGGGATCGCGACCGTCGGGGTGAGTTCGCACGCCCACCACCGCCGATCCGACGCCGATATTGTCGGGCGCGACCTAGCCCGGCTCAGTCTCAACGCCAATTGGCGGCGCGACTGGGTGTTGCCCGGCGGGGTGCTCGCCGCCGTCGAGGCCGACTGGCAGGGCGATGTCTACAACATTCAGCAGGACAGCGGCTTTGACGAGGTCACATCCCGCGCCACCCCCTACCTTGCCGCGGAGCTGCGTTGGCCGCTGGCACGCGGCAGTCGCGACGGGGTCACCCACGTGATCGAACCCGTGCTGCAATATGTCTGGGCCCCCGACAGCCAGCCGGCCGTGCCCAATGACGATGGCGCAATCGTCGAATTCGACGAGGGCAACCTGTTCTCGCTCAATCGGTTTCCGGGTGCCGACGGGCGCGAGCTTGGCCCGCGGCTGGCCTACGGGCTCAGCTATACCCGGCAGGACCCGCAAGGCTGGTCGCTTGGCCTGACGGTCGGGCAGGTCTTGCGGGACCGCGATTTCGGGCAATTCACCCAAGGGTCCGGACTTGACGGGCGGAACTCTGACTACCTTGTGTCCGCCAGCCTCGGCGTCGGATCCGAGCTGAGCCTGATGAACCGCGCCATCTTCAGCAACGCCTTCAACGTCAGCTCCAACGAACTGTCGCTGGCGTGGCAGGAAGAACGCGTCAACCTTGCCTCCTCGCTCACGTGGTTGCAGGCCGATCCGGCCGAGGGCCGCCCGCAGGACATGGCCGAATGGGCCTTCGACGCGCGCTATGACTTCGACAACGCCTGGGGCACGGAGGTGGATTGGCGGTATGATTTCGAAGCCAATGAACCGACCCGCGCCGGGATGAGCCTGATCTACGCGACCGAGTGCGTGGATGTGCAGTTTTCCCTCTCGCGTCGCTTCACGTCCTCGGCTACGTTGCCCGAAGCCACGAGCGTCGGGCTGACGGTGTCGCTGAACGGTTTTGGCGCCTCGCGCGACGGGCGCAGCTATGACCGAAGCTGCCAGATGTGATACCGGGGTTTCTGACGCCAGAATGACGGACATGACCATGACGACCCGAAGAGACAGACGCAGACCTTTCCTGAATGCGGTAGCAGGCGCACTCGCCTTGTGCATCGCGGCCGGTGCGTCGCTTGCGCAAAGCCCGTTCTCGGCGGCGGTCACGATCAATGACCGCATCGTCACCCATTACGAGATCGAGCAGCGCGCGCGCCTGATGGAGGTGCTGAATGCCCCGGGCGACCTCCAGCAGGAAGCCCGCGAAAACCTGATCAACGAGCGTCTTCAACAAATCGCGGGGGCAAGGTCCGGACTGTCCGCGACGCCCGACGAGGTCGAGGAGGGCATGGCCGAATTCGCCTCGCGCGCCGACATGGACACGGACAGCTTTGTCGCCGCACTTGAGCAGGAAGGGGTCGCAGCCACGACCTTCCGTGACTTCGTGGCCGCGGGCATCACGTGGCGCAACGTGGTGCGCGCCCGCTTCGGCGCCCGTTCGCAGGTGACGTCGGAAGAAATCGACCGGGCGCTGACCCTGTCGGCCAGCGAGGATGGGGCGCAGATCAACCTTGCAGAGCTCGTGATCCCGCTGAGCCCGCAGAACGAGGACACGCTGCGCGCCGATCTTGCTACGCTTGTCGAAGAGGTTGACGGCTCCATCGGGGCCTTCGCCGAGGCGGCCCGCGCCTATTCCGCCGCGCCCTCGTCGGATCAGGGGGGCAGCGTCGGCTGGCGGCCGTTGTCCAGCATACCGCCGCAGATGCGCGCGATGCTTTTGCCGATGGCCGTGGGCGAGGTGACGGACCCGGTGCCGCTTGGGCAGGCGATCGGCATCTTCCAGATGCGCGGATTGCAGGAAACGGGCTTTGTCACGCCCGAGGTGACGGCCGTGGAATATGCGCAAGTGCTGATCCCCGGAGGACGCAGCGACGCGGCCTTGGGCGAGGCGAACGCCTTACGGAACCGCCTTGACCGTTGCGATGATCTTTACGGCGAACGCCCGGACGGGTTCGAGATCGTCACATCGCCGATCGAGGAAGTGCCGGGCGACATTTCGGTCGAACTGATGCGGCTCGATGCGGGCGAGGTGTCAACGAACCTGACGCGCCGGGACGGGGACCAATTGTTGTTCCTGATGCTCTGTGGGCGGTCCACGGAACTGCCCGAGGGCGGCCGCGAACAGGTGCGTGAAGCGCTGTTCCAGCAGCGCATGGAAAGCTATGCCGACGGCTATCTTGCCGAGTTGCGCGCCGACGCGATCATCGACGAATCCCCATGACGGGCGCGGACATGCCGCCCGTCGCGGTGAGTTGCGGGGAGCCTGCGGGTATCGGCCCGGAAATCATCGTCAAGGCGCGCCGCGCTCTGGGGGCATCCATCCCGCTGTTCGCAATCGGTGCGGCCCGGCACTTCGCATCGCAGGGCCGCATCGCTGAAATCGCCACGCCCGCCGAGGCGCTGACCGTGCCCGGCGACGTGCTGCCGCTGTTGCCGCTGGAGATCGCGGGCGATGCGGTGCCGGGCGAGCCCGATCCGGCCCAAGCGGCCGCCGTCGTCGCGGCGATCGCACGGGGGGTGGCGCTTGTTCAGGACGGGGCGGCGTCGGCGCTGTGCACTGCGCCGATCCACAAGAAGGCGCTGAAAGACGGCGCCGGGTTCGCCTTTCCCGGCCATACCGAGTACCTCGCACATCTGGCCGGGGCGGACCGCGTGGTGATGATGCTGGCCTGCGACGCGTTGCGGGTGGTGCCGGCGACGATCCATATGCCGCTTTGCGAGGTGCCGGGCGCGCTGAGCGCGACCCTGTTGGAGGACACGATCCGGATCACCCGCGCGGCCCTTGTCCGCGATTTCGCCGTGCCCGCCCCGAGGCTGGCAGTGGCGGGGCTGAACCCGCATGCCGGCGAGGGCGGCGCCATGGGCCGCGAGGAGATCGACCTGATCGCGCCGGTGCTGGACCGGCTGCGCAGCGAGGGGATGGACCTTGCCGGGCCGCTGTCGGCCGATACCATGTTCCATGCTGGCGCGCGCGCGCGCTACGACGCGGCGGTTGCGATGTATCACGACCAGGCGCTGATCCCGATCAAGACGCTGGATTTTTCCGGCGGCGTCAACGTGACGCTGGGCCTGCCCTTCATACGAACCTCGCCCGATCACGGCACCGCCTTCGATATCGCCGGGCAAGACCGTGCCGATGCGACCAGCATGATCGCGGCGCTGCGCATGGCGTGGGACATGGCCCAAACCCGGGCGAAGGGTGGCTAGCGGGGCCGGGGGTATTACCCCCGTCGCCTTGCGATGGCTCCCCCGAGGGATCCTTGCCGGTGTGACGGGGCAGGCACGCCTTAACCTTGATTGGGGGATGCATGGCGACGATTGACGGCTTGCCGCCGCTGCGCGCGGTGATCGCGGCGCACGGACTGACCGCGCGCAAGGCGCTCGGTCAGAATTTCCTGCTGGATCTGAACCTGACCGCCAAGATCGCGCGCTCCGCCGGGGACCTGCGCGGCACAGACGTGCTGGAGGTCGGACCGGGGCCCGGCGGGCTTACGCGCGGCTTGCTGGCCGAGGGCGCGCGGCGCGTCGTGGCGGTGGAGAAAGACGCGCGCTGCCTGCCGGCATTGGCAGAGGTGGCGGCAGCCTGTCCGGGGCGGCTGGAGGTGCTTCATGCTGACGCGCTGGAGCTTGACTGGGCCGCGCATCTGACGCCGCCGATCAAGGTGGTCGCGAACCTGCCCTATAACGTGGGCACCGAGTTGCTGGTGCGGTGGCTGACGCCCCAATCCTGGCCGCCGGTCTGGGCGAGCCTGACGCTGATGTTCCAGCGCGAGGTGGCCGAGCGGATCGTGGCCGCCCCCGGGGGCAAGGCCTACGGCCGGCTGGCGGTGCTGGCGCAGTGGCGCTGCGATGCGCGAATCGTGATGAGCCTTCCGCCCGAGGCGTTCACCCCGGCGCCCAAGGTGCGGTCTGCCGTGGTGCATCTCGACGCCCTGCCCCAGCCGCGCTTCGAGGCCGACCCGAAGGTGTTGCAACGGGTTGTCGCCGCCGGGTTCAACCAGCGGCGCAAGATGCTGCGCGCGGCGCTGAAGGGGTTGGCGCCTGACATCGAGGCGCGGATCGTCGCGGCGGGGCTCAAGCCCACGGACCGCGCCGAGCAAGTGCCGATCGAGGGGTTTTGCGCCCTCGCCCGCCAGATCGCGGCGGGCTGAACGGGCTTATTCCGCCGCTTGCGGGTCGCTGTTGGCATCGCCGTCGGGGCCGCCTGACTTCGCGCCCCTGTCATCCGCTTGCCGGGTCTTCGACTCGTCGGTCTTGCGGGGCGCGCGGCGGCTGCGGCTGCGCTTGGGTTTCGGAGCGCTTTCCGGCGTCTCGACAAGGCCGCTTTCCGTTTTGCCGGGGGCGTCGATCACGTCGTCGAAACTCTTCTGCTCGGTGCGTTCGGTGCCGGGATCGCGCGTCTCGGGCGCCTCGGTGTTGTCGGGCCTGTCGGCCTTCTCAACCTTGGTGCCCTTGTCGCCGCCTGCCCCCTTGTCGGCCTGATCGGACTGGCGCGCCTCGCGGGACTGCTGTTGCTGCGCATCCTGTTCGGCGCGGCGCGCCTCCTGTTCACGCTGTGCCTCGCCAAGCATGCGGGTGTAATGTTCGGCATGCTGCTGAAAGTTCTCGGCGGCGACGCGATCATTCGACAGCTGCGCGTCGCGCGTCAACTGGTTGTACTTGTCGATGATCTGCTGCGGGGTGCCGCGCACCTTGCCCTCCGGGCCGGAGCTGTCAAACACGCGGTTGACGATGTTGCCCATGGAGCGGTTGCGGTTGCCCTTCGACCGCGAGCGGTTCTTTGATGATCTCATGTGTCTTTATCTGTTCCGGTTGTCCTGGATAGTCGGGACGTGATGATCGGGACTGCGCGGCCACGGCATGCGCCCTTGGCCTGTCGCGTTGTGTCCGGGTCTTGCCGTTCGGTCTGCGATTGTCCCAGCAAGGATGGGGTCAAGCTATCGGGGTGACCACGGGGGCATGGCCAGCCAAGCCAACCGCATCCGTTGTCCCTTTGTGTAAGCATGGGTGCGGGGGCAAAACAAGGGCAAACTGCCGCGAAACCGTGAATTTTCCGTTTGAAAGTCGCTGCATTGCATCAGGTGGCACGCCCCGGGCCCGGCGCCCGCGCCGCCACCACCCTGTCGCGATCGTCGAGGTCGCGGCGGATGGTCACCGCCTCCAGCCCCGCGGCGGCGAAAAGCCCGGCCACCACCGCGCCCTGCTTGGGGCCGATCTCCACCATCAGCCAGCCGCCGGGCGCAAGGTGGGCGGGCGCGTCGCGGGCAATGACGCGATAGGCCGAAAGCCCATCGCCTTCATCGGTCAGGGCCATGCGCGGTTCACGCCGAAGCTCCGCCGCGAGATCGGGCATCTCGTCGGCGGCGATATAGGGCGGGTTGGAGACGATCAGGTCGAACTGGCCGCAGGCCGCGCTCAGCCAGTCGCTTTGACCGAAGGCCGCACGCGGCAGCACCCCCAGCGTTTCGGCATTCGCCCGCGCCACCAGCAGGGCCTCGGGTGAAACGTCGGTGCCGAACCCGGTGGCATGGGGGCGTTCGGCCAACAAGCTTATCAGCAAGCAACCCGACCCGGTGCCAAGGTCAAGAACCCTGTCGAAGGGGCGTTCCAACGCTGCGACGACCAACGTTTCGGTCTCCGGGCGCGGGTCGAGCACATCGGCGGTGACCCTGAACCAGCGATCGAAGAATAGACGCCCGCCAAGGATATGCGAGACCGGACGGCGCGCGGCGCGTTCCGCGATCATCGTGAAGAAGGCCGACTCGGCCCTGTCGTCGAGCGGTTCCTGCAACGCCAGCGTCAGGCGGTCGCGCGCCATCCCGATGGCATGGGCCAGCAGCAGGCGGGCATCCAGCGGCGCGCTGTCCACCCCGGCGTCACGCAGGGTCACGACGGCGCGGCGCAGCGCCTCGCTGCCGGTCATCCCTGCATCTCTGCCAGCATGCGCGCATGGTCGTCGGAAATCAGCGCGTCGATCAACTCGTCAAGGTCGCCCTGCATCACCTGGTCGAGCTTGTAGAGCGTCAGGTTGATCCGGTGATCGGTGACGCGACCTTGCGGGAAGTTGTAGGTGCGGATGCGCTCCGACCGGTCGCCGCTGCCGATCTGCGACTTGCGGTCGGCGGCGCGGTCATCCGCGGCGCGCTGCCGTTCCATGTCGAAAAGCCGCGCGCGCAGCACCTGCAGCGCGATCTCGCGGTTGCGATGCTGCGATTTCTGCGAGCTTGTCACAACGATTCCTGTTGGCAGGTGGGTGATGCGCACGGCGGAATCGGTTGTGTTGACGTGCTGGCCCCCGGCGCCGCTGGCGCGCATGGTGTCGATGCGCAGGTCGTGCGCGGGGATGTCGATCTCGACCGCCTCGGCCTCGGGCAGGACGGCGACGGTGGCGGCAGAGGTGTGGATGCGGCCACCGGATT
The DNA here is from genome assembly GCA_003428585.1 of Nioella halotolerans. Lineage (GTDB taxonomy): Bacteria > Pseudomonadota > Alphaproteobacteria > Rhodobacterales > Rhodobacteraceae > Nioella > Nioella halotolerans. The sequence goes on from QVQC01000063.1 coordinate 31,957, forward strand.
CGGTCGTCGGCACGCGCTGCACCCGGTGCACGCCGGATTCGTATTTCAGCCGGGCAAAGACGCCGGAGCCGGAAATCTGCGCGACCAGTTCCTTCAGCCCGCCCAGTTCGGTCCACTGCTCCTCGATCACGTCGAGGCTCCAGCCCTGCGCCTCGGCGTAGCGTTGATACATGCGCAAGAGATCACCGGCGAAAAGCGCCGCCTCATCGCCGCCGGTGCCGGGGCGGATTTCCAGCATGGCGGCGCGCGCATCGGCGGCGTCCTTGGGCAGCAGCGCCAGTTGCAATGCATGCTCGGCCTCCGGCAGGGCGGCGTGCAGGCGCGGCAATTCCTCGGCGGCGAGATCGGCCATCTCGGGATCATCCAGCAGCGCCTCGGCCTCCTCGATCTCGGCCCGCAGCGCGTGGTAGGCGCGGATCTGCGCCACCACCGGTTTCAGCTCCGAATATTCACGCGAAATTGCCGCGATCTGTTCGGCCGGTGGCCCAGCATTGAGGCGCGCTTCGAGAAACTCGAACCGGTCGGTGATCTGGGCAAGGCGGTCATGGGGCAGCATGCCGGGCGGTTTGGCGCGCGGGGGCGCAGCCGTCAAGGGCCAAGCGCCGCCGCGAGTTCCGCCATCCAGCGGTCCACGCGGGCCGCGTTCACGCCCGCATCGCTGTAGCCGAAGCGCGAACGCGAAAAGACCGTCACGCGCGTCGCGTCCTGCCCTGCTGGCTCCAGCCGGATCGACACCGCGTCGGGAAAGCCCATCAGGCGGGAGCGCTGCACGTAAGTGACGTGGCCTTCGGCCGGGTCGCCGGCAAGCCGGGTCACGCGCGGTTCCGCCTCCAGCATCGCCTGCAGCGCACGGGCCGTTTCGGCCGGTGGCGCGGGCAGGATCGCGGCCGGGCCGTCGCCGTCACCGTCGCGCAGGATATGGGCGTTCGGGCTGGACGGGCGGGGCGCCGTGGCCGGGTCGACATGCCACCGTTCCGCCACCATCGGGGCGAGACGGATGTAGAGCAGCAGCGCCACGGCGAGAAGGAGGGCGAGGATGATCAGGAAACGCATATTGATCACTTGGCATTCATGCGGTCAAAAGCAAGCCGGTTTACATCCGACGACAGATCTTTCCCGATGATGCCGTGGACTCCTTTGAAAATGGTCCGGTGCAAGCCACGTGAGCGCCGGAGCGCGGCGTGGAGATCCGAGAGTTGCACGGGCCCGATCCGCACCCGCCCCGGTCCATGCGCTGCCGTTCCCAGAAATCGGCGGACCCGGACAACCATCCGCCCATCCAGTCGCCAGCACGGGCTGCGCGGTTACGCGCCTTCATCCTCCGCGTGGCGATAGACACCCTGTTGTTCCAGCGCGTCGATCACCTCTGCGGGCATGTAGGTCTCATCATGGCGCGCCAGAAGCTCGGTGGCCATGAACAGCCCATCCTGGAACGTCCCAGTTGCAACCGTCCCCTGCCCTTCTCCGAACAGGTCCGGCGGCGCGGTGGAGCCGATGTAGCGCACCGGGATCTCGGCGCCGCCATCCGTGACGGTAAAGGTGATGTCGGGCCCCTGATCGCTGACCAGCGTGCCCTCGAGAACCAACCCGCCGATGCGGAAAACCTCACCCGGCGGGGGCGGTGTTTCGGCGACTTCGCTTGGCGTTCGGAAGAAATTGATGCCGTCGCGCATCCCGTAACCGATCAACCCGGCCGAGACCGCCAATGCCACGCCGGCCAGGACGATGACCTGCACGCGACGTTTCTTTTTCAATCCGCGCATGGTCTGCGCCTCCTGCTGAACCGACTGATCGTATGATACAATAAATGGGCAGGTTTGGCAGGCCTGTCGAGAGGCTGGAGGTGGACAGGTTGCCTCAGGCAGCCGAAAAAGAGATGCCCCGGCGCAGGAACTGCGTGGCCTTGCTGGACACGCGTGCCGGGTCGCCCGTTGTCAGGAAGCCCGGATCGGTCCCCGGCCCCTGCCTGTCGGGGTGGCGGGCAAGGTAATCGGCAAGGCTGTCGGCCACCAGCCGGGGCTGGCTGTAGACGGCCACATCCGGGCCAAGCGCATCCTGGAACACCTCTTCGACCAAGGGGTAATGCGTGCAGCCGAGGATCGCCGCCTCCGGTTTCGGCATCCGCCGTTGCAGCGCCTCGACATGGGACCGCACCAGCGCCTCGGCAAGGATCATGTCGCCATCCTCGATCGCGTCGACGACCCCGCCGCAGGGCTGCGCCTCCACGTCCACCCCGATGGCGCGGAAGGCCAGTTCGCGCTGGAAGGCGCGGCTGCTGACGGTTGCCGGCGTGGCGAACAGCGCCACGTGCTTGATCGCCACCTCGCGCGGCGGGGAATTGTCGCCCCACTGGCGTTCGGTCAGCGCTTCGATGAGGGGCACGAAGACGCCCAGAACGCGCTTGTCCCGGGGGACCCAGCCTTCCTGCATCCGGCGCAGGGCGGCAGCCGACGCCGTGTTGCAGGCAAGGATCACCAGATCACAGCCTTCGTCGAACAGGCGCTGCACGCCAGTGGTGGTCAGTGCGCAGATGTCATCGGCGCCGCGCACCCCGTAGGGCGCGTGCGCGTTGTCGCCGTAATACACGAAGGGCACATCCGGCAGCCGCTTGGTGACCGCGTCCAGAACCGTCAGGCCGCCGAGGCCACTGTCAAATATCCCGACCGCCATCTCTCTTGTGTCTTTCCTCGAACTCGAACCCGATCTCGCGCGGGTCAATGGGCGTTGGCGACAATTGGTACGTCGATTGCCTGAGGAAGTCCATCATTGCCCGCGCATCCCCGGCAAAACGGTCAAGCTGGGCGCGCGGGATCGGCTCGCCGATCACCACCTCGACGGGTTTGTTCACCCGCTTGCGGAATTCCTTGATCATCAGCCCCATGCGCAGCGTGTAGTGCAGGTGGCTGGCCAGTTGGAACAGGCGGCTGGTGGAGCCGTCGAAGAAGATCGGCACGACGGTGGCGCCCGATTTGGCGATCATGCGGGCGGTGAAGCCGCGCCAGTAAGGGTCCATCGCGCGGCCAAGCGGTTTCGGCGCGGTTGACACGGTGCCGCCCGGAAAGACGCCGATCGCCCCGCCATCGGCAAGATAGCGCAGCGCCGCCTTGCGGGTTTCGATGTTCTGCTGGACCGCCTCGCGGGTCTCGTCGAAGCTGATCGGCAGGATCACCTTTTCCAGATCCTCGGCCTTGCGAAAGACCCGGTGCGCGAGGATGCGGAAATCGCCGCGCACCACCGACAGGATGTGGCCCAGCATCAGTCCGTCGAGGATGCCGTAGGGATGGTTGGCGATGATGATCACCGGCCCCTCGGCGGGGATATTCTCTAGGCTGCCGCCCACCACGTCGAGCGTCAGCCCGTAGCGTTCCACCAGAACCTGCCAGAAATCGCGCCCGGCGCGCACGTCCTCCTCGTAGCCCTTGGCCTTGCGGATCAGGCGGATGCGCCCGGTGCTGTTCTCCATGACCCGGATCAGCGCCCGGCCGGTGCGCGACTGCGCCGAGTGCGCGTAGGAGATTTCGCGCGCGATCTGCCTGTCGGGCCTGAAGGGTCGTTTGGATGTCATCACGGTGTTACGGAATGGGCAAGTGGACAGGGCATACGCCGCTTGCCCGATTCCCGCCAGCGGCAGAATGTAACAATCTGATGACGCTCACCGCCGCGTCCAGCCCCAAAGGCACAAAAGCTCCATCGCCACATGGGCGCCCGCCACGGCGGTGATCTGGCCGTGGTCGAAGGGCGGCGAAACCTCGACCACGTCGCCGCCGACAAGGTTGATCCCGGCGATGTCGCGCAACAGGATCGCTGCTTGCGCGGTCGACAGCCCGCCCCAGACCGGCGTGCCGGTGCCCGGCGCGAAGGCCGGGTCGAGCGCGTCGATATCGAAGCTCAGGTAGACCGGCACGTCGCCGAGGATTTCCTGCACCCGCTTGGCGATCTCGGCCGCGCCAAGTTCATGCACCGCGCGGGCATCGAAGATCTCGATGCCCAGGTTGTCCTCGACCACCGTGCGGATCCCCACATGGACCGAACTGCGCACGTCAAGGAGCCCTTCCCTCACCGCCTTGTAGATCATGGTGCCGTGGTCGACGCGGGCCGGGTCGTCATCGGGCCACGTGTCGGTATGGGCGTCGATCTGCAACAGCGCCAGCGGCCCGTGGCGTTTGGCATGGGCGCGCAACAACGGAAGCGTGATCGAATGATCGCCGCCAAGCGCGATCATCGCCGCGCCTTGGTCAAGGATGGTATCGGCATGCGCCTCCAGCACCTGCGGGAAATCACCCGGCTGCGCGTAATCGAAGGCAAGGTCGCCGTAATCGGCGATGGCCAGCCTGCCAAGCGGGTCGTAGCCATCCCAGCCATAGGGTGGATCGTAGACCTGAAGCGCGCTCGCCTCGCGAATCGCGCGGGGCCCGAGCCGCGCGCCGGGCCTGTTGGTCACGGCCTGATCGAAGGGCACGCCCGTCACCGCGATATCGACGCCGGCCAGATCCTTGGTATAGCGCCGCCTGAGGAAGCTGGTCGCGCCGCCAAACGTGTTCTCGGCGCTGCGCCCTTTCAGCCCGGCCCGCGTGAAGGCCCCGTCCACGTCGCGTTTCGCATCTTCCAGCGCCATGCCCGGCCCTTCCCTGTCACCGCCGCGTCACCGGCCTGCCCCATGCAAGCGTTGCGCACGAGAAAAGGCAAGCACGGCTTGCATCACGCCTGCGTGCGCTACATCAAGTCTAAACACGCCTTCAAGGAGCCGAACCATGCCCGACAGCCAGTTGCGACAGGATTTCATCGAGGGCATGAGCCGCGCCGCCGCGTCCGTCAGCGTGGTGACGACAGATGGCCCCGCCGGTCGCCACGGCATCACCGTCAGCGCGATGACCTCGGTTTCCGCGGATGGCGAGGCGCCCACGATGCTGGTCTGCCTCAACGCCGCCGCGTCCGTTCTGCCGCCGCTTCTGGAAAACGGGTGTTTCTGCATCAACGTGCTCGGCAGCGACCAGCAGGCGGTCGCCGACATCTTCGCCGGCCGCGTGGACGCGCCGGGCGGCGACCGGTTCGCGGCGGGGCGATTCACCCCCGGGCCGACCGGTGCGCCGGTCTTGCAGGGCGCGCTTGTCGCGTTCGATTGCGAACTGGTCTCGGCCGAGAAGATCGACACCCACCACGTCTGTATCGGCGCGGTGCGCGGCGTGGACGTGGCGCCGGAAGGCGCGCCATTGCTCTACGGCATGCGCAGCTACCTGCGCGCGGCGAAGCCCTGAGCGCGCGGGCTGGACTTCGCGCCGCGTCTTTGATTGATGCGGGGGTACCCTGCCCCGCAACCCCGTAGGCCCCGCATGTCCGACGATCCGGTTCACGACCCCCATGGCGGCATGCCGCGCCTTCTGGCCATCATGCGCCGCCTGCGCGACCCGGACACCGGCTGCCCGTGGGACGTGGCGCAGGATTTCGCCAGCATCGCCCCCTACACGATCGAGGAAGCCTACGAGGTGGCCGACGCGATCGAGCGCGAGGCGTGGGACGAGTTGAAGGGAGAGCTTGGCGATTTGCTGTTCCAGTCGGTCTTCCACGCCCAGATGGCCGCCGAGAAGGGGATGTTCACCTTCGACGAGGTGGCCGACACGATGTCGGACAAGATGGTGGCGCGCCATCCGCATGTCTTCGGCGAAGAAAGCCGCGACAAGAGCGCCGTGCAGCAGACCCGCGACTGGGAGGCGATCAAGGCCGCTGAACGCGCGGCGAAGGCGCGCGGCGGGGTGCTCGACGACGTTGCGCTCGGCCTGCCGGCACTGATGCGCGCGGTCAAGCTGCAAAAGCGCGCCGCGCGGGTCGGTTTCGACTGGCCCGAGATCGGGCAGGTCGTGGACAAGATCGCCGAGGAAGCCCGCGAACTGGCCGAGGCGAGGGACAGCCTGCCGCAGGACAAGATCGCCGAGGAAATGGGCGATCTCCTGTTCGTCATGGCCAACCTCGCCCGGCACCTCGACGTGGACCCGGAGGCCGCCCTGCGCGCGGCGAACGCGAAGTTCACCCGCCGTTTCCACCATATCGAGGCGGAACTTTCCCAGCGCGGCAAGGCCCCCGCCGATAGCGACCTTGCCGAGATGGACGCGCTGTGGACCGACGCCAAGGCGCGTGGGCTCTGACGGGCGGTTCCGCGTCGTCCTCGCCGCGCAGGGGCGCACGGCGCGGCGCAAGCGGGACCGCGCCTATTGCCCGATCTCGTAGGTGATCGAGACCTGCGCGCTCACGTTCACCTGTCCCTCGGCCACCGGGACGGGCATCGCGGCGACCGCCATCCTTTCGGAACGCGGCGCCGGCGCCCCGCCGCCGCCGCCTTCCGCGATGGAGCGGATCCCGAGGATCTCCACCCCCGCCGCGTCGGCGTAGAGCGCGGCGCGCGCCTGCGCATCGGCGACCGCGGCGCGGCGCGCTTCCTCCTCCACCGGGCCGGGCTCCGCGAGGCCGAAGCGCAGCCCCCCGAACTCGTTGGCCCCGGCGCCCGTCACCGCATCGAGCACCGCGCCAAGCCGGTCGAGGTCGCGCACCGCGATACTGAGGCTGTTGGTCACGGCATAGCCCGCGATCTCCGCCGGGTCGCCGCTGTCATGGCCGCGCCCTGACCACAACGGGTCGATCGAGAAGCGCGTGGTCTGCATGTCCTCGGCCGCGACCCCCGCCGCCGCGAGCGCCTCGAACACACGGGTCAGCTGGCCGCTATTCTGGCCGAGCGCCGCCGCGGCACTCTGCCCTTGCGTCACCACGCCCAGCGATAACGTTGCCATGTCGGGCGTCGCCGCCACCTCGCCCCGCCCCGTCAGGGTCATGGTGGCTGGGTCTTCGGCCCAGGCCGGACCGGCAAGAAAAAGCGCAAGCGCCAGAAGGTGGCTCTTCATTCCTCAACTTTCCTTTGATCTTGTCCGCGAACACCTTAGGATGATTTCCGCCCACCCGCGAGCGCGGTATCTGGTTCTGGTTTTTGTTGGCGGGTTTCTGCTATATCCAGCAGGGCGCAAGCAGGGGCCCGGAGGATCGACGGCCCCGCATCGGCAGAGGATCTCGATGGCACCACAATTCGCGCTGTTCCTGTCGCCCGAGGGAATTGCCCTTGCGCATCGCCAGACCGCTGGGCATTGGGCCGTGCTCGGGGATACGCCGATCGACGTGCCCGATCTTGGCGCGGCGCTTGTCGTGTTGCGCAAACTGGCCGAGGCGCGCGTCGGCAAGGGGTTCGAAACGCTGATCATCCTGCCCGACGATCAGGTGCTTTATACCTCGCTGACCGCGCCCGGCCCCGACGAGGACACCCGTCTTGACCAGATCCGCAACGGGCTGGAGGGCCTGACGCCTTACGCGGTGGACGAGCTTGTCTTCGATTGGGCCGACATCGACGAGGGCCGGGTCAAGCTTGCCGTCGTGGCGAAAGAAACGCTGGACGAGGCGCGAGAGTTCGCCGAGCAACACGGCTTCCCCCCCGCCGGTTTCGGTGCGCGGCCGCTGGACAATCGCTTTCCCGGCATCGCCCATTTCGACCGGACACCCGACTGGATCGCCGAAACCCCCGATATCGAGTTCGGGCGCGACACGTGGCAAACGGAACAGGCCACGGCCCAATCGTCACGGCATACGCAGGAGGCGCCCGAGCCGGAAGCTGCCGCGCCCGCCCCCGACGGCCCGCTTGAGTTTGGCGGGCAAGACACGCCCGGCGACGCGCCACCGACAGAGACCGCGGCATCGGATGCACCGCAGGCCCCCGACACGGGCAACACCGCGGCCGCAACGACCACGGAGCCACAAGCGTCCCCAGCGGGCGAGGCGGACCCGCGGGATACGTCGTCACAGGACGCCGACCCACAAGGCGCCGCGCCCCCCGCTGAAAGCGACGACAGCGCGCCGCGCAAGGCGACCGCGGAGGCAGAGGCGGAGCCGGAGGCAGAGGCGGAGGCAGAGGCGGAGCCCCCCGCCACGCGCCGCCGCCTGACCCTCACCGCCGAGGACATCGCGCGCCCTTCGGACGGTGCGGACGCGGCGGCGCAAGCGCCCGCCGACACAGCCGACCCGCCGCATGACCCGGAACAGCCTGACTCGACGGATGATCCGCCGTCCGAGGCGCCGCTCAAGCTGCCCGTCGGGTTCGGGGCCAATCGCCGGCGCATCGCGCCCGAGGCGGCGGGCACGATGCTGCGCAGTCGGAAAACGCGCTTCGGGCCAGCGGCGTCAGAAGAGCCCAAGCCAGACACCCCGGACCTGCCGCGCAAGAAAACGCCCGGCGCGTCCGACCGCGCGGAGCCGATCCTTGGCCGCACAACCGGCGACGCGGATGCGAAGCAGGATCCGCCAGTCAGCCCGCAAACACCGGAAAAGCCGGCAAAAAAGGGCAAGGCGGCCGGGCGCGGCAAACCGGCGAAGGCGAAGCCCGCCGCCCCTGCGGACACCAAGGCCGACGCCCCTGCAGATACGCCGGAACGCCCGCCCGGCGTGGGCCCGCAGCCAGAATTGCCGCCGCTGGCGCGCGTGAAATCAAAGATCGAGGCACAGAAAGCCACCGGGGCGCCGCGCCCCAACCCGTTCGATGGGCCGCCGGACGCCGCAAAGCCATCCTTGCGCGACCGCGTGGCGGGGATCGGGCGCAAGATGTCGGGGGACGAATCCGGGCTTTCTCGGCGCGGCTCCGGCCTTGGCGAAAAGCTGCGCAGCCTGCCCCGCAAGACGGACGAGGCACCCAAGCGCGAAGCGGACCAATCGCCGGACGCGGAACCAGTCGGCCCCGAGGACGCTGCGACGCCCGCGCGAAAGCGCGGGAAAGCCGCCGGGGCAAGCGCCGCACAGGGGGCCGCCGCCATCGCACCGCCCCCGGCCGAAACCGCGCGCAAACCCTTTGCGCCGCCACAGCGCACCGGGCAAGGGCCTGCGATCGACGATGCCGATGCCCCGATCATGGGCGGGCTTCTGGCGCGCGGCAGCATCGCCTCGCAGCGCGGCCCGTCGCTGCGCGGCGGCCTGATCCTGACGCTGGTCCTGCTGGCGGTTCTGGCGCTGTTGGGGCTCTGGGCCGCTGTATACCTGCCGGAAACCGCGCTCGGCCGCTGGATGGGGCTGGGCGACGAGGATGAGGCCGTCATCATCGTCGAAACCGACCCGGCGGAACTCGACCAGCCGTCGCTGGACGGCGACACCCCCGCGATCGAAGATGCACCGCCACCGCTTGCCGCGCTTCCCCCGGACGACGCCACGCCGGAGGCCGCGACCACCCCGCCGCAAGCGCCCGAGCTTCTGCCCGATATCGACGCCGAGGATCTGGACCTTGGCCCGGCACCTGTCGACTCGCCGGTGATCGACCCCGAAACGGTCCTGCCATCGGAAGAAGAGAACGCGAATTTCTACGCCCGCACCGGGATCTGGCAGCGCCCCCCGGTCATCACGCAGCCCGATCCCGACACGCGCCTTGAAGAGGTGATCTTCGTCGGACTCGACCCGGTCATCATCAGCTTCGACGCCTACGCGCTGCCCGAACCGGACTTCACACCAGCGGCGGACCTGCCCCGGCGGCAGTCGAACCCGCTATCGCCCGAGACCGAGCTCGCGCTTGGCGAGGACGGGCTGGTCGAGCCATCCGAGGAGGGCACGCTCAATCCCGACGGCATTCTTGTCTATGCCGGGTCGCCGTCCGTCCTGCCGCAACTGCGCCCCGAAGACGCGCCTGCCGTTCTTGCCGCCGCCGAAGCCGAGGCGGAGGCCGAGGCGACCGCCAACGAGACCGGCGGCGTCCCCCCGGGCGCGGTCGATACCGCGCTGTTGCGGGCGGTGCGCCCCGAAACCCGGCCCGAGGATCTGCAGGAACAACGCGAGCGCGCCGTGCTTGGCGGCATTACCTATGACGAACTGGCCGCGATCCGGCCCGAAGAACGCCCGCAATCGCTGCAGGAAGCCGCCGCCGCAGTGGCCGAGGCAAATGCCCAAGCCGGCGATATCGTCGACGCGAGCGAGCTGGCCGTCGCCGTGTCCTACGTGCCGCCACCCCGGCCCGGTAATATCGACGACCTTGTCGAAGAAGCCCGCGCCGCGGGCAACACCGCCAACGACCCGCCGGCAGCCCCCAACCGGTCCGACACGGTCGAACCCGAGATCCCCAGTTCCGCCTCGGTCACGCGCGCCGCCACCGAGGAGAACGCGATAAACCTGCGCAACGTGAACCTGATCGGCGTCAGCGGCACCTCGTCACAGCGCCGCGCGCTGGTACGCCTGCCCTCGGGGCGCTTCGTGACAGTGGAGGTGGGCGACCGGCTCGATGGCGGGCAGGTCGCGGCGATCGGCGAAAGCTCGCTGCAATATGTCAAGCGCGGGCGCACCATCACGCTGGACGTGCCGACCGGCTGACCGGGGCCGCCCGCCCCGCCATCCACGGGGCGAATCGCTCACAACAGGAAGCTCACAACAGGAAGACCGAGGCGAGGCCCAGAAAGGCGAAGAAGCCGATCACATCGGTCACCGTTGTCACCAACACGCCCGAGGCGAGTGCCGGATCAAGCCGCAGCCGCTCAAGCAACAGGGGGACCAGCGTCCCCGCCATGGCCGCGACGAACAGATTGATGATCAGCGCCGAGCCGATCACCAGCCCGATCCCGACCGATCCGAAGATGATCCCGGTCGCGATCCCCAGCGGCGCCGCCAGCGACAGCCCGTTCATCAGGCCGACCCCGCCCTCGCGGACAATGAAACGCCAGGTGTTGTTGCGCGTCAGGTCACGGGTGGCGATGGCGCGCACCGCCACCGTCAGCGACTGGATGCCGGCATTGCCGCCCATCGAGGCGACGATCGGCATGAGGATCGCCAGCGCCACAAGCGCCGCGATGGTTTCCTCGAACTGCGCGATGACCAGCGCTGCCAGCGCCGCGGTGCCAAGGTTGACCACCAGCCACGGCACGCGGCGGCGGGTGGTTTCCATCAAGCTGTCCGACAGGCTCGATTCGTCGTTGACCCCGGCAAGGCGCAGGATATCTTCCTCGGCCTCGTCTTCCAGCACGATCATCGCGTCGTCGATGGTGATGACCCCCACCAACCGCCCGTCGCCATCCACCACCGGGACGGAAATCAGGTGATACTGGTTGAACGCGTAGGCAACCTCGCCTTCGGGCTGATCGGCGGGGATCGTCATGAAGACATCCTCCACGATGTCCTTCAGCGCCACGTGACGCTGCGCCGACAGAAGCCGCCCGAGCGTGACATTGCCCACCGGTTTCATGCGCGGATCCACAAGGATGACGTGGTAGAACTGGTCCGGCAGGTCCGTGGTCTGGGCGCGCAGGTAGTCGATGGTGTCGCCCACCGTCCAGAATTCCGGCACCCGCACGACCTCGCGCTGCATCAGGCGGCCGGCGGACTCCTCTGGATAATTAAGCGCGTCTTGCACCGCGGCACGGTCAGCCGCATCCAGAATGCCGAGGATCGAGGCCTTCCGATCCTCCTCCAGATCCTCCAGCAGGTCGACGACATCGTCGCTTTCCAGATCGCGCACCGCTTCGGCCAGCACCGGGGCCGGTAGCAGGTCGATCACGTCCGCGCGGACGCCCTCTTCCAGTTCCGACAGGACCTCGCCGTCGATCCCCTCGCTCCAGACCAGCAGAAGCGCGCCGCGTTCGCCGTGCGACAACTGTTCAAGAAGGTCTGCGATATCGGCCGGGTGCAGGGGGGCGAACAAGTCCGCGATGCGGTCGCGGTCGCGCGCTTCCACCGCCTCGACGACGCGGTCGTGAAGCGTGGAATCCAGCGCGTAGGCGTCCTCCTGCGCCTCGGGTCTCTGCACCTCGTCGACTGCCATCTGCCCCCGCCTTGAAAGTGTTTACCGCTTTTCGCGATACCGTAGCCTGACTGCGTCAGATAAGACAGGGCGCGGCAGGGCGAAAGGACAGAAACGCATGGTCGACAAATTGCTGCTTGGTCAGGTGCTGCGATTCGAGGGCGACCCTTTCGTGGACGGCCCCGGCGCGGCCCGCCACGACGCGCGCGGAGGCGTGCTGGTCCGCGCCGGGCGCATCGCGGCGGTGGGCACGGCCGACGACCTGCGCCGCGCCCATCCCGACGCAAAGCCGGTCGACCACGGCCAGGGCCTGATCCTGCCCGGCTTCATCGACGCCCACGCCCATTACCCGCAGACCGCGATCATCGCCTCCTGGGGCAAACGCCTGATCGACTGGCTGAACACCTATACCTTCCCCGAGGAAACACGCTTTGACGACCCTGCCTACGCGGCCGAGATCGCCACGCGCTATTTCGACCTCGTGCTTGCCAACGGCACCACCACGGTGGCCAGCTACTGCACGATCCACCCCGAAAGCGTCGATGCCTATTTCGAAGAGGCGCGGCGGCGCGGCCTGCGCGCCCTTGCCGGCAAGACCTGCATGGACCGAAACGCGCCCGACGGGCTGCGCGATAGCGCTCAGACCGCCTATGACGACAGCAAGGCGTTGCTGGACAAGTGGCACGGGCTCGATCGGCTATCCTACGTCATCACGCCGCGGTTCTCGCCCACCTCGACGCCGGGGCAACTGGCGGCCCTCGGCGCGCTCTGGTCCGAATATCCCGATTGCCTGATGCAGACCCATCTCAGCGAACAAAACGACGAAATCGCCTGGGTCAGGTCGCTGTTCCCGGAGGCGCGCGACTACCTCGACACCTACGAGGCGCACGGGCTTCTGGGCGAGAACGGGGTCTATGGCCACGCCATCCACCTCGAACCGCGCGAGATCGACCGGTTGCGGGAGGTCGGCGCCGCCCTCGTCCATTGCCCAACCTCCAACAGCTTCATCGGTTCGGGGCTTTTCGACATGGGGCTCGCCGGCAGCCGGATTCGGGTGGGGCTTGCCACCGATACCGGCGGCGGGTCGAGCTTTTCGATGCTGCGCACGATGGCCGCGGCCTACGAGATCGGCCAGCTTCGCGGCCGCGCCCTGCACCCGGCCGAACTCATCTGGCTGGCCACCGAGGGCTCCGCCCGCGCCCTGCGCATCGACTCCCATGTCGGCCGCCTCGCCCCGGGACTGGAAGCCGACCTTGTGGTGCTCGACCTTGCCTCGACACCTGCCATCGCGCAACGCGCTGCCCGCGCCGACACGATCTGGGAGGCGCTCTTTCCGACCATCATGATGGGCGACGACCGCGCCATCGCCGCGACCTACTTGGCCGGGGCGCGTCACTGACCCCGTCTTGATGGTGAAACTCTTCGGAAAGCGACCCGGCCGCGTCCGGCCCGGCCGGGCGCCATCACGCCATGAGCCGCACCGCCAACCGTCGCTGCCGTCCCAGAACCTCGGGCAGGTCCACGCTCACCAACCGCCCCTCCGCCACCACGCGCCGCCCCTCGACGAAGAGATCGCGCACACGTGTCGGACCCGCCAGCAGCAGCGCAGCCCTGTCCCAACTGCCCGACGCCTCGACGCCCGTCATGTCCCAGATCGCGATATCGGCGCGCTTGCCCACGGCGATCTGCCCGCAATCGTCGCGCCCCAGCACCTCCGCCCCGCCGCGTGTGGCAAGGCGCAGCGCCTCGCGCGCGCTCATCGCATCCGCGCCTTGCGCGACGCGTTGCAACAGCATCGCCTGCCGCGCTTCGGTGGCAATATTCCCCGAATCGTTGGAGGCCGAACCATCAACGCCAAGCCCCACGGGAACGCCTGAATCGCGCATCGCCCGCAGCGGCGCGATGCCCGATCCGAGCCGGCAGTTCGAACAGGGGCAATGGGCCACGCCGGTCCGCGTTCGTGCAAAGAGATCAATTTCTTGCGCGTCGATCTTCACGCAATGCGCATGCCAGACATCTTCCCCCGTCCAGCCAAGGCTTTCCGCGTATTGCCCCGGCCGGCAACCGAATTTCTCTTCGCTGTAAAGGATATCTTCATCGTTTTCCGCCAGATGTGTGTGCAGCATCACCCCCTTGTCGCGGGCCAGCAGCGCCGCATCCCGCATCAACTCGCGGCTGACAGAGAAAGGAGAACACGGCGCGATCCCCACCCGGCACATCGCCCCTTCGGTCGGGTCATGGAAGGCGTCGACGACACGGATACAATCGTTCAGGATATCTGCTTCGCGCTCGACAAGCGCATCGGGCGGCAGGCCGCCGTCGCTCTCCCCGATGCTCATCGCGCCGCGCGTGGGGTGGAAGCGCAACCCGATGGTTTCGGCCGCGGCGATGGTATCCTCCAGCCGCGCCCCGTTGGGGTAAAGATACAGGTGATCGGAACTTAGCGTGCACCCCGACAGGGCCAGTTCCGCCAACCCCACCTGGGCGGAGGTGAACATCTCTTCCGGGCCGAACCGGGCCCAGATCGGGTAAAGTGCCTGCAACCAGCCGAACAGGAGCGCATCCTGCGCGCCCGGAACGGCACGGGTCAGCGTCTGGTAGAGGTGATGATGCGTGTTCACCAACCCCGGCGTCACAAGGCACCCCTCGGCGCTCAGGATGTCGCCGCCCTGCAACCCGCGGCCGATTTCGGCGATCACGCCGTCCCGGATGCGGATATCGGCGCCGGCCAATTCGGTGCCCGCGTCATCCATGGTCAGGATCTGCGCTGCGGATGACACGATAATGTCGCTCATGTGGCCCTCCGTTTCCGACGCCCGTTTCGGTCAAGGGATCGCGCAGGCGGGCGCGGGCGGGCCGACAGAAAGCGGGCAAAGGGCTCGGGGGGCCGCCACCCGAAAGGCTACCCTCCGGCCTGCAGGCCGGGCAAGGCTCACTGCGCCTGAAGCAGTTTCAGCGCGTCGCCATGCAATGCGGCGCTTGCGGCGGCGATCACCTGCCCGCCCGCATGCACCGGGCCGCCCTGCCAGTCTGTCACGATGCCGCCGGCCGCCTCGATTACGGCAATGGGCGCGGCGATGTCATAGGGGTGCAGCCCGGCCTCGATCACCAGATCCACCTGCCCCGCCGCGAGCAGACCGTACGCGTAGCAATCCATGCCATAGCGCGTCAATCGCACCCGGTCGCGGACCCGCTCGAACGCGGCCCGCTCGGCCCCTGTGCCGACCTCGGGGAAGGTGGAAAACAGCGTCGCCTCGGCCAGCGAGACCGCCGGGCGCACGCCAAGCGGGGCGTCGCCATGCGGCCCGGCGACATGCGCCTGCCCAAGGCCGCCCTCGAAACGTTCGCCGATATAGGGCTGGTCGATGACGCCGTAGAACGGGCCATCCGCATCCTGCAGCCCGATCAGCACCCCCCATGTCGGCGTGCCGGAAATGAAGCCGCGGGTGCCGTCGATCGGGTCGATCACCCATGTCAGCCCGCTGGTCCCCGCCACCGCCGCCTGTTCCTCGCCCAGCACCCCGTCGACGGGCCGACGCGCGGCCAGCACGGCGCGCATCGCGGACTCGGCGGCGCGGTCGGCCTCGGTTACCGGGTCGAACCCGCCGGCCAGCTTGGTCTCCGCGCCGAGGCCGGGCTTGCGGAAATACCTCAGCGTCGCGGTGCGCGCAGCCTCGGCCATGGTATTCGCCGTCTCCCGCAGATCAGTGGCAAGCTCGGGGGAGAGACGGGAACGGGTCAGCATGTCGGGGGCTTTCCTAGGGCAAGGTCAGCCGTCAGGTCGCACGGCGCACCCCGCCCGTCAACGCCCCTCAGGCCGCCGCGCCCGACAACACGCGGGCCAGTTCGAACAGCTGTTTGCGCTGGTTTTCCGGGATCGCGTAATAGGAGCGGACAAGTTCCTGGGCCTCCTTGTCGGCGAGCACGTCGCCGGGCAGCGCGCCGGTCCCCTCGACGCCCCCCTCGAGCCCCTCGAAGAAGAAGGCCACCGGCACCTCCAATGCGCGCGCGATATCCCAAAGGCGCGACGCGCTGACCCGGTTCATGCCGGTTTCGTATTTCTGGATCTGCTGGAACTTGATGCCCACATGTTCGGCAAGCTGCTGCTGTGTCATGCCCACCATCCAGCGGCGGTGGCGGATGCGCTTGCCTACGTGAGTGTCAACCGGGTGTTTCATGCCTATCTCCTGTCGCGGGACCCTTTCAGGCCACCGACATTATGCCCTTGCGGTGAAATAGCCCGGCCCGGGGTAAAGTCACGCCGGTCGAGATACTTGTCGGTATCAATAATACCCCGCCCGAGAGAAAGCAAAAGGACGCATTGTCCCGGTTGCATCCGGGCCGGCGCGCGCTAGCGTGTGGCGAGTTTGAAATGTTGGGGACATGGCAGATGCGCGCCTACAGGTTGACCGGATTCGACACAGCCCCCGCGGTGCAGGAGATCGACACCCCCACCCCCGCCGAGGGCGAGGCGTTGGTGCGGATCGCGGCCTGCGGGCTCAACTTCGCGGACCTGTTGATGATGGAGGGCCGCTACCAGGACACGCCTGAGCCGCCCTTCACCATGGGCATGGAGATCGCCGGCACGGTGGAGGCGCTTGGCCCCGATACGGATGGCCCGGCCCCCGGCACCCGCGTCGCGGTCTTTGCCGGGCAAGGCGGGCTGGCCGAGGCTGGCGTCTTTCCGGTGGACCGGATCACGCCTATTCCCGACGCGATGCCATTGACGGAGGCGGCCGGATTCCTCGTGGCCTATGGCACGTCTCACCTCGCGCTCGTGCACAGGGCGCGGTTGCAGCCGGGCGAACGGTTGCTGGTTCTGGGCGCGGCCGGCGGCGTTGGACTGACAGCGGTGGAGATCGGCGCGCGCATGGGGGCGGAGGTGATTGCCTGCGCGCGCGGCGCGGCAAAGCTGCAGGTCGCGCAGGCCGCCGGCGCCGGGCATCTCATCGACAGTGAAACGCAGGACATCCGCGGCGAGGTCAAGGCGCTCGGCGGGGCGGACGTGGTCTATGACGCCGTGGGCGGCGATGCGTTCAAGGCGGCAATGCGGGCGACCAACCCCGGCGGCCGGCTTATCCCGATCGGCTTTGCCAGCGGCGAGGTGCCTCAGATCCCGGCCAATATCCTGCTGGTCAAGAACCTCGACGTGATCGGGCTTTACTGGGGCGGCTAC
This sequence comes from Nioella halotolerans, assembly GCA_003428585.1. GTDB lineage: Bacteria > Pseudomonadota > Alphaproteobacteria > Rhodobacterales > Rhodobacteraceae > Nioella > Nioella halotolerans. The sequence continues at coordinate 48,924 of QVQC01000063.1, forward strand.
CTGACATTCGCCCCCCAAATCCTGACCGGCAGCCTGTCGGAGCTGTTCTCGATATACGAAGCGGGCGGGCTGAAGCCGCATGTCGGCGCGACCTACCCGCTTGACCGGGTGGCGGAGGCGCTCGACCTGCTGAAATCGCGCCGATCGACCGGCAAGGTCGTGGTGACGATGTAGCCCGTCACATCGCCGCGTAGGCCTGCCGCACCATGTCGGCCAGCGCCTGCGCCGGTTCGCCCCGCGCGGCGTCCGCGCCGTACATGTTGATGCGGACGGCGGGCAGATCGGGCAGCGCGCCATTGTGCCGGATGCGTTCCACGTAGGGCGGCTCGGCCCCCTCGATACAGGCATGCACGGCAAGGTCAGCGCTGATCGAGGCCTCCACGGTGCGCGAATTGTCACTTTCCACGGCCATTTCCCACGAAATCCCGGCCCGGTCGAGGGCCACCTGCACCGGTTGGCGAAAGATGCACAATTGCTCGAAGGCCAGCCGAAGCGGGCGCTGACGCCATTGCTGCCCATCCAGCGCCCCGACCCAGACCAGCGGGCGTTCCATCAGCGTCTCGCCGCCGCTGTCGAGCGCCGATTCGGTGGTCAGCGCCAGGTGCACCTCGCCGCGTTCCAGCATCCGGCGCAGGCGCGAGGTGTAGGAGCTGACAAGCTGCACCTTCATGCGCGGGAAGGCCGCGTGAAACCGGTGCAGCACCCGCGGGATCGCCGGGTAGATGATGTCATGCGGCACGCCCAGCACCAGTTCGCCCTCGTAATCGACCGAGGTGAGGCGCGCCAGCACCTCGTCATTCAGCGCCAACATGCGGCGGGCATAGCTCAGCATCTGCTCACCGGCATTGGTCAGTGCCAGCTTGCGCGCCGAGCGGTCGAACAACGCGATGCCCGTGCTCTCCTCCAGCCGCTTGAGTTGCATCGACACCGCCGATTGCGTCAGGTTGAGAAGGCCCGAGGCCTTGGTGACGCCGCCGGTATCGGCGACGGTCACGAACGCGCGCAGCGCGGTCAGGTCCAGGTTGCGCATGTCATCACATTCCGTGAACTAGATATTCAAGAACATTCATTTTTCTAATGTCATGTTCGACGCTATATATCAATCATCAAAATACACCCTCCCCATTTCTTCACGAATCCGAAAGACCTGACCATGGCCACCACCCTTTCCCACGCCAGCCTTCCGGCCTCGCGCCGCCACAGCCTCACCGCCTTTGCCCGGGCCGCGATCACCGCCTGGCGGCAGCGTCGCGCGCTCGAACGGCTTGACGTCCATGCCCGCCGCGACCTCGGTCTGACCGAGGCCGACATCGCCCGCGAGGCGCGCCGCCCGGCATGGGATGTGCCGCAAGCCTGGCTGCTGTGATCGCACACGGCGCAATGCCCGAAAAAGCCGCACGTTCCGCATCCGGTAAAGCTTGAAAACGCCGCCCGGCTTGCCGATATTACAGTCAAGGCGGGCACCGCTATCGGTGCCCCTCGGCTTGATTGCTCATTCTGGAGGACGAGATGGCAGAATTCGACACGATCCGTGCTGGCGCGCGCGGCGCAGACGCCGCCCAGATCGACGAGGGGCTGCGCGCCCACATGAACAAGGTCTACGCCACCATGTCGGTCGGTCTTCTGGTGACCGCCGGCGCGGCGTGGGCGATCGGCACCAGCCCGGCGCTGATGCAGATCTTCCGCAACCCCGAAACCCTTCAGCCCAACATCCTTGGCTGGATCGCGATGTTCGCGCCGCTGATCATGGTTTTCGCCTTCGGCGCGATGATCAACAAGCTGTCCTATGCCGGGGCACAACTGTTCTTCTACGCCTTCTCAGCCGTGATGGGCATCTCGATCAGCTGGATCTTCGCGGTGTTCACCGGGATCTCGATCGTGCAGACCTTCCTGATCACGTCGATCTCCTTCGCGGGGCTCAGCCTGTACGGCTACACCACGAAAAAGAACCTGTCGGGCCTCGGCACGTTCCTCATGATGGGGCTGATCGGCATCATCGTGGCGATGATCGTCAACATCTTCCTTGCCTCGGCGGCGCTGCACTTCGTGATCTCGGTGCTCGGCGTGCTGATCTTCGCTGGCCTGACGGCCTATGACACGCAGTCGATCAAGAACGAGTATATCGAACATGCCAGCCACATGGACGAGGAATGGCTTGGCAAGTCGGCGATCATGGGGGCGCTGCGCCTGTACCTCGACTTCATCAACCTGTTCATGTTCCTGCTGCAATTCCTTGGCAGCCGCGAATGACGCGGGCGACAGGATGAATGGCACAGGGCCGGGGGATTTCCCCGGCCCTTTTTCGTTGGCGCCGTGCTATCGGCGTAAAGACGAAAGATTCCTGACCCTGAAACGAAACCGGGCCGCGGCTTGATCAGCGCGGCCCGGTTTCGATACATCCGTGACAGGATCAGATCACTTGATCTTGCCTTCCTTGTACTCGACGTGCTTGCGCGCGACCGGGTCGTATTTGCGGATGGTCATCTTCTCGGTCATCGTGCGCGCGTTCTTCTTGGTCACGTAGAAGTGGCCGGTGCCCGCCGTGGAATTCAGGCGGATCTTGATTGTGGTCGGCTTCGCCATGTCAAACTCCTGCAAAGCGGGGCGGCTCGCGGCCAGATGGCCCGTGCGCGCGTGTCTGGGGTTGAGCGCGTGTTTTACCTCTGCGCTGCCGGGTGTCAACCGAAAACGGGGGAAATCGCGAGGTGCCAGACCGCGCCCGCCGCAGCCGTCGTGGCCAGCACCGCCAGCAGATCCCACTTGCGCAGCAGCAGCAGCCAGCCCGCCAGCAGCGCCAGCAGAATCGCGCCGGGCCGGACGCTGGCGACGTCCGGCAGCCAGATCGCCGCGGGGCCAAGCGCCGCCCGCGCGACCTCGTCGAAAAAGACATTGAGCCCGAACCACAGCGACAGGTTCAGAATCACCCCGACCACGGCAGCGGTGATGCCCGCGAGCGCGCCATTGAGACGCGGCTGCGCGCTGATCCACTCGACGTAAGGCGCGAAGGCGAAGATCCACAGGAAACACGGCACGAAGGTCACCCAAAGCGTGACCAGCGCCGCGGCAAGCCCCATGCCGATGCCGCCCTGCCCCGCCCCGGCGAGGAACCCCACGAACTCTGTCACGAGGATCAACGGCCCCGGCGTCGTCTCGGCCAGTCCAAGCGCATCCATCATCTGCCCGGTTGTCAGCCAGCCCTGCACGCTGACCACCTCCTGCACCATGTAGGCCAGAACGGCATAGGCGCCGCCGAATGTGACGACCGCCAGCTTGGAAAAGAACAGCCCCAGATCGGTCAGCACATGGCCCGGCGCGACCAGCCACAACGCCGCCAGCGGCAGCAGCCAGAGCGCGCCCCATGTCAGCACGGTGACCAGCGTCCGGCCCGGCCGCACACCCGCCGGCGGTGCGCTGTCCCCGCCCTGCCCCATGAAAACCGCGCCGACCCCAGCCGCGACGGCGATGATCAGCGGAAAGGGCAGGTCGAACGCGAAAAGCCCGACGAAGGCCAGCGCGGCCAGCGCGTAGGCCAGCGGCCCGCGCAGCGCCCGGCGGCTGACCTTCAGAAGCGCCTCGACCACCACCACGACAACCGTCGCCTTGACCCCGAGAAACAGCGCCGCCACCAAAGGCACCTGTCCGAACCGGGCGTAAAGCGTCGCGAGGACGAGGACCACCAGCGCGCCGGGCAGCACGAACAGCCCGCCCGCGATGAGACCGCCCAGCGTGCCCCTCAGCCGCCAGCCGGCATAGGTGGCCAGTTGCATCGCCTCGGGCCCCGGCAGCAGCATGCTGAAGGAGAGCGCGCCGAGGAACTGCTTTTCGGTGAGCCAGGGTCGCGCCTCGACCAGTTCGCGGTGCATCAATGCGATCTGCGCCGCCGGCCCGCCGAAGGACAGAAGGCCGATACGCCCGAAGACCCGGGACAGCTCCGCCGCGGTTACGCTTACCGGTGTCATGTCATCTCCCCGCCGCGGACCACGGTCTCAAGAACAGGTCCGGGGCCGTCTTTGCAAGCCCGGTTTCTTTCATCTTGGCCCAAATTTCCCGGCGGGCACGAGGGGCGGCACCCCCCGCCCGGATCGAGGCCGAAGGCGACGGCCCAACCAGTTGTCATGAAGATGCGCGGAGGGCCTGTAAGCCGGATCCTGTTCCCCGGGGTCGCCCCCGGTTCGATGACCATTCGTCTCGGCCCGCGATTGCCCGCGGGCTCTTGCTGCCAACCCGGACCCCTCGGGCTGAAGCGGCCCTGTGACGCGCACGCGAGGTCCCTATTTGGCATTGCTCCCGGTGGGGCTTGCCGTGCCGGTCCTGTTGCCAGTCCCGCGGTGGGCTCTTACCCCACCGTTTCACCCTTACCCCGCGCACGGGGCGGTTTCTTTTCTGTGGCGCTGTCCGTCGGATTGCTCCGCCCGGGCGTTACCCGGCACCGTTGCTTCAGGGAGTCCGGACTTTCCTCGGGGGATGCCCCCCGCGGCCATCCGGCCCTCCGCGCGGGCGGGACTTAGGGCCTCTCGCGGCGCGGCGTCAACCCCTCATGGGCGGCAAAGCGCGCGGCAAGGTCGGCCATGACGCTCATGTCCTGCGAATCGAGCGGGCCGGCATGGCGTGGGCGAAAGCGCAGCCGAACGGTGGCAAGCAGCAGGTCGAGGGGCAGATCGCGCGGATAGCCGAACGCCTCCGCGTCGCGGCGAAAGCGGCGTTCATCCGCAGGCAGCCCCGCGCCGTCGCGCGGCGCGGGCCAGACGGAGAGGCCGGCGCGCGCCAGACGGTGCCAGTCGAAGCGCGGGCCGGGGTCGATCTTGCGCCCCGGCGCCATGTCGGAATGCGCGATGACCCCTTGGGGCGGGATCGACCAGCGATCGAGGATGCCCGGCAGCAGCGCCATCAGCGCCGCCATCTGGCGCGCGGCGAAAGGCGCATCCCCCGTATTGGCCAACTCGATCCCGATGGAGCGCGAATTGACGTCGCCGCGCCCGGCCCATTCCCCGGCGCCCGCGTGCCACGCCCGCATGTCTTCATCGACCAGCGGCAGGACCTCGCCCGACTCGGACACGAGGTAATGGGCAGACACCTCGCGCGCCGGATCGCAAAGCGCCCGCTGCGCCGCCGCAGAGCTTTCCATCGCGGTGTAATGCAGCACGACCAGTTCCGGCCGCAGCCCGTCCCGGCGCGCGCCGAAATTGGGCGAGCGGTTCACTGTCCCCGCGCGGCGGCGGCGGCGTCGCGGTACGGGGTCGGATCCCAGCCGCAGGCATAACCGTCGCCATCGGGGTCGAGCGCCTGACGGTCCCGCTCCGGCCCACCAGCAGCGAGGAACGCCTCCTGCGCCAGATCGTCGGAACGGTAGGCGCGGCAATTGCGTTCGTGGCGCGCCCCGGCGGCGAAGTTCAGGCGGCGATATCGTTGCTCGCCCACCGGGTGCGATGTGGCGAGCGCGTACTCGATGATGTTCGGCCCTGTCGCGCCGGGGCGGTCAGGAACCGCGGTCGGTTCGATCTCGACTCGCTGCGCCTGCATGCGTTCAAGGCGTTCGGCGTCGCTTTCGATGGTTTCACGCTCGGCCACGGCCTCGAAATCCTGTTCGTCGGAAATGCCGCGGTTGTCGCCAAGGCGGGGCGGCGCGGCGGCCGCACCGTCCTCGTCA